>JAYUCH010000021.1:0-117145 GCA_043740435.1 Bdellovibrionales bacterium | reverse complement strand
TGCTGATAATTTCGAACACCAATATAAGTCTTGTTGTGCAAAACATGAAATCTCGAATGTTCCTGGAAATTCTTGATAGTTCAGTTTCTAGCGCAGTTGATCGAGTAGCCCTTTAAATGAGGGTTTTCGAATTCGGGTTCAAATTGTAAGCCTTGGCTATGCACTGTTGGCATTAAATTAAGAGCACCACTAAAATCCATTTCTTTGTTTGCAAGTATGTCGGTAACTTTAATTATTAATTTTTTTTGCTCGGTGATTTGTATCTGTAATTTGACCAAGTTAGGAATTTCATTTTGAAACTGAGCAAGTGGCTCTGCGAATATCACCTTTAAATCAACATTGTGCCCATTGTGACCCATGACGAACTCGGCCCGAACCATAAGTGGGCTTTTTGTTTCAAGTAACTTAGTTCCTTGATTATTTTCTAAGTTACAAAATGCATAAATATCATAATACTGATTTGGCATATCAGCAGGGGGTGTCACTTTTTTGGCAAAAGTTAATTGGGAATAGGTGAAGGCAACATATAAAATACACAAAGTTTTAAAATTTAAAATTTTCATATAAGCTCCTTAATTTTTAAAAAGTTAGTTGGTTTCTCTTAGCCAAGTATTATTAACATCAACAAGTGAAAGAATATGTGGTCGAATCCCAGTCATTTGTTTTCCATTAGTTTCATGATTAGTTGTGCATCCGGATTTTCCACCAATTATGTTGATTGCGTGGACGTCTTCATCAGTACCTCCGCCAGTATAGCCGACAACTCCGCCGCCAATTTGACCGACAGTCAGTTCAACACGAGTTCCAATGGCTAATTCTTTAAATCCTAAATTGTCAATGTAAGCGGAATGATCTTCTTCAGACCAACAATGACGTCCAGGAAAATAAGTCGTCAAAGCAATTTCATAGCTGATAGTTGAATTCATGCCTGGCGCTGGTGAGCAGTTATCTAAATAGATCACTCGTGCAGTTGCGTTTTCTATACAGTGTTCACCTTTTGAAGCTAAATATAAAAACTCTTTAAAATCACAAGTGATCTTATAAAAAGGCGCGATATCAGGTCTTGCATGTGGAAAAATATTTTCAGTATGGCAAGCTCCACCGCCAACGGAAGAAGCGGCGTTTCCACCATTACCTTGGCCTCCGTGTTTAGCAGAGGCTAGGGTTGTAGACATTGTGATGACAAGTGTTAGGAGTAAATTTATTGTTTTCATATGAGTCCTTTTTATTACTAATGTATATTTAATTATGGGTACTTACATTTGTGTTTAGTCTTAAAAAATTGACTATTTTTTCTGCGTTTCTAAGTGGCTCTGTAGCATAGTCGACGCTACGTTTATCCACATAAATCAACCAGTCGCGTACAGCTATTGCGTACTCAAGTAAACTAATTTCTGGATAGCTATTATCGCAGTCATACGAATACATATCCATAGGTCCCATAGGTTGCTGTATCGAAACCTTGCAGCGCACTTTTTGATTTAAATCCAGCCCCAATTTAAATTGGAGGCCCATGCTTTCTACATCGTGTGTTCCTATATCTACAACTGCAGCTCCAACTGTATTGGCTCCGACTTTATTAATATTGGCACCTAGTTCAGTTACTAAAAAAGGTTCCCAAAATCTAGTTTGCATGACGACATTTCCTCTTTCTGACATTGCATTGATATCTAACAAGCCTGCGTGCACTAAATTTTTAAGAATATTATTGGTAAAATCACTACGATGTTCAATCAGTATATATCCAACGCCTTCTGCTACTTGAAGATTCGCACCAGCCTTGGCAAGTTTAATCAGCGCTGAAGCTAGAAATTTACTTCCATCTGTAATATCATCACTACCATATAGATATCTTGCGACAACAGACGCTGCCGTATCCGTTTTTTCAAAAGTTGTATTTGGACCAAAGCTAAATTGTTTAGTTCCGTATCGAAGTTCAAGTTGAGGGTTTGAGCTTAAAATTAAGTCAAAAGTTTTAGAATTAAAGCTAAAAATCGATAGTATCAAAGGTGATACGCAGTTTTCTGAATAAAAATCTACATTCATTTCCCTTAGGTACTTAAGAATATTAGTTTTACCAAAAAGTGCGGCTATCCCAGCTATATTTATTCTTAAACTATTTGGCGTCTGTTGATCGATATCAAAATAAACTTTTTCATTCAGGTCAGCACCCATGCTGACAAGTTTTTTTACCATATTTAGATTACCTAAATATGCGGCGTGACCAAGTGGTGTTGGATAAAGATTACTAGCTGTTAGAGCCTGATTAGAATAGCCAGGTCTTCGACTAGGTCCATGGAACTCGTCATTACCTGGGTTAGCAGGTTGCTGGAGACTTAATTTATTTTTTATGAGTCCAGTTTCTTGAAGTTTATCAAGACATGAGTAGTCATTATGATAAACTGAGTGCATCAACAAAATAGACCAGATTAATTGGCCGGCTTTTTCACATCCTTTTATTTTTTTAATAAAGTCTTTGGTTTGTAAACTACAGACCGTAGTTGCCAGTTGGGCATATGTTTTCCCCTGGTAACAGCTTTCGTCATGGGGTTCGTCTTGCGCGTGGGCATTTTGAAGCAGTATCGTAAGCAGCATGGTAAAAATTAGTTTATTTCTCATAAATTCATTCTCCTTTAATTAGTTTTGTTATTGTCGCATGGCGTCAATATAGGCTATATAAGGATTAACAACCATTCTTCATTTGTGCTGATTGGTCAGTAAAAATAACAAATTTGTTACTTATCTAAATATCTGAAATCTTTACATAAATATAAATACTGTTGAACTTATATACAAAAGTAACTAAGGTATAAGCTTAATTTTCACGATAGGTATGTATGATTTTTCTATACCAAGATTACAAGTTATTCCTCAGAAGTTGGATCAGCTCGCAAGAATCTAATGGGCGTGGAATTATCGCAAAGATTGCTTTGCATTTAAATGTCAGCGCATCCTTGATCAGTACAATTTTGAACTCAGACGAAAGGCATTTTGCTGTTGAGCAGGCCTGCGATTTGGCTGAATTTTTAAAGCTATCAAATCTTGAATCGGAATATTTTATTGCGCTTGTTTCTTATGAAAAAGCAGGCAGCGAAAAGTTGCGAAAATACTGGAATCAGCAACGCAAAAAAATATTGAAAGAATCAGAACAAGTAAAATCTAGGATTCAAATCGATAAAACCCTAACTGACACACAACAGGCGCAATATTATTCACATGCCATTTATTCGCAAATTCGTGTCTTATGCACCCTAGATCGAGGACTTTCAAATTTGGAATTGAACCAATTCATTAAATTGCCAACTGAAAGAATTCAATCGGCAATAGATTTTTTGATCGAAACTCAGCTCCTTACTATTAATGAAGGTCGTTACTTTGCAAGTGACAGTGTGATTCATATCAGTAAAGATTCACCCCATTATTTGCGTCACCATATGAATTGGCGTTTACAGCAGTTACAGCAGGTGACCTCGATTTCAAACGATGACATCACTTATACATTTCCGTGCACTTTGAATAAGTCCGACTTTAAAAAAATAAAAACAATTCTTTTAGAGGCAATTTCACAGAGTCAAAAAATTGTAAAAGGTTCCCCTGCTGAAGATATGGCCTGTCTGACTATTGATTTTATTTCTTATTTGTGAATACACATCAATCGTGCAACTGAATTCCATTGGGAATTGATCATTGAATAACCTTGTTCAATTTCATTGCTAGGCATCCAAAGCAGATTGCCATCTTTATTTTCTGCCAAAAGTGGGGCCTCTTCACCTAGGATTGAGGATAGGTTTTCACGATGAATTAAAAGATTTAATTCTAAGTAAGAAGAAAATCGAGCAAGATCTGATGATGAGATTGGTTCAAATTTGATTTTCAAGGTGTCACCAATTTTTTTACATAGAGGAGCTGCTTGATTGGATTCTAAGTCATTGATTGTAGTTACAAAATTGAGCCCAGTGATTGGCTCACTCCAGCCAATCAAATTGGCATCTTTATAAATAAGATCCCATTTTCTGAGTTTGCTAGTTTGATAGGGTTTTGTTGGCCAATATTCAGAATAAGAGCACTCATTTTTTGAATGACACTTTGAAGGCCCTTCAAGCGCAGCCCAACTAAAAAATACATTTTCTAAATCAGAATTTTTAACAGAGGGTGCTACTTGCCTAAAGCTTTCAAATTTAGATGACTCTAGTTGATAAAAAAATGTTTTTATTCCACCAGATGGCATAAATTGAAGATCTTTTAATTCGGAAATTGATTCAAATGTTGTTATCCAGGATGACTTATAGGCTTCGTAGGTAGCCGTTGATTCTTCACCAGTTAATTTTTTAAGAAAATTATTTAGATCTTGATATTTCTCTAATTCAATTTTCTGGTTTGAAAAAATTTGACATGTTAAATCTTCGATTTCAGTTGTTGAAAGTGCTATCTGAAAACCTAAAGAAACCATACGCAAAGTTTCATGGAATAGAAGACCTGCTTTATCTGCATTTGTTGCGAGTTTATTATACATTTTATTATCGACAATAATGCCAACTGGTTTTTTGAAGAGCGCAATTTTTTTATCTGTACTGTTATTTATTTGCAAATCAGCATTTACAAAATACCAGTTGGCTCTAGCCGCCGCGGCCCAAATTATTTTTTCTAGCAACTGATTCGATACAGGTGCATATTTTTTGATAATCTCTTTAATTGAACCGGCTTGTGGTTTGAAAATATTTTCAGAGATCATTTCACCAATTAAGTATTCGTCAATCGAATCAGTCGACCTTAAGTTTTGGCATTGTTTAAAGTCCTTCAGTCTAAAATTTTCTCCAATTTGTAAGCCAGATCCACCGCCAGAGTCTCCACCTCCATAGTGAAGCCCATTTTTCATATTTAAAGGTACATTAAATAAAGGTTTATCTAGGAGGCTTGGATTATTATTGCTTATAGGAAGTTTATTGGACTTATTCTTTGTAGACTGCTCAGGCTTTAAAATAAGGGTTCGACTCCAATCTATATAAGAATAGGTTTTGGGATCCAGCTGTATATGTCTTTGGCAATGGCCAGTTTTTGGCACTAAAAACAGACTCAGAATAAATGAATAAGCTATCATCTTCATGCTAGCATTGTATTGCAATCTACAACCCAAGCGAGGATAGGCATGCGTTGCAGTCGTCATCATCTGCGTGAACTGAGCCTACGTTCCCGGTGTTCAACTAATGTGGCATCTCGCGCACCAAAATTTCTATTTAGCCGTTAGGCGCATGATCGTGATGTCATCAGGAAATGAATCGCTACCCTGGTGATCAACTAATTTTTGCAGAATCTGCGAACGCCACTCTTTTGAATCAAAAACTTTTTGCAGGTCTCGGTTGAATTGTCGGTCATCATAAACCTGACCATTTTTTGGCGAAAGCCCGACACAACCGTCTGTAAAGAAAACGACACTATCACCTAATTTAAAGTTAATTTCTTGTTCGACGAATACATCTGTCGCTTCTTTAAAAAACCTTGCATCAATCAGTGGATTTGTATCCAAATCCAAAGCTTTAAAACCTTCCTTATGTTTTAAACGACTGAGAATTTGCATTCCAGGGAATGATCTTAGATTGATTATCGCGTGGCCGCATTTCGCAATGCATGACCGACAAGAGGCGCTGTCGGTCAACGCCTCCGGCAATTCTGCCGTACGAAAGCTTCCGACGCCCCTATCGCGAACGCAGCTTTGATGTGTGATCCATACCTTAAAACCAGATCCCGCAGATCGGCCGCTACCAAACTCTTCGGTTCCGCAAAGTCTTCCACCTCGAACTCATACAGAATCGACCTAGTGCCTGAAAGTGGTTCTTCTACTTCGGGGTCTCGCACACCAAATAAGCTTAGTAAATCGACAATGTTTTAGACGACTTAAAATGATATCCTCTGAAAAAAATATAAAATAAAAAAAGAATCTTCTATAGACTACAAGGAGGGGGAATTTGCGGATGAATTTATTTTCTTTTAATCACAAAACTAAAAAAATGCATATCGCAATCTTAATCGCATTAATGTTTACTAATGCATTCGCATTTCAAAATTGTTCAAGTGGAAAAATTCAATCAGTGATTAATTCACCAAATGAAAACGCAAGTACAGCGCCCCCTGCTGCACAGCCACCACAAGTTCAAGTGCCTGCTGGTATGAAATTAGTCTATTTAGCAGCAGGACACGCTGGACGATCTATGATGTCCTGTGACGACGGGCAAACTTGGATTAATAACCGAACAGATCCAAACGCTGTGCCCGATGACCACTCGCCAGAATCAGGTCGGGCTGTTGATTCTGCGAATGGTTATTTTTATGCACTTTATGGCTGGGGATATAACGGAACTTTGCGCAGGTCGCGTGACGGCGTGAATTGGACTGTCATCCAATCAAACAATTGGGGTGGTGGTATTGCTGCAGGGAAAGATATTTTTTTTCGATCAGTCGAAGGTGGTGGATTTTATACTTCAACCGATTTCGGTACAACTTTAACAAAAATCAATGATATGAATGTTCAAAATATCGCCGACAAATTAGATCATCCGTCAATTTCTCGAGTAAATGATAAACTATTTGCGCCAGCAAGAAATCAAACTATGGCTATTAGCTATGACCAAGGAAAATCTTGGACTTTAAACACGCAAAATTTATTGGGTGTGACAAGTAATTCTCCGATTGCAGAAGGTAACGGCGTAATCATTTCTACGGTTTATGATCATCCAACGGGGAACGGCTATATGTCTAGATCTGTTGATAACGGAAAAACATGGGTAGACATCAATCACGGCAATATTGGCGGGCAATGGGCTAATAAAATAGTTTTTAATGGCACAGACTTTATCGTCTGGTCTGGTGGAATGACTTGGAAAAGTAAAGATGGGCTTGCTTGGGTAAAAATAAAAGCTAAGGTTAGCGGTGTTGATGTCCCGTGGTACTGGGGACCGTTAGTAGCATATAACCCAGTCACTAAAATGTATATTGGCATCTCTGGTGAAAATCAAGACCAAAAAATTTACCGAAGTACAGACGCAATCAACTGGACACCAATAGATCAGACAAAATATATTACAGGGAATGCTCTGTTTTTAATAACTCTTGGTCCGATGGAATCTAAATACTGCCCTTAAATAATTCGTCAAAAACGGTGTCAAAATTAATACTAAAATGAATAAATCTTTTAGTTTAGTAAATTTGAATAAACCGCCAGCAGTTGTGATCCCACCAAACGGAAGCTTAATAACTGTTTTCAAGGAATCAGGTCATTTCCCATTTTCCGCAAACAGATCAACCATTTTTTTTGGGGGGGGTGATTAGTTTAATTACCACGCACCAAATACTACTACTTCGCGGTCAGTCGTATTATCGTGATGTCATCAGGAAATGAATCACTACCCTGGTGATCGACTAATTTTTGCAGAATCTGCAAACGCCATTCTTTTGAATCAAAAACTTTTTGCAGGTCTCGGTTGAATTGTCGGTCATCATAAACCTAACCATTTCTTGGCGAAAGCTCGACGCAACCGTCTGTAAAGAAAACGACACGATCCCCTAATTTAAAATTAATTTCTTGTTCAACAAAAACATCTATCGCTACTTTGAAAAACTTTGCATCTATCAGTGGGTTCGTAACTAAATCTAAAGATCGCCTTCTTTATGTTTGAAAAGTGCAGCTGGCGAATTTGAATTTGTGTAAGTTAAGCTCTGTTTTTTTGAATCAAATTTGAATATCTGAATACCAATTCCATATTCTAATTTGTAGTCCGTGTAGCGTTTGGCGAACTGTTTCAAAATTTGACTAACAGTCGCCAACGGATTTTCTTCAAATAATGATTTTAGTTTGCTTTTAATTAAATAGGTAAACTGTGCTGCAGAAGTCCCGTGACTGGTAACATCAGCAACATAGCAAAGTATTTGATCTTCATTTTTTAAGACATCGAAAAAATTTCCCGACAACGTGTCGCAAGACTTGTACAGTACCCCTATGTTCAATTGAACAAACTCGATATTTTCAAGTGGCAGTAACAAAGTAGTCCTGAGCAGAACACATTCGGTACCCTAAAAAAAGATTTTGTGCTGGACCCTACATACAAGATCGAAATACCTGAGCAATCAGATATTAAAAATCAATGCAGTCTTGGGACTTGTCATTTGTATTCATGGGTTTCTCTACTAGAACATGACTATAAAATGTTAACCAAAGCAGACATAAAAATTTCAACTCATTATCTTTCGGCTCTTCATTGGCGTCGTAGAAGCCTAGAAATGTTGGATTCATCTGGTGACGATCAGGTTAACGTGAAAATGGGTGCTCATGTTTACGCATCAAGAAGATCCATTTTAAATTCTGGTATCATACCGGACGAGGCCTGGACAGGATCTAGGGATTTTCAATCGGCACCGCTAGCGGCTCGAATTACTGAATACATAAAAAATATTACTGCACGAGCGAAGTGGGATATAAGTAAACAAACTGATTCTGTAAAAGCTAAAGCCATCCGTGAAAAAGCAAGAAATGAAATACTTGCTATCTTTGAAAATTTAGTTGGCAAAATTCCAACGTTTTTTACTTTTCAAGGTAAGGAATTTACACCGACCAGTTTTCAAAAAACTTACTTTTCTGATTTAAATAAACCTATTACCCAGATTTTTGTTAGTCCTATCAGAAAAGCACGCACGAGTCTTGATCAGTCAGGTCAATTATTTACCATTATTACCACTGATCTAGACACAGTCGAATCAACAACAAGAAAACTTTTGGATCATGGACAAAATGTTTATATTTCCTATGAACACAATGGACAATTTGTTGATGCCAAATCAGGTGTCATGTCGATAAGTGCATTTGATTTTCCATCTGGCGCAGGACCGTTATCCAGAGATCAACGTGCATTTTTTAAAACGGAATCGAACGGGCACGCCGTACAGATTGTTGGTTATGATATTGATCCAAGAACAAACAAAGTCATTAAATGGAAGCTTAAAAACAGCTGGGGAGATAAATCTGGCGACCATGGTTATTATCATATGTATAACGATTATTTTAGAGCTTTTATTACAAGTATAAGTTTCTTTAGTAACCCTGACTTCACTCCGAAAGTCATCGATAAAATTCCGACTCAACTGGATATTTTCTAAATCAACAACCGATACATGTTCCCGGAGTGCCATAATAATAACGAATGCCCGGTAATGTTTGCGATGGTGCTTGAGTTCCAATACCAGTTGGTACTGTCGAAAAGACTCCACCGTTACCGTGTCCTGTTGGTGACCACGTGGTAATCCATGAACCGCCACACGAGGGTGTGCCTGAATTGATTGTGTCGTTGGTTGAACCGTCATCAGAAAATTTGGTTGTACCTGATTCGTGGAAGCAGCCTTCCCACTGAGTCAGATGATAATGAAATGTAGTACCCGTATTTGAAATAGGGTCGGTTCCACTATGACCGCCATATTTATAAATTGTACTGGCAGCGCCTTGTGATTGAATATTGGCCGTGCTTCCTGGGACCGTGCCGTTATAATCTTGTCGTCCATAAATAAAAAAACCATCGCGCATCACGCCAATCAAATTATTATCATCATAGCTTATCGAGTAAGGTTCGCTATGATAATGATAGGTCGTTCCCGCTGGGTGTCCCTGGCACGGATCAAACGATCCCACTTCCGCAAAAATATTATCTGTACTGGCAGCCAATGTATCAAAAATTCCGACACCGTTAACCGTAACACCAACCATTCCACCCGCCATCGTTTGGTTGCCTGCTAAGGTCGGAGTTTTTGGAACCTTCATCACGACATTTTTCTGCGCGATCAAACCCGGATCTGGAAATGATGGAGTGTACATTTTATACAAGGAAGAAAATGTTCCGCCAATCGTTATACCATTAGCCGAAAAACTATAATTGCCCGTGGTCGAATAATAATTGCTAGTGTGATCTGGCAAATTCACAAAGGTGATTGAAATAAAACTAGCTGCTGCATAATCCGTTGTAATTGAACCCGTTGAGGTCACTAAACCGAGTTGCAGGTTGCAAGAAAAATTGAGCCAGTTTCCAGTTAAACCAAGCGCTTGGCGGGCGCTTGCACAAGTGCTTGTGGTGCGGCTGTTTTTATCACAAAAAGCACCGCTACCGTTTGGTATTGTGGCAATCAAAGTTTGACCTGCGGTCAAAGTCTGAGAACCAACAACAGTAGGCGCAGCAGGCGTTTCAGAATTTGAACCACATCCACAAAACAAGGCCATCATTAAAACAAGGCCTGAGTAATAAATTGTTTTGTTTTTGATAAAAACTCCCTTTTTTATTTGGCCGTCAGGCGCATAATTGTAATATCATCTGGAAATGAATCCACCCCGTGGTGATCGACAAGTTTTTGTAAAATTAATTCCCGCCAGTTTTTTGCATCCGCTATTTTTTGTAAATCCCTGCTAAACTGACGGTCGTCATAAACATGGCCATTTCTAGATGGTAACTCAACGCAGCCATCAGTAAAAAACATAATCGAATCACCAAGTTTAAAACTTATTTTTTCTTCTGCAAAACAATCGGACTCGTTTTTAAAAAATTTGGCGTCAATCAAAGGATTTACAACTAGATCCAAAGTTGTAAAACTTTGCCGGTTTTGCAAAATCGCCGCGGGGGAATTCGAATTCGTGAAAGTCAAACTTGCATCCGTGGAATCAATTTTAAAAATTTGAATCCCAACACCGTAATCTAATTTATAATCTGTGTATCTTTTAGCAAATTCTTTAAGAATCTGACTGACAGCGGCCGCTGGATTTTCTTCGAACAGAGATTTCAGCGTGCTTTTAATTAAATAAGTGATTTGCGCCGCTGAAGTACCATGACTAGTTACATCAGCTACATAACACAGTGTGAATTGATCGCGGACTAACACATCGTAAAAATCACCCGATAAGGTATCACAAGGCTTATAAAGAACACTGATATCTATTTTGTCTAATTCGATGTTCTCGGGCGGAAGTAAAGTTCGTTGAATTTTTTTTGCTTCCAATAACTCGCGGTGGGCTAATGTGGTTTTTTCCCGCAACGACAATAAATTGCGAACTCTAACCAACAACTCTTCCCGCGAAAACGGTTTAAATAAAAAATCATCAGCCCCGGCGTCCAGCAAATCAAACTTAGTACTTTCCAAAGCCTTGGCCGTTAAAATAACAAACGGAGTATCACGTAAATCGGGGTTCAACCGAATCTTTTTTATAAGACCTGCACCGTCTAATCGTGGCATCATCAAATCCGATAAGATTAAGTCTGGTTTGAAATTTTCTAATATCTCAAGAGCTGCTAAGCCGTCCCAAGCCAATATTAAATTATAACTTTCAGCCAGCAAATTGATTAAATAATTTCTCAGATCGTAATTATCATCGACATAAAGAATTGTTTTTTTCTTTATACTAAATTTTTGAATTGATTTTTCATTCCATTTTTTGTGCTCTTCAATTCCTGCAGTGTCGGATAAACCTTCGTTGATTGTTTCTACCTGCAGTTTTGATATTTCTTCTTCGGAATAAATTTGCGGATTGATTTGATTTTCTTTTAAATGGGCTTTACCTAAAAGTAATTGCACACAAAAAGTGGTTCCTTGACCGTATTCACTTTGCACGCTTATTTCACCCCGATGCAGTTTTACGATTTCTTGCACTAAAGATAACCCGATCCCTGTGCCTGCATAATCTTTCGATGCGCTGCCAGTTGCTTGCTTGAACCGATCAAAGATAAAAGCTAATTGATCACTGCGAATACCCATTCCCGAATCTGTCACAGTCAAAATTAAATGATTGTCTTTTAAAAAAGCTGAAAATGTAATTTCACCTTTTAAGGTAAATTTAAAAGCGTTCGATAATAAATTAAAAATAACTTTATCAATATTATCAGGATCTAAATAAATTTGGCCGGCTTTAAGGCCGGTGTTCACCTGAATAATTAATTTTAAAGATTTTTTATAGGCCATTGCCTGAAACTGTTCTGCGCGCTGGATTAAAAATTGATCCAGATTCGCAAGTGGTGAAAACTTTAAATCCAGACCACCTTGTTCCATTTTTTCTAAATCTAAAATTTGGTTGATCAGTTGCAATAGGCGGTTTTGGTTACGTCGCACAATCGGAATTTGATTTGTGGTCTGCTGCGGATCTCGTTCGATCATATCTAGCGAACCCAATGTTAGCGCAATTGGCGTTCTGAACTCGTGGGATATGTTTGCAAAAAAAGTTGTTTTTAAATTATCCATTTGTTTTAACAGATCCACTTGAACTTTTTCTTTTTTAACCAATTGATCGCGAATCTGTGCCAAGCTTTGTACTAACGTGCCGAAGTAAGTCGGAATTAAAATCAAAATAATTATATATGAAATAGCTAATTCGATGTGCTTGTGCCAATAGGGTGTTAAAACGATACTTATACTAAAAGCCGCAAGCGACAGTATTTGGCAACTGACCAACAGGCGCTGGCCGAATCTCATTCCGTTACCTAAAATAATCCAAAGAAAAGCAACAAAGAATAAAGTTCCGACTTCGCCAGAACTTAGACCTGTCGCAATGACAATGGCATCAATCACCTGACCGGTCAGTATTCGTCCAGTCGAAGGTTTAATATTTTTATAAAATCTAAACAGAAAAATCTGTGCACAGCCCCAAGTAAAACCGATAAGACTGATAAGAATTTTATAAAATTCTCCGGACTCAATAATGTTTTGATATTTTGAAAAACTAAATGCAATAATCAGAAAAATAACGATAGACACAGCTGCAAACGCACAGCGGACCCTGGCCTGTCGTAATTCTTGAAGCATGATGGTTTGATCATCAAGCTTCGGATCCATCAGAAAAGCCTGCTTTTTAAACATGGAAAAAGTAAACTGCTTTAACATCAAGCCTTAAGATTGTAATAGAAACCACTTCGGGTCAAATGAAGTTGAATTTATTAGACTTGAATAAATTGGCTGATTTTGTTTAACTGCAAAACGTACCAGGCCTGGCGCGGGTGGTGGAATTGGTAGACACGCAGGTCTCAGAAGCCTGAGTCGAAAGATGTAGGGGTTCAAGTCCCCTCTCGCGCACCAAATGTGACACTTTTAAAAATTTATTTCCTTCCCTTCTGCGGAGACTATAAAAGATCGTTGAACTGATTCAAAAAAAATGACTATTCAGATTTAAAAAACATTCAAAAAATTGGATAAAATATGAATTGATAAATTTTTTGAAATTTCAGCTCTGAATGGCAACGTTAAAACACAACTTTTCGATTCACACTTTTTCGACTGGACTTAGGTGGTGTGCCCAGCCTAGCCGACTTATTTTGAACCAATATATTTAATTGTTTTTTTGTTCTGCTTCGTTAAGCTAAAACAGCAACGCTTCAGAAATTAAAATTTTTATGATCAACTAAGTTTTAACTATGGGTTATTATAACCAAGGGGAAGATGACAATGAGAACAACTAAATTTTTTAAAATAGCATTAATTTCCACTGCTATTTTTGTTGGGTGTGCGAAAAGTGCCACCAACACGGCCGTAACTACAGTTCCGGAAGACTCTTCAGCAAGCGGCGCTGCAGCTAGCTCTGTTGGCGGAGCAGTCTCTTCAAGTAGTTCTGGTGGATCGTTATCGATGAATGAAAGGCCTGGTTCGATCTGGAATTTAGCCCAACCGCCTGCAATGGCTGCGAATGTTTGTCCAAAAATTACGACCGCTGCAGGAGCAGGTTGCACACAAGTGTCGGCTAATGTGATTGATTTGGGTTACAGCGCTTGTAGTTTTGGAATGTCGACCGCGACTTGGACTGGAACTCAAGAAATTACATTGAATCCAGCATCAGCAGTAACATGCGGAACTTTTCCGGCCCCGGTAAGTGCTTCGATTCAGCGTCAATTTGTTTCAGCCCCAGGAACCCCAGGCACAGTATCAAGAACATCTGCAAATGGCACGGTCGTTGTCATAGATAACCAAACTGCGAATCTTGGAAACTTTGATTTACAAACAATTGCTGCGAACATTGGATCTGGTTATGGGTCAACTGTAGCTTTTAACGGAGCTGGCGCTCGAACTGGGACTACTGTAAAACAGCGTGTTTACGTAACTAACGGATTTGATCATTCAGTTGATGGCACAATTACTATTTCTGAATCAGGTACAACAAAAACTGCAAGTGGTACCGTAAAAGTTTATCATAACAAACTAAAAGTAGTCGGAACTTCAACTTTTACAAACGTGACTTATAATAACACAAGCTGCGTTCCAGTCAGCGGATCTATTTCAACGGTATTTGCAGCTGGAGCAAACGTTGCCCCGACGACACTTGGCTCAGCGGTCGTTGGAAAATCAGAAACTATTACATTTAATGCCGAAGGAACAGCAACCTTAATGGATCCAAGCGGAACAAGTTCAGTCGTAAAAATGGCACATTGTTTTTAGTTAAATAAACAATTTGCAGGTTATTCAACCGCTTGCTTAACCTGCTTACCAAAAAAATTGACTCAAACGACAACTCACCTTATGCATAGCCCATGCAAAACAGACTTTTCGTTTTCTTAATCGTGTTCAGCTTTCTAACTACTACGTTAGCGGCAGACGGTCTGAAACTAATTCCACCACTGCACGGCGCTTACCAGGGCGCATTTATGGACTTTGGCCCAACCGCCAGTGCTGTGACTGCTGAAAAAATTCAACTGTATGAACAAACCATCAATAAAAAATCAATTTGGGCTTATTTCGCCAACGACTGGCTTGATGGAAAAATTATTTTTCCAAGGGAATCTGCAGAGATCATCCGAAATGAAAAACTTATTCCTTACATTCGCTTGATGCCCTGGAGCAACATGTCCGCAAGTGTTACAAAGGCCGATCCGATTTTTTACATGCAAAGTTTTTTAGATGGAAAACACGACGCTCAGTTAAAAACTTATTTTACCGCAGCAAAAGATTTTAATGGTCCGTTGATGATGGAATTTTGTCCTGAAGTTAACGGAGATTGGTTTCCGTGGAATGGCACGTGGAATGGTGGCAAGAAAACAGATGGTTACGGAGATCCTGCGGAACCAGACGGTCCCGAAAGATTTAAGGATGTGTTAAAGCACGTGATTAATATTTCTAGGGCTGCGGGGGCCACTAACATTACTTGGGTTTTTCATGTGGATTCAGCTAAATCACCTGAAGCTGAATGGAACGACATCAAACATTATTATCCCGGCGACGACTACATTGATTGGATTGGCATTAGTGTTTTTGGCGCGCAATTACCAACTCACGAGTGGAGTTTATTCCAAAGTAAATTAAAAAGATTCGTGCCTGATATCGAAAAATTAAATTCCAAACGCCCTTGGCTTATTGCCGAAATGGGTGTCATTGAAAGTGCACAAGATTCCAGTAAAAAATCTTTATGGTTAAAACAGGCTTTAGGGTTTATCGAAGCAGGTATTTTTCCAGATGTTAAGGGAATCACTTACTGGAATTCTCCGGGATGGCTGGCGAATGGCAAAGCTAGTTTTAAAATCGATTCATCACAAATGGCGTTAGAAACTTTTAAATCTCAGATTGGTAAAGATTTTTGGCTTTCAGAGCCCCAGTTTTCTGCTGCCAGATTTTAACAATACATACTCGAGCAAACAGTTGCTAAAAACTAAGGTTCATTGTAATGTGAACCATTAGTGAGGTAGCTATGTCTACAGCCGATTCCATGATAAATACAGAACTTTTAGTTTACTTTGATGGTTTGTGCCCGTTGTGCTCGCGCGAAATAAATCATTACCGCAAACAAGAAGGCAGCAACAAAATTTCATTCATCGATATCACCGACGAAAATTTTAGTGCAGCTGAACAGGGCTTGGACCCCGTTAAAGTTCATCAAGTGATGCACGTTAAAACCTCTAACGGTGATTTACGAACGGGCGTTGATGCGTTTGTTGCTATATGGCAAGTGCTACCAAAATTTTCTTGGTTAGCTAAGTTAGCACAGAATCGTTTGGTACGGCCATTTTTAGATATCGGTTATCACACCTTTGCTGCCATAAGGCCGTTTCTTCCAAGAAAAAATAAAGACTGCCAAGAAAGCCCCTACTGTCAAATACCGAGGAAACCATGATTCAATATCCGTTAGAATTTAATTCAAAAACTTTTGCAACAAATGGCGTTCAGTCTGTGTGGAAAACCGGTTCAAGCACGAATGAATGCAACGTTTCCATTCCCCCAGAATTCAAGGGACCCGGCGGAGGCTTTAGCCCCGAAGATCTTTATAATCAGGCGCTTGCTAATTGTTTTGTAGCAACTTTCAAAGTGTACGCTGAAAATTCAAAATTAGTATTCGAAGATCTGATGGTCGATACCCGCCTAGTTGTTGATTTGGATGAAACTAAAAAACCTGTCATGAAAGAATTTTTTTTAGTAGCAAAAATAAAATCACCATCGAATCCCGACAAGGCTTTATTACTAGCAAAAAAAGCCTCGCAGTCGGGCCTTATTTTAAATTCTGTAAAGACAATTTGCCACTATGAATTTCATGTTCTTTAATTTAGATATTGATTTGCTGCAGATACTGATTTGCGTTCAGGCCTTCGGTTGTTTTTTTATGACGGGATTGATTTGGCTGATACAGCTGGTGCATTACCCGTCTTTTGAATTTGTTGATAAAAATCAGTTTTCTTATTTTCACGAATTTCACTCGAAAAAAATAACTTTCATCGTGGCACCTGTTATGTTTATTGAACTGGTAACAGCATTTTTACTTTGCTTCACTCCGGAAAAAATTTTCGTCGGTAATTTTATTTTAGTTATTATTTTATGGGCTTTAACTGGCCTGGTTAGCGTACCTATTCACAACCGTTTGGCTGCAAAATATGATTTAAAGAATATAAAACTATTAGTTTCTACAAATTGGTTTCGAACAATCATCTGGAACTTTCGGTCGATACTGATTCTGCTTTTTATGCTGACTCACAGATAAATTGTTCATACTATCTAGAACTATCAGCCTCAGCTTGGAGATTTCGCCTATGCCCCAGAATTTAAAATTAGAAAAATCCAAATCCAAACTGGCAAAACCGCATGCAGATTCAGTGAATGAAATGGCTGATGCCGTTGGTGAATTCATCAGATACTGGGGCTTTAAACGAATTCACGGCCAAATGTGGACTTATATTTTCCTTTCAAAAGAACCCTTAAGCGGTGCGGACCTGACCCGCGCTATCAAAGTTTCGAAAGCGCTGGTCAGCCCAGCATTAGCCGAGTTGTTGGATTTTAAATTGATCGAATATAAAGAAACCGATGGGCGCACAAAAAAATATTCGGCCAATCCAGAAGTTTTTAATGTCATCAAATCTATTTTAAAAACCAGAGAAAGAAATTTAATTAAAAATGCGCAAAGCAAATTTGAAATTCTAGATCAAAATGCAAAAAAGAATCATCAAGAAATTGATGCGGATCGATTGCAAAGTTTAGGTTCAATGATCACGTCTGCCAGTTTTGCCTTAGAATTTATTATCAACAGTGGCGAAGATGGAAACATTCCCGATTTATTTTCACTGACTTAAGTAAAATATCTCAAGTGAACTAATAAATAATTTTTTTATCGGAAAGGCTCCAGGCTTTAAAAACCTCGATCGCTTCGTCATGCATCATTTGCACCATTTTAATTTTACGCTCTGAACTGGCTTTTGGAATTTCAGAATAAATAAAATCATCATCAAATTGAATCGAAGCTGCGTCTGATTTGGTGTTCGCAAAATAAATTGTTGATAGCCTTGCCCAGTAGATAGCTGACAAACACATCGGACAGGGCTCGCAACTGGTGTAAATATCAGCCCCCGTTAAATCAAAATGACTTAAATTTTTACAGGCTTCGCGAATGGCTTCGATTTCTGCATGCGCTGTAGGATCATTACTGGCCGTTACTTTATTCCAGCCTTCTCCGATTATTTTTCCATCTTTTACGATAACGGCACCAAACGGTCCACCGCCCGATTCAATATTTAATTTGGAAAGCTCGATGGCTCGTTTCATATGGGTTTTATTCATGACTAGCTAGGGTGCAAAAGAATTCCTTTTAGATCAAGGATTTGTAGATATAATTTAAAACGGAATTAGTTGTGTTCAATAAAAAGGCATGAAATCAAAGTGTTTAGAAAGCTTAATAATTTCGTGGACAACATAATTTTATTTAGCAAATATACAGATTCAAAACCATAAAAGGAGAATTTATGAAAATTTCTATCAAAAACTGGGCGCTAATTGCAGTGGCGGCAGCTTTAACAGCTTGTCAGGCTATGCCTTATCAACCTTATGCTCGCGATGTAAAAAAAAAACCAGGTCAAAGCGGAGTTATTGCTTTAAAACCGGTTCATCAAACTGAAGACCAAGAAAAAGCTAAAAACATGATGGCTACTAACTGTGGAAGTGCTCCGGTTAAAGTTATCGAAGAAGGTGAAGTGGCCATCGGACAAGAAGTTAAATCAAATGCCGATACAACTAAAAAAGCTGGTTACGCTGGCAATCAAGTTGGAACACTTTTTGGTTTACCAATCACTTCAGGTGGAGCAAATCCAACCGATTCAACAACTGGTTCATCAACGACGACCACACTTAAAGAATGGCAAATCGCTTACGAGTGCGTAAGTAAAACAACTAAACGATAAGTTTTCGATTTATCTAGATCTATTACGAAAAAGGCTTTTAAGTTTTTTCTTAAAAGCCTTTTTTTATTCCCTGATCACGTTCAAGATCACGTTCCTTCAGGGCCATATAGCCAAAGACAATCCAATAAACTCGGTCCGCGATGCCACCGATAGATAAATGTAGATGATAAATGACCAATAACGGAATTTGGGTCAGCATATAAATGGCTAAAATCTTGATGGCACCATTTTTTGATTTCAAAGATTTAAGGCTAGCTATCAAAAGTCCAAACAGTAAAACTGTTGTTATAACCATCAGACCCCAACCACCAATAACTCCGGCAGAAATAAAAACATTATGCGGATCTTTATTGGCATTATAATTATTAATATCTGCTTCGTTACCTGTAGAAAATTTTGACAACAAACCTTGCCCCAACCATTGATCTTTTTGAAAAATTTCATTACCCCGTTCGACTTCTTCTAAGCGCGAAGCCACACCATCTTGCGCAGATCGTCCGGCCAAACTTTTTTCACCCCGAGCAATATCAATGGCGTATTGACTTGCATCTTCGCCAAAAAAAATAGTGGCTATCACGACAGTTATGACAGCTGCCGTTTTAAGTATTCGAAGTCCAGGTTTTTTTGCAGGGAATATAATAGCGGCAATGACCAGTCCTAAAATAACCGAAGCCAGCGCGGATCTGGTTCCAGTAATTAACAGCAATGAAAACCCAACCAAAAAATGAACTGTGTTAATTAAGATTCGTCTTCGGGAATGACTTTCTTTAATAAAAAAATACAGAACAGCAAAACAATTCAATGTGGCTGCACTAACCATGTGGGGAATGTGCTTAAAAATACCGATGAACCGAGTTCCTTTAAAAACTGTACCCGGTGAAACAAACAGCAGAACCAAACTCAGCCAACACAATGTGACCGTTAAGTTTTTTAAGTATTTCAAAAATGTTTCTGGTTTCAACTGAGTCGGTAACACTCGGCCAAAAAGGAATAAGGTAAAACTGGCCAAAAACGCTGCACCTATTTGCAAAATGGCGGACTCTTCTGAATTCACAAAAAAAGTCTGCATCCAGGTGATCAGGATTAGGTACAAAATGGATACAACTAATGAAAATCTAAAAAAACGACTTTGCGAATACAAGTGATCAGGCTTTAAAAACCATTTTAAAATAACCAGTGATCCCACACTAAGGCTAAGAAAAATATTTACATACGGATGTAAGCCATGCTGAAAGATTAACGGTGCTATTTCAGACGGCACAAAAGGCAAAAATGCAAACGAGATTTTTGAAATAAAAATAAGTGAAATTAAGAAAAAAATCACGTGATACTTACTTCGAATTTTTTTCTATCAAAACAGCAGTTAAAACGATGCTTGTGACCAAAGATACCAACGTTATGGTTCTGGATACATCATTTGAAATCCAGGGCTCTTTTTTTGGAATGAAAATGAGATCGTCTTGAGTCAGTTTAAATGGCTTCGAATCCGCTGCTGATTTCATAAATTTGTTCATATCTAATTCGTAAACCCCGGCTTGGGATGGATCGGTTTTCCGCACGATCACTTCGTTAAGGTTAGCTTCTTCGATACCGCCGGCTAGGGTTACTAACTTCAAAATATCTGTGTTTGCTGGAACATAATAAAGTCCTGGGTATTTAACGGCTCCTAAAAGTTGCACACCAATCAAACTTTCTTTTTGAGACGATCGGTAAATATACTCGGCTGCACGCGGGGGCTCTTTGATTTCAAAAAAACTTCCACTTTGGGCATAGACCGGAACGGTCGCACAAAACATGGAAAAACTAGTGATTAGGCAAACTATTTTCTTCAGCATATAAACCTCGATGTTTTCATTATGACGTGTTCAAAAGCCCGGTCAATCTGGACCTAAAGCGAGTTTTAAATCATCAAATCAGTTGTCGTAGTCACTGAAGGATTCATTCACTAGACTAAAGCAATGGAAATAAACAACATGCCCGAACACGAAAAAATATTTAATGAAATCTGTACAAAATTGAACGAGCTTTCTCAGGTTGAAGACAGCAAATCAGCAAAGGACAAAGTGGCTCAGCTAGAAAAAATGCAAAACCAAATCAAAAACTTTCAATATGATTTGATGGCAACTCACGACGACATGCAGTTAAAAATTCAAACTTTAGAACAAATGACAACTTCGAACTCGGACTTGTCCGTGCGAGTTCAAGAGCTAACCGATTTACTGAACCAAGAGCGCACGATTAATTCTAAGCTATCGACGGACTTAGCTAGGTCTTTGGATTTGTCCTTGAAGCTGCAGCTTGAAATTCAAGAAATTAAATCCCGCGCGCTGCAAGCTCAACTGGAAGACCGCAAGCAGTACCTTGAAAATTTCGAATCGATGAAAATGAAAATGACGAAAGAAAACAATCTTATACAACAGCAGCATGATGATTTAAATTCCGAGCTTCAAACTAAAGAAGATCACATCGCCGATTTGACTCAAAAGATTAATGATCTTGAAAAGGGCATGATGGAATTAGATGAATCAAAAGCCGAGCAAGAAGAAACAATTAAACACTTAGTAACAGTCGCAGAAAACAAAATTATTGAATTGAAACTGGGTTTAGATCGAAAATCGGCTGATTTAGACAATACCTCGGGACAACTTAACCAAATGAAAATTCAGATTGATCTTTTTAAAAATGAAAATATTTCGTTAAAAGATTACATCAATAAAATGACTGTTTACCAGCAACAAATTTTAGCGCAGCAAGCCCAGGCTTACGGCTTTAATTCAACTGGTGCATCACCATCTTAAGATAGAAACCTTCTGGAAAACTCATCAGGGTTGGGTGATCCCAGCCCTGCCCCCCAGTCAAAAGACATTTAGCTGACTGGCCCGATTTCAAAATGGCTTTTCGTAATGATTCTTTAAAGTCTTCCATCGATACCAAACCAGAACACGTGCAAGAAACAACGATTCCGTCTTTGGCCGCAATACGAAAAGCCTGTGCGTTTAATTTTGCATAAGCATGCAGACCCGGATGTAAATCTTTTTTATTTTTTACGAAAGCTGGTGGATCAGAAATAATAATATCGAATTCATTAGCTGGGAAAAAACTTAAACCTTCTAAAACGTCCATTTTATAAGTCTTAACTTCAAATCCGTATGCAGAGATATTTTCAGAAGCTTTTTTGAGTGCCATTTCCGAAACATCAACTAAGTGAACTTCACAGTCGATGCCCCATTTTTTTAAATTATAGGCAATTTGCGAGGCCCACTGTCCCATGTAACAACAAAGATCTAAAATTTTAATTCGTTTCTTTTTTAAGATATTTTTCTTTTGTTCTAAACAGTCGATCAGTAATTTCATGTTGTGCGTTTGATCTAAAAAAAATCCAGTTTTCTGTCCTTCGATCAGGTTTATTTTAAAATAAATTTTTTCATGAGCGTTGACAACATTCTGAACTTCAATCGTAACGTCAGTTAAATCTTCATCCGGGATGGATTTTATCTGGACTGGTTCTTCCGGAACCAAACCCTCTAACTTACGGATATTGACATCGTTTCGTTGCAATAAAATTGTCTGTGCCCATGTAATATTGGATAAGCCATTTTCCGTTGAAAGTTGAACTAATTTTTCAAAAATGGCTAGGGCCTTTTCTTTGAAAATGACATCCATTCCAGACGTTAATAACTGATACGAAAAAACCTGGTAGGTATGACCAGCTTTGGTAAAAATGTAGCGATCACAAATGATTCCAGGCATTTCATCGGCTTCCGAGAAACACATTCTGAAACTTAATTTAAATCCCAAATCACTGCGCAGTTTCCAAGCCTTAAAAAGTTTTTGCGAAAGACTTTCCAAAGACATCGGGTTTTCATCGGCCACCAAAAAAGTTAAAGCACGAAACGAAATCAGCGAATGTGGATTTCCGTAGCCACGCGCTAAAAAATGACCCTGAATATCTTGAATTTCAACAGGCTCGCCAGGTTTTATGGATTTAGGACTATCTAAAAGTTCATTTGAAAAGACCCACGGGTGACGTGACCTTAGCCTGGCATCGTGACCCTTTTTTAACTTCCAAGTTTTCATAAAAAGGTTTTAATGCAGTTGATACAGAATAAAAACAGATTTCTCGCTTTTAGAAAAATTGTTATCGCTGACAGTCAGAAACAACTTTTTTTGTTTATTAACCCAGCAAAGCCCTTCGAAATTAGCCCCGGATGGAAACTGACTTGTTAACTTTGTATCCGCATTCATGCTGTAAAAGCATTGCCGTTTCAAGACCTTATTGTTTTTGACCGCCGTGCACAGTTGCGTTCTGTAACTGATACCTTGCAGAGAAGCAGCAACACCACGCTCAAGAACTAAGTAAGAGGATTCGTCCAAAATCAGTAAATCCGTCGCACCGAAATACCCACTGATGTTTTCGGTGTCTAAGTCTGTTGGTACCGGATACAAGTAAACCCGGTCAAAAGCTGCCGAGTCCAAATTACTTTCCACCAACTGCAAATTTTTAGGTCCCTGCAGCAGCGGAGCTTCAAGGATGGCAGCCCATTTTTTTAAATCTTTGTCGATTGTGAGGCCTTCGAAAGCTAAATTAGTTTGAATACCTTGGGTTTGCTTGCCTGATTTTTCAGGTAAAAATTCTTTTGGAAAATCCACGGACCGAATTTTTTCACCGCGACCATTAGCCCAAAAAATTTCAGGGTTAATTCTGGGTTTTTGATTCAAATCCCCTTCGCTGGAAAGTAAAAATAAATCATGATTGATAACAGAAATTCCTTCAAGATCTAAAATATTCTTCGGTCTACCAGATTGAATTTTTAAAATATTTGAATCTTTAAAATTAATTTCATTTTGTAAAAAATCATACTTGAAGCTAATAATACTGGGACCAAGTCCGCGCCCACGATCATCCGTCACAAAATAAATTTTATCTTCAAATAAAGAACAACCTGAAAGCCCACCAATAAGTTTATTATTTATTTTAAAATCTGCAGGCAAAGTCCAAGTTTTTACGATTTCAGCTTTGAATTCACCTTTAGTTTCTTCGCCATAAGCTAAATTAAAAAAACCGATCAAGAAAGAAAATAAAAATACTAACTTTTCCAAGCTAGCTCTGTTTCCGGCACTGGATTTTTAAATTCCCGTTTTTCTACCAAATGATTGGCCCATTCTTTTTTAAGTGAATAGTACCATTTCGCCTGGGTGTCAGCGTCGTTGATCAGCATCAGACTGGGATCGTATTTAAGTCCTTCTTGTTGTTTAGACACGGCTAACAAATCTTGACCCAAAAAAGTATGTCCAAAACTTTTTATCAGCGGTTTTGCTAGACTCAGCCAGCCGATGTTCCAAAATGCCATTTGGATAACTTGCGTACGATTATTAGAAATTGGTAAAAGTGCTGTTAACGAATAAAAACTTTTTTGACCAACCTGCACATGTTCCAATCGCGTTCCCGGTAAGCGAAAAGTAATTTCTGTGGTGGGTTCTCCGCCTAATAGCTTGTAGGCTTTCGAATTTTTTGACGGCTCGTGGCGCTTCATCTGAAAGCCAAAACTGACCGGACCAAATTTTTTTCTTTTTTCATAAGCTGACTTAGAATTTCTCCAGAACCAACTTTGATGCACGTAAGGACCGTGGGCTGGGTCCATAAGTCCGATGACTGCATGATCAATGTGACACGGAAATTCAACGACTTCACAAATTTGCGGAAAGGCATTCAGTGGTATATCTAAAAGCTTTGGTGGCTGGGGTGCATCTGCGGGGTTTGCATGGGCTTCGCCCATGAATATCCAGATTCCACCGTGCTGCTCTTTCACCGGATAGGATTTTACTTTTATTTTTGTACAATCCAATTTTTGTTCGGAAGTCAGCGACGGAATATCTTGGCAGACACCATTAACATCAAATTTCCAGCCGTGATAGTGACATTCAACCATGTCATTTACCATCTGCCCATAGCGAAATGGAATTCCACGGTGCGGGCAAATATCACGAATTGCACTGACTAGGCCTGTGGAAGTCCGAAAAAATAAAATAGGCTCTTCCATAATTTCAACAGAGCGCATTTTATTAGGTTTTAAAGTGGCAGAAGGTAAAGCCATGTACCAATGATTCATTAAAATTTCTAACATACTAAACCCTGCCTGTGGCTTTCGGCTAAAGTTAAAGTATTTTTCATTAGCATAGCAATCGTCATGGGTCCGACTCCGCCAGGAACCGGCGTGGCTGCTGCAAGCCAGTTTTCGGAGTCTTGTAAAACATCACCGCAAAGTTTACCAGAAGCCAGTCGGTGAATTCCGACATCAATTATAATTGCTTCTTTTTTAAAATCAGTTGGTTTAAAAAAACCAGGCTGGCCGATGGCTACAAAAACAATATCCATTTCAGCCAATAGACTTTTTAAATTTTCTGTTTTGGAATGGCACAAAGTCACCGTCGCATTTTGTTGAATTAATAAATGCAGCAGTGGCAATCCCACAATAAGACTGCGTCCAATGACCGCAACTTTTTTTGCGCTTAGATTTATTTTATAAAAAGACATCATTTCAATAATTCCGGCTGGCGTGCAGCTGGCAATTATTTGCTGACCAGCCATTAATTTCCCTAAAGAAGCCTGGGTTAGGCCATCGGCATCTTTTTCTGGGTTTATAATTTCTGTCATTTTTTTGCTGTCGATATTTGCTGGTAGCGGTAACTGCAATAAAATGGCATCAACGCTTTGATCTGAATTCAATTGCCGCAATGTCAAAGCGATTTCATTTTCAGTGCTGGTTTTTGGTAACCTGATTAAAGTCGATTTAAAACCAAGTTGGTCACAGGCTTTTTGCTTATTGCCGACGTAAACTTCACTGGCGGAGTCTTCACCTACCAAAACCACGGCTAAATGCGGAGGTGCCCATTCTTTTTGTTCCCACGACGAAAGATTTTGCGAGATTTCAGCGTACACCTTTTCAGCGACGGGCTTACCTTTTAACTCTGTCATGACACCACCAAATTTGAATTTGAACCAAATTCTAAAGAAAATCAATATGTTACAACGACTTCCGGGGATTAACACAACTTGACCAGATCCGCGGTGTAGACTAGATTAACGAAAAATTAGAGACCACAGATCCACCCGGAGGCTTCAATGGCAGACAAAGTAAAGTTATCTAAAGACGGAAATTCAATTGATTTCGTTCAATCAGAAAATATCCCTACGTCTGTCAAAAAATTTCGCCAAAGTCCTGAAATTGAAGGCTTCTATCGGTTTGTTTTTGAAAATGATTTGCAAAAAGAAGCCTTTGAAATTTTAGATGGTATTTCAGCTTTAAGAAAAGCTAAAAAATTAAAAGAAAAACAAGATGCACAACCCGCAAAAATTGCAGCAGCTGCCAAAGCCAAAGAAGCTAAAAAAATTGAAGCTGCAGCGGCCGTCGCATTAACAGCCGTTAAACCAGTTCCAAAAGTGGCTGCAGAAGTTTCTAAAAAAGTTGTAGCCACAAAGCCAGCTGTAAAAATACCAGCGAAAGCTGCACCTGCAAAAACGGCGACAAAGGCGGCTGCAAAGCCGGCTTCAAAAGTAACAGCAAAAGTTGTGGCAAAAAAACCAAATAAAAAGAAATAATCCGAACTTCGAGTTTTAATTGCGATCTGATTCACTCATTCAGCGCCCAGTGATTTTGCAAAGCCTTTACTATGGAGGTTTTGTGAAACTTTTTTTACCAAAAAAAATTAAATCGAATCGTGGCCAGGGACTTATAGAGTATTTAATACTTGTGGCATTGATTGCCGTGGGAACCCTTGGTGTCATTAAAGTTGTCGGACAAAACGTAACGAAACAGTATGAAAATATCAACCGTTCGTTAGGCGCTAAAAAATCTGAAAAATTGCAAATAGACAATGCCGCGGATTCCCAGCTGAACCGAAAAGATCTATCTAATTTTATGGACGGATCAAGGCTTTGAACCGATCCGGCCAAGCTTTTACCGAGGCCCTTTTTTTACTGACTTTGTGCACGTTGGGCTCAGTTAAATTAATTCTTCTGGGTTTGCACCTGCTAAGCCAAATTGTGGTTGAAGATTTACTGGAGCAATCTTTAATCTGCAAATTCCAAAATAATCCAAGTTGCATTTCTGAACTCAGAAATAAGTTACACGATTTAGATTATAGCTCAGTTCAAGTGATTGACAGAAGTCAGAAAAACTTAGCCCGTATTGCGATTACCTGGCAAACCTCGGCGGACTATAAGGCGACGTTGGAAAGCGAGCTTTCTTTTGATTTATCAGTCCCCTAAAGTAAACCATGGTTTTGTAACTATTCATTTAATTCTTATCTTAGGAATACTTCTGGTTATTTTTTTTAGTTTTTCTTTTTTAAGTTTCATAAGCCAAGCAAAAATACAGTTTCGTTCAATTTGTTTATCAGATTCTGTCGAGCTTCAAAAAAAAATTATCCGTGCTGAAAAACAGTTATTTCTTTTAAATCCAGTATCAACTTTGCTAAAAAATCAGTTGCTCGCTGCTGAAGCTGAATTAGCACTGGCTAGTGCCGGTGGTCCACTTGCCGTACAATTGATAGCTCAGATTTTAGAAATAAAAGCCCGACAGCAACAACTGCAGCAGCTGCAAACCGGAATTATTTTGTCCACGGATCAAATGATTCAAAGCGAAAAGCTAATTAGCATCGCCAAAATAAAATCGGCTAACGTTTCGCTCGGTGAAACCTGGTCGACGCTTGTTTATTCCAGTTTTACAGTGGATTCAGATTCGACAACAAGTATGGCTGTCAAAGCTAAAACGTCCGAAGAGGCTCCAAATTACGAACTTGATAGCCATTACCGATCGATACAGGCAATGGCTTTTAATTGGCAGTTAAAATATTTTACAAATCCAAAAAGCCAAAAACTATTAAGCAGCCAAAATAGTTTTTCGATTTCTTGCGGGACAGCACCTTTAAAAAATGGGGACAAATGGTCAGTCGAAATTCAAAAGGACAAATTTTACTAGAAGCCGTCTTTCTTATCGCTATGGTTCTAAGTTTGCTGATCGTTTTTCAAGGTCTTATTGAAAAACATCATATTGATACTAAAAAAATAAAGTTATCACAGGAAAAATTTCGCAATTTACAAAGGGATACTACAAATGAAAAACTTTAAATTATCACAAAACAATAAAATGCTGCTGCTTTCTTTTCTAATTTTAATTTTGGCTTATTTTTTATTTTCACCGAACAAAGCAAAAAATCAAAGCTCTGAAAAAATATATGCGGATACATTAATTCCAAAGGGATTTGTACTTATTCCCCTTGAACTTGCTAACGCCGATTCAGTTTCAGCCCTGATGGACCAGTACGGCGTAGTCGATTTGTACTCGGGCTCTGTAAATACTGTAGGCAGTACGAAATTAGCTTCAAAAGTAAAGATTTTGCGGGCTCCGCTAAATCCAAATCAATATGCCGTTTTAGTTGAGGAAAGTTTATCAAAACATATCATGAGCCTAAGCGGCCCGTTCTGGGCCGTGGTGCAAAATCGCGACACCAAACATAGCGCTTCAACAGAAGCCAAAACCACTCCCGTGCAGATTGAATATCACAAAGCAGAAAGATATTTATGAACTGTACGCAGAAATTAATTTTTTTACTGACAGCTTTATTTTTTATAGGGGAATTACAGGCTGAGACCCTACTTATACCCGATCAAATGGTCACTGCCGAATACTATTTCGAAAAATGTCAACTTGAGGGGTACATCTGTGCCCAAAATTTTCAGGTAAAAAGCTTGCAGGAAAAACCAACCCCGCTGTTTGATGCTTTTGTCGATTCTATTGATTTATCTAGTAAAAATTTTTTAGAAAAAATTCCAAAGCAGATTCAACAGATTTTAAAAACAGAAATGATATCTGTCCAGCAACTTAATATGCTGCTTCATTTATTAGAACAAACGGACGCTACTGAAAATCAATTACTGCTTAAGGAAATGAAAACGATCTATAATTTGATTGCTGGTGAAAAAAAGATATCCCTGATGACAGAAAATTTTATTTTATTTTTTAAAGAACCTATGGCGAAAAGCCGTCTAGAAAAAATGAATGCCCGCCTAATCGGAGTTCCTTATTATGAAATTAATTATAATCGCTTAGCGCTGTTAAAATCAACGCAAAGTGCTGATGATTCCTTACCTGGGTATTTGGCTGCCGGCGAATGTGACCAGTGGACAACTGTTTTGCCAATCGAATCTGTAAAGTGGAAAGTGCTTTCTGAAAAATCTTGCGGCTGGGGCAAAGAATTTCAAAATTCATCGCAGCAAATCTATACCACCGTCATAAAAAATAAGAATTGGTTTTTAACCGGAGCCTTGATTATTGGTGCAGTTGCTCTGGCAAGCCATCACGAAGTTGTCGTTGAATTTTAAAGTGAATACTAAAACAAAGCTTCGCCGCTAAAATAAACCTGCTGAATTTTTTCTTCAGAAAATTCAGTCCAGCTGTTGGTCCATTTTAAATCGGGGTGCTGGTGAAACTTCAACCAATCGTCAGCGAAAGCGGACACTCCGGCAGCTGCACTGTTGATTAAGGCTGATCGGTTCACCAGTAAAGATGTGGGTTCTATCGGGGAATCACTTCCGAACTGCAGCGGAATTTTATTTCGACGAAGAGCTTCCCATGGAAAAGCGTGACTTAAAAGCTGCTGCGGTAGCACTTTGTTAAGCCATAGATGGTCACTGCTCCAGTGGCAGGGCTGCATGTGACACACTAAATGCAAAGGTTTCATCAGTTGAATAGTTTCCGTTCTTAGAATCTGCACGTGTTCTAAATGCAATCGCCCTAGTAAGCCCTCGGCTGAAATTTCACGAGCTAGTTTAACAATTTGATGAGAAGCTTCGTCACCGATCGAATGAATGGCAAGCTCTAATCCACGCTGCCATGTTCGTTGAATAATTTTTTTGACGTCGTTGAAATCCCAATTCAATAAGCCACGCGAATCTGAATTTAAATAATTTTTTGATAAGTAAGCTGTCTTTGACCCCAGTGATCCGTCTAGAAAAAGCTTTACCCCTTTAATTCTTAGTAAAGGGTTCGCAGAATTTTTCATCCATTCGATCTCTTGCAGCACGCGGTCCATGTCATTTAAATTTTCAACGGTAACAAAACTTTCAATGCAAACAGTTAATTCTTTTTTATCAGACATTTGTACAAGGGTTTGCCAAATAGGCCAAGTCATCGACAGGTCTCGGACATGCGTAAACCCACCCGCATTAAAGATCTTTTGTGACTGAAGGATAAAATTTATACTTTGCTGGGAGGTGAATGGGGGCAGCATAGCCAGGGCTTGAATATGAGCCTGATCTAAAAGGATACCTGTTGCATTTCCAGCTCGATCACGGACGATTTTTCCACCCACGGGATCTACAGAAAAATCATACCCTTTTTTTTTCAGCTCGCTGATGCCTACCGAATTAATCCACGAGGTATGACCATCCACCCTAGAAAAGAAAACGGGAGTATGCGGAAAAACTTCGTCCAATGTTTTTTTCAATGGGAAGTCGTTTAATTCCCACTGATTTTGATCCCAACCAAAACCAACCAACCACTGATTTTGAAAATGATGTGGTTCTGTTTTTAAATTTTTAATATCTTCAGCAGATTTTAGATTTTTTAACGATAAACCGCACGCCACCTGGCCCGTGGCTAAAAAATGACAATGACTATCGAAAGCATTTTGTATTTTAAAAAACATAACCCCCATTAGTGATGAGGGTTATTGAATATTTAGTCAAATTTAAATGAATTTGTTAGCGACCGTTACCACGTGGCCCTGTTCCTGGACCCGGAACTGTTGCTGCAGAGCCGGCTGGAATTGTTCCACCTTGGAAATTGCCACCACCCTGAGGAAATCCTGGTGAAGGTGCTGCAGAACCAATGTAAATTCCACCGCTGATACCGCCCCCGCCGCCAAAACCGCCGCCGTAAGCACTACCGAAACCACCACCCGCCGAAGCCCCTTGGTACAACATGCGTAAACGCAATTGTAAGGATGCAATTTCTTGTTCGACTTGTGAAGCCTGCTGTTGAATCTGTTGTTGTCGTTGCACCGCTTGCAACTGCGCCTGCACTTGAGCTTGGTAATATTGCGCTTGTTGCTGCAACATTTGTTGCTGTTGTTGAAGAAGTTGCGCTTGGATTTGCGGACTGTTCATGTAGGAGCCCATTCCTGGGTATCCGCCGCCTTGAAAACCTCCGCCTGCGAATCCGCCTCCACCACTACCTGGAAATCCGCCGCCTCCGGCGAAACCAGCATTAGCTGCGAAACCACCGGCGCCCGGATAACCGCCACCACCAGGAAAGCCACCTGCTCCGGGATATCCCCCGCCAGCTGCAAATCCACCGGCGCCTGGGTATCCGCCACCACCTGGAAATCCGCCCGCTCCGGGATATCCCCCGCCAGCGTAACCGCCACCTGGGTATCCACCACCCGGAAATCCGCCCGCTCCGGGATAACCCCCGCCAGCTGCGAAACCACCACTAACTGCAAATCCACCCGCGCCCGGATAACCGCCACCACCAGGAAAGCCACCTGCTCCGGGATATCCCCCGCCAGCGTAACCGCCACCTGGATATCCGCCGGCACCAGGAAAGCCACCATTTATTGGCGCGCCAATTCCAAATTGTCCGTTAAATCCACCCGGGTATCCCCCGTTTGGCCCATTGAATCCACCGTAAGCTCCGATACCCGGATTATACATTCCGCCACCCCAAGGTGAACCGTACATGCCTTGCGGATAACCGAAGGCTCCGCCGCCTGCTCCGTAAGGTCCGTAGACGCCGTCGGCTCCGCCGCCACCATAACCGCCGTAACCACCACACCCAAAACCACCGGTTCCGGTGGCTCCGTTGACGGCTCCGTAAACTCCGCCCAAAATAAATGGTAAACCTAACGATAAAGCTGTCGGGTAACCTTGCGTCGGAGGGTAACCTAACTGCGCTTGGTATTCTGCGTTTCTGTCGTCATATTTTTTTCCAAGAAATCCTAAACCTAAACCCAAACCAACCTGAGCAAAAACAGAGCCCCAGTCTTTTTTTGGTTTTTCATAACGGTAGCCCCGAGCTTCTTGATCACACTCTTCACATTCACCTTCGGTTGTTGTGGCTAATCTGTACTCGCGGTCTAATTTTGCGCGCTCTCGGGCATTTGAAATCGCATATTGGCGATCGTTAATTTCTTGCTCGGCCGTTTCTATGCGCGCGGCTGCATTACCTTGTTCAATCATCCACTTGCGATAATCTTTCAATGCTTTTGAACATTCAGAAGTTGAATAAGATTTAAACTTTGAATCACTTTCTGGACGTAACGATTTGTCTGAGCAGATTGCCGGGCTAACAGAACCTTTTGAGCTGTCACTGTTTGCAGTGCAATAACCGCCGCCACCTTCTTGTTCAGATTTCGTCCAAGATTTTTTTAAAAGATCAGGAACATCATCTTTTCCGTCACATTTTGCTGTTGTCGTACTTCCAACCTGAGACCCTTTGCTGTCAGCCTCTGCAGAGGTGGTGTCGCCTTTAACTTTGGTATCGGTTTTCGCATAACAGTTTGAACCTGGATAAGTTTTGTAATCCTCACATTTGTTTAACTTTGTCATGTGAACAGACATTAAAAATTCAGCCACCGAGCTTTCAAAGTAACGCTCTAAGCGCTTGCCCGCGAATTCAAGTTCTTTATCTGCATGATCTTTTTCAAATTTTTTAAGCTTCAGTTCGCGCTTTAACAGGCCAACTTTTTTTCGCTCTTCTTTTTCTTCATCACTCATGCTGATCGCATCACGACCAACACTGGTTGGATACGGGCACTGCTGCATTCCGCCGTAGTATCCAGATCCTTGCAGACCAAAATTTGCTTTCGATTTTTCGGCTGCAAACAGCGCCGTAAAAAATACAGCCAAGGTCAATAGTGAATTCGACATCGTTTTCAATACCATACAGACTCCTAATTAGAGATACTCATATCCTTGAATAGCGTATCACTTCTCGACAATCAGACCTAATTTCATAAGTTAAAAATGGCCTTAGGTCAGATCAAGCACTAAAATCTGGACCTCAGGACCCAACGTTCGTAGGATGGGGCGATGACTGCAGAAATTGAAAAACCGTACTTACTTTGTTTAGACGATGAACCAGATAACCTGGATGCTTTAGAACGTATCTTTCGCAAAAAATATAACGTCTTGAAAGCGACAACGCCAGAAAATGCGTTTGCAATCCTAGACAATTATCCAGCCTTGTCAGTTATTATTTCAGATCAACGAATGCCCCTAATTACCGGCGTCGAGTTTCTAGAAAAATCCATTGCAACCCATCCGGATACTGTTCGAATTTTATTAACGGGGTACACAGATATTGATTCCGTGATTGATGCCGTCAACAAAGGGCAAATTTATCGCTATTTATCAAAGCCTTGGGATCCGGTTGACCTGATCAGCACAGTCGATCAAGCCAATGAAAAATACGCTTTAAAGAATGAACTCAAGCAAAAAAATGCAGCTCTAGAAAAGGCCTTATTAGAATTGCAATTATTAGATAAGGCAAAAAACCAATTTATGATTTTGATCAATCACGAACTGAAAACTCCGTTAACGACAGTTCTTAGTTTTGCAAGCTTACTGAAAGAAACTTTACTTTCAGATGAACAAAAACTTTTCACCGACCGAATTATTAAATCTTCAGAGAAACTAAAAAGTATCATCGACGACGTATTACTTATTGTAAAAGGTGAAGTGGGTTTGATTCCTAAAAAAATAGACCGAATTAATTCTGATCAGTTCCTGAAAGACATACCAAGCGATATAACGTACTCGCTGAATATAAAAACACAAACGGTGCGCTTGAACTGTGATTTAGACTCGGTGGAAGTTGACTTTGTTTTGACAAAAATGGCTTTATTTCGGGCTCTGCACAACGCGACCAAGTTTGGACTAGCTAAATCTGAAATAAATATTCAGGTATCCAGACAAAACTCGGGCCTGCCATTAATTGCTGTTGAAAACAAAGGGCCACATATTTCAGAACCAGTTATTGAAAAAATCATGAAACCTTTCATGCTGGATGAAAACATCATGAACCACTCTATTGGCATGGGCTTAGGCTTAACGATTTGTCAAACTTTGATGAAAGCCCAAGGCGGCACGCTGAAAGTATTAAACACTGACGGCGGTGTACGCGTTGAATTTATTTTTTAAATAAAATCCGATCAGCCTGTTTGCGATTCGGATCAGGATAACAAAATAAGCCTACGACCAGTCAGTGCATTCTTTGCTTTGATGTTTCGCATGAAGAAAATACTTTTACTTATGCTTCTGAATTGCATTGGTTTAGCAGCTTATGCCGATTCAATCGTGATTGAACTGGGCGAAATTCATATTTTAAAAGGTCCTACAAAAACTATATGGATCGAAAATGCTAAAATTTTGACGGCGCAGCCGTCCGGCCAAGGTGTTGTGCTGAAGCCGCATTCCTTAGGAAATACTTTAATACGACAAAATGGGGTGTCCATTCAAGTTCAGGTTGTTCCCGTGAATTCAAAAAAAACCTACCAGGAATGGTTACACTTTAGTCAAAAATTTTTAGACTTACGAGTCGAGTTTTGCGAAGACGTTGTCTGTTTAAAGGGAACCCTTTTTCGATTTCAAGATTATTTAAGAATTCTGACTTTAATAGAAAAACACAATTCACCCATTTATTTTTCCTTAGAAGTGGATGATTCTTTAAAAAATTTAATCAGTTTACATATCGAAAATCACTTGCGCAATTATGGCTTAACACCGTTAAAAATAATTTATGCACAGCCTTGGAAATTAAATTATTCAGACAAAGACAATGCTGAAAATTACAAACAGGTCTTAAAAAGAATTGGAATTTTAGCCTCTGAAAATAAACAAAAAATAGAAATTGCAGATAATGTGCGCGTTGAAATTCAAGTCACCGAGATTAAAAAAGATTTCGGGCAAATTCTGGGAATTAAATGGCCCAGTCAATACCAAGCCCAAGTTGTAGATGGCAATAATAACACCGTACCGTCGGTGCAAGCTGTTTTGAATGCGCAGGAAAATCAAGGGCAGGTAAAAGTTTTGGCTACACCGAATTTAATTTGCCGAAGTGGCAAAGAGGCCGAATTTTTTGCTGGCGGAGAATTTCCGATCAAGGTTCTGAATTTTAAATTTCAAGATATCGTCTGGAAAAGATATGGCATCATTATGAAAGTAAAACCCACAGTAGATTCAGCGGGGCAAATCAGTTTACAAATTGAATCTGAAGTATCGAGTATTGATCCTAGCCGTACCATCGACGGAATTCCCGCTTTATTTTCACATCGTGTGTCCAGTCATTTTGATCTTATTAAAAATAAAACCATTGCTTTATCAGGGTTGATTAAAAATGAAATAAGTTCAAACAGTGACGGTTTGCCTTTTCTGAGCCGTTTACCAATTTTGGGTTCACTTTTTTCAAGTAAAGAATTCAAAGAAAATAAATCCGAGCTGGTTATCTTTGTAACCCCAGTGCTTGTGAAGAGTGACTAATCATGCACACAGAAATTAGTCTGAAGATTCAAAAAATATTTAACGAACAAAAAAGACTGGCTGAAGACAGTTGGAATATCGAAAATCAAAATTCAAATCAAAGTAAAAGCTTACAATCTTTCGTCGATCAGCAACTAGCAAGCGTCAGTGAAATTCATAAACATCGCATTCTGGCAGAACTTAATGGTTATGGGCCAATTGATGAATTATTAAATAACGAGGATGTGACCGAAATCATTGTTAATAAATACAACGAAATTTATTTTGAAATGAAAGGCGAACTTCATCAATGGCATGATCTTTTTTTTTCAGAGCAAACTTACCTGTCTTGCTTAGAAAGAATTTCTCAGCTGTGTCAAAGCTACCTAAACCGGGACAAGCCATTTGTAGAAGCCCAATTGGGCTTTTGGCGCATCACCATTTTGTTTTCGGAACTTTCCCGCGGTTCAAATTTATTAACCATTCGTAAACAACCCAAAGCCGTTTGGACTTTAAATCAACTTTATAAAAATTCATGGTGTTCGGAATTGCAGCTAACAATTATTCATAAAATTTTTACAGCCAAAAAGAATTTTTTGGTAATCGGAGGCACTGGCTCTGGAAAAACAAGTTTTTTGCAGGCCTTGCTGCAAGAATTTAATTCCAACGAACGGGCTGTCATCATTGAAGATACGCAGGAACTGCATCTGCCTAATGCAGCCTCATGCTCTCTACTGACACGCCAAGACCCCAGCGGAACCGTGCAAGACGTGTCCATGGATGATTTATTGAAGCGGGCCCTTCGCCTGCGTCCCGATCGGCTGGTGATCGGAGAAATTCGAGGCGCCGAAGCCAAATCATTGTTGATGGCCCTGGCCACCGGTCATGACGGAAGTTTCGGATCGATGCATGCCCGAACTGCAAGTGAAGCGTTACTTCGACTAGAAATGCTGATTCAGATGGGCGCTCCACAGTGGAGTCTAACATCAATCAGAAACTTAATGGCCATGACAATCGGATTTCTATTTGTACTAGAGAAAGTTAATGGAAAAAGAAGGCTTCAAGGGATTTATCAGATTTCATCCCTAGAAGAAAATGGAATTGTTTTACAAAAACTAGATGATTAATTTGTGCTTTTTTTATTATCTTCAATGTTTTTTTCAGCTTGCGCCGTTAAACGCACGCCCACTTCAACTAACTGATCTCGGTTAACTTCACTGGGACAGTCGCTCATCAAACAAGTGGCCTTTGCTGTTTTTGGAAATGCAATCACTTCACGAATGGCATCGGTTTCCATCAGCAACATGACCAGGCGGTCAAGTCCCCAGGCGATTCCACCGTGTGGCGGCGTTCCGTATTTTAAAGCGTCTAAGAAAAAACCAAATTTGTTTTCGGTCTCTTCGGCTGACATTCCCAGAAGCCTGAACATGGCCTGTTGAATTTCATTACGATAAATTCGTATTGAACCTCCGCCCATTTCATAACCGTTACATACTAAATCATAGGCCTTGGCTAAAATTTTTCCATAAGCTTTTTCGTTATTATTCATCAAATCATCAAAAGATTCATCCTTTGGTGAAGTGAAGGGGTGATGTCTGGCCACCCATCTTTTATCATCTGCCGAGTATTCCAAAAGTGGAAAATCAATCACCCACAAGAAGTTATATTTAGAGAAATCAATAAGTTTTAGTTCACGACCCAGTTGCAAACGTAACGCAGACAGTGCTGAACAAGCGGCATCGAAATCATCAGCTACAATCAGGCCACAATCTTTTTCACCACAGCCCAGTTTTAAAAAAAGTTCTTTCAGTTTTTCAGGCGTAAAAAATTTTGATATAGGTGAACTGATATTTCCATCGGCTTCTTGTTTTAACCAGACTAAGCCTTTGGCCCCATTCTTTTTTGCGGTCTCGGTTAGCTTATCAAATTGTCCGCGCGAAAATGATCCGCCGCCAGGAACGGCTAAACCACGAACAATTCCACCTCTGGATAATGCATCACTGAAAACCTTAAAATCAACACCTGCCACGACCGAGGCTACATCTTGAATTTCCATTTTAAAACGCGTGTCTGGTTTATCTGAACCATAACGGTCCATAGCTTCTTGAAAAGTGATTCGCGGAACGGCCGCAATTTCTTGGCCTTTAATTTCTTTCCAGATTAAACGTAACATTTTTTCGTTGATTGAAATAATGTCTTCGACATCAATAAAGGACATTTCAATATCAATTTGTGAAAACTCGGGCTGACGATCAGCGCGCAAATCTTCGTCGCGAAAGCAACGTGCTATTTGAAAATAACGATCGTAGCCAGCCACCATCAGCAGCTGTTTTAAAATTTGCGGAGATTGCGGTAAAGCATAAAAACTGCCCGGATTTACGCGAGAAGGAACCAAATAATCTCTGGCGCCTTCAGGCGTCGATTTATAAAGAATGGGCGTTTCCACTTCTAGAAAACCATTGTCTGACAAAAACCGACGAACTAACTGGGCCACTTTATGCCGCGTTATTAAATTTTTCTGTAGGCGTGGTGAACGTAAGTCTAAAAAGCGGTATTTTAATCGTAACATTTCATTGACGTTTTCATCATCGATCTGAAAAGGTGGCGTTACCGCCTGATTTAAAATTTCACAACGCTCGGCCTCGATTTCGATTGAACCCGTTTTTATTTTTGCGTTTTTCATACCATCCGGTCGCAGGCGAACTGTGCCCTGAACAGCAACTACATATTCATTACGAAATTCTTTCGCAGAATTTGTTTCGGCTTTTGTTGGATCTAAAACAACTTGAACAATGCCATCACGATCCCGCAAATCGATAAAAACAAGACTGCCGTGGTCTCGACGGGTATTGACCCAACCCATCAGCACGACTTTTTTACCAATATCTTCAGAGGTTAAGTTTCCGCAATAGTCTGTTCTTTTCAATTCTCTTACAAATTTCATAGGCTTTATGATGTCACGAATTGCAAAGTAGAGTCAAAACTGAACTTTTAATGCGTGACTCAAATAAGAATTTCGAATAGCTTAAAAAGATGTCTAAATTTAAATTTGAACTGCCAGCTCCGCTAGATTCAAACACCGTTTATGGAAAAGTTAAGTCCTTTCTTTCCGGTGAAAATGACTTTAAAAAGTTTGATCCAAAAGTGACCTGTACTTTCGACGAGTCCACCAAGACCTGTGTTGTGAACGGAAGTCAGTTTTCAGCCAATATGCAAATTGTGCCCAAGGACAGCTCTGCGTGTCAGATCATTGTTGAAGTTGAATTGCCAATCGCATTCGCTTTGTTCAAAGGTAAAATACAAGAAACTTTAGAAAAAAATCTGAATAAACTTTTAATGTGATTTTGATAAAAATTTATGGCTAAAACGAAAAAAAAAGATCAACCGCGCTCTGTCGTCGCTGAAATTGTTGATGATGAAAATAGTCTTATAGAAAATAATAACCCTGATAGTGCTAACGACACCGCAGATGATCTTGCTGAAACCAGCATAGAGGATTTACGCTCATTAGTTCCGGCTGGAAAACCAACCCGAGAACTTACAACCACCGATCCATTAACTTTGTATCTTAGTGAAGTGCGCAAATATCCACTTCTGACCCGAGAACAAGAATTCGAACTTGCAAAAAAATACTTTGAAACCAAAGATCCAACTGCAGCGCAGACTTTGGTAAAATCAAATTTACGTTTTGTGATCAAAGTAGCGGCCGAGTATGCCAAATTTTCGTCACGCTTGATCGATGTCATCCAAGAGGGAAATGTAGGTCTGATGCACGCTGTAAAGGAATACAATCCTTACAAGGGCGCCAGACTTATTACTTATGCGGTTTGGTGGATTCGTGGTTATATCCAAGAGTATTTGATGCGCCAATTTTCAATGGTGCGTATAGGAACCACAGCAAACCAAAGAAAACTTTTTTATCAGTTACAAAAGCAAAAGCAGGAATTTGAAAAAATGACTTCGGCTGAAAATGTGGCGCTACTGTCCCACAAGTTAGGAATACCCGAAGATGAAATTAATGAAATGGCCAAACGACTTTCTTCTCGGGACGTCAGCTTAGATAAACCAGCTGCGCAGTCTGAAAATGAAAATGCAACACCCTTATCTAATTTACTACTTCGAGAAGATGGCAGTTTACCTTTGGACGAACAACTGGCATTAGAAGAACAAATATCTTTGTTGATGCGTGCTGTGGAAGCCATTAGGTCACAGTTGTCAGATAAAGAAATTATTGTTTTAGAAGAACGCATTTTAAGTGACGAGCCCCTGACACTTCAAGAGATCGGCAACAAATATAAAATAACCAGAGAAGCTATTCGCCAAACAGAAGTCAGGCTGATGAAAAAAATAAAAACAGCTATGCTTGGGGAATAGAAAACTAAATAGCTTCTAATTCGCCTGCATTCAATACAATCGCAAGTTTAGCGCGAAGCCGAGTCACCGCTTGCGCATGCAACTGAGAAACTCGAGATTCCGTAACCCGTAAAACTTGACCGATCTCTTTTAGATTTAAATCTTCGAAGTAATACAGTGATAATACCAAACGCTGACGCTCGGGAAGCTCTTCGATGGCTTTAGCAACGACATCTTTGATGACTTTCACATTCAATTGATTAAATGGATTGCCTGACTTAGAACCTTCAAGCAAATTTGAAATAGATTTTTTATCTGAATCACTGAATGTGGGCTGATCGTCTATGGAAAGCAAACTGACAGGACGTACTTGATTTACCAGTCCGTGAAATTCTTCCATCGGCATGTTCAGCTTGGCAGAAATTTCTTCATCTGTCGGCGCACGGCCTAAGTCGAGTTCAAGCTGAGCAATGCATCGATCCAAAGCTTTTGATTTATCACGTACAGAGCGTGGCACCCAGTCCTGAGAACGCAGTTCATCTAAAATAGAGCCGCGAATACGAAATTCAGCATAGGTTTTAAATTTGTTATCTCGGGATGGATCCCATTTATCAATGGCGTCCATCAAACCAATAGAGCCCGCTGAAATTAAATCGTCTAATTCAATATTCGGCGGCAAACGAATTGCGATTTTTTGCGCAACGAATTTAATTAAAGGCGCGTATTCTCGAATGAGTTCTTCTTTTTGGCTGCGCTTGATATTTTTTTTGGGCTCATCTTTATACTTTTTTAGAAGACTAACTTTCTTCATTCGAAACACCCCTCAACATAATAAATTCTACCTGATACAACACGTAAACACATAATCATAATTTCTAAGCATGACCTGAGACTGGTCTAAAAAGTGTGTCTAGACCTTTGACATTTGCAGATGATGAGTATGTGGTTTTGTTTTGAGACTCAATTTCAGCACAAATTGCTTTTAGCGCTTGTGTTGAAATTGATTTCGGATCTTGCCTTAAAATGAGACGCTGATGCTGATTTGAAATCTTCAGATTCACATCGTAAGGAATACTGCCTTTATACTGTATACGCACCGTCAGAAACTGCTGCACAACTTCTGCAAATCTTAAAAATAATTGAGCCCCACTTTTTTCATCAGCTACTTGATTACAGATGATTGAAAATTTTTGCGATTTATATTTTTGCTGCAAAACTTTGATTAAAGCATAAGAGTCCGCAAGACTAGATGGGTCCGGTGTCAGAATAACATGGCAGTCATCGGCAATAGAATTTAAGTGCAAAACATGATCGTGTAATCCGGGTGAAGTATCAATTATCAGATAATCATAAAGAAAATTAACAGATTCAAGCCCCGAGATTATTTCACGCCGCTGAAAAGAATTCAGATGGCTTAATTCATAAATTCCATTGCCACCCGCCAACAAATCAATGTTGTTAGAAACTGGTGTTACACATTTTTTTAAATCTTCTCCGGCTAGCAAATCCGAAATATTTTTTTTGGGATGAACTCCAAAAAAAATATCGACATTAGCCATACCCAGATCACCATCCAAGATCAAAACTTTTTTTCCAAGCTGAGCTAAACCTACGGCCACATTGCTGGTGATCGATGTTTTACCAACTCCACCCTTGCCTGACGAAAAACTAATAATTTTCATTCAATATCCTATACGTGTAATTGTGTTGAAATTTCTTTATTTGAATTTTTAGATATTTCTAAAATCAGATCCACGACTCGTTCGGCCGTGGCCCGTTCAAAATCCTCGGGGACTTGTGGGCCTATACCAAAAGCAAAAAGTTTTGTTTTTATTTTTCGAACAAAGTTATAAATATTGCCATGCTGGGCCGATTTATCTAAATCCGTAAAAATAACATCATCAAAACCAAATTTTTCAAAACGACTTGCCATGTCGAACAAATCACCATCTTTAGTCAAACATGACATCACTAAATGCGTGCGAATTGAATTGTACACGGGTGGTGACATACGTTTCAAATAATTGAATTCTTCGACAGTGCGCATGTTCAGTCCCGAAAAATCTACTAAAATATGATCGATTTGGTCTAAATGCGGAATAATATGGGCCCAATCTTGTTGTGATCTAAGCAATAAAAAAGGAACGTTTAAAATTTGACTGAAAATTTTCATTTGCTCGGACGCGCCAACTTTTTGATTGTCGGCTGAAATGATCGCTACACGTTTTTTTTGGTTCAAAATCAGATCACTTGCTAATTTAACTAAAGAGCTGGTTTTTCCAGACCCAGATGATCCGATAAATAAGTGAAATTGCTCGTTAGCTTCACGGACTACAGGTGTCGTGTCCAAAATGTATTTTCCGATCCAGTTTTCAATTAAATTTTTATTTTCGATATGCTTTAAATCTATTTGTTTTTGAGCTTGCGTTACAATGTCTGCTGCAATCTCTGGTAACAATCCACGTTGAACTAATTTTTTATAATACTGAGTGTATTCATAGTGCACTCCAGCTTCGGCGCCAGGGTGACTGTGCACAAAGTTTTGTGGAACAGGTTTGAATTGATTTACTAAAGAACGAAGTCCATCAATTTCAGTTTTTAACTGATTCACTTCCATATCATTCCATTTTTTTTGTGCATACTGAGTGACTGGGGTCGTGGCATTTAATTGTACGCTTGTTGCAGAATAGTTCGTAGCTTGATTTTCATTATCGATGTCGATGTATCTTTTCTCTGCATTTCGATGGGCTAGTTTCGGCACATTTTCAGTGATCGATTTCTTTGGCAGACTCATGGTTTGCAAGTTTAACCGAGCCACATGGCTTTCAATCATCTTCTGCGTGACTTCTCTTTGACTTTTTGCACTTGATTTTAAAAATTTTTCACGTGTTAGGTCAGGCATTTTTGATTCCGCAAATTTCTTTTTCTGTAGACTAGATTCTGCATAAGCTGCGGTGATTTCGATACTTTTATCACCACCTAAACCAAACCCCTTGGTGATTTCTTTTGCCGACAAGATTATCGCATCTGGCCCCAGGGCCAATTTAACCATTTCCAAAGCTTCTTTCATCGTACGGGCTTCAAATTTTTTGACCTGCATATACTTCTAACTCCTTTTAAGCCACGCCGACTGTTGCTATTGATTGAACTCGAGCATCAGCAGATATTTCATTGTGTGATAAAACAATAAGTTGCGGAATGAATCTTGATACTAATTTAAAAATATGACGGCGCACAGTTGGACTGGTTAATAATATGGGCTGCCCAGCAATTTCAGGATGAGTTTCTATTTTGCTGGCTATGCTTGATATCATTTTTGATGCCGATTGTGGGTCCATGACTAACTGAACACCTTGTTCTGTTTGCAAAAGTGAATTTGAAACCAACTCTTCTAATCTGGAATCAAATGTCATAACGCTGACGGATCCATCTTCACCGGAATACTTGGCAGTGATCGACCGTGAAAGTTGCTTACGCACAGATTCCGTCAGTAAATCTAAATCTTTCGTACGAGCTGCTTCGTCAGCCAATGTTTCAAAAATTGTTAACAGATCACGAACAGAAATCTGTTCTTTCAATAAATTTTGCAACACACGCACAACTCCACCCAGTGATAAAGCATCTGGAATTAGATCTTCGACAACTTTCGGGTGAGTTTTCTTTAGATTTTCGATCAGCTGAGAAACTTCTTGGCGTCCTAACAGCTCATGGGCATGCGTACGAACCATTTCAGTAATATGTGTGGCCATAACTGTTGGCAAATCAACAACCGTGTATCCGGCAATTTCGGCATCTTCACGTTTTGAGGGATGAATCCAAACTGCATCCAAACCAAATGCAGGTTCTTTTGTTGCAATACCTTCAATTTTTCGTCGTACATCTCCGGGATCCATGGCCATTAAACTGTCTGGCTTCAAAATACCGCCTCCGATACGACTGCCTTTCATCATGAAACGGTATTCGCCCGGCGCTAGCGTTAAATTATCGCGGATATGCACGCTGGGAACTACAATTCCTAAATCCAAAGCAAATTGTTTTCGAAGTGAAGCAATTCTTTCTAACAAATCACCCGATTTGCTGGAATCCACAACATTGATAAGTCCGTAGCCCACTTCAAGTTCGACCATATCTAATGGCAACATGCTTTCGACATTTTCTCTTTTGGGTGCTGCTAATTCTAAATCAACTTTTCGTTTTTCTTCAACCGAAGCCTCTTTACGATATTGCTCAATGGTCCAAGCTGTGGATCCCATAATAATTGCTATTGCTAAAAATGGCACACTCGGTAGACCAGGAACCAGTGCCAATGCAGTCATCACTGCGCCACAAATATAAATAGCTTTTGGATTTAATAATAACTGGCTGGTCAGTTCGTTACCCATGCTGGCGTCTGAGCTGCTTCGAGTGACAATCATACCAGCTGCTGTTGAAATAATTAAGGCTGGAATCTGCGCTAACAAACCATCACCAATTGTTAACATTGTGTAATATTTAGCTGCTGTGCCGATATCTAAATTTTTTTGCATGACCCCAATAAGTAATCCACCAATAATATTGACGACGGTAATAATAATTCCGGCGACGGCGTCTCCGCGAACGAACTTACTGGCACCATCCATCGATCCGTAAAAATCAGCTTCTTGTTCTATTTCTTTACGACGGCGTTTGGCTTCTTGTTCGTTAATAATGCCTGCATTTAATTCGGCATCGATAGCCATTTGTTTACCTGGCATTGCATCCAAAGTAAAACGTGCAGCGACCTCGGCAACTCGGCCCGAACCTTTTGTAATAACAACGAAGTTAATGACGACTAGAATTATGAAAACAATAAAGCCAATAACATAGTTATCACCAACAACGAAGTTACCAAAAGACTGAATTACACCGCCAGCAGCCTGCGTTCCTTCATGTCCGTGCGTTAAAATTAAACGAGTTGTTGCAACATTCAAAGCTAAGCGAAAAAGTGTCGTCAAAAGCAATAACGATGGAAACGAAGAAAAATCTAAAGTTCGTTTTATATAAATGGCAGTTAATAAAATCAATAAACTTAAAGCCAATGAAAATGTCAGCGCTATATCTAAAATGATTGCTGGCAGTGGAATTAGCATGACACTGATGATTGCTAATAAACCAAATGCTATAAATAGATCTGTATTTTTCGTTATTTTTTCAAAACGCTTCATAAACTGAAATACATCGTTCATTATAATCCTCGCTCTGCAGGTCTACGCTTTTTACGACGTAACCGAAACACATATGAAAGAACTTCCGCAACAGCTACAAATAATTCTTTGGGAATAACCTGACCGATTTGCATTGTTTTAAATATAGTTCGTGCTAATGGTTTGTTTTCGATAACTGGAATATTATTTTCCCGGGCAATCTGCTTTATTTTTTCAGCAACATGATCCATTCCCTTTGCAATCAATTGCGGAGCTGGAAGCTTGTCTGAATATTTAAGCACCACCGCAATGTGTGTAGGGTTGGTAATCACGACATCGGCTTTAGGAATTTCGCTCATCATTTTTCGGGTGGCCATTTCCCGTTGAATTTTACGAATTCGCGCTTTAACTAAAGGGTCACCATCTCTAGATTTTAGCTCTTGCTTAACTTCTTCTTTTGTCATCATCATTTCTTTTTCTAATTGCCATTTTTGAAAAAAATAATCTGCTAAGGCTAAGGCCAACATAAAAAAACCAGTGCCTACCAGTAGCTTAAATAAAATTTCCCCTAGGTAAGAAAGCATTTGCGAAATCGAGTATCCTGCCAAGTAAGGAATTTGACGAACTTCGGCTTTAAGCAACAAATACATAACAAATGCTATGGCTGACATTTTCAATGTTGATTTAAAAAGTTCAGCCAATCCGCGCATTGAAAATATACGACCTAGTGCATTCAGTGGGTTTAATTTTTCAAAGTTAGGGCTTAAGGCATCTTCAATTTGTAGAAATCCAGTTTGAATGACCTGTGAACCCACTCCAATTAATAAGGCCATTGCAAAAATGGGCCCGGTCAAGACGATCAGCTTAAGTCCGACAAAAGAAAAAACATCAGTCAGTTTTCCTTCACGAAATAATTGAATTAAATCTCCGCCTAAGGTGCGATTAAAAATTTCAAATATATTTTGTAAGAAATAGCGCCCTAAAATATACATAAAACCTGCAGCTACCAGGAAAAACACAGCAGAACCAAGTTCACGTGTCATCGCCACTTGACCGCGCTTACGAAATTCTTCGCGCCGCTGGTCCGTTGCTTGTTCTGTTTTGTCGCCCTGATCTTCAGCCACTTAAAGTTCCTTCCTAGAACTTGATTGGTTTTATATCGTTTTTATAAACTTAAAAAATTCGACCGTTGTGAAATCCAACAATCCTGACATTTGCATCAATAATAACGGTAAACTAACCATGATTATTCCAAATCCTAACAATGTAGCGACTGATGCCGATGTCACCAGAACATTAATCTGTGGAACCGCTCGACTTAATAGCGCAATGCCTACTTGAACAATCACCATCGAAATTAAAACTGGTGCTGAAATTTTAATTCCAAGCACAAAAAATTCTTGAGTTTTTAAAACAATTTCTGCAAAAGACTGCGCGTTGAATTGCATCATCGCCAATTGTGACACTGAAAAACTTTGCACTAATCCCTGAATCATCATGTGGTGCCCGTTCAGTACAAAAAACAGTAAAGTTCCGATGGTTACATAAAACTGCTCCATGGCGTTACCCATCGAACCAATCATCGGGTTAAACATTTGGGCTTGGCCAAGTCCCGTCGATATCGAAACTATTTCGCCAGCCATAGATAAGGCAAAAAAGAATATGCGCGTAAAAAAACCAAGAACTAACCCAATTAGCAACTCACATGCTGACATAAGAATCAGTTGGCTTTCATTCAAACTAATCCGAGCGATAACTTCGTTGGTAGTCACTGATTTAAAAACCAAAGTAGAAAGCACCACCGAAAATAAAATCTTCACGGGTGTAGAAATAGATGGCGAACTAAAGATAGCTGATGAAAAAACAAATGCCGACATTCTAAGTAGAATCAAACCAAACGCTAAGATTTGAATTTCATTCAGCTGAGAAATATTAATCATCCAGGTCCTCGGACAATTGTGGATATATTTTCAAATAAAGTGACGGTGTAAGTGCTTAAAGTATCTAGCATCCACGGACCTGCCAAAATTAGCACAATTCCAATAACGATCATTTTAGGAACGAATGTTAGAGTGTTTTCATTAATCTGAGTCAACGCTTGAAAAATACTGATAATCAAACCAATGATTAATGTACTTAATAGCATCGGTGCTGCCACCATAGCTAAAGTTTTCAAAGCATCCTGACCCAGCTGTATAACTATATCGTCATTCATGTTTTAACCCCTTATCCAAAACTTTTGACCATGGAGCCAATTAATAAACTCCAACCATCGACTAAAACAAAAAGCATTATTTTAAACGGCAAAGCAATCACTGTGGGTGGCACCATCATCATACCCATGGCCATCAGCACGCTGGCTGCAAGTAAATCGATGATCAAAAATGGTAAAAAGATAATAAAACCAATCATAAATGCCGTCTTTAGTTCGGAAACAATAAAGGCAGGAACCAACACTAACGTGGGCACATCGGCACGGGTCTTTGGCTTTTCAACTTGGGCTAATTTAATAAAAAGTGCTAAATCTGGATCGCGAGTTTGACGAAACATAAATTTACGCAGAGGCACCAATGCATTTTCTAAAGCCAGGTCTTGGCTTAAAGTTCCATTCATATAGGGCTGTAAAGAATTTTGATTGATATCTTTGAAAGCCGGACCCATTACAAAAAAAGTAAGAAATAAAGACAATCCAACCAAAAGTTGATTCGGTGGCATTTGCTGTACACCAAGTGCTTGTCTTAAAAATGACAGCACAATTAAAATTCGCGTAAAACCAGTCATCATAATTAAAATTGCAGGCGCCAAAGTCAGAACAGTCATGATCAAAACTAACTTGATCGCATTTACCACTTCTGTAGGGTTCTGAGTCGTTTTAAAACCCAAATTAAAAGTAGGCAACGTAACCTGTGCAATAGCCCATGATCCAAATAATAAAATGACTGTGGGCGTAAGCCACTTAATAAATTTCACTAAATGCTCCTCATAGATTTCAATTTTTTTGAAACAGAGTCCTTCAGGCCTGAAAAAGAAAACTCTTCTTCAAGCTCGCTATCACCTAGTTCGTTATTCATTTCGCTTGCGGCCAAACTTGAAGCGCCAGCTGCAGATTTATTTGTATTTTTAATCAAAGTTTCTGCAAAAGATTTTGGAACTGATGCTGGTATTTCATCATCAATTAAAGACAGCGACTTCATCATCGAAATGTTTGAATCCGTTATACCAATCAGCATCGATTCTCCGGCCACATGAATAATTGCTAAACTTTTCTTGGGTCCCAAATAATGCTGCGATAAAACTTTAATTTGCATGTTGGATTTGTTGATGGTGTTCGATGTTTTGTATTTTCTAACAAGGTAGTAAGCAGCTCCTAACATTCCCATCAAAATAATTCCAGTCAATAGCATTCGATTCGAAGTTGGTGCTGTATCCGTCGCTTTTTTAACTACGTCGATGTTAAGGGGTATTTGTTCTTCGGTGTTACCAATTGCTGCTGTAACAGCTGTAGGCTTTTCAACATTTACGATTTCTTCAGCAGCAAAAACGCCTGAAGAAATCACAGCTGCAACAGTAAACGTTAAAAAGATTTTCATCATTTTAATTGCTCGATTCTTTCTGACGGAGAAATAATATCAGTTAACCGCACACCAAATTTTTCATTGACGACGACCGCTTCACCCCGAGCGATCAATTTACCGTTAACCAACACTTCCATAGGTTCACCGGCCAATTTTGAAAGTTCTAAAACCGATCCTTGGGTTAAATTCAATAGCTCGCTAACAGCCATTTTGGTTCGGCCTAATTCAACAGTCACTTTCAGTGGAATATCTAAAATTAGATTTAGATTTTTATCTTTGGCAGGGCTTAGACCGTGTTCGTTACTATTTCCTCCGCGGTCGTTGCGGTCATTGTTATTGCCGCCGCCAGAGCCGCCAGCTGCACCCGATTGAATCTTAAGCTCACTGAGTTGTTCGTCGATGTTGTCTAATGGGTCATTGTTGGCCATATTTTTTCCTTTTTTTATTTTTCTATGGGACGAGTGATTTGCATTGCTACAGTACCGTGATGAATTCCGTAATAACCTTTAAATTTTTTAACTTCTTCAACTTGAATATCTAATTCCCCAGAAGAATCTTGAGTCAGTGGAATAATGTCGCCGACTTTTAAGCTCATCAGGTCTTTTAGCTTAATTTCGGTTTCGCCTAAGTTCACATTGATATCAACTTCAGTTTCTAACAATTGCTCTTTGATGATTGATGTCCATAATTTTTTGTCGGTTTGATCTGATTCAACTTGGAACCCTGTTGATAATTTTTGTTTAATAGGCTCGATCGTTGAATACGGTATAACAATCGAAATAGTTCCCGACGCAGCTTCAAGTTCGACGTCAAATGTGGTGGCAATAACCACGTCCGTCGGGGGAACAATCCCCACGAATTGTGGATTGATTTCTGTTCGCTGAAAAGAACATCCAATTTTTTCGATGGTGGACCAAGATTGCTCCAGATCGTTGATCGCAAGCTCGACCACTTTTTTTACGATTTGCAATTCGATCGGAGTAAATTCTTTTCCATCAAGTTTAGCGTAGGGTCTATCAGCTCCGCCAAAAAAAGAATCCACTAAGGCGTAAGCTAATTTTGCTTCGATAACAAAAAGTGCTGATCCACGTAAATTATTAAAGCGCAGGACTGACATGCACGTTGGTATTGGTAGTGTATTGATAAACTCACCAAATTTTAAAAACTCGGTTGAAGTTAAAGTGATAGAGGCAATTTTACGAAGTGATGAAGACAAAGAAACCCGAAAAGATCTCATGAATTTTTCGTAGATAACTTCTAATTGCGGAAGTCGTCCGCGGATGATTCTGTCTTGGCTGGTCAAATCATAGTTGATAATGTTTTTTCCATCATCACGCATTTTCGTGACGTTGCCACCGCCGCCCGAACTTTCAGACGTTGGGACTTCCCCGTCGGATACTGCAGCTAACAGAGCATCAACTTCGCTTTGGGATAAGATTTGATTCATGCCAGGACCTCTTGTTTAGTTGTAGATCAATTCAGTAAAGTAAACGTTCATTATTTTTCCCTTACTTAAGAAAGAATTCACTTGGTCTTTGATTTCATTTCTTAAGAAATCTTTTCCTTCTTTTGTCGAAACTTCGTCGTAGGTTTTGCTTGATAGAATAATGATTATAAAATCCCGAATCTGTGCTTTACGGTTATCAATTTCTTGAATGACGTCAGTGCCTTTAACTTCTAATTCCATATTTACTTTTAAAACTTTACGTCCCTTTGATCCTGCTAAATTAACGATGAAGGTTTCAAGCGGTATGACTTTGCCGACTTCGTCTAACTGTTGCTTTTCAGCTTTGTCATCTTTTGGGGCGCCTTCGATCACTTGCTCGATCGTGGTCGTCGGTTTTTGACTGTTCTTAAGAAGCATGTAACCGACTCCTAAAACAACAACCATATTCACGACAACCAGAGCAATTAATAAGTAGGACCTTGAACCTGCTTGAACCGTAGAAGCTTCAGGCGTTGCTGTTTCTTTTGATGCTTTGTCTTCAGCCACTCTCATCCTCCGTGATGATTTTGGAAGTAAATTCAGATCTTCATCATGAAGACACAACTTCCCACAAAAAGAGTGAGCAACTGGAATGCCAACTGGACTTAAATGATGAAGAATTTTTTTAGCAGCTTTTAAGTCAAAAAAACGAACTTCCACCACCAGACCTTAGTCCGGTCTAGGAAAAAAAGTGCATTTCTAATGACTGGTCCTGTTGGTATTTTGTCAGTAACTGGACTGGGCTAATTGCCGTAAAAACTTTTCAACTAAAACGGGGTTTCCAGCAATAACTGTTTTTTCAAAAGGTGTGTAAGCGTTTCCTTGATAAGTTTTTAGTACGCCGCCAGCTTCCTCGACCAAGATTTTTCCTGCAGCTGTATCCCATGGTTTTAAATTTTTTTCCCAAAATAAATCAAAGACTCCGCTGCTAACTAAAGCTAAATCATAAGCGGCAGCCCCAGGTCTACGAATGCCTCTGGCTTGTCGAACAAAATGTGAAAAAATACGAATCTGTTCTTCTAGGTATTGTGGTTCTTCGGCAAAAAATCCCGTTGCTAATAAAGCATCTGAAAATTCTGATGTTTTTGACACCGAAATTTTTTGGTTGTTACAAAACGCACCCTGCCCACGAATAGCGGACCAGGTTTGATTAAGCATCGGCACGTCTATTATACCCAGCTCAATTTCTCCGTTTATTTCAAGGGCTAAAGAAATACAAAAAATTGGAAATTGATGAACAAAGTTTGTCGTCCCATCAAGGGGGTCCAAGATCCAGCGCGCTTTCGCAGACGGAGTGAATTCGGATTTATTTTCTAAATAACTTGATTCTTCACCCAAAAAATCCACTTCTGGAAAGTGTCTGGCTAATTCGTCCTTCATCAATTGTTCGCAAACTCGGTCGGCTTCACTGACTAGACCTGCTTTTTCCTTACTTTCAATTTTGCTAATTTTTCCAAAATATCCTAATAAACAAGCTCGACCAATTTTTACGGCGCTTTCGGCAGCTTCAAACCTAGACTTTTTCATGTTTTTTCACCCTGATTTGACGACAATTTCAACTTTAGGTTACACTGTACTTGGATAGCGATCGTTAGTCATTTAAATCGGAGTCAGACACATGAGCCAAAAAACAGATAAGATGCTAAAATTAGCCTTGGTATTTTTTATTTCCTTACTTTCATTTTCAATTGGAACATTTGTCGGAAAAAAATATTCAGACAATCAATACAAATTGGCGCTGTTAGAGCCTCAAAAAACCAAGGATAATGTAAGTCATGATTTTGCCAGCAGCCCGGTCGAGTCACAAACTGAAAAAACGGCATCAGCAACCGAGAAGGGCTCTGATCCGTTGTTAACAGATACAGAAGTCGCAAAGATTGCAGAAGAATTTGCGACAGATTCTGAAACAGAATCTGAATCAAAAAATGAAAAAACCATTGGCACAGCCGAATCTGAGGCAAAAGATATCAAAGAAATAACAAGCACCGTTAAAAACAACATGCCTACTAAAACCCCGACTGCGGTCGCAGAAAAGCCTGCTGCTGTTTCTCAGGCGAAGCAAATTCAATCAGCTATCGAAAAAATAAAAAAAACAGAAACTGTTCGTGAAGTAGCAAGTATTCCTGCAACTTCGGGTCAGTACACAGTTCAGGTTGGATCTTTTCCAACACTGGATGAGGCACAAAAGTTATCACAGGATTTAGTGAACAAGGGATTCAAATCAAGTTCTGTATCAGCTCAAATTAATAATAAAACTTGGCACCGAGTAAACGTTGGACTTTTTGGAACTGTCAAAGAGGCTCAAGATTATAAAAAGGATTTTTTAGAAAAAACTAAATTAACTGCGGCGATTGTTCAACGGGTTAAATAATTTTAATATGGAATGCTTGCACCCAATTTTATCAGGGCTGCAGGCACTATTTGTGGGCTGAAATTTTTTGAGTTCAGCAGTCTGAATTCTGTTTCTAAAAGAAAGTACTTTGCCCTTCCAACTAATGCTACACCAACTCCATAAACTTCATTTTTATCAGAGCGTCCATTGGCCGAGGACCCTAAAAGTTGTGTCACGATAGTCGTTTGCGTGGTTCCAAGTAGGCCGTTTACAAACATATTAAGGCTGCGCTTTTTTTCCGGAGCCGAAATTTCAAAAACCTGGTACCCAGCACTTAAACAATATTCTTTCGATTCCGTGCTTACAGTTAAACTATTATTACCCGAACGATTTTCGTTTTGACTGAACTCGATTCCAAATCGGAATAGACTGGGTTGCACAGCCAAGCTGTAACTCTGGTATTGTACGATTTCTTTTTCTTGATTGGTCGAATCCTGGTAGCGGAACTGTAGTTGCAGCGGCATAATGTCCACATAGCGCTCAGCGAAAGCTCCACACGGAAGCAGCAAAGAAAAAATAATTAAATTAAATTTCATGGCTTCGAAATGATACTGTGACCATCTTTACTTTCACACTGGATTCTTGTTTTGACGTTTGATTTTTTATAATTTAAGTACTCGACCGCAAAGTCACAAGTTGCCGAAGTCATATTTTTTTGTGCACTTTGATTATTAATAAAAAATTCGAACAAGTCGATCGCAGATAAAATTTCATTTGATTCTAAAGTAGCAATTTTTTTCTGTAACCCCTGCAAGTAAACAATGACATCTTGAGCCACTTTGGTTTTTGCTTCGGTCAAAGTTAATTTTTCATCGTTCATACGCATCAAGGTCCACTGCTTTAAAAACCGGGCATGGGGCGTTCCAATATCGTAAGCGAAATCTATTAACGCCAGTCGAGGCTGTTCAGAAATCTGAATAGCCTCGTCGATCGCCGATTCAATTTTATCTTGGGTAATGTAATGTCCAACGGCTGCTGCACTGATAGACAAAGTTCTTTGCTCGGCATAGCTGGGTAAAGACCAGCGCATGAAATCTGGATCTTCGGTGTAAACCCATCCCCAAAAATCAGCAAGACCTTCATTAAGACCTCGCAAGTAAACTTCGTTAAACAACAGGGACTTTTTTTTCTCTGATATAATTATTGATTTTGGTTTTGTGGTTTTGTCTGCGGCGATGCCAGCTTCGTGTGCGGAAAACATTCCGGTCACCATTTTTTGATTCGTCACATTGGGTTTGATAACTATTTTGAAAAAAAGAGAATGAAAATGTTCGTGCGCAATAATTCCTGCGTTTACAGAAATCGGCAGCTGAGCCCCAGTGAATGGAACAAACATCATCGAATCAGATTGCCCGTCATAAAATGCATTGTTCTTTCGGGTGCGATCGTTCTCCATAATTTGTGTTTCTAGGCCAACAGATCGTGGCCAAGTGTTGATGCCACTGGCACCGACCAATACATCTAAACCGGCTAACTTCTGCATGTGATAATAAATCGTTGCCATTTGCGCAGATAAAAAATCTGCAGGCATAAAAACAGAACCTGACTTAATAAATCGAGCCTGCGGAGAATCCCCCGTGATTTGATTTGCGCCAGATCCAGGGCTATAAAAAAACCGAGCAAATTTGCCAGCAACTTCTTTTAAATTAGAAATTTCAAACAAGTCGACCGTTTGCATATGATATGAATCTGCGTTTTCTTGAATGGGAATCTGTACGGAAACTGTGCCTTGTTGGCCTGCGACATCTGATTTACCTGCGCAGCCCGCGAAAGCTAAGCTCAGTGACATCAAGATAACTATTTGTGATAAGTCTTTAATCAACTGGCCCCCAATGATTAAATAGCGATAAGCGTTATAAATAGACTATTTCGTCGAAAATCTCAATTTTTATGGGTATTTATCATGTACCCATGGACCTTCTTGAAAGCATTACACAGAATTTAAATCCCGCTCAGAAAAAAGCCGTCCAAACATTAGTCGGTCCTGTACTTATTTTAGCAGGAGCTGGCTCTGGAAAAACTCGTGTGCTAATCAGCCGATTAGCGAATCTGATTGCCCACGGAGCTGCAGCACCCGACGAAGTTTTGTGTGTCACCTTCACCAACAAAGCCGCCAAAGAAATGGAACATCGCAGTTTTAAAATCTTAACTGAGTTAGGCGTTCCAGTAACTCGAGATTTATGGATCAATACGTTTCACTCTTTCTGTGTGCGTATTTTACGTAAACATATTGATTTACTTCACTACAAAAAACCATTCACTATCTACGACTCGGGTGATCAGCTGGCACAAATCAAAAGAGTCATGAGTAACTTAAACGTGAACGATAAAATGTTTCCAGCAAAAAATTTTCAGTCTCGTATTAGCAATGCAAAAATGCTGGGACTGTCGCCTGAAATGTTGCGCTCGGGCCGAAGTGATGGCGCCAAATTAGATCCGAAATCTTTAGACGTTTACGAACGCTACGAAGAAGAGATGAAGCGTGCCAATGCTTTAGATTTTGATGATTTATTACTTAAAACTCATGAATTATTTCGGATGTATCCGGATTTACTGACCCAGTATCAAGAAAAGTTTAAGTACATCATGGTCGATGAGTACCAAGATACAAATCACATTCAGTATTTACTGGTTCAACAGCTGGCCAAAGCCCATCGTAATTTATGCGTTGTTGGTGACGAAGACCAATCCATTTACTCTTGGCGCGGAGCGGATATATCTAATATTTTAAATTTCGAAAAAGATTTTAATGATGCCGTTATTATCAAGCTTGAAGAAAATTATAGATCGACAGGAACGATCGTTACTGCGGCTACAAAATTAATTAGTAACAACACTCAACGTAAAGAGAAAACTTTATTTACCAGCAACCCGGTCGGTGACTTAATTCAAATTCGTGAAGAGCGAAATGAATACGATGAAGCCCGCTTTGTCGCGAAAACAATTCAGAATTTAATTTCTTCTGGAAATCATGAATTGAACAATTACGCTATTTTTTACCGCACGAATGCTCAGTCCCGTGTTCTTGAAGAACAACTACGAACGTTGGCTTTACCGTATCGTTTAATTGGTGGTATTCGGTTTTATGAACGGGCTGAAATCAAAGATGTCATGGCTTATTTGCGACTATCTGTAAACAGCAGTGATGATATTGCATTGAAGCGAATTATTAACGTTCCAGCACGTGGTCTTGGAAAAACCACCGTCGAACAACTGGAATCGACAGCCAGCCAAAGAAAAATTTCTATTTTGGATGCAACCAGAGCCCTGATCGAAGAAAAATATTTTAATTCGGGAACGACTGGTAAACTTCGACGCTTTGTTGATCTGATTGAAGATTTACAAAACCAGCAGAACGCTTTTAAATTATCAGAATTCTATTCTATCGTTTTAGAAAAAACTGAATACGTTAACATGTTAAAAAAAGAGGACACGCCCGAGGCCGAGGCCCGCTTAGACAACTTAGAAGAATTAGATAATGCCATTGATCAATTTGAAAAAGAACGTGACGAAGATGCAACGCTTTCAAATTATTTAGAAGAAATGACTTTAACAACGGGTCTTGACGAAGCCGATAGCAAATCAACATCAGCAATTACGATGATGACCATGCATATATCAAAAGGCTTAGAATATCCATTCGTCTTTATTATTGGCTGCGAAGAAAACTTATTCCCATCAAGCCGTGGCGATGAAGAAAATGCAGAAGATTTAGAAGAAGAGCGCCGCTTGGCCTATGTTGGAATTACTCGTGCGCGGGAAAAACTGTGGATGACACACACAAAAATACGCCGCGTTTGGGGTCAAGAGCAAATGAATCCGCCTTCTCGATTCTTGAAAGAAATTCCAAAAGAGTTAACTCATTTTACCAGTGCAGCTCCGCAAATGGCTCCTTCAAGTTTTGCAAATAAATATGCGGCCAAAAAAACTTATGATGATGTCGATCAACGCAGTAATTACGACGAATATTCTCAGGTTGATCGCCAGGTATCCAAAGGTTCTGGCTACGACAAAGGTCAACGCGTTCGCCATCCTACTTTCGGCGTAGGATCAATATTTGGTACCGAAGGAATGGGTGATGATTTAAAAATCAGCGTGCTGTTCCAAGATAATACGATCAAGAAGTTTGTTGCCAAGTATGCACGATTAGAAAAAATTTAATTTTAAAAAAAAGGAAATCCGCAATGAAAAAATTAACACTTGTTTTTGTTTCAATATTATTCAGCCTAAGCAGCCAGGCGCAGCAACGAAAAGCGGCACCAGCAGCCAAAATGGTAACACCTAGTTACCAACAGCCTGCACAATCTTACACGTGGAGCAACGGCTTCACCCATGAAGTCGATGTGAATTTATCCTCTGGTTATTTTAGATCCTTTAAATCAGGATCTAAATCGATAACAGATTTTTCAATTTTTACGTCATACAGTTATGATTTCATGTCACAGTTGCAGCTGGGCGCCGATGTCGGATTATCATCATTTGATTCCACTTCGCGATTTACTTTAGCCGGAACAGGGACCTATAACTTCAATCCTGATTACGCAGATTCAATCTTTGTAAAAGGTGGATTGGGATTTTATCCCATCACAAAAATAAGTGACACAGGAACTGTTGAAAATAAAAATGAAATTGGCTTGTATGTTTCCGGCGGCAAAAGATTTAAAATCTGGGACCACGTGAATTATAAACCATCAATCAGCATTTTAAAAATTAGCAGTGCAGACCCTGAATTCAATATTCAGTTTTTGAATATCTCGTTAAATACCAGCCGTTTATTTTAAATTATTTTTAGTGGATTTTAGTTGCATCCATTCATCTTGATACATTTCAAAATCCAGTGGCTTAACAATTTCTGAAGCTACTGGGTTAATATATTCTGCAGCAACACCGTCCCAACCTATGTACTGACGACTTTCTAATGATGCAGAAGTCTCGAATTGTGGAGTGTAATAAACTTTGCCACCACCGCCAGGGATATCCAACGCCAAACTGGGCATAGCTAAACCTGACAAATGGCCCCACAGATCTTTTTGAATTTGCAGCGAATCTTCGATTGTGGTTCTTAAATAGTCCGTTCCAATCGACGGATCGCACTGAAACATGTAGTAAGGCTTTGCACGTAAATACAAAAGCCTTCGCGATAAGGCCTGAACAATCGCGGGATGGTTGTTCACTCCATTTAATAAAACCATTTGATTCATGACAGGAATACCGTGATCAACAAAATTTTCTATGGCCACTGCGGCTTCTGCTGTTAATTCGCGTGGATGATTAAAATGAGTCATCAAAAATACCGGTTTTGCTTTTTGTATAATTTTAACTAAATTATTTGTGATTCGCATTGGTGCAACCACAGGCATTCGTGTACCGATACGAATAATTTCGATGTGTTCAATATTTCTTAGATCGGTCAATACCCTTTCCAGTTGCTGGTCAGAAACCGTCAACGGATCCCCGCCCGATAATATAACTTCACGTAGACCAGTTGTTTTTTTAATGTACGTTATGGCATTTTCATATTCAGAATTTTTTATGAAGGCCTGATCAGTACCCGTGAAATGCTTCCGAGTGCAATATCTGCAATAAACGCTGCAAATATCCGTTATTAAAAATAAGACGCGGTCCGAGTAGCGATGAATAATGCGCGGGACTGGATTGTTTGCAGACTTTAGTTCCCCCAGCGGATCTAACAGGGCTTGTTTAATATCGAACATTTCTTTCTCGTGGGGAACTAATATCCGACGAATTGGATCATATTCTGATTTATTTCCTGCAAGGCTTGCATAGTAGGGTGTCGCGCGCACATTAAAGGCTTGAGCGTTAGACTGCTCGGTTTGAAAAACTTTTTTTTCAGCGGCAGTTAAATCGAAGTATTCTGCGAACTGCGATTCAGTTTTTAATGAACGTCGCAGTTGCCAGGTCCAATCAAACCAATCAGAAGCTGCAATCGATGCTGGTTTTGGGCATGGCGAATAGACTAATTTCACTTGGGTAGATTAAAAGAGTTTCAATACAAGACAAGTAAATTCAAAAAAATGTCGCTTTCATTGAAGTAACCAAAGACTGCCGTTTAATATTTTAAATACTCGTTATCGTTCAGTATTTTTGAAGTTCTCTGACTGAGGCACTACAAGTTAGCCGCCCGTTCTAGACTGAAACACTTTTTGAAATCAAAATTTATGATCAATTCCATGCACTTAATAGCACTGAATCAAACAGAGACCGTGGCGCGGTCTTCGCTTTGAATCAATGTGTAGATAAATTTTTAATCGGGAAGATTAATACTAACGGAGGATTTATGAAACAGTACAACGGGAACAAACAACAATGGTTATTGTGTGCGGCTCTTATTATGGCCCTTGGTAGCTCAAGCTACTTTCAAGTTGCATCCAATAAGCTAAGTTCGGTTGAACTGGCATCGTTAGATGGTCGTAGTCCACAAGCCGTCGCAGATGACTTAGCTGAACAAATGGATGTCATTCAATATTTGAAAGATGCCAAAAAAGTTGAACAAAGCTATTTAGAATCGGTCAAAGACGATAAATCAAAATCAGATAATTTTAAACTGTATGAATTCTACAAAACTATTGAACATAAAAATGCAAACGAAGCAAAAACAGCAAAAGACATTTTAACAAAAAACCTGAAAATCAAACAAAGCAAAAACGCCAAAACAGCAGCAGATTCTTATTTCACAAAATTTCAAGTTGAAAAAGCTGATACTTCAATAAAAGAAAAGACAGAAGGAACTGCCAGTCCCACACTTGTGTGTGAAGGTGGTTGCGCTCCGACAGAAGAAAATATTGCTGCAGCTAAGAAAATACTAGAAGCTGCTAAAAAAATTGAAACTATTAAAGAAGCAAAAGAGAAAACACCCGAGTTAGTTGCTGAAACAGTTCCAGAAACCGCAAAAGAACGCCGAGAACGCTTAGCGCAGGAGCGGTTAGATGCTAAAGAAGAAAAAGAAGAAGCAAAAAGGATCAAAGCTGAAGAACTACAAACCAAAAAACAAGAAGCAAAAGAAATTCGAAATGACAAATTTAACGAAGGCGTCGAGAAAATTGCTGAAGAATGTAAAGAAGATATCGAATGTGCCACTTCAGGTTTGACTAACTTACTTTCACGCTTCACCGGTGATAAAAAAGTGGATAACTTTGTGGTTAACAAGGCCTTCAATCAAGTGATTTCAAAAGATTTAAGAAACGCATTACGTAGTTCAGAAAACACGCAGGCAGCTGCAGAGGCTTTATTCGATTTAAATTCTGAAATTCCATCAGAATACAGATTTTTAAAAAATAAAACGATCGACTTAGCTCGAAACGAAGCTTTATCGCGCGCCTTAGAAGTGACACGTAATTTTAAAATGGCCGATGATTTGACCAATGCAAAACATCCGCTTGAGGCTATCCAGTATATGAATGCAGGGAATGCAGCCGCCAATGCTTTTGTTGCAGATTCTAGAATTATATCTGGCAGTATCACAGCCGGTTTAACAACTGCAGAAGACAGAGCTACCATGGATTACGTTAACCGAATCTACATGCCCGATATGCAAAAGCTGATGATGAATTTATCAAATCCAATGGCTACAGACGCCAACGCGACAACTGCAAAACCTATTACCACAGCAATTGAAAAAGATTCTTTATCATCAGATAATTTATCTACACCTGCGACAGTATCATCTCGGAACTCAAGATCTGGTAGCGCATCAACTGTGACTTCAGATGGTAAATCAAGTTCAACGCAGCAATCTGGTGTTCAGTTCGGAACGCCATCGTCATCACCTCGCGGTGACCGTCGCTCGAACTAAAGTAAACAAAAAAAATCCGGAGAGGGTTTCCCCCCTCCGGCCCTGCTCACCACCGACAAAATGTCTTCTAAGCTGATTCTAAGATGTCGTACGAACTGCAATCACGTTGTAATCAAAAGGTGATGGCGGCTTTAGATGTAATTCCATAGTTTAGTTTGTTATCTAGGTTCGAAGCCCCGTCTTTCCATGCTTGCCCCGGAACTAAAATTCCAAATTGATTTGACCAAATCACTCGCGCGCGTGGCTTGTAGATCAACTCCATATCTAATTCTGCTCCGAGATCTTTTGCAAAGTCCAGGGAATTTGTGGGATTCACCATCAGCTGACCATAGATCAAAGTGGATTTGATATCTAGTTTTTCATCCCACTTATATTTTACTGACGGCGCTAAATAAGCAACGTTTCCAATGGCTTCATCATCTGCCGAATTTCCCACTTTTAAACTTGCATCCGTGTGAATTAGATTTGTGGTTAAAAAATCTTTCGCGCCCATGCGGTGATTGAATAATAACATAGCCACGTCATAGTTCTTATCGAACTGATAACCTTCAATCGTGTTCGTCGTTGTTGGGTCATCACCGCTAGCGACTCCAAACTTGGCTCCGAATTCCCACTTACTTTCCATAGGAAATAACATTTCCGCGGCCACGGCGTACGCATTAAATTTGACCGCTGATCCTGCTACTGAAAAACCGGTATCACCCGTCAAAAAGCTGGCCTCTAACTTAAACTGAAAGGCTTCCCACGAGCGACCAAAAAATAAATTGATTGTCTGGGTGGACCAGCCACCGTTAAGGGTTGCACCAGCGATTGGCAAAGCGTTCGGAGGTGTTAAGGCATCATTCGATTCGATACTGCTGCGACGGGTTTGATGAAATATTCCGGCTTTTGCACCGATATCTTTGTTATCGTATTCAAAAACAAAAATTTGATCAGAAATTGTTACTCCCTGACCAAAATCTTTTTGAAATACTTTTGCTAAAATAGGCATGAAAGAAATATTATCGACAACAAACTTATAACCGATCATGTCTTTGGTGTCATACCAGTGCGCAAACGGATCCAAACCAGCATTGTGAGTAATACCTAAACCAAATTCAATTGGCGCGCGTCCAGCGACCAACGAGCCATACTCGTGATTTACATTCAAGTAAAGTTGACTGACGCGAAGTAAGCTAGCATCTTGGTTTTCTGAAGTGACGTTAGTCCCATTGGCTATTGAACCCGACGGACTTAAACCCGAACCAAAAATTGATCCTAATTGCGAATTTTTGTAAGCTGGATGCGCATTAGAAAAAATATCGAAGCGACTGACAATATTTACACCATCAGAAGCTAGTATCTTTGGTTGTAAATACAAAAAATTAAGACCATAGGCTTTTCTTTCTTTACCATCTGCCAAAGAAGGGCGATCCACTTCTGTGTATTCAAGTCGGTAGCCGCCGGACCAATCGATAGATAAAGCCAGCGCATTCGTCGTTAAAGCAAAGAGACTTAAAAAAATGATTTTTTTCATAAAATTTCCTTTAAATTATTTTTGAACTATTCCCATAATGTCAGATTCTTTTACAATTTGTAGCTCTTCAGAGTTAAATTCAACTTTGGTTCCCGAGTACTGTGCAAATAAAACAAAGTCTCCTAACTGAACGTCTAAAGGTTTGATATTTCCTTTTTTATTTTTAGCCCCAGTCCCAACCGCTAAGACTTCACCTTTTAAATAACCAGAAACTGTTGATGCTGAATCAGGAATAATAATACCACCAGCAGTGATTTTTTCAGTTTCAGCGACCCGAACAACAATGCGATCTGCTAGCGGAGTGATAGCCTTCGAGTAATCTGTCATTTTAATTGGTTTTGTGGTTTTTGCAGGAATTAACTTCGCAAAGGCTTTAACAGACGTTTTTTTTGCAACCTGCTTTACCGCTTTTTTAGCCGTTTTTTTTGTAACTTGCTTGGTTACTTTTTTAACGGGTTTTTTAGTAAATTTTTTGGTAACTTTATTTGGTTTTTTTTTAGCAGGAATGTTTTTTGATGCAGCCTTTGCTACTTTTTTTGTAATTTTCTTTTTAGCGGTTTGCTTTTTAGCTTTCTTATTTGCCATGACGGTTTTTTTCCTCTTCGTAATATTTTTTATACATAATATCCCACTCCGGAGATCCTTCAAGGACTCCGCGCTTCAGCGAAGTGACTTTTTCGCGGGCTTTTTTATCGATATCGTTGTGCTCTTTGACGAATTCAGTAATCGCTTTTTTTGTGGCCTTCAAAGCTAAATCATCATCAGAAAAATCAGCGATATCATCGCCCCAAACTTTATCTGTCACAATGTGAGCCAGGTGACTCTGCCGGTCTTCGGATAAAATCATAGAATAATTTTTCTTTCTTTGGCTAATTTTTGTTTTAGAATAGGAAACATCTTATGGCGTTGAAATTCAGACCCGTGTTGTCTTTGCAGTTCATCGATCATTCCCATCACTTCACGATCTAAATTTTCTTCCTTTTTAAATTCTTCCGTAATGCTGTCGACGATTGTTTTCATCACCACTTTTTCATCAACTTTTAAAGTGATCAGATTTTGTATTTTCCATTGATTCAGAACTTTTTCTGCCAGCCTTTGTATTTGACTTGTCGTGAGCTTCATCATTTTATGTTTCTATGCTCCTTATTTTGACTCAATTAAAGACTATTTCTAGACCATTGACAAGCCTGAATGCGGCCGCTTTAATCACGCTCATGTTAAGTTTTTCCTATCCAAAAACTTGCCATGCAAGCCTTGCGGATTTTTGGCCGTTCAAAACAGATACTGAGTCTGCTGAAAAGATCGAAAATAAGATCAGTAAAAAAGAACTTTCTGCGGCCACCAGCTACTATGCCCGCGGCCCGCACTATCAAACGGGGCAACTTTGGAATGAAGGCACTTTTCGCCAACAATTAGAAACACAAAATTACCGCATGCGCGAAGGATCACAAAGCCTACAAGCCGGAGATGCAAAAAAAATAGATTCCATGGAATGCAAAGCCAACTTACCAGCCGATTTACCAGCCTCACAAAAGTCATTTTTTTCAGATAGAAAGTTTATTTGCTGGTTGTGGCAAAATCACCGCCATGAAAATTTTTTGGTGCTTATTGATGAAAATAATAAAATTTTAGAAATTTTCAAAGGACTTCCTTGGCAAAAGCATTGGTTTGCAGCTCTTGACCCTGTCCTGGTCGCACAGTTTCGCGGGCAGGAACCCATCATGCAGCAAGATTACAAAATTTCAGATATTCCAGTAAATTGCATGAACGCAGTCATCGCTATCGAAGACAATGACTTTTTGGATCACTCGGGGGTTAGTTACACGGGCATGACACGCTCATTTGTTAAAAATATTATCAAAATGCGAGCCGCTCAAGGTGGCAGTACGATCACGCAGCAATTAGTCAAAAATTATTTTTTAACTCCGGAAAAAAGTCTAAAAAGAAAATTAAAAGAAATCTTTTTATCAATTCAATTGGAATCACAGTGGACAAAAGATGAAATTCTAGAAACTTACTTGAATATAATTTACATGGGCCAATCCGGAGCATTTCAAGTTCATGGATTTGGTGCAGCCGCTGACGTCTACTTTGGAAAACCACTGCCTAATTTGGATTTAGCGGAATGCAGTTTGTTGGCGGGTATTTTAAATAATCCTGCACAAAATAATCCCTGGAAAAAAGCCGAGAAAGCCTTAAGCCGCAGAAATTTTGTCTTAAAAAAAATGTTAGAACTTAAACTAATAAGCCTAACTGAATTTGAATCGGCAACACATCAACCTTTACCGCAGCAGCAAATGACTAAGGCCGTAGAAACAGCGCCGTATTTTTTTGATGCCGTTCGGAAACAAATGGCAAGACTGAATATTCCAGCTGAAGGAATGCAAATATACACCAGCTTAGATTTAGCAGCACAAACTGCGGCACAAAAATCGCTGACTCAACATATTTTAGATTTAGAATCTAATCGTAAAAATTTACAAAAAAATAAAGAAAATGGAAAACGTCTGGAAGGATTAGTCTTAGCAGCAGAAAATTCCACAGGACTGGTTAACGTTGTCGTTGGTGGCCAAAGTTACCGACAAACACAGTTTAACCGAGCTTTGGATGGGCACAGGCAAATTGGTTCTTTGATTAAACCATTTATTTACTTAACAGCGCTGCAGCAGGGTCTTAAAGACCATACTGCAGTCAATCCAGAGACTGTCATTCTGGATGAAAAAATAGAATGGCTTTTCGATAAAAAGAAATGGACACCCGAAAATTATGAAAAAAAATTTAACGGAGAAGTCCCTCTGTATTTTGCGTTGAAAGAAAGTCTTAATGCTGCAACTGCAGCGCTAGCAAGAACGATTGGCTTAGAAAAAATTGTCGAAACATTACTTGCAGTTGGCTTCACTTCGAAAATTACACAAAACCCATCGCTCAGTTTGGGTGCCAGTGAACACTATGCCGGCGAAATTTTGCAAGCTTACCAAACTTTGGCTAATTTTGGATATTCTCAAGAGCCCAGTTTTATCGAGCGTATCGAAGATCAAGAAGCTAAAATCGTCTTTGAATTTTCCGCAAAAAAAGATTTAAAAATTGATCCGGTTAGTACTCAAATTTTGGTCGGCATGATGGCCGAAACATTAAAATCCGGAACAGCAAAATCAGCCAAAACTTTGGGATGGAACCAACCTTCCGCTGGAAAAACTGGGACTACCTCCGACAACAAAGACGCCTGGTTTGCAGGTTTTACTCCGCACGAAACGGCTGTTGTTTGGCTTGGATACGATCAAAGCTTATCGAGCAGACTGACCGGAGGCAGTGGTGCTGTTCCCGTGTGGCTGAATGTGATGAAATATTACAACGAACGCTGGGCCCCAGACGATTTCAATTGGACCCAAGAGACTGAAAAAAGAAAAGTTAAATCTTTCAAAACAGAAACTGAAACTGAACTTATTTTCAAAAGATAAAATGAAATTATAAATCGACAGCTTGTCCTTCGAAGGCGTAGTCCCACTTGAACTGAGGACTTAGTTTCAACTGAAAGAATTTTTCGTTCAGAATTAATTGCGCTTCTTTCTTTTGCTGAATAAGAGTCTGCAAGTCAGCAGCAGGATCATGGTGAGCAAAAAGAATTTGTTCGATATTAAAATTAGCAGCAACTTGAAAACCTCGATCACAAGTTCCATGACCCCACCCTTGTTTCGTTTTCATTTGTGATTCTGTATACTGGGCATCAAAATAAAGAAGGTGAGCATTTTTAAAAAGCCCACCGTCTAAACCCAGGTCAGATTGCGACATGCGAACAGATTCATGGTCAATGGCATGGGCATAAATTTTATTATTTTTTTCAACCCGAAAACCGTAACATGGATCGGGATGATCCAAGTGGTAAGCCGAAACCTCGAAGCCCTGAATGTTTATTTTTTCATAAGGACGTATGGTATGAAATTTTATATTTGCCTGTAAACTTTCAAAAGTTACTGGAAATGTGGGCCTTGCAAACATTTGCTTTACAATACTTTCTGTTTCTTTTTGCACAGAATAATAGTGAATTGTTTTTCCCTTAAAGAAATGGGGAGTAAAAAATGGCATTCCCATGATGTGATCAAAGTGGAAATGAGACATTAATATATGATACTCTTCCCGAGTTTTAATTTCACCCGAAGCCATCAGTGCATCATTTAAGTTCTTTATTCCGCTGCCGCAGTCGATGATGATGGACTGCCCGTTATCTGAAACTTCAACACAAGTTGTTCCAGTTCCATAACCACCAATTGCCGGTAAACTTTTATTATCCACGAAGGCATTAATCTGCAAAGGGGACGTGTTTCCGAGCTGAAAAAATTCGTGCATTAAACTTTTGAAATGGTCAGCCCATTGCTGTGTCATCATAGAACTTGGAATAGAGCCACGGACTCCCCAAAACTTTATCTTCATGGACTTATTTTTTCTTATCTAAACCAAAGGGTCACACCCATTTTCTAAAATTAGACTAGACCTTAAGAGGGTGCACCGAGGTTCAATTTAAGTGGCTCTTAACTTGCTATATCAAACGCTGTAAACCAAACTAAAACCATAACGTTTTTATTGAATTAGACAGGACAAAGTGAACCTAAGACGCTTCGAAGACATAATTGCAGTTCAGACCCATGACGGGATCACCGCCTATCACGGCCGTAATTTAGAAGTTGCTGAAATCAGCCAAGAAGTCTTTGAAAACATGGCTCCCATCAGTTTAGGTAGCAATCAGATACCCGTTTTTGAAATGGCGGATGATGAGGCTTCGAAATATTTAAGTCTTTGGCAATCTGAGTTCAATGCGGATGTTAAGTCAGGAAAAGTCGATTTTGGGATTAAATCTCTGACTTTAAATGTGACGCAAATTTGTAATTTGAAATGCACTTACTGCGCAGCTGGTGGTGATGGAACTTATGGCGACCCCGTGACGCGCCTTCAAATTGAAAAAACATTGCCGCAACTTAAATTTTTTTTAGAAAAACTTCCGAACGGCAGCCATTTCAATTTGTCTTTCGTCGGCGGCGAGCCCTTTTTATACCCTGAGGCCATGAAAGTTATTTATGATTACATTCAATTATTAGCTGCAGGCCGCGGTATAACTTGCAAGTACATGGTGACCACGAACGGGACTTTAATTACTGATTCCGCATTAGAATTATTAAGAAACATGAAAATACATGTGACTGTTAGTCTTGATGGAAGGGCCGCAATTAATGATCAAGTTCGACCAGGAAAAGATGGCAAATCTTCAACAGAGCAAACACTTGCTGGTATTAAAAAACTTGTTTCTATTCGGTCTTCGTTAGCCTCGATTGGTATCAGCGGTGTTTATTCTTCAGAAAATTTAGCTGTCAAAGAAAGTTATTTATTTTTTAAAACTCTGGGTGCGGATTGGTATGAATTTAATTTTTCTTACACCGAAAAAGATACAGCCGCACAGGCACTTTATCTTTCGCAGATGAAAGAAATTGCAGAGCTTGCGTGGTTCATGGGTGGGGAAACAGAGCTTAGAAAGATTAAAACTTTTAATGCTTATTTCGACACTTTGGATTCTCAGCAGCGCATAGAAAATTTTTGTGGTGCTGGTAAAAGTTACTTAATGATTGATGCAAAAAATCAACTTTATACCTGTCCTTGGGTTGTTGGTGAAAAAGCTGAAATCGTCGGAGCTGGGTCTAGCCTAAATATGGCAAAACTGGAAAAGTACCAGAAACCCCTGATAGAACTAAATAATTGCCAAACATGCTGGGCTCGTTATGTGTGCGGTGGTGGGTGCATGTTCATAAACCGTGCCCATACCGGTGATAAACATTTAAAAGATGAAATGTTCTGTGAACGCACAAGGGGCTTGATTCTTATAGGGATTATGTATTATAAAAAAGCCAGAGCCTGAACTCCAGGCAAGGAAAAAATATGAAAACGACTTTGCAAGATCATATTAAAAAAGTAAAACCTTCGAAGCGAATTAGAACCAGCTCTACGGGTCTTGCATGCATACCATCTGGTAACCCACCAGATGCAGCCAACTAATCACAGAATTTTTCAACTTAACTTATGAAACATACCATATCTTCTCATGCAGAAGAAAAATCAGGCCTAAGTTCACTTACTTGGCGTCAGCTTACTGTACGATTTCTTTTCGCCATCACCGCATCAGCGCTGATATCTTTTTTAAAACTAGATAACATTGAAAGTTATTTTTATGATTTGCGCGTCAGCCTAAAAGCTGCTGTTGGCCTGTCTGATTTAAAAAAAACAGATATTGTTTTGGTCAAAATCGACAGCAAAACCGTTGAACATTTTCAAGGTTTCCCCGATTACCAAAACCACAGTGATTTTTTAAATAAACTGATCATGGATTTACCTCGCTTTGTCATTTATGATTTTCGCCCCAAGGACGGCGAACTGAAAGACATCGACGGAGACCTTGCACAACGAAAATCTTTTTATAATATTGCCAGTCAGTTCGGAGATTTTTATATTCCCACGGACGAATTAGAAATGAAGGGTGAAACGGGTAAATTAAAATTAAACCCTCCACTTGAGGGTCTTAAAATTTATCCCGGGATAAAAACATCAGATACCATTTTGTTCGCCAAAGATGGCGTTTACCGCAGAATGATGATTCGCTACCAAGAGCAAAAACTTTTGCACCCCATCGTTGCTGAAAATTACAATCCTGAAATTCAAAATACCAACGAAATCCGAGGGTTATTTCAGTTTTTCGATTCGGATCAAGCTTACATCAATTATCACCCCAACGGATCTTTTCCCACCTACACCTTCGAAGAAATTCTTGACGGTCGTTTTCAAAAAGATTCTTTAAGAAATAAAATTGTTATCGTTGGAACAGACACTGGAAAATCAGCCAAAGAATATGCGCTAACCCCATATTCACGTGAAATCAACGCGATGACGTCCATCGAACTGCACGCCAACATGTTGCAAACTTTAATCGACAACAACGCTCCGATTCGCCTACCAAGTTGGGTAAATATTTTGTTAACTTGTCTGATTTCTGTTTTAACAGTTCACGTCGTTCTAAGTCTAAAACCTTCTCGGGGACTTCTTTTGCTGGGTTCAACACTTATTGGATTTACTATCTTCGCATTTTTACTTTTTTTAGTGGCAGGTATCTGGATAGATATTGCCCATCCGTTTCTGGCTATTTTTCTGTGCTATTACTTTTTTATTCCTTACCGTTTGATTATTGAAAACCGTCGCAGTTGGGAATACTTTCAAAAAAATAAACTGCTTAAACAGGTCGAAGAGTTAAAAACAAATTTTATTTCGATGATGTCACATGATTTGAAAACTCCGATTGCAAGAATTTTAGGGATGACGGAAGTTATCCTGAAGGAAGACGTCGTTTTGAGTTCAATGCAACGTGAAGCTGTGGATACGATTAATAGCAGTTCAAATGATCTTTTGAAATTCATTAATGCAATTTTGCAATACGGAAGCATCGAAAGCCAAGGGGTCGAACTGCACCGTCAGTCCAAAGACATTAATCAGTTGCTTTTAGAAGTCGTTAAAAAACATGAATTCTTGGCGCAAGTAAAAAAAATCAAAATCATTCAAGAGCTTGAACCATTATTTCCGATTTTGGTGGACCCTGAATTGATGAAACAGGTTTTTTCTAATCTTTTGGAAAACTCGATCAAATACAGTGCTGAAGATTCTACCGTGGTGATCAAAAGCCGCGAAGTCGGCAACGAAATCTTAGTCGACATTATCGATCAGGGCATGGGTATTCCCACTGTCGATTTACCCAACATCTTCATGAAATTTTTTCGCACCCACACGGTCAAAACCTCAACTATCAAGGGCTCGGGGTTGGGATTGTATCTGGCATCCTACTTCGTAGAGCTGCACAAAGGCCGTATTAACGTCATCAGCGAGCCTGACAAAGGGTCTCAGTTTACCGTAAGTCTTCCGTTGAATAATTAGTTCATGGTCCTTGAGTGGTCATTAAAAATTGAAGAAATTTTAAGCAAACCCATTAAATTTATGTTATATCAAGCCAGTGTTTTACTAGTGTCTCACTAGTGTCTTCAATTTCTCGGGGGAGATTTTATGTTAAACGTACTTGTTGTCGATGATGATCAGGCCCAACGTCTTACTGTTCGATCGGCTTTAGAAAGCGCAAAAAGATTTTCTGTCGACGAAGCTTTTGATGGAATCAATGCCATCGAAAAAATCAAGAATACAGACACTCCTCAAAAAAATTACGACATTGTTATATTAGACGTCGATATGCCCCGGTTGAATGGGCTTGAAACCCTGAAACGAATTAAAGAATTTAACCCTGGAATTATAGTTCTGATGCTAACTGCACATGCGACTGTGGAAGTGGCTGTGCAGGCCGTTCGTGATGGCGCTTACAATTTTTTATCGAAGCCCATTTCGCGTGATGATTTAATTCTTCTGATCGATAAAGCCATCAACGCCCATACCTTGATTTCGACACTAGCCGTTTCATCACCTGTTTTTGTGGACGAGGGCCGAAAGATTATTGGTAACACGTCTCAGATGCAAAAAGTTTTTAATGTTATTCACAAATTAGCAAAAGTAGACACTCCGGTCCTAATTCGAGGTGCTTCAGGAACGGGTAAAGAATTGGTTGCAAAAGCGGTGCATTTTAATTCGGTCAGAAAAGATGAAAAATTTGTGGCCATCAACTGCTCAGCGATACCAGAAAATTTATTCGAGTCTGAGCTTTTTGGTCACGAAAAAGGATCTTTCACCGGCGCTAACGAGCGAAAAATTGGTAAATTTCAATTCGCCGAAGGTGGGACCCTGTTTTTAGATGAAGTGGGTGACATGCCGCCGATGATGCAAGTGAAGATTCTACGCGTACTGCAAGAAAAATTATTTACTCCGGTTGGTTCCAACCGAGAGATTTCATCAAGCGTGCGAATAATTGCGGCGACCAATCGCCCGCTTGAAGAAATGATGAAAGATGGCCGCTTTCGTGAGGATTTATTTTATCGATTAAATGTTGTTCCAATATTTTTACCACAATTGGCCGATCGCAAAGACGATTTGGATGTTTTAATTAATATTTTTGTTAAAAAATTTAATCAGGTCCATAATAAAAAAATTATCGGTGTCACCAAAGATACTTTATCAGTTCTGAAAAAATATGGCTGGCCTGGAAATATTCGTGAATTAGAAAACGTAATCGAACATTCTTTTGTTCTAGAAACAGGAAACATGATCAGTCTATCTAGCTTACCAGAAGCGGTTCTAGAGGCAGTTGGTATTAATTTGATCGAGACGATGGGCCAAATTCAGAGTCAATCCGAAAGTATAAAAAAATCTGCACAGGTTCTGGGCGGTGATGAATTTGATTCCGAAGATGGATTAGATGTTGACTCAGATTCAGATGAAGATTTGTCAGATGATACGGATGCAGATGACGTAAGCATTGCAAGGCCTTCAAGTGGATTATTAGATTTTAACGTACAAAAAGAAGAGTTTGAAAAGCAGTTTATAATCAAGGCTTTAAAGACTTTTAAAGGCCGAATTAATCAGACGGCATTGCACGCTAATATTCCGAAAAAAACTTTGCTTCGTAAAATTGAAAAGTATGGAATCGTGGCTAAAGAATATGCAGAAGTGAAAATTTAGTTTTTAAATTTTTTCTTTTTTTGTGCACTGTTTTTTTCTTAAGAGATGATGTTGACTGAATTTTCTAAGATGGTTAGCGTTGACCACCTTATGTCAGTTAATCCATTGCCACCTCAAGCCTACACCAAAGATATTTTGCAAAAAGCCTATACGTGGTTGTTAACACAAAGTCCTGCGATTAAAGAAATTGCTTCTTCGCAAGAAATGTTAATTGGGCTTTACTTAAAAGCTCAGCGCAGTGGGGAATCTTCTTTGGAAGCTCCAAGCATTCAAAACTTCAAACAAGAATTAAAATCTTTGGCTGGAATTATGGGTGACTTACAGCCTTCTCCAATAGCTTCGCAGCAGTCATCAATTCATAACTCTGGCTCGCAGGCATATTATCATCAGCCTGTGCAGACTGCAGTCACTGCGGGTTTAGATCCGGCCTCTTTGCTGGCTATTTCCGAAGTGAAACAAACTTTGAATTTAAGTACAGATACTGAAGCGCTTCGAGCTTTGATTGCTTTAGGACATAAACAGTTTAAAAAAATCTAATATCGCCCAGCGCTATCCGGTCCTAAGGCTTTAAAGCGCTACCTAAGGTGCTATCTTTTTGATAATTTAAATAATTACATCTTTAAGGAGCCCTCACGTGTCTGCACCTATTCCACCGGATTATAAAAATACGATTCGTTTACCGCAAACTGATTTTCCGATGAAGGGTGATTTGCCAATCAACGAGCCCAAAATTATTGCGAAGTGGGACAGCGAAAAAATTTATCAAAAGCTACAAGAAAAAAATAAAAATAATCCAGGGTTTACTTTGCCTGATGGCCCCCCTTACGCCAATGGTTCAATTCATATTGGTCACGCTTTAAATAAATCTTTGAAAGATTTCGTAATTAAATACAAAGCGATGAAAGGCTTTGCCGCACCTTTTGTCCCGGGTTGGGATTGCCACGGTTTACCCATTGAACACAAAGTTATGAAAGACCTTGCGGAAAAAAAATTAGTTAAAACAGACCAAGAAATTTTAACCTTGTGCCGCGAAGAAGCAGCGAAATGGGTCCATCATCAAAGTGCGCAGTTTAAGCGCCTAGGTGTTTTAGCTGATTGGGAAAACCCTTATCTAACGATGTCGAAAAAATATGAATCCGCTGAAGTCCGTGAATTTGCGAAAGCTTTTCAGCGCGGTGTTATTTACCAAGGAGTAAAACCTGTTTATTGGAATTGGACATTAAAAACAGCCTTGGCCGACGCCGAAGTCGAATACCACGATCATAAGTCTCCGTCGATTTATGTTAAATTTGAAATTACAGATGCGCCAACTTTAAAAAAATTAGGTTCCCCAAAAGGAAAAACTTCGATTGTTATTTGGACTACAACTCCTTGGACGCTGCCGGCGAACGTAGGAATTTGTTTGCATCCAGATTTTGATTACACTGTTTATTTTAATGGAACAGAAAATTTAATCATCGCAAAAAAATTGAAAGAATTTTTTGAAAAAGAAATGACCATGTCTTTAACTGAAGTCAGTTCATTCAAAGGTGCTGACCTTGAGCTTGGAAAAGCCCGTCATCCGTTTTTAGACCGTGATTCGATGATCGTGTTGGGTTTGCATGTGACCGCGGATGTGGGAACAGGTTGTGTTCATACGGCCCCGGGTCACGGAGCCGATGATTTTAGAGTCGGGCAAAAATATGGGTTAAAAGTTTTATGTCCAGTGGATGATGCTGGAAAATTTACCGATGAATTTCCTGAAATGCAGGGTGTGAATATTTTCAAAGCCAATCCTATGATCGTTGAAAAATTACGTGAAAGCGGACACCTGATTAAGTTTTCTGAATTTGTGCACAGCTATCCCCATTGCTGGCGCTCGAAAACACCTTTGATATTTAGAACAACGGCGCAGTGGTTTATTGGTATAGATCAAGAAGATACGCAGATCAGAAAAAAAACTTTGAAAGCTTTAGATGATGTGCAGTTTTTCCCAGATTGGGGGCGTGCACGATTTCAAGCGATGATGGAAAATAGGCCTGACTGGTGTTTATCACGCCAACGTATTTGGGGCGTACCAATTCCAATTCTGACTTGTGTCGCAACAGGCGAACCTTTAGCCGATTATGAAATCATGATGCGGGCTGCAGATATTGTCGCTGAAGGCGGAATTGAAGCTTACTATCAAGCAGACGCTAACATTTTAGCTGGCAAGAATTGGAAAAAACCTGCAACAGCAAAAGCTGAATTTGGATCGCAAGGTTTTAAAATTGGTCGTGATATTTTAGATGTGTGGTTTGATTCAGGTGTTTGTCATGCAGCCGTTCACTCTGTAGAAAGTGGACACGGGTACAAAAACGGAATTGCAGATGCTTACATCGAAGGTTCTGACCAACACCGAGGCTGGTTCAATACGTCGATGTTATCGGCGATGGCAACAACGGATAAACCGCCGTTCAAAGCCTTAATTACCCACGGCTTTGTGATGGATTCTCAAGGTCGTAAGATGAGTAAGTCTTTGGGTAATGTGATCGATCCTAACGAAGTTTCTTCTAAAAGTGGTTCAGAAATTATTAGGTTATGGGCAGCCTATGGTGACTACGGTGGCGATATTGGTTGCGGAAAAGAAGAATTAACCCGCGTTACTGAAACTTACCGAAAGATTAGAAATACAATCCGCTTTTTATTAGGAGCAACTTCTGATTTTGATATTTCAACAGATGAAATAACTTTTGATAAAATGACCCAAGTTGACCAATGGATGATGCACCAGCTGACGGTGTTGATAACGGACATCACAGCAGCCTTTGAAAAGTATGAATTTTACCGTGTTTATCATCTGCTGAATAATTTTTTTACTGTAACATTGTCTGCAATCTACATGGATATTTTAAAAGACCGACTGTACACTTGGAAACAAAATGGGTTAGCTAGACGCAGTTCACAAACGGCACTTTATCATGTGACGAAAACAGTTGTTAAAATGATGGCTCCGATACTTTCATTTTTAGCTGAAGAAACTTATTCGTACTTAAAAAATACCAAACACAATTCGGTATTTCTAGAAGATTTTCCAACTCCGAATCCAGCCTGGCTGAAACCTGATTTGGCTCAGGTCTTTGAAAAAGTTCTAAGCGTGCGCACGGACGTACAAAAAAAATTAGAAGATTTGCGAGCTGTGAAAACTATTGGTGCTAGCCTTGAAGCTGAAGTGCGAATAACCGCTGAAGGCGATGTGCTAACGGCTTTACAAAAAATTTCTGATTTGCGAGAAATCTTAATTGTTTCTGCGGTGTCATTAAGTTCGGGCCCTTACATGATACAGGCTTTAAAAGCCACAGGCGAAAAGTGCGTCCGTTGCTGGGTTTATTCTAAAGAGATTTCAACAGCCGACAGCACCTTAGGCGTTTGTCCAAAATGCGTCGAGGCTTTAAAATGAATCGGAAATATATTCTGTTAGCTTGTTTTTCAGGTTTTATTATCGCCTTAGACCAGCTAACAAAAATATATATTCACACTCAGTTTCAATTGCATGAATCTAAAATTATTTTAGAAAACTTTTTTAATATCACGTATGTTCGAAACTTTGGTGCAGCCTTTGGCTTTTTAGCCGGGGCGCCAACTTTGTTTCGCGAGGCTTTTTTTCTGACGATGCCACCGTTTGCCGGTTTGATCATAATTTATATTTTACGCGGGGTTGATACGGATGACCACAAGCAAACACTGGCCTTGTCTGCCATTTTTGGTGGGGCCCTGGGGAACTATATCGACCGCTTACAGTTTCGTTATGTGATCGATTTTCTAGATTTTCATTTTATGGGAAAATATTCATGGCCGGCGTTTAATATTGCTGATTCGGCCATCGTTTGTGGTGTTATTTATCTGATTTTTTTGATGCTGTCTGAAAAGAAAAAAATGCAAACATGATTCCTATTCTTCATTTAGGTGTTTTACAAATTCCTACTTTTTTTTTAATTATTAGTCTATCGTTATCAGCCTTATTGTTTTTTCTTTCTTACCGGGTCGATCGGTTTCAAAAAAATCGTATGCTGGCGTTTAATATTGCTTTAATTTTGATGGTCAGTGGTTTTATTGGTGGAAGACTGCTGCATGTTTTTTACGAAGAATGGGCCTATTACACTGCCGATCCTAAGCTGATTCTGTATTTTTGGAATGGGGGCTTTGTTTATTACGGTGGCTTTTTACTGGCTTGGCCCATAACCTTATGGTTCTGCCATAGGAAAAAAGAATCATTTTTAAAATGGGCCGATTTCTTTACTCCGCTTTTGTCATTATCGCATGCACTAGGGCGCCTGGGCTGCGTTCTGGCCGGTTGCTGCTTCGGTCAGTTTTGTGATCTTAGTTGGGCCATTGGCGGTCGCCACCCAACGGCCTTGTACTTGATGGCCGGAGAGCTTTTAATATTTTTAGGTTTAATGGTTTTGGAAAAATTAAATTCAAAAATACCAAAACCTGTTGCCGGTCATTTATTTTACAAATGGATTTTTTTTCACGCTTTACTTCGGTACGTCGTCGAATTTTACCGCGATGATTTTCGCGGCGTTTTTTTACATATTCCGGGTCTGGGTTCGCTATCGATTTCACAAGCCTTGTGCTTGGCTCTTATGATTGTGTCACTGTTTGCAACTATCAGGTTACAAAAAACTAAAATATAAACTCTGCACCTACTACGTAGTTTTGGCCTTCGTCATAATAACCATAACTGTTTTGGTAAATCGCATTTGTGATATTTTGTCCGCGGACGTAAGCTGATAAACTTTCACTGTATTTGTACTCTGCTGTAGCATTCGCGTACGTATAACTGTCGACTGTGGCATAAGAAGTCATGCCCGTGCGATCTCGGCGATCACCGTTATGAACAATTTCAATTCCAAAGTTAAAATCGTTGATATCTTTGCGCACTTTGAAACTTGCGGTACGAAGCGGCCTTCGAACCAACCAGTTGGCCTGATCGACATCACGTGGTTCTTGGTAACCTAAGGACAAATTAAACACGAGCTGTTGGGGCTCGAATCGTAAACCAGTTGTAGCTTCTATACCTACTGTTTTTGACTTTGCAATGTTGTCGTATTTAGTTGGAAAACCTCTGGCAACAATAAGGTTAGTGAATTCATTTTCAAAACCAGTTACTGAAAAAAACCATTCAGAAGTCAAATTGGTTTCATACGAGACCGAAGTGCTAATAGATTTTTCAGGCTGCAGGTCGGGGTTAGCAAAAACAGCAAACAACTGAGTCAAACTTGGACGTTTAAAACCAGTTGAGTATTCTAATTTGAAATCTTTGAACAGCGTCAATCCAAGTTGATAAGTCAAAATGGATTTTTCCCATTTAACATAATCAGTCCGGGCACCTGCTTCAATAAATAAATTAGGTGCCAGTTTAAAATCACCTTTAAGAAAGATACCTTGATAAACCTGATCCACATCAGAAATCAAAAAATCTGAATTTTTATAAGTTAGTTTCTCTTGGTTCACACTAAGTCCAGTCACGATTTGTACGGCCTCCGTATCGACAGGCAAAACTTCAAATCGGCTGGTTAGCAAGTCACCCAGGTAATCTTGTTTTGTGATGGGTGTAGTTCCTTCTTGTTCTAAGATTCGTGCACCTCTTTGAAAAGCAACAAACGCATGCGGTTTGAAAAAATCTTTGGTTAGCTTCACACTGCCCACTGTCGAAAGCTGATACGTCGAAAACTCGAAATTATCCGTGTCAACAGCCTTGAAAGTTGCAAAGTCTGAAGTTGCGATAAAAGTTTTATTAAATGAGGTCTGAGCCTTTACAAAGCTTTCGGTGTTTTCATTTTTGTAAATGTAAGCGCCTTCGACGTTGTTTGTCCGTTCCGGATAGATCTTACTGGAATCCAGAACAGGTGATTTGTTATTTCGATCCGAAACGTTTGCTCTTATCAATAAGGATTGGTTTTCATCAAATTTGAAAATGCCAGCAGTGGATAACAATCGACTTTGTTGGCTGCCTACCTGGGTGTTGATTAAACCTGAGTTTTTTATTTCCTTAGGAATTGTTGTGATTTTGATGACACCGCTTAGCGCCTGACCTCCGAATAATACGGATTGGCTGCCTTTAATCACTTCAATTTTTTGCACAGATTTTAAATTCAGTGAATTCAAATTCACCGTTCGTTGAACTGTGGAGGCGTCATAAAATGGAACTCCATCCACCAAAATAAGAACGTGACTGGAATCGCCGCCGCGTAAAAAAACAGAGGTCGGTTGAAAACTGGATTGAGTCACAGAAATATTTGCTTGAGTCGCCAATAAGGTTGTTAAATCTTTAGCCCTGGATTTTTTTATTTCGACGGCATCTATAACAATTGTGCTTGAAGAATTAAATTTTTTATCGGTAACAACAGCTTCGAATTCTTGGATGGCGTAAACTTGCAAAGTTATAAAGGAAATCATTACAAGTATTAGAAACGCTGGATTTTTCATTGAGGACTCCGCTTAAGAATGTTCGAAAGTGAAAGTGCGCTTTTTAAAAATAAAAATCAATCATTGATCCTACAAAAGACTTGATGCATTCCGAGTTCATGCCATTTCACAAAAAGTAGTTAGGTCTCAATATGGGACTGAAATTGGGCTAACCCATTTATGTCGCTGTCAAATTCTTAAACAGGCCACAATCTATAAGTTCGTTTACATGTTGGTATTGGGCTTGAATGTTAAACAGAATAGCGAGGAGTTTTTATGAAAAACTTGATGTATATAACGGGATTGTTATTTTTAAGTGTAGCTTTCACTGCATGTGGTAGCAAGAAAGACGACAATAACAACAAGCCTGTGGCGTTGGCCTGCCCGGTTGGTCAATATTATTCAAACGGAAATTGTTACAATGGAACTGGTGTGGTTGGTACATCACAAATCAACTTTAATAAAGGTTTTTATGCCGATAACTATTCGGGTACAACACGAATTACAGTCGTCAATGCAACTAAAATGAAAGAACTTTTCAAGTTTGGTATGGGAATCTGCGACCGGGCCGGTGGTAACATTGGACAAGCGAATTGTGATTCTTATTTAGCTGGAACTTTGGATGTTGTTATACAGTTTCCACAATCAGGAACTGCGAATTCAATGATTGCTACTTTTATTGCTCAGCCAAGGATTAACCCTTACGCAAATTACACGGGCCAATATCCAACCAGCGCCGAAGGCATCTTTGGAGCCGTTCTTGGTGTCACAACTGGCATTTGGTTACCAGATCCGCAGTATTATACCGGCGCTTACAGGAATCCGTTGCAAGTGCAAATGGTGGTTTCAGCAATTAATAATTCAGCCGGTTTTGAAGCACGCGGTTATGGTGATTATTGGACTGGATTAAATACGACTGTTCTAGCTATTCAAGTTCCGAACGGAAAAGTCGAAGACAACTCTTTTAATTTTAACCTTTTGGTTCAAGGAACAGCTGCGGCCCAAGGAACGATGAGTCGTTGTCAACGTTTGAATTGTGGTCTTTAATTAAAGAGTGAATTCAGAGTCAAATACAAATTCTAGACAAGTCAAATGCCCGCAGTGCGGGCTTTTGACGTTTTATTCGCTTGAAAATCCATCGCGACCTTTCTGCAGTGATCGTTGTCGCCTGATTGATTTGGGCGAATGGGCTGACCAATCGTATAAGATACCAGTACCGGTTGAAACTTTAGATCTTTTGGATGATGCTGAGGAAATAGAAACCGAGGACTAACCCCATGTTCGCTTCTAAACTTCGCCGTCTGTTAATTGGATCTCCGCTTGCCACTGCTAACCAACATCATCAACTGATTCCTAAATGGAAAGCGTTAGCAGTACTTTCTTCAGATGCTTTATCTTCAACAGCCTATGCCACTGAGGAAATAATTATTCCCCTTTCACTATCTGGAGTGATGTTCGCTTCGATGTGGTCTTTCCCGATTGCCTTAGCGATTTTAGCATTAATGATTATTATTACTTTGTCGTACCGGCAAACTATTGTTGCTTATCCTAATGGTGGCGGCGCATACATTGTTGCCAAAGATAATTTAGGAAACGGAGCTGGTTTAGTCGCAGGCTCTGCACTGATGATTGATTATGTTTTGACGGTCGCTGTGTCTGTGTCCGCAGGGGTAGAAAATTTAATTGCTGCTTTTCCACAAATGGCCAGTGTGCAAGTTTTTACCTGCACCTGGATTATTCTAATAATTATGTTATTAAGTTTACGTGGCATCAGTGAATCGGCAACGATTTTTGCACTGCCAACTTATTTATTTATTTTTTCTATATTTACTTTAGTTATCGTGGGCGTAATTCGCGGTCCTGTTGAAGGCCATGTTGCTGCGGAAGCAATAACGAATACTTTACCGGATATTGGTATTCTACTTTTACTGCGGGCCTTTTCTTCTGGCTGTACAGCTTTGACCGGAATCGAAGCCATATCTAACGGCATTCCTTTATTTAGACCGCCCCAATCGAAAAATGCAAATCGTACTTTGGTTGCCATGGTTGTTATCTTGGGATTTTTATTTGCTGGAATTACCTACTTAGTTAATAAATTTGGGCTTAGTTACAATGAAGGCCAAACTCTTATTTCGTCCTTATCAAAATCTGTTTTTGGCAGCAGCTTTTTTTATTATGTTGTCCAAGCTTCAACCGCCTTGATTTTGTTTTTAGCGGCCTCGACAAGTTATGCTGATTTTCCGCGGTTAACTTCTTTATTAGCCAAAGATCGCTACGCTCCACGACAATTTTCAAGTGTTGGTGACCGCCTTGTTTTTTCAAACGGAATCGTGGGTCTTTCGTTTTTTGCGATCATGCTGGTCGTTTTATTTCATGGCCGTACTCATCATTTGATTCCGCTTTACGCGGTGGGTGTGTTTTTATCCTTTACGCTTTCACAGGCTGGCATGGTTGTTCATCATTATCGATTGCGTGAAAAAGGGTGGGTTCCATCTTTGATAATGAATGCCACGGGTACGCTGACCACCGCATTGGTTTTATTGGTCATTGCTTTTTTTAAGTTCACGCATGGTGCTTGGATGGTTGTCGTTTTAATTCCTATTTTAGTTTATATGTTTCACCGAATTCACGTTCACTACACCATGTTTGCGCGGGAACTTTCACAGTCCCATTACGATATGGTAATTGGTGACAAAGTGACTGAGCACATTGTGGTGATTCCTATTTCAGGTTTACACCGAGGCGTGATGAATGCGATTCGTTACGGTCAAAGTATCAGCCAAGATATGCGAATTTGTTTTGTGCAAACCGATGAAGAGTCCGGTGAACGCATGAAAGCCGCATGGAAAGCAAAATTTCCGGACCGCCCGTTGCATATTTTGGAATCACCGTTTCGCTCGGTCTCGGAACCTATTTTGAAATTTATTGATGATGTTGCGAAAGAGCACCCAGCAGAATTTATAACCGTTATTTTTCCAGAATTTATGACTGCGAAATGGTACCATCAACTTCTACATAATCAGACGGCCTGGCTTATCAAGCTGAGCTTGATTTACAAGAAGCGTGTTATTGTGACCAGCGTCAAGTATCACCTGACAACAACTTAAAACAACATTTCATTTGACGTCATGTTGTTTCTGATTTCTGATTTGTTTATCAAGGAAGATGATTTAACAACAGGATGTCACAACAACCCCACGCTTTCTTTGCGGAAAGCCAGTCTCACGAAGGAGATAAAATGAACAAAGCACAATTGATCGAAAAGATCGCGATGCAAACAAAAATGCCTAAAGCACAATGTGAAAACATCGTTGATTGCTTTATGACGAACGTAAAAGCCACTGTAAAAAAAGGTGACGACGTTAAATTAGTTGGATTTGGAACTTTCACAAAAGCAAAACGTAAAGCACGCATGGGTCGCAATCCACAAACTGGAAAAGCAATTAAAATTCCTGCAGCTTGGGCTCCAAAATTTCGTGCTGGCGCTGAATTTAAGCACTTAGTAAAATAATTCATAGCTTTTAAGTTAATGAAAAAATAATAAATTATTTCAAAAGCCGCTTATGTCTCACAAGAAGTAAGTGGCTTTTTTTATTTCCTGAACATATGATTAAACTATGTCTACAACTGAAAAAAAATTAATAAAAAAAATTGGTGTTTATACAAGCGGTGGTGATGCTCCTGGAATGAACGCGGCTATACGTGCCGTCGTAAGAACGGCTGTCACCCAGGGAATTGAAGTCATGGGAATCATGCAGGGTTATATCGGCATGATTGACAATAAAATGATTCCGCTACAAATGCGAGATATGGCTAACATCATTCAACGTGGCGGAACTGTTTTAAAAACAGGTCGGTCAGCCGAATTTATGAAACCCGAATTTCGTAAAAAGGCGGCTGAAAATTTAAGATTAAATGAAATCGATGGTTTAGTATGTATTGGCGGTGATGGATCTTTCCGCGGAGCTCAAGCACTTTGGATTGAGCATCAAATTCCTGTCGTTGGAATTGCTGGCACCATTGATAACGATGTTTACGGAGTTGACGATACCATCGGTTTTGATACAGCCGTTAATACAGCCGTGAGTGCGATTGATAAAATCAGAGACACAGCTGACAGCCACGAACGTATTTTTATCGTCGAAGTTATGGGTCGTGATTCAGGATACATCGCATCAGCCGTCGGAGTTTCTGGCGGAGCCGAAGAAATTTTAACTCCGGAAAATATTATTCCTGTTGATAAAATTGTTGAAAAATTAAAAGAATCCAGAGCCCGTGGAAAAACCAGCAGTATTTTAATTACAGCCGAAGGCCAAAAGCCCGGTCGTGCATATGATCTGGCTGATTCTATTCGTAAAAAATCAGGTTTAGATGCCAAGGTTTGTATCCTAGGGCATCAGCAGCGCGGCGGAAGCCCCACAGCCAACGACCGGATTTTAGCTTCAAAGTTAGGTCATGCAGCCGTTTTAAATTTAATTGCCGGAAAAACGAATATTATGGTCGGCACGTTAGGTGGCAAACTGGTTGAAATTTCTTTGAACGATGTCACGACGAAACCAAAAATTGCTGATAAGTCCTTGATTCAACTTGCCAGAGCACTTTCTGTTTAGTTCAATGACCTAGTAAAAGATAAACATCATTTAAAGGATTATAAGAATGAAAAAAATCGCACTGCTTTTAGTAGCCGCTTCCTTTCTTGTGTTTTCATGTACCAAAAAAGAAAATGAAAACGAAATCGTCATTGGTTCATACAGTTCGAATACAGGTGCTACGGCCACATTTGGTGTTTACCAGTTGCGCGGAACCGAAATGGCTGTCAACGAAATCAACGCAGCCGGTGGCATCAACGGTAAAAAAATTAAATTAATTAATTATGATAACAAATCAGATAGCGACGAAACGTTAGCCGTCGTGAATCGTTTGATCACTCAGGATAAAGTCGTTGCCATTTTAGGCGAAGCCACTTCTGGTCGATCTAAAATTGGGGCCCAAGTAGCTCAGCAAAATAAAGTTCCTATGTTAACTTCATCAGCGACAAACCCAGATGTAACTAAGGTCGGAAATTTTATTTTTCGTGCTTGTTTCATTGATCCATTCCAAGGTTTAGTGATGGCTAAATTCATGACTGAAACTTTAAAATTGAAAAAAGCAGCTATCATGCGTGACATCAAAAGTGATTACTCTGTAGGACTTTCAGATAATTTTGCAACCAAATTGAAAGAACTTGGTGGAGAAGTTATTGCTGACGTTTCTTACCAAGAAGGTGATATCGATTTTAAATCTCAGCTGACTTCACTAAAAGGCAAAAACCCCGATGTTATTTTTATTCCCGGTTACTACGGCGAAGTGGCGCTGGTTGCAAAACAGCTGAAAGAATTAGGCATGAAACAGCCGATGCTTGGTGGTGATGGCTGGTCTTCACCCGATTTATATAAAATTGCTAAAGAGGCTATCAACGGTCACTATTTTTCTAATCATTACACAACAGAATCAAAGGATCCAAAAACAATTAAATTCGTTCAAGATTTTAAAGCCAAGTTTAGCGAGACCCCTGATGTGATGGCAGCTTTGGCTTACGATGCGACTTATATGATGGCTGAGGCTATTAAAAACACGAAAGCTATAACGTCTGACAACATTCGCGAAGAGTTATCTAAAATAAAAGATTTTCATGGCGTTACCGGTAAAATGTCTATGGATGCAAATCGTAATGCCATTAAAAGCGCCGTTGTCGTTCGTGTTGAAGGCGAAGAATACAAATTAGTCACTGAAATTTCTCCGAACTAATCTTAAGAACCGTGGAAGAATTTTTTCAACACACATTGAATGGCCTAAGCTTCGGAAGCATTTATGCTTTAGTCGCTTTAGGTTACACCATGGTTTATGGAATTCTAGGAATGATTAATTTTGCGCACTCTGAAATATACATGATGGGTGCGTTCATGTGTTATTACTTTGCTTTGTTTATGGGTTTTTCCACACCCTCGCCGATGAACTTTACCCTTGGACTTTTAGCGGCCAGTCTAGCAGCTGGATTGATCGGGTATCTTGTAGAAAAATTTGCTTACAAGCCACTAAGAAATTCTCCGAAGATGAATTCACTGATTACAGCTATCGGTGTCAGTATCTTATTTCAGTTTGGTGGCCAAATTATATTCGGAGCTAATCCAAAATCATTTCCCACCCTCATCGAAGATCAAAATTTATTTGAAATTGCGGGTAGCCAAATTCATTTAATTGATTTGTTAATTTATGGTGTCAGTGGCTTAGCTTTACTTGGTTTGCATTTTGTTATTTATAAAACGCAAACGGGTCGGGCCATGCGGGCCGTTAGTACGCGTTCAGATATGACACCATTAATGGGTATCGATAATAACAAAATAATTTCGATGACCTTCATCATCGGATCCGTATTGGCAGGCATCGCAGCCGTACTTGTTTCAATTAAATATCCAAAAATAGATCCAATGATGGGTAACAAAATTGGTATGAGCGCTTTCGTGGCTGCGGTTTTTGGTGGAATCGGAAGCTTACACGGCGCAATCATCGGCGGCCTGCTACTTGGAGTCGGTGAATATTATTTAATTGGTTACGGCGCTTCCACTTACCGCGATGCTTTATCTTTTTCGGTGTTGATCTTTATTTTGATGTTCAAACCTACCGGACTTTTTGGTTCAAAAATGAAAGAGAAGATTTAGTGAATAAAATGTCCAAAAGCATTTTATTTTTGGTTGGATTTTCTGCACTGGGTTTAGTCCTTAATTATTTTTTAAATTCCTACATCCACGCTATTTTAATTAGTTTCATGGTCAATGCGGTAATGGCCTTGTCTTTAAATTTTATCACGGGCCTAGCTGATCAGTTTTCCTTGGGTCAGGCGGGGCTGATGGCTGTCGGGGCCTACACCTCAGCGATTTTGTCGAAAGAGCTTTTATCAGACCAGTGGTATTTTATTCCGTTAACTGTTCTTGCGGCTGGGTTTGTAACTTCAGCATTGGGTTTTTTGATTTCACTGCCATCGTTTAAGTTAAAAGGTGATTATCTGGCGATTGTTACTTTAGGAATGGCAGAAATCGTCCGCGTGCTAATATTAAATTGGAATCATGTTGGTGGCCCTCGTGGGTACAATGCGATCGTCAAGTTTCCAAATTTTTTATTGTCTTATAGTTTTGGCTTATTTATTTTAGTCATTACATTTGTAACCTTTTTTAGATTAAAAAAATCTTGGTTTGGTCGTAACCTTTGGGCCTTGAACGAAGACGACATAGCTGCGGAAGTTATGGGTTTAGATTTAGTAAAAGCAAAACGCAGTGCTTTTGTAATTTCTAGTTTTTTTGCGGGAGTCGGCGGAGGCGTCTACGCCCATCACCTGGGTTTTATCAGTCCCAGTTCTTTTAGTTTTTTAATTTCGGTACAGATTTTAATTATTGCCGTGCTGGGTGGCTTGGGGTCTATGTCCGGATCAATTCTGGCCGCTTTTATTTTAACTTTATTGCCAGAAATATTACGAAGCCTGCCAACGGGTTCCATAGATATTCGTATGATTGTTTATCCAGTCATTTTGATACTGATGATGATTTTAAGACCCCAAGGGCTTTTGGGCCGATTAGAATTAATGGACTACTTACGTTATAAGAAATGGATCAAATCTTAATGGAAACAATCATTTCCGTTAAAAATTTATCCATTCAATTCGGCGGTTTAAAAGCGGTTGATGATGTTTCATTTTCTATAAAAAAAAATGAAATATTTGGTTTAATTGGACCGAACGGCGCTGGCAAAACCACAGTTTTTAATATGCTGTCAGGATTTTATCAGGCCGACAGCGGTGAAATTATTTTTTCTGAAAAAAATATTAATTCTTTAAAACCACACACTGTTAACGAGCTGGGAATTGCCAGAACTTTTCAAAATATTCGTCTGTTCAAAGGCCTAAGCGTCATTGAAAACGTTATTGTGGCCCTACAACAACGTGAAAAGCACACGTGGTTTGACAGTCTATTAGAAACTAAAAATTTTCACCGCACTGAAAAAGTTCTGTATGATCGCTCGATTGAACTTTTAAAAATTTTTGAACTGGATCGATTTAAAGATCATTTATCAAGTTCACTACCCTATGGTGCCCAAAGAAAATTAGAAATAGTTCGAGCATTAGCTACCAGACCAACTTTATTGATGCTGGATGAGCCTGCTGCGGGAATGAATCACAGCGAAAAAGCAGAGTTGAATGAATTGATTCGTTTTATAAAAAATAAATTCCAGCTTACAATTCTCATCATTGAGCACGACATGAAAGTCGTCATGAACATCTGTGACCGAATCGCCGTTTTACACCGCGGAAAAAAAATTGCAGAGGGGGCTCCGGCACAGATCAAAACTTCGCCTGAAGTCATTGAAGCTTACTTAGGAAAGCGTCACACATGATCACAACCATTCAAGTTAAAAATTTAAGTGTTAGTTATGGTTTGATCAAAGCCGTTCGCCAAATATCATTCGAGTTTTCTTCAAATCAAATCACCTCATTGATTGGTTCAAACGGTGCAGGTAAATCAACGACTTTAAAAGCACTTGCAGGATTACTTCCACACACAGGTGAAATTCATTTTGCTGATAAAAATATAACAGCAATGACCACTCCGCAGCGCTTGCAAATGGGTTTAGCATTATGTCCAGAAGGGCGAGGCATTTTTCCGAACCTAACAGTAACCGAAAATTTACAATTGGGTGCTTACACCAACAAATCTAAGAAAAAAATTCTGGAACTTCTTGATCATCAATTTACCATGTTTCCGCGTTTAGCAGAACGTCGCCAACAACTGGCCGGTACGCTATCCGGCGGGGAACAACAAATGCTGGCGATCGCGCGCGCTTTGATGTCTGAACCCAAAATGCTTTTATTAGATGAGCCCTCACTAGGCTTGGCTCCGATTATTATTGAACAGATTTTTCAGAAATTTGAAGATCTTAGAAAAACCGGTTTAGGTATACTTCTGATTGAACAAAACGCTTCACTCGCGTTAGAAATTTCATCGTCGGCCTATGTGCTAGAAACCGGAGAAATTACCTTAAGCGGTTCGGGTGCCGAGCTTTTGAAAGACAGTCGTGTGCAAGAGTCTTACCTTAGTTGATACCCAATTTGCCTGGGCTTTAAATTATTCACTAAACCAGAATTTTACGAACACCGAAAACAGAGATCAATGCAGCTAAAACCCCAAGTACCGGGCTGATCGCGATATAGATGATCGCTGGCAGGAAATGGCCGTTCTCTAACATGATAAAGGTTTGAAGTGCATAAGCGGAAAACGTAGTGAATCCCCCACAAAAACCGACAAGTAATCCCGTTTGAATGGGTAATGAAAATCCTTGGCGCTCTCCGACGGCATAAATTAATCCGGCCAAAAAGCAGCCAAGGATGTTAATGACAAACGTCGAAGTTGGGAAAATTTGATTCATACTTGCCATATGTTTATCGATTCCATAACGACAAAAAATGCCTAAAAGCCCAAATAAGCCGATGGATAAATAGTTCTGCATTACTTAATAGCATCACATCCCCTCCGCTGGGTCAAAATCAATATGTATTGGGTATTTGCTTGTCTCGGGTAATCAACTGTTTTACCACTTTGGTTATCTTTAATAGGGGAAATTATGTTAAGAATTTATGCCATTCTGTTTGCGCTTTTATTTTGTTTTACTGCCATGAGTGCGCAACTAACAGTTGCTGAAAAAACTTTAGATTTTCAACAACTTTTAGGTCGTATCAAATCGTCTTACGGGCCACTACAATATAAAAAAGATTCTCAAGGAATCGATATCGATTCGCTTGAGGCTAATTATTTGCGCCAAATTCAAGAATCAAAATCAAATTCTGAATTTTATTATTTGATCGGTCAGTTTGTCGCTGAATTTCATGATTCACATTTTGCAGCTATGATTCCAACTGATAAACGCTCGGTTCTTCCTTTCACCGTTGAATACGTGCAAGGGAAAGTTTTCATCGAAGAGGTAACACCGGAATTAATATCTCCAGAAAAATTTCCCTTCAAGAAAGGTGACGAACTGATTTCAATCGGTGGCGTTGAAACCCAAGATTTATTAAAACAACTGATGCCGTACATTGGCAGTGGCTTTGAAAAAACTCGGGCGCACACGGCAGCTTGGATGTTAACTTCTCGGCGTTCGGCCCGCGTTCCAACACCCGAGGGTTCAACGACAGTTGTGGTTAAGCCCGCTGGCAAAGCTGAAGTGCTGTCACAAAATTTTGACTGGATTATCAAAGGTGCCGACCCTGTCGAATTTAGTTTTAATCCAGCGGCAGCGACATCATTTTTCAATAAAATTTCCATCGAAGAAAGTTATGCAGTTTTAATTGGTGATGGCGTGAAGATCGAGCGTAAATTCATTTGCGCTGGCACATCAAGAATAGAAATTCCAGAAGGTGCTACAGTTATTTCGAGCGTGCCATTTGTCTCTTACTATTACCCGACAGTAAAAGGTAACGTAGGGTACGTGCGTATTCCAAATTATTCTCCGCAAGGCCCAGATGCAAGACAAGCCATGGAAATTTACATGTCACAATACCAAAAAGTGATTGGCATCATGGAAAAAAACACCGTGGGTTTAGTGATTGATCAAGATCACAACTGTGGTGGTTATGTGGAACTTGTCGACCGTATGGTAGGTCTATTTGTGGATCAACCGTATCATCCAATGTATTTCAAACTGGTTGCTAATAAAGAAAATTATTTGGATTACCAAAAATTCGTCAATGAAACTGACAAACTGACTACTTTTTATGATGATGCTTTGAAGGTTTTAAATTTAATAAAAGACTTTTGGAATAAGGGTGAACGTCTGACGTCGTTTACATCGCTTGAAGGCAATGAACTGATACAGCCAAATTTAATTCGTTATTCAAAACCTGTCGTGATGTTGATTGATGAAATGTCTGGCTCTGGCGGAGACGGCTTTCCAAGTTTAATGCAAGGTTACGGTCGTGCAAAACTGATTGGTACACGCACGATGGGTGCTGGTGGTCATGTGACTCAGAATGCTCCGTTAAATTATTCACAGATTACGGTCAGCATGACACGGTCACAATTTTTTAGACCTGACGGCGTACCCGTTGAAAATAACGGGGCTGCACCCGATTATCCTTATGAAATCACGTTCGAAGATTTTGTTGGCGGTTACAAAAGCTATCGCAATTTTTACACGTCAAAGTTATTGGGCTTAATTCCGTAATAAAAAAAGCCCTGATGTTCTAACACACCGGGGCCTAATTACTTTCTATAGTATTTTAGCTAACTGACAAACTGCCAGATCAATTATCTTTTCATCTGAATAACTTCACTCAGTAATTCGTCTGACGTTGTAATTGTTTTTGCATTGGCCTGGAAGGCTCGTTGATCTGTAATCATCGAAACGAATTCCGCTGCTAAATCAACAGTCGATCGCTCGAGTGATTTCGCCATGATTGATCCACGACCTGACATACGGGCTGCACCTAAGCTAGGCTCGCCGGAATCACGAGATTGTTTAAATAAATTTCCACCTTGTTTGAATAAGGCCTCTGGGTTTTCAAACTTTGCTAATAAAATTTGACCCAAATCAACAACCTGACCATTTGAATACGAAGCGGTTAATACGCCCTCGTCATTAAATGACAAACCAGTTACTGTACCAGCTGCGTAACCATCTTGTCTCCAAGTGACAACGTCTGAATCACTGCCGTACTGACGAGTTCCTTCACCCGTTCCACCCGTTGCTAAATCGCTACCGAAATTAAACTTCACGGCCTGATCTAACTTAGCTCCGCCATTGAAATTAAATCCGGAATTGGTCATTTCTTGTGTTTGTAAAATACCATCTTCAGTAAATTGCAACTTACCTTCACAGACTTGTGATAGTTGACCTTGTAATTCTGGTGGTGTGCCTTCAACTTCTTTTCCGTCGACTAAACCCCGAAATGTCCAAGTTCGGTCTTCACCGCGGTTAAAAAACATATTCAGCATGTGCTTGTTACCCTGAGTATCGTACATTTCGACGGCTGTTGCGAAATCAGAAGTTTTAAATGGATCTTTAGCATTAAATGTTTTTGCATTTGGAATGGCTCTTGAATCTAAATTCAGATCCATTTTAATTTCTTTAGTTCCTGAAGCTCCGACTAAAGCTCGTGGAAATCTCATGTCACTGACTTTATTTTCGATTTCACCTTTGATGTTGGCTTGATAACCTTGAATGCGCTGACCTGAAGTTGTGGTTAAAAATCCGCTTTTATCAAAGTGAAAAGAACCATCGCGTGTGTAACTAACGCCTTCGGTGCCTTTCACTTGAAAATATCCGTCACCGTTAACTGCAAGGTCTGTTGCACGGTCGGTATGATCTATATTACCTTGAGATAAAATGGGATTCACCGCACCGACACGAACTCCACGGCCCATTTGATTTCCGCCATCGATACCTTTTAAATTTCTAGACATGATATCTTGAAACTCAGCGCGGGATGCTTTGAAACCGGTGGTGTTGGCGTTTGCGATATTATCTGCAACGACACTTAAACCTTCACCTTGTGCTTGTAGACCGGATACACCCGTCCATAATGAGGAAAGAATTGCCATAAATGACCTCCATGTCATGTGAACTAACTTATTCAAAGTTAGTTCGTGTGTGTGAAGGGCCCCCTCTGCGAGGACCAGCCCTAATTAAAAACTTAAAGCATAAGCCGATTAACTATTCGAGTTACTCGTCTTACATAACAATAGTGCTGTCGATATTGGTGAATACATTTTCTTTTAATGCACTCTTATCCATAACCGTAACAACCGTGTTATTTTTAACGCTCACGATCAGGGCCGATTGATCCATCAAAATTAATGTATCTTTCGAACCTTTCGCTGCCGCTTTCGAAACTGCCTGACTGAGCTTACTTAAATCATCCGGAGAATAACTTATTCCGCGGGATTGCATGCGCTCAATCGCATGGTTTGAAAACTTGATGTTACCTAACTCTGCAGCTGCTACCGGTTTCGCAGTTAATCCCGCGGGAGCTTCTGTTTTATTAAGAACATCTTTGAATGAAGTCTGTCCCGGTGCCAACTGGCCTTCAGATTTTTTTAAATCCAAAGGTTTTGTTGGAATCAGATTTTCAATTCTATTTAACCCGTTGGTTAAATGCGCTGATTTCATCTGAGACATACTACTTCTTCGCTTTCTGTATCGTCGTCATCAAGTCTCGTGACATCGCTACATCTGTCATCACGTTATTCACAGGAGCTGCTTTGGCTGCGGCTTCTGGCTTACGTGTGTTGGAAGTATTTGTTCCTTCATTCTGCTTGCTTTCATTTTGCTTCATGTCATCTGTGTTTTTCAAGTCAAGGCTAGTGACATCTTTCACATTCTGGTCGTTGCTCTTAAGGCTTCCGTCTGTAATTTGACGAACGTCGCGCATTTTGATCGTCTGATTCCCCACCTGAAGTACAGGTCCTTCTTTAGAAAAACTTAGTCCCGAAATAATTCCTTGAAAATCTGACTTCACTTGCAGTTTTTTTCCATCAGCACTGGCGGCTTCAATTTGAAATTGATATTCGCCCGCGGCTTGTTTGTCACCTGTCGCATTCATACCGTTCCAACTGATTTTGTTAGCGCCTGCTTTTAAATTACTAAGCTTGTATTCACGCACGACTTCGTTTTTTTCGTTCATCACTTTAATTTTTGCCTCGTGAGTGTCTTGCGGAAGCGTGAAATTAAAATCATGATCCGTATCAAATTGTGTGCGCACTACTTTTGAAGAATCTCCGGCAACGGTTTTACCAATTAAATTCAAGGCCTGAAAATCTTCTGGCTTTGAATTCTTTCCTTCAATTTTAGTCAATGTCGAATTCATATTCGACATTTGCTCTAAAGTTGAAAACTGCGCCAGCTGCGCTGCCATTTCGTGATTCTTTAACGGATTGGTTGGATCCTGATTTTTCAGTTGCGTCAGCATCAACTTAAAAAAAGCATCTTTGTCTAAGTTATTGCTACCAACACCACGAACTTTTTTTGATTCATCAACATAGTTTGGATCAGACACTTTATTTAAAAGTGCCCCCATGTCTTCTTCGCCGACTTGTTTTTTTTGATCTGGCGTTAAATTCGAAACGTCATTGATGTCCTTCGGAGCCTGTGTTGGCTTGTCGGCCCAAGTTTTTGTTCCTAATTTAACGCTCATGTTCGTTGCCATTTAAATCTCCTTCAAATAAATCGACTGCTTTAAGCTGCTGTCTTAAGCCACTGTTTAGGCCACTCTGTTCAACGTTGAACCCGTGCGACCCGATGCTCTTGCAGAACCTGTTTTGATTGGCTGCAGGGCATTGGGCTCTGTTTTAGCCCGGGATACTCCAACAGACTCTACATCGCTGTATGAACCACGCCGCGCTTGATTTCCAAAATTATTTTGGAATTGCTTCCAAAATTCTTTTTGTTGATCTTGCGCTTGACCAAAATTTTGGTCGCTGTGATTTAAGTTCGACTGAAACTGTGCCGAGTTTTCAGTGTTCGTCGCTGTCACAGTGCTGATTCTAACATGATCTACGTTTAACTGCTGAGCTGCTAGACCGGACTTTAGTTCAGATAAACTATCTTCAATCAGCTTTTTCACTGATTTATCCTGCGTCTGCATTTCAATATTCAATCGTCCATCTTGCATCAATACTTTTAACTGAATTTCGCCCATGCCGTCTGGACTCATTTTCACAGTCATTTCACCGCCACCTTTAGTTGCCAAAAACTGCGCCTGCTTCATAACTTCTTGTACGTTCTCATCACGCTTTTCAAGAAGCTGAGCCATCGCGGTAGCAGTTCCAGTTTTTTCAAGTGGAGTCGCTAAATGACTTTTAAAATCAGGGTTCGATTGTCCGACATGCAAACCCGATTCATTTTTAAGTGAATCCGCTTTCAGTTCTTGCAACGGATCTTTTCTGTTTTCTGCTTTCTCATCAGAAACAGAGTTTTGATTCATCTCTGTGCTTGAAACGGAATAGGTTTTTTCCTGCTGAAGTTGTTCCAAAACTTTTTGTTCAAAGTTTTTAACAGTTTCCCCAGATATCCCTTTTTCTGTTTCAAATTCTTTCATCTTTTGAATAAGTCCTGCTTGCGCCACATGCTGTTTCAAATCAGATTGAAAACCCACATCCTGGTTCAGTTGTTCTTCGAAAGATAATTTCTGTGCATTTGCAGGAATCGATGGCTGTGAATCTGCTGCCAGTGTTTGATCGGCTTGGCTAGCTTGATATTTAGCTTCTTCACCCGCTGCATTCATTTTCGATACATCAGTCTTTGGATTGCTGGCAGCTTGCGCCTCTAAAGCTTGTAAAAGCTGACTTAACTGTCCATCCACTTTCGTTTCAGTATCGCCTATGGTTTCTGAATCAACAGAAATATCACCAGCCAACTGCAATGACTTTGCATCCACTTTGACAGATTTATCATTACCAACAACTGACGCTTTAGAATCTTCTGATGTTTCTTCGGTTTCGATCGTCGCCAAATCTATTTTTTGATTTGGAACTTCAAATTCACTCTCGGGTAAGGCCATGACATTTGAAATCATCTTAACTTCGGAATCAGTTTCTACCATCTTCTTTTTTGTTCCCCCAGATGGTTTCTTTTCATTACGTTCAGCTCTTAACTCGTCTTCATTTTTTTTTGCACTTTGTGCTTTTAGATTTTTTGTGTCTTCCTTCATAGAATCAGATTTTTGGTCTAATTTCTTCTGCAGTTGACGTTCAAAATCCTTTTTGAAGTCGGGCGGTAGATTTTTTTTATCTACGACCTTTGAGTCTTGAGCCAATCCCTTTTGTGGGGGGCTGACACCAAGCAATTTTTCTAGCACTGTCCTCCTTCGGTTAAATGTTTACTGATTCGCCGGCGTTCTATATCCAGCAAATCTTTCTGCAAAAATCTGGGCCTTTTCAGGCTTTACTAAATTTAAAATATCACCAGCCACTTTCTTTTTCATGCGGCTTAAAATATCGATAACCAAGTCTTCATCTAGAGTTTCAAATACCTTAGCAACCTGCTGAGGCTTCATGTTCGAATACATCTGAACCAAAGTATCAACCTTGGCATCGTCTGATTTAATTTTTTCTTCCAACACAGAGGAAATTTTTGTGCGGGTTTCTTCGATTTTTTTAATTTTTTCTTCAATTTCAGATTTTTGCTTTTCAATTTCAGCAGCCATTTTATTGAGATCTTCTTCACGCTGATCTAATGATTTTTTACGCTCTGCTAACTTAAATAAATAATCCGCATCATCCGGTTTTTTTTCTTTTTTAGCTTCTAGGTTTGGATCAGCTAACACTTTGGCCTCAACAGTTGCTTCCTTAATCTGCGCAGGGCTAACTTTGTCCTGTGCGTAAGCCGTACCCATCGAGATATCAACCTTTTTCAATTGAGCTTCTATATTATCTGAATTTTCTAGTGCTACAAAACCCAGAAAACCAATAACAATGAATGAAAAAAGCTGAGCCACAGGAAATTTTCTTTTAGGTTTATTTGATTTTTGTTTTAAATTTTTAACATTATTTAAACGAGCTTGCCCAGCGGCAGTCTGCTTTGCTTTGTTAAAAAACTGATCGTAACCTGTCTTCATGACATCCTTTAATTTTCCGTCTTGGAAAATCTTATAACAGAAAGTTCATCTATTTCTTTCTGTTCATTTTTTAAAACTTCTTGAAAATACTGTGCTTTTTTCTTTTCTTGAAGCCTTTCAATCATTTTAGCCGCAGTTAGTGCTTCCTGCAAAATTTCACGTCTGGCCTCGACCACTTTTTTGCATTCAAGTAGACGTTCGTTCTGTTTTTTAATGCGAAGGTCTTGTCCAGATAGGTACATATTAATCTGATCCACTGAATTGGCCCAGGACATAGATCCCTGAACGGTTTCAGAGCGTTGGTTTAAGGCATCTGTTTTTTGCTTCATCATATTTTGCAAGTTTGTTGTTTCCACATCCAAAATATTTTCAGCATCCATAAATTCTTTTTTTGCTAAGTCCACCAATATTCGACGGTGAACAAGAACTTTACTTAAGGAAAATTTAAACTTTTTCATTTTTTCCTTTTACAACTCAAATGCTTACAAGGCCGAAGTAATTTGCATCAGCTGTTTTAAACATTGGTTCATATTACAGTGGTCATCAGTTCTTTGTTTTAAAAAATCATTGATCGCATCGATTGATTTTATAGCTTTATCTATTTTTGGATTAGCACCGGCTTTATAAGCACCGATATTAATAAGATCTTCAGATTCTTTATAGACCGCTAAAGTCTCTCGCAGTTTTGTGGCATTACGACTGTGCTCTGGCGAACTAACGGCTTTCATCACGCGACTGGCACTTTGTAAAATATCAATCGCCGGGAAATGCCCTTTGTGTGCTAGATCTCGGGATAAAACAATATGTCCATCGATAATTGATCGGACGGCGTCTCCGATCGGATCATTCATATCATCACTTTCAACAAGCGTGGTGTAAAAACCTGTAATGGATCCTGAATTTTCAAAGTTACCAGCACGCTCTAACAGTTTCGGTAACGTTGAAAAAACAGATGGAGTGTAGCCGCGTGTACTTGGCGGTTCTCCGATGCTTAAACCAATTTCACGAAGTGCCATCGCAAATCGTGTCACTGAATCCATAACCAAAAGAACATTTTTTCCCTGGCCTGCAAAATATTCAGCAATCGCAGTCGCCACGTAAGCTCCGCGCATTCGAAGCAAAGGGCTTTGATCACTGGTCACACAAACGACGACAGTTTTTTTCATGCCCTCTGGACCCAATTCGTTTTCAATAAATTCACGCACTTCTCGGCCACGCTCTCCGATCAGTGCGATGACGTTGACATCGGCATCTGTTTCTTTGGCCATCATTCCCATAAGTACTGATTTTCCAACACCAGAGCCAGCCATGATGGCAACACGCTGCCCGCGACCAACAGTGATTGCTGCATTGATAGCGCGGACACCGACATCTAAACTTTCACGAATAGGTTTCCGGCTGAGTGGATTAACAACTTCACTGTACAGGGGAACTTCTTTAATCATTTCAAGTTCGGGTTTACCATCTAAAGGCTGAGCCAATCCATCGACAACGCGGCCTAAAAGTTCTTCGCTGACTTTGACCGTTGCTACCGATTTGGCTAACGTAATTTTTGAACCCATCGAAATACCGCGCATATCAGAAAGACTCATCATCAAAACTTGTCTGTCTTTAAAACCAACAACTTCAGCCATCAAAGGCTTCGCGGCTGCTCCTTGAATTTCACAAATACTGCCGATACTGACACCCGGAATATATCCTTTGATCAACAACCCTGTCACATCGGTCACTTTACCACTATCTTTTGTAAGATGAGTGTTTTTCATAATGTCATAATATTTACTAAAATCTAGATTCATTGTTTACGATCTTTCTTTAAACGATCGGAGATTTCACCCGTGGCAAAGCTTGCTTCATTTCAGACCACAGCTTATTAACTCGCTCTTCGATCCGAGCATCAACGACTCCAAAATTAGTTTCAATAATACAGCCACCCGAAGTGACTTGGTCTGAAGTTTGAAATTTAACTTTTTTAAGAAATTCTGAATCACGACCCGCCTGATTTTTCATTTGTTCTAGGAAATCAAGCTGTTCGCTACAAATTAAAACATTAACTTCTTCTTCAGCCTGAGCTGTCTCGATAGCATTTTTAATAACGGACAATACGATTTCAGGCTTTTCTTCGATGTGATCCAAAGCAATGCGTTTGGCAATGTCATAAACTAACTTCACAATATGTGCTTCATTTTGGTGAATCATTTCTTCTTTTAAACGGGCCATTTGAGTCATCATTGTTTCAAGATCTAATAAGCTGCGATTGATATCTTTATTTTTTTCATCGTAAGCTTTGTTCAACCCTTCTTCTAAACCTAAATCAAAAGCTTTTTGATAGGCTTCGGCTTGCAATAAAGACAATTTTTCAAGAACTTTATTTTCAATTTTAGTTTCTTCAGACATTTTTTCTATAGAATCAACGCCGGTTGTCTGACGAAGAACGTCACTCATAATAAAATCAGAACCTTTTTCTTTTTCACGCAAATAATCCAAGGCAGCAACGGGCGTACCAAACTGAATTTGTTTAGGAACATAATTCAAAATAGAAATGTCAGAACTTAATGAGTGTTCATTACTTTTTTTAAGTATATTCGATTTTGATCGGTCCTCAGGCTGGTTTCCAACCTGATTTGATTTATTAGACCATGGCATCTTCTGTACCACCACGTGCTATAATTATTTTGCCTTCGCTTTCTAAACGACGGGCCACATTGACGATTTCTTGCTGAGCCGTTTCCACATCTGATAATCTGGCTGGACCCATATTCGATAGATCCTCGCGCAGCATTTCTGCTGCTCTGGCCGAAATATTTTTGAATATTTTTGCACGAATATCTTCGTTGGCAGTTTTAAGTGCTAACAACAAACGGTCATTTGGAATTTCTTTAAGTAAAATTTGTATTCCACGATCATCAATTTTAGTAACGTCTTCAAAAACGAACATCAGTTTTCTTATTTCTTCAGCCAGCAATGGATCTTTTTCTTCAAGTCGTGACATGATTGATTGTTCTGTATTTTTATCCATAACATTCAGCATTTCAGCCACAGGTTGAACTCCGCCTAAAGAAGCTTGCTCGATAGTGTGCGTATTAGACAATTGATTTTTCAGAACTTTATCAATATCTGCAATAAGTTCTGGATCTACATTTTCTAAGTTAGCCATTCGCAGAACAACTTCTGCTTGCAAAGATTCCGGCAATCGTCGTAGAACCTCGCCTTTTTTCTCGGGTTCTAAATGGGCTAGAATCACGGCTACCGTTTGCGGATGCTCATTAACTAAAAAAGTAGATAGGGCTTTTGCATCAACCATCTCTAAAGATTCAAGTGTACGGCCAGAGCCCGATGAAATATTTAACCCACCCATGATACCACGTGCACGCTCTTCACCAAGGGCCTCGATAATTGTATCTTTACTTGCCATTTGATCTGAAAAAATAAAATCTTCAGCTTCACTTAGCATCTCATAATAATCTTCTAAAACACGTTTTGTAATATGAACGGGAACGACTTTGAATTTAGACATCAAATGGATTAATTTTCGAATATCACCATCATCCATTTTGATGAAAAGAACCTTAATAGCCTCTTTGCCTAAATAATTTATAAGTATGGCAGCTTTATCGATTCCTCGTAAATTATCATAATCTAAATTTTCAATCTTCATTGCGCGCATACGTTATTCCTTCCGAGCAACCCACATATTAATAGCACTTGATGCTTTTTCTTCATCACGATCGATCAAATTCATAATTCTATCGCGTAACAATTCACTTTCGGCTTTTTCCGGATCAACAGATTCATGCAGGATAGGCAAAACGCCATTCATTCCAGGCAAGGAATTATCGACTGACTGCAATTCTTCTAGTTCTTCAATGGTTCGCGGCAACATGTCCTCCACCGAGTCTGTAAATGAATCCGTTATCCACTGCATAAATGGACGGACCACCATAAAGAAAAATAATAATAATGCGAAGCCAAGTAAGCCCCACTTTAATAAAGACTGAACCAATTTTTTCTTTTCAAGAACCGTCAGAATTTTTTCACTTTCGGTAAAATCTTCCGGCTGAAACTGAATAGATTCGATTTTAACGCTGTCTCCTCGGGCTGCAACAAAACCGATTGCATTTTTGACTAAGGATTCATATTTTGCAATTTCTTCGGGTGTCCTTGAATTCCATTTTGTTTCTGTTTTTCCGTCAGCAGCTGTTGTTGTTGTCGGAACGCTATCGATCAAAACAGCCACACTGATTTTTTCTATATTACCAGCAGCCTCTTTTACATTTCTTACCGTTTTAGGAACCTGATAATTAATTGTTTTCAGTTCTTTTTTTACATCCTGCTTGAAACCAACTTGTCCATTGTTGTCTTCTGCTCCAGGAATATTTGATCTTGAACCCGGTACTCCCGTTGGATTTGTTCGAGCGCCGTCTAAAGATTCTTCTTGAGTTTGCTGTGACAAAACAGCTGTTTTATCTGGGTCGACAGATTCTTCTATGGCGGTAACCATTTTATGATTTACAGTGGCATCGACTCGGGCCACAATTTTTCCCTGACCAACCACTTTTGATAAAATAGATTCTATCCGAGCTTCTAAGTCTTTTTCAACTTTTTGTTTGTGCTCCATAATTTCACTTGAAGCGCCCGTTGAACCGTCAGACTGTCTTGAAATCATTTTTCCGCGTTCATCCAGTACGGTTACGTGGTCTGCATCCATTCCCTCAACCGCATTGGCCACCAAGAAACGAATTCCACGAACTTGTTCACCCGAAAGTTCTTTTCCAGGATGCAATTCAACAACGACCGATGCAGACGGCGGAGATGATTCTTCCATGATCGTTTTTTTTGCTGGCAAGGCTAAGATAACTTTTGATTGTTTTACCGCATTTAAAGTATTAATGGCCCGAATAAGTTCACCTTGTAAGGCGCGCTGATAATTGATTTTCTGCGCATAGGAATTAATTCCAAATTCTTGCTTATCAAAGATTTCTAGGCCAATAGAACCCATTTTTGATGAACCGATTTCTGATGACAGTTGCATCAAAGTTGCACTTTGAAAATCTTTAGGTACTAAGATATTCACAGTTCGTCCATTTTCTTTAATCTGATACGGGATATTTTTTTCAGTCAGCTTACCAATGATCGTGGGCACTTGATCCGAAGGAAGATCTTTAAGTAAAATAGCGTAGTCTTTTCCTGAGGCCATAAAAAAAACCGAACCCAAAGTAATTACAGCAACGAAAAAAGAAGCTAAAAGGGCTAATCTTTTTGTTGGCCCCAGGGATTTGTAAAATTCTTGAAATTGTCCAATGATACCGCCTAGTACTTTTTCCACATCACACCTGCATCTTCATAATTTCTTGGTACGCATCAATTATTTTGTTTCGAACTTGGACCATGACACGTAATGCAATGTCTGCTTTTTCTGTAGCTAACATAACTCCGGCGATATCATCAGTTTTTCCAGTTGCTAGCTCTTGCGCTTTTCGGTCTGCATCTAAATGCACTTGGTTTACATTATTAATTGCTTCTTTAAGTGTAGCCGCAAACGACGGGCCCGCATCTCCGGTTGAAGACATCGGATTCATATCAACTTTAGAATTTTTATTTTCTAAATTTGCCGTTTCAAGGAAACGGTTAGCGTTCGAAATCGTTAAACCATCCATGGTCTACACTCCTAAATTGAAGGTGCTGTTATAATTATCTACCAATTTCCAGTGCACTTAAAGCCATATCTTTAGTCGCTTGAATAGCCTGTACGTTGGCCTCGTAGGAACGCGTGGCCTGTATCATGTTGGTCATCTCTTCCATTAAATTGATATTCGGATAGGCCACATACCCGTCTTCGTTCGCATCAGGATGAGTTGGATCATGTTTTAAAATTGGAGCTTTTTTATCATAGACAATATCGGTAACTTGCACGCGTTGAAAATCAGATTTTGGATCATTCGCACCCATCACTTCACCAAAAGACTGAGCATCTGGCATCGATTCAAAAACGACATCTTTACGTCGGTACGGACCGCCTTCAGCTGTTCGGGTTGTATTGATGTTGGCCAGGTTTGAAGAAATCGTATTCATGCGGGCCCGCTGCGCCGCCATTCCACTTCCGCTGACTCTAAAACCGGTTAAAAAATCTGCCATTAGCGAGACTCACTGATGGCATATTTTAATGCCGCCATTTTTTTATTAATCAACTGTAACGCTGTTTTATACATAATTGAATTTTCTGCCAATGCTGACATTTCTTTTTCTAAATCGACTGTGTTGCCATCATTACTGACCGCAACGTCGGGGTTTTCGTAAAGCTCTGGGCTAACGGCTGGCTTACTGCCCAATGCAAAATGTTCAGTGCTTGAAGTTGCAAGCCCGTTCATTCCATCCATGTCAAGTGCGTTGGCTAAAGCGTTTTCAAAATCTAATTTTTTTGCGTGATAGTGCGGAGTCTCTGCATTGGCAATATTAGACGAGGTCACATTATGGCGCATTTGCCGCATCTTCAGTGTCGTCGCCAACGCATCCGTTGTTTTATCAAATAAATTACTCATAAGTGACCCTCGATTCGGTATTGATTGATTTTGTTACGAAGCGTTCTTATTGAAATACCTAAAATTTCCGCGGCCTTAGTTCGGTTTTGATGAACGAAATACAAAGTTTGCAAAATATATTTTCGTTCTAATTCTTCCAACTTCATTCCAATCGGAGTCCCAACGTCTGTATTAAGTGGACCCATGGCTAAAAATTCGGGTTCGATTAAACCGTTTTCAGCTAGCATGAAAGCACTTTCTAAAACAGATTCGAATTCATAAAACTGTCCAGGCCACTTATACTGTAAGATTTTTTCTAAGGCCTTTTCGGTTAACTTAACCTTAGGTTTATTGTGCATCAGGCTTAGAACCTGCAGGCAAAAATCAGCCAAATCAGGTATATCTAGACGGCGTTGTTGAAGCGTTGGCATTTGAATTAGGGTAAATGCACCTTTTTTTAAGTGGTCAACAACTTGCGTCCACTGCTCTCCGGTCAAAGTATAAATACAAAAACCGTTCTGATACTGATAACTGTCAAAAATTTGAATTGCAGAATTTTTTAAAACAGACTGCTGGATGAAGTGAGCCAATGTTGTTTTGCCGCTGCCTTTTTTTCCAATAATAAAAACAGGATAATTATTTGATAGCGACTTCAAATCAGTCAAAATTTGAGACATTTCTAGCGACTTAACTTGTAGGGGTGTAAAATCAAGTGAATTCATTGCTGGTCCTCGATTTTTGACATAGCTGGTATTCGTTTAAGATATTTTTTATATTCATCTTTCCACTGCGATTCTTGAATTTTATTTTTCGTAATTTTAATCCAAACCGCCCCTTGATCAGGTTTTAATTTTGACCAAATATTTTCAGCTTTTTTAACTTCACCTTTTTTAAAATAGATTTCCCCCAGCTTATAACGCTCTTCCGCCAGATTTTGATTGGAATCCAAGCGATCTAAGATGTAAGTATATTTTTTAGCTGCTTCGTCCGTCTTATTTTCTTTTAAATACAAGTCTGCTGAATTATTAGCTGCTTGAATAATTTGTCTTGGTGTTACTTTTTTATTATTTTCAGCAATTTCTAAAACTTTTTCTAAACTTTTTTGTGCTTCATCAAAATTATTTTTCTTCTTATACATATCGGCTAAATCTAAAAGTGGACCCACCGCAAGTTCTTGTTTACCGTTCCAAACACGCACCAATTCACTTAAGTAGCGCATGGCTGTATCTATATCACCTTTTTGTTCATAAAGATTCGATGCCAATTGAACACGAAGAACCTGATCAGCTTCAGAAAGCAGATGGGGGCTTTTTATTTTTTCAATTTGTTGATAAGCTTCTTGGAATTTTTTTGTCTGAAAATAGCAGTCCGCAATTCTAAGATTTAGAACATCATCCGAAGGTATATCTTCAGTGACAGCTACCCATTTTTCTTTTTCAGTTCCCTTAATAGCTTGTAAACCCTGGTAAGTTTTTGTGTACTTGTTTAAAGCTACATCGAAATCTCCAGCCTTTTCGTAGGCAAGTCCTAGAAAAAAATCGGTATCGATGCGGTCGCGGTATTTCAACCAAGTATCAGAATATTTTTGATACGTTTTAAGAACATCACGGTGTTTCCCCGAATCAGAGAAATATTTAATCTGATCATAAATATTTCTGATAATCCGTTTTGTCACTTGTTTTGAATCTGGGCGGTTTGGATTTTTTTGATAAAAATCCGATAAAATTTCAATGGCCTTTTCATGTTCCATCCGACGAGTAAATCCATCAGCTATCATTGTTGTTTTAAACTGATCGATATTAATTAATTCACTTTTTTGGCTTAATTCATCCATTTTTAAAATTGTTTTTTGCACTTCTTCATTTTTCATACTTTTCATGCGTGTGCTTAGTAAATGAAGTCGCGCAATAACCGTTTTAGGACTGTCACCATATCTGAAGTAGGTCTCTAGAAATGAACCAATTGATCTTGATTGATCAGCGCCTAAAATTTCGAGCAATTCACCCACGCGGGTTAGCGCATACGGGGCAAAAGCATGCGATGGAAAATTTTTGGCAAATTCTAAGCCCGATTGATGAGAGTCTTTGTATTTTCTTTTCCAAAAATGACTTTCCATCTTATTGAAGTAAGCATTTGGAAATAAATACGCCAAATTTTCATGTTTTTTCAGCGCTAAATTATAATTATCGATCGCTAAATCATATTTATTGGCACCGTAGTAAAAATCTGCTCTTCGAAATGCAGCTTCTGCTTGAACCAATGGATTTTTACTTTCTTTCTCTAAATTTTCCATTTCTTGGACAGCATCATTCAATTTATTAATTTTTGATAAACTAAATCCCAGACCAAGTTTTGCATACTCGTAGGAAATCTGATTGCGAAACTCTTTGTTTTCCGTGTGATTATTAAAGCGACGTATTGCCGTCATGTAATCTGATTTATCTAAAGCTAAGAAACCAAGCATCACCGAAGTGCGCTCAGCCAGCAATGAGGTCGGATACTTATCTAAGGCCTGCAAATATGCAAACTGGGCCAGTTCAAAAAATTTATCGTTTTTTTCTTGGCGCCACAGTTCAGTTAATGCATCACCTGTCATAAAAGCTATGGATTCTAAATATTTGGAATTAGGAAACTTATTAACGAACCATTCTGCCGTTTGCTTGAAAACAAGGTATCTTTTTTTATTAAATAAAGTCTTTAGTAGTTGAACCTGTTTTTGTTCGGCTGTACTACTTTCTGTAAACTGGTAAACAGGTGGATTTTTTTTCATCATTGTCCAGAAAGAAAACTCTGTTTCAAGCATTGGAAATTTCAGATAATAATTGTTATCACTTCTTAAGATGGATTTTTCATTAATTTCGACATCGCGAATGACAAATCGTCCAAAAAATGAATCCGCTCCGTCACTAAGGCCCGCTTTTAAAAAGACAGAGCTTTCAATTCCGCCAGGCTCATCTATTTTTAAAAAATCGGCCTCGGCAGGCTTTCGCACGCTGGCTTCGCTGACCTTGGCTTGTGGCTGGGGTTTAGTTGTCGATTTTTCTGTAATTTTTTTTAACTTTTTACCTACTGTTGGTTCCGCACGAACAACTAAGTCATTTTTTGTAGCGTCATTCAGGTAAAAATCAATAATTAGCTTAGATGGCTGGTCAGTTAAATAATCAAAAGTTTCGACAGCTTCATTTTTTAAATAAAACTCGATGAGCCATTTGCCATCCGCTTTTTTTTCTTGAACTGTGATATTTTCCACGAAAGGATTATCGATAGGTAAGATCTTATTGACAGAATTTTCATCTACGGCTTTTACAAGCAGTTGAATCTTTGTCTTCTTTTTATCTTTTATTTTTTTAAGGTCATAATCCCAGTTCTTTTGTCCAGCCAGTTCAAAATTAAAGGTTTCCCCTTGATTTTTAACGGTGCCAATAAGTTCTGAAGCCAGAACATTTTGCAAACTAAGCCCACACAGACATACTAAAATTTTCTTTAATCTTTTCATCACGGATGAACAAAAAGCATTTCAAGTGCCATGCCGAAAAAACATGGCTGTCGTTTATTTTAGAGGCTAGGAAATTTTATCCACATTATTTTGGCGATATCCGACAAAATAATGACAGTAACAAAGAACTGGTAAGATCAGATTGGGACTAGACGCTTTAGCTTTCTATGACATACTGAATCTATCAACATGAAAAATCAACTTGCAGCCTCTTTAGTTATTATCTTATTAATGCCTCTTCTTTTGATTTCGTGTGTGTCTTCACTTTTAAAAGAAAAACCACCAACATTTTCTGAAGAAGTTTCTTATTCAAATCCGTCAAAACCATTTTATATGTTGAAAAAGTCTGTTTATCCTTCCTGGAAAAACAAAGCCACTGGAAACGTATTATCTATTTTTTCAGATTGCCAAAGCGGAGCAACATCCTCCCTGTCTGAGCTTCATAGAATCATTGAAGATTCTTTAGAAAATTCTAAACGGCTGTCAGAAAATCAAACGGTTTTCCAAAATAAGCCCGCGCTTCAACGTACCGTCGCCGGAGAAGTTGAAAATAGTTCAATTCAAATTAAGTCGATATCGTTTCAGCGGCTTAGCTGTGGTTATGTGGTTTCTTTATCGGGTAAATCGGATCAATTAAAATTAGATGAAAATGCTTTTGATCTTTTCATCAAGAGTTTAACTTTCAAATGACCGCACTGACGGGCGCATCTTTCAAAGACTGGGCTGAAGAACAATTTTATTTTTTAGGCGGAATCGCTTTACTAATAAAAGATTGCTGCCGTGAGGGAATCAAAAAACCTTTTTACTGGGGACTACTGGCCGACCAAATTTATTTGGTCGGCGTAAGATCCATGCCTTTAGTTCTTATAACAGCTTCGTCAACGGGCATGGTTATGGCCCTACAATACGGTATGGGTTTAGAAAAATTCGGTGGAAAACCCTATGTACCCCGCTTAGTGGCTTCGACAATTTTGCGTGAAATGGGTCCAGTTTTTACAAGCTTAATGCTAGCGGCACGTGTGGGTGCAGGTATTGCTAGCGAAATTGGTTCCATGATGGTGACCCAACAAATTGATGCTATTCGAGCTTTAGGGACATCGCCGGTTAAACGTATTGTTATTCCTCGGATATTGGCGTGCTTGATTGTTTTACCAATCTTAGTTTCTTTTGCAAACATTGTTGGAAATTTAGGTGGGCTGATGATTGGAACCTACGAACTGAGTATCGATACCCAGTTCTATTTCCAGCGAGTTATCGAGACTTCTAATATCATGGATTATTTAGCAGGCTTTGGTAAATCTTTTTTCTTTGCTTTGTTTATAGCTGTGCCATCTTGTTATTTTGGACTGCAAGTTAAAAATGGAACCCAGGAAGTTGGCATCGCCACTCGAAAAGCCGTGGTGGCTTCTTCGCTATTAATTCTTGTCGGGGATTTTTTCTTAGCAAAAATGTTTTGGGTGATTGAAAAATGGCTGTAATCGAGGTCCTTAATTTTAGAAAAAGTTTTGGCTCTAAAATTATTCACGATGATATTTCATTCTACGTTAAAAAAGGCGAATGCCTAGGCTTGGTAGGCGGCTCGGGAACAGGTAAATCTGTTTTATTAAGAAGTCTAATTGGACTTGAAAAATCAGATTCTGGATCCATTCACATAAATGATACCCAGGTCCTCGGATTTTCTGAAACTCAATGGTTAGAGATTAGAAAAAAAGTAGGTTATGCCTTTCAAGGCGGAGCTTTATTTGATTCGATGACAGTTTTTGAAAATTTATCGTATCCGCTGCAAGAGCACACTCATTTGAACAAAAAGCAGATCAAAGATAAAATATTTGAACAGCTCAGTGATTTTGGACTATTTGATTGTGAAAATTTATTTCCCGGCGAGCTTTCGGGTGGAATGCAAAAGCGCGTGGGTTTAGCGCGCGCCATGATGTTAGAACCAGAAATTATACTTTATGACGAACCCACTGCAGGGTTAGATCCTTACAATACCAAAAAAATTCAAGATTTAATTTTGCGATTAAAAGTTAAAGGTGTTACCTCGATTCTTGTCACACACGACATGCCTACGGCTTTTGCCGTCTGTGACAAATTTGCATTTCTAAAAGATAAAAAAATTATAGAACAAGGTACAATAGCACAATTAAAAAATTCTCCTGACAGCATGATCAATCAGTTTATCGAAGGACAAATTATATGACACAAACAAAAGTTGGAGCATTTCTTGCCATTGGACTATTTGTTCTGTTGGGATCTATCTTCACGCTGGGCTCCAATAAATCCTATTTTCAAGAAGTTTTGTTAATGAAAGCCTACTTTGATTCTGTCCAGGGTCTTAATAAAGGCAGCTTAGTTTCTTTATCTGGTGTTAAAATTGGTAACGTCGATAAGATATTTTTCAATGCCGAACGAAATTCTGTTGAAGTTACGGTTCGTATTGATGCTATTTATAAAAATAAAATTCGTAAAGACAGTCGTATCGAACTTCGCACCCAGGGTGCCTTAGGTGATAAATTTTTATTCATAACGCCGGGAACTAATATCACCGAGTTTTTACAGCACAATGATGAAATTACTGCAGACTACGGCAACGATATTTTATCGGTTTTAAGTAAACGCGGCAGTGAAAGCGAAAAGCTTTTCGATGCCATCACTGATTTTCAAAAGTTATTGCACACGATCACTGAACAGAACAAAATACCCTCGTTAATTGCTAAATTAGATTCAACCGCTGGAAACCTATCGGAAGTTTCACAAAGACTTAACGGAACCTTAAAAACAGGAAGCCTAGACCGATCGATGACAAAATTGGAACGTGTCATTGATAAAATTGATCGCGGCGATGGCACCCTAGGGGCATTAATCAACGATCGATCCATTCATGAGCGAATTAAAAATATCTTAGGTGCAGGTCAAAAAAACCAACAGATGAAGCAGATATTAAAATCAACTGTCGAAGAATAAATTTTTTCTGCATTCTATTTTAGAAATTTTTTAACTTGATCGCGAAAAACTTCGTTTTCAGCTGAAGGAACTTGGCGACGATCTTGGGTAAAGCGAATTTCTTTGACGAAGCCAGGTCGAAATTTTTTATTAATAGCATCTTTCATGGTTTCAGCCATAAAACCCATTTGCTGCATCCACACTGAATTTTCGACCCACAACCACAACAACCCATTTCGATAGGATATCGGCTCCGAGTGCGCGGAAACCGTAGGGCCTACGATGTCTTTCCAGTTAAGCCATAATTTCCAACGTAAATACTGATCGGATACAGGGCCCACCTGGGATTCAAGCAGTTTATGAAGAACTTCAGCACCTGTTTGAAATTTGGATTTAAAATCGTTTTGGGACATTATTTTGTTTAACACAAACCATTGCTTTATTCGAATGAAAAGTCTAAACCCTATCGATGTCATTCGGCTTAGAAAATAAATTCCCTCGATTTGAAAAAATAACAGTGGTTGGCGCCGGATTGGCTGGCAGCGAGTGCGCCTTGCAGCTGGCCAACATGGGTTTTTCAGTAACTTTATATGAAATGCGTGCAGTCAAACAAACACCTGTGCACAAAACCACAAATTTTGCAGAACTGGTGTGTTCCAATTCTTTTGGTAGCCTGGGCGAACATTCCGCAACGGGGCAGCTGAAGTGGGAAGCTGAAAAACTAAATTGTCAGATTTTAAAAATAGCAAAAGAACATGCAGTTCCAGCTGGGCAGGCCTTGGGTATTGATCGTGAAATTTTCGCTGAAAAAATAACAGCTTTGGTGAAGGCCCACCCAAAAATTGAAATTAAACATGAAGTCGTCCAGTCGTTAGATGAAATTCCGCGACCTGCAGTTATAGCAACAGGCCCGTTAACCGATGAAAACTTAGCACTCAGTTTACAAAAACATTTTGGCGATGATTTTTTATATTTTTTCGATGCAATAGCCCCAATTATTGATACCGATTCCATCAATAAAGACATTGCATGGAAAGCCGATCGCTACGACAAAGGAACTCCGGATTATTATAATTGCCCATTCGACAAAGAACAGTATTTTAAATTTATCGAAGAAATTCAGCAAGCTCGTAAAATTGAACCCAAGCATTTTGAAACCACAGATTTTTTCGAAGGCTGTATGCCGATTGAAACAATGGTCGAGCGTGGCATTCAGACTCCACGATTTGGACCGATGAAACCGGTGGGACTTACGAATCCGAAAACAGGCCGTTATCCATTTGCTGTCGTGCAACTGCGCCAAGATAACAAAGAAGGTACAGCCTATAATATGGTTGGCTTTCAAACACGCATGGCCTACGGCGAACAAACACGAGTTTTTCGCATGATTCCAGGTTTAGAAAATGCAGAATTTTTAAAACTAGGCAGCATTCACAGGAATTTATATATCAATTCTCCGAAACGCTTAAATAAAGATCTTAGCAGCAAAAATGATCCGTGGTTATTTTTTGCTGGTCAAATTACCGGAGTTGAAGGCTATTTCGAATCCACTTGCATTGGCCTTTTAGTGGCTCAGTTTATAAAACAAAAAATCAGTGATGAAGTGTTTTTGCCGCCTCCCCGAGATTCGGCCTTGGGCTCTTTACTTGAAGCGATCACCGACCCCTTTCGAGCTAAGCATTTTCAGCCTACCAATATAAACTTTGCGCTGATTCCCCCATGGCCAGAGGACTTAAAAGACAAAAAAGAAAAAAAACTAATGCAAATTGAAAGGGCCAGGTCAGCACTTTCAATTTGGCAGGAAAAATTTGCACCCAGTAACATTTGAAAAGCTAAAAGTGCCATATTTACCGTTTGAAATTCAATGCATTCGTTCTGAGAAAATCTGATTTATTAAGATTTATTGTTAGTAAAGCCAGTGACCACATGAAGGACCTATATTAAGAAGGTCATTCTTTATGCAAATAGCCTATAAGCGATTTTTCATCACTGCTGTTTTAGCCGTTAGTACTTTATTTACTATCGACGGATGCCATAATTTTTTTATTACGCCCTCTGAAGCTAATCTGCTGAAGTTTAAAGGGCCTCTGACCGTGGGATTACAGCAGGATATTTATTCCACCAGCTTAGAAAAAGATCTGATTGCAAATTTCGCGAAAACCCAAGGAATTCAAATCAAATTTCTGACTTTTGGAACCAGCGACGAAGCCCTGGAATTACTTAAAACAGAAAAAATAGATTTGGCCTTTCCCCGCACGCCAGTCACAAGTAACGATTTTCATGGGCACTATAGTATGGTTTACGATGACCTGCAATTATCAGTTGTCTGCGCTGGAAATTTTGAATTGGCCGAGAAACTTTATATCCCTGACAACTTTCTATATGCTGTTCGGTCAAAAAATTTTACCGCACAGTTTGACCATTTAAGTTGGGTACATACCACCAAACCAGCTACCGAATTAAATAAAAATATTTTATCTGCGAACAAAAATTGTTTCTTAACGGATGCTCGTTTGGCAAATAAAAACTTATTAAATAATCCCAAGCTAAAAAAATTATGGACATCTTCAAAAGCTGAAGCGGTCTCGTGGATCACCCGCCAGGATTTATCAGAATTGAATCAACTGATTCACTTTTGGTTTCAAAATTTGGTAAGAAATAATCAAATCAGAAAATTTTGGGATCGCTACGAATCCGTCGATTTTAAAATGTCTGTGCTTGAGCAAAAACGCTTTCAAAAAGATGTGCTTAGAAATTTACCGAAGTGGCGAAGACTTTTTGAAAGAAACGCAAAAGAAAATGAAATTCCATGGACGTTACTGGCAGCTGTTTCTTATCAAGAGTCAAAGTGGCAAGAAGATGCCATCAGCTACACAGGTGTAAAAGGTTTGATGCAGCTGACGCGTTCGACTGCCAAGCATCTTGGTATTACAGACCGAGAAGATCCAAAAGAAAGTATTCGCGGCGGGGCTTTTTACTTGCGATATTTATATGATAAAACGCGCGCTGATTTGCCATCTTATGAGCGCTGGGCCCAAGCGCTTAGTGCGTACAACATCGGTTGGGCGCATTTACGTGACGCTCGAAAATTAGCGCAAAAGTTAAACTTTGATGCCAATCGCTGGTCTGAATTCAAAAAAATCTTACCATTATTAAACAATGCGAATAATAAAAATTATTTAGCAGATCTTACATTCGGTGCTGCCCGGGGCGACGAGACCGTCGAATTTGTTGACCAAACCCTTGGCTACACCGAGCTTTTGAACGGACTTTTTACTCGACGGTCACGGACTTCGCAAGATTTCTAGGTTGATCCACGTCTAAACCCAAACTGTCAGCTAAATGATAGGCCATCAATTGCAGCGGTACAGTGGCAATAAGCGGATTGGTCATCCAGTCTGAAATCGGCAATGATAAATAATATTCGCTCATGGATTTCAGGGCCTCGTTTTCACCCGTGCCAATCGATATTATTTTTCCACCCCGGGCTTTGGCTTCTTGTAAATTACTGACGGTTTTTTCAATCAAATCATCCGTTGGTGCAACGACCACAATAGCCATGCGTGAATCAATCAGTGCTAAGGGTCCATGCTTCATTTCACCAGCTGCGTAACCTTCAGCGTGCAAGTATGCTAATTCTTTTAATTTTAAAGCGCCTTCCATAGCAATCGGATAACTGACTCCGCGTCCAAGATATAAAAAGCCTTTAAATTCTTTTAATTTTTTTGCAGCTTCAGAAAAGTATTTATCAAAAGCTAGAACAATTTCTAGCTGACTGGGAACTGCTAACAAATTTTTCACGGATTTTATTTCATCAGCAGCTGATAAGACACCGCGAGCTTTAGAAATTTCAAGAGCTAGCAAATTTAATAACGCCAAAGTGCTGGTAAATGCTTTCGTGCTGGCTACACCCACTTCGACCCCGGAATTCATATAAAGATGACCTTCCGCTTCGCGGTCTATTGATGACTGTGGCACATTGGTAATACTTAAGGTTCTGGCTTTATGTTCCTTCGCCAAACGAAGTGCTGCCAGCGTGTCGGCGGTCTCACCGCTTTGTGAAATTGTAATAACCAATGTGTTTTTTTGAATGATCGGCTGTCGATATCTAAATTCACTAGCAATATCAACTTCGACCGGGACTCGGCTTGTTTTTTCAATCAAATATTTTCCCACCTGGGCTGCATAGAAACTGGTTCCGCAAGCAACAAATAAAATATGCTCGATCGAATTGAAAACTTCTTTAGAGGGATTTTTAAATCCTAAATTCTTGATCTCTATTTGATGAGTTTCTGGATTTAAATGAGGCTGAATAGCTGCTGCCACGGCACGTGGTTGTTCATAAATCTCTTTCAGCATAAAATGCTTGAAGCCCATTTTTTCATTTTGCTCTGTATTCCAGTTCAAATGACTTACTTTTTTTTCTATGGGACTGCCTGCAGAGGAAAAATAGCGCACTTCTTTATTTTGCAAATGAACGATTTCACGATCTTCCAAGTAGACATAATTTTTAGTGTATTGCAGCGCTGCTTGCACATCACTGACGATAAAGTTTTCTTTGTCACCCAGCCCTACGATAAGGGGCGGTCCGTCTTTGAATGCGACCAGTTCGTCCGGAGATTTTTCCCAGATAACAACTATGGAAAATGCACCTTTAAGTTTGATCAAGGTTTTCAGTACAGCCTGAAATAAATTATTTGTTTTTAAAATTTCTTCGTTAATTAAATGAGCCACTAATTCAGAATCCGTATCTGACTTAATGATGGCTCCGCGGCCTAGCAAATCACGTTTGATATCTAAATAATTTTCAATAATACCATTGTGCACCAAACTGATATCACCCACACGGTGTGGATGGGCGTTTCTTTCTACCGGAGCGCCGTGAGTGGCCCAGCGTGTGTGACCGATACCCAAATGACCATTGAAAGATTCTTCGGCCACTTTTTCTTCAAGGGCTTTTAGTTTTCCTTCGGCACGAATGGTTTTTATTTTTCCATCGTGTATGACGGCCAAACCTGCACTGTCATAGCCACGATATTCAAGGCGTTTTAAGCCGTCGACAATTATTTTCTTTGGATTTTGATAACCTAAATAACCTACGATTCCACACATTTGCTGAACTCCATAATTTTAAATAAACTTTATTATTTACTGGGTGAATCTTTTCTTAATTTTTTTGCGTAACCCTCTTTGTTGACTTGAGGCGTGCGCGATAAAGCCAAAGCCCCAGCTGGAACAGAACGCGTGACTGTGGTTCCAGAGGCAATGATAGCATCACTTTCAACGGTGACAGGGGCAATAAATTGCGTATCACTGCCAACAAAAACACGGTCTTTAATTATTGTTTTGTATTTCTTTTTATCTGCAGCGTAATTGCAAGTGATTGTTCCGCATCCGATGTTAACTTCTTCTCCAATTTCAGCATCACCTAAATAAGTTAAATGCCCAGCTTTCGATTTGGCGCCGAAATTGACTTTCTTCATTTCAACAAAATTTCCAACATGGGCCCCTTGACCAATTGTTGTTTCGGGACGAAGTCGAGCGTAAGGACCCACAGAGGCTTGCGCATGAATAACTGTTTTTTCGATGTAACTGCCCGCTTTGATTTGCACACCATCGCTAACAACAGAATCTGAAATAAAGCAGTTGGATTCTATGACAGTAAAAGCACCAATCGCTGTCTTTCCGCGCAAGAAAACTCCGGGATAGATTACACAACCTGCAGCAACAACAACAGTGTCTTCAACATAAGTTGATTTTGGATCGATAAAAATAACTCCAGCATGCATCAACTTTTCAGCATTGAATAAAAATACCTTTGCCGTGGCCGCAGCCAATTCGATTTGATTATTCACGCCATGAGCAATATCAGTGTTGTCGATCAAAAGTGCATCGACTTGAAATGATTGCTGCCTGGCCAAACTAATAATATCTGTCAGATAAAATTCTTTTTTAGAATTGTTATTTTCAATTTGCGGAATCAGTTTTTGTAAAACTTCAGCTTTAGCCAAATAAATGCCTGTATTGACTTCGGTTATCTTTAAAATATCAGGCGATGCATCTTTCGTTTCAACGATCGACTGCAGTTTGTTATTATGTCGCACAATTCGGCCGAAATCATTTTTTTCTGGAAGTGCTACAGTAAAAACAGCTAGATCTAATTTGTTTTGCTGAAAAAGTTGAAAGAAATTTTTAATGTCTTCAGTTTTAATTAAAGGATGGTCACCATTCATAATCAAAACATCACCCTGAATAGAAGCCAAATCCGCAGCTTTCACCGCATCGGCCGTGCCCAGTTGCTGTTCTTGCACATAAGTTTTCGCATGCAGTGAATGCTGAACGGGTTCGATGACTGAATTGACTAAGTTTTGACCGTGACCCACCACAATTCGAATATTTTTGATACCTGCTTGGTTGCAACTTTCAAGAGCTCTGATGAGCATTGGTTTTCCCGCTACCGGGTGTAAAACTTTTGGCAGGGGACTTTTCATTCGAGTCCCTTGGCCGCCTGCTAAAATAAGTGCTGTCATTGTCATACACTAATTTAACCACAGGCTTGCCACCAGTCAGTAGCTTTTTTTTTATGTCTAGGCAAATTGTTGCTTTCGCGGCACACTGAAACTCATGATTCGCGCCATCGCTTTTGATCTTGATGATACTTTGTTAAATACTTCAGGCCTACTGGTACCTAAGGCTGTTTTACATTCTTTTCAAATCTTAATACAAAATGGCTTAATGCTAACACTCAGTGAATGCGAACAACGACGTCTAGAAATGATTCGTAAAGTTTCGCATAAAGATGTTTTTCAAGCCTTGGCAAAAGATTATGGAACAGCGGCAACTGTTCAATCTGTTCCGTTTGCGGTTCAAGCATTTTATGAACCCGTACTTCCTGAAACATTGCCTTTACTCCCCGGGGCTCGTGAAAATATTAATTATTTAAAGACGCATTATCTTCTGTATGTGGTAACTGCAGGCACCGAGGAAACTCAAAGAAATAAAGCTGCAGCTTTGGGAATCACAGATGATTTTAAAAAAATCTATGTCACCAATAGTTTACAAAAACAAAGAAAAGAAAATGCTTTTTTAGATATTATTCAGTCAAACAGTTTAAAACCTGAAGAATTACTGTGCGTTGGAAATTCTTTACCATCGGAAATTTTTGATGCATTAAAAATTGGCGCACGGGCCTGTTATTTTGAATTCGGAGAAGATCGCGGACCTATTTCTAAAATTAAAGCAGAGCAACCGCACTTTCATATTCGGCATCACCATGAGTTGATCAATACATGTCACTTGTAAAAACACGTTTGGCCCTGTTGACCCGCGATCCTATTGTATCGGGATCGTTCACGGCATTTGAACCACTTGTTTTAGATTCACAAAGCGAAGATTTCAAAAGTCTAGAGATCGAGATATTAATTCTGGATTTAGATCTTATTGGTCAGTTTTCTAATTTTAACCAGTTGGCACTAGCACGTGCCGCTGGAAAAATTAAAAAAATTGTTCTTATTGCTAATCGCACTCATGGCCAGATAACTGGCCAAATGAATGGTCAGGTGGCGACGTTTTTATATAATTCACTGCAACCCGATATGGTCAAAATCTTATCCGAGTTAAAATCAGAGGATCTGTTTGAGCTTTCCAGTGATATACAGCAAACGGCGCAAAATAATGTCTATGTGAATTTATCGACAGAACTTAATCAAGAGTATGAAAAAATCAAAGCAGAACTAGAATATAAATTAAATACGAAGGCAAAAAATCTAGTTGAAAGCCGACAAAAGATTTTTGAAATTAATTCCCGAATAGAGTTCTTAAGAAAATCACTTTACACAATTTCTGAGATCAAATCTTTAGACACGGCAGAAATTAAATTGAATGAATTGTTAACGACTTATAACAAAGTGACTTGGTTTAAAATTATCGCAGCTGACAAAAGTCAAATTTTTGAAAAAGATCTTTTAGACCAGTTGGATTCCACCCTATTTAAGTCGGAAGTTCTGTTGCAGAATGAAGTCAGCTATCTGTATTTTTTCAAAGGTGATAAAAAGCCCTTTAAAAAAACCGATATCTTGTTATTTAAAAAATTAAGTGAAACTTTGCAGATTAATTTGTCTCGGTTGGGGAACTTATCTGTTCTAAAACAAAATGAAAACTTTTTTAACTTAGCCTTCCAGTCTTCGAAAAATCCTATTTTGGTGATTGACCAAGACTATGTTGTGCATCAAGCCAATAATGCAACCCTTGTCGGTGAAATTTCTAAAAAACAAAAGCATTGCTACGAGTTGTTGTTTGATCGCGACACTATTTGCGTCGGATGTCAGTTAGGAAAAAATTTTCAGATCCAAGAAAAAAATTCTTTTTTTAACGTTCATTCCCAGCCTTTAAGCTTGATGGAGGATGAAAATGAACACTTTTGGGTGCATGTTTACGAGGACTCGACAGAGCAAAACTTATTCGAAAAAAAAATCTCTCAGTTTGCGCGGCTGGAAGAATTGGGCCTGATTTCCAGTTCGATCGCCCACGAGCTTAATAATCCTTTAGGTGGAATTTTATCTTTTATTCAGATCATGAAAATGGAATTACCAAAACAGCATCCCATAATGGAAGATCTGAACCTAATGCATGAAACAGCCTTAAGAATGAAAAAAATTATTGAAGACTTACTTATTTTTTCAAGATCGAATCAAGAACTTGTTCTGGAAGATTCAGATATCTACCTGCTGACACAAAGTGTTTTAGCGCAGTTTGATTTGCAACTTAAAGTTGAAAAAATGAAAGTTTCATTTTTAGAGCCCCAGTTGCCCGTTCGATACAATGTTTCAAAACCACTATTTCAAAATGCGGTTAATCTTATACTTCAATTTTTCTTACAAAAATCAAATCAGATCCGGTCGGCTAAACAGAATTTTATTAGTCTAGTCGAGGTCAAAATTACCCAGGATCAGATAAACCACTATCTTTCTTTTGCCTCGAACTTAGGTCCATTTGAAAACGAATTTAAAACTAAAAATCTTTCGCTGCTTGCAATTGAAAAAGCCCTGACTGATCAAGGATTTCAACTGTTTATCAACGAACCAGCTATCAACTGGATCCAATTTTCGATTCTGCTTCCGAAAGAAATTTCTATTTAATCCAAAGTCCTGAAAAGGCCTACCACAGCAGATTTTTTGACACCTCTGTCAAAAATTGCATTACTCTTTACATATGAGAACCCACCACGGAAGGAAGGTTCATGAAGTTACCACGTGTACTGATTTTGGACGATGAGTCAACGCTAAGGACGGCACTGTTTCGCTTACTTGATCGCAAAGGCTTTCAAGTCATTACGGCCCAGCGCATTGATGAAGCGCGAACTTTTTTAAATCCCGAAAAACCTTTCGATTTAGCTATCATCGATATGAATTTACCCGATGGTAATGGTTTAGAATTCATGACCGAGTTCAAAAAAATATATCCGCAAACCCAAGTTATTATTTTAACTGGTTTTGCAACGATCGATTCAGCAGTGCAGGCCACGCAAAAAGGGGCTTTTCATTTTTTGACCAAGCCTTTTAATGTCGAAGAATTAATGAGTTTAGTTGATAAAGCCCTAGCTCATAAAAATTTAGTGCAAGAAAATCGTCAACTGAGAACAGAGTTAGGCACTCGATATCAGTTTGAACAAATCATTGGTGAAAGTGATCCGATCAAACACTGCTTATCCTTGGTCGAGCGAGTGGCTCACACAGATTCTACCGTTTTAATAACGGGTGAATCTGGAACCGGAAAAGAATTGATCGCACGAGCTATTCATTACAATTCACCCCGTGCTAAAAACCCTTTCATTGCCATCAACTGCGGCGCCATTCCTTCAGAGCTTTTAGAAAGTGAATTATTTGGTCATGTTAAAGGTTCATTCACGGGTGCTATTTCTAATCGAATTGGTCGCTTTGAACTGGCCGATGAAGGAACATTGTTTTTAGACGAAATCGGCGACTTAGAGCCTAATCTTCAAGTTAAAATTCTACGGGCATTG
>JAYUCH010000020.1:0-37581 GCA_043740435.1 Bdellovibrionales bacterium | reverse complement strand
AAAGAGTATTTAATTGCTGAATATCCTTGAACAATTAGCAGCTGGTTGTTAAATCTTATGATCTCTGAAATTGAAGTCAGCCATGACGCTATTTTCGGAAAAAACTAAACCGACTTTATTAAAAATAAAGTCCAAACAAAGGAAACGTTAATGGCCGTTACAAAAGTAAAAAAAGCAGAAATTTTAAAAAAATTCAAAAAGTCAGAACTGGATACAGGTTCTCCGGAAGTGCAGGTGGCTTTAATCACAGCGCGTATCAACGATATGTCGATGCACTTTGCAACACACAAAAAAGACAACCACAGCCGTCACGGTTTAATCAAAATCGTAAATCGTCGTCGTAAACTTTTAGATTATTTAAAATCAAAAGATCAAAAGCGTTACGAGCAACTGATCAGCTCATTAGACATCCGTAAATAATAAAGTAAAATTTCACACTATAAAGGCCCGACGAAGGGCCTTTATCATTTCATAAATCTAGGAGACCTTTCGAATGATGACTACAGTAACAACTTCAGTAGCAGGACAACAAATTAAAATTGAAACTGGCCGCATGGCTAAACAAGCAGATGGTTCTGTTGTTGTTTCTTCTGGTAACAACATGGTGTTGGTTACTGCCGTTTCTGCAAAGCAAGCAAAACCAGATCAAAGTTGGTTTCCTTTGATGGTCGAATACATCGAAAAATTCTACGCTGTCGGAAAAATTCCGGGCGGCTACTTTAAGCGTGAAGGTAAACCTTCGACAGAATCGGTATTAAGTGCGCGTATTATCGATCGTCCGATTCGTCCTTTATTTCCTGAAGGATATTTGAATGACACACAAGTTGTGGCTTCTGTACTCAGCTCTGACGGTTCATTTCCAATTGATATTTTAGCGTCATTAGGGGCTTCAGCGGCACTTCATATTTCTGACATTCCATTTTTTGGTCCAACAGCTGCTTGCCAAGTTGCACGCGTTGACGGTCAATTCATTGCCAATCCAAATCAAGAGCAATTAGCAAAATCTGATTTAGATATCATCGTTTCTGGTACTAAAAACGGACTTTTGATGGTTGAAGGCGAAGCGCAATTTATTTCTGAATCAGACGCGCTAGCAGCTTTAAAATTTGGTCACCAGTCTTTGATGCCACTTTTGCAAATTCAAGATGAGCTGCGTGAAAAAACGGGATCAAAAGCGAAAAGATCTTTCACAGCTGCAAAAATTGATGGTGATTTTCGTCAAAGTGCAGAAACAGTTTTACAACCCTTAATCGAAAAAGCATTGTCTTTAAAAATTAAGCAAGATCGTTACGCTTCTTTTGATACAGCAAAAGCTGTTGCGAAAGAAAAACTTATTGCCACAATTACAGATGATAAATTGCGATCACAGCGTGACAAGGAATTATCAACTATTATCGAAGACGTGAAATACAAAGTTGCACGCGCGATGATTTTAGATAAAGGGTCTCGCATTGACGGGCGTGATTTAAAAACAGTTCGACCGATATCGTGTGAAGTTGGTGTTTTACCACGTGCGCACGGTTCTGGATTATTCACTCGTGGTGAAACGCAGTGTTTAGGTACAGCCACACTTGGTACCGCAGATGACGAACAATCGATTGAGACTTTACGCGGAAACATCAAAAAGAAATTTTTGTTACATTATAACTTTCCTCCGTTCTCAGTTGGTGAAGTCGGCAGATTCGGTGGTCAGGGTCGTCGTGAAATCGGTCACGGAAACTTGGCAGAGCGCGCTGTAAAAGCGATTATTCCTGATCATGTTGATTTCCCATATACGATCCGTATCGTGGGTGAAGTTCTTGAATCGAATGGTTCAAGCTCTATGGGCACTGTGTGCGCTGCAATTTTAGCAATGCTAGATGCAGGTGTTAAAATTAAAAACAATGTGGCTGGAATTGCTATGGGTTTGATTAAAGAAGGCGACCGTGTTGCTGTGTTGTCAGATATCTTAGGTGATGAAGATCACTTGGGTGATATGGATTTCAAAGTGGCAGGGACCGCTGCTGGTATCACGGCTTTACAAATGGATATCAAAATTGATTCCGTTAGTTTTCAAGTGATGGAAACCGCATTGATGCAGGCACGTGAAGGCCGAATTTTTATCTTAAACGAGATGGAAAAAGTTATGAAAGTGCCGCGTGGTCAAATTTCTGAATTTGCTCCGCGAATTGTTACGATAAAAATCAAAGTCGACAAAATCAGAGAAGTCATTGGATCTGGCGGAAAAGTTATCCGCGGTATCACGGAACAAACTGGTGTTAAAATCGAAATTCAAGACGATGGTACAATCAATATTGCTTCGGCTGACCCGTTAGCAGTTAAAAAAGCAATCGCAATCATCGAAGGAATTTGTGCTGAAGCCGAAGTCGGAAAAACCTACAGCGGTAAAGTTATGAAAATTGCTGAATTTGGTGCTTTCGTAGAAATTCTGCCAAATACACAAGGCTTGTTGCACATTTCTGAAATTGCGAACGAGCGCGTTCGTCAAGTCACCGACGTTTTAAAAGAAGGTGAAATGATCGATGTGAAGGTCCTTGAGGTAGACCGTGCAGGTCGCATTAAGCTTTCTCGTAAAGCATTACTGCAGTAACCCCGGTTTCAACTAAGCCGTGAGTTCATTTAAAAAATCAGTTTTACCAAATGGCGTTCGGGTGGTTACAGAAAACCACCCGTATTCTAAATCTGTTTCAATTGGTATTTGGGTCTTAACTGGGACTCGTGACGAAGCTGAAGATGAAGTGGGGTTGTCTCACTTCGTCGAGCATTTGGTTTTTAAAGGCACTAAAACTAGAAACGCTTATCAGATTGCAAAGTCATTGGAATCTCTTGGTGGCGACCTTAACGCCTACACCACCCGTGAATATACTAATTATCATTGCTTGGTTTTAAAAGAAGATTGGAAACTGGGTTTAGAAGTTTTATCTGATCTGGTTTGCAACATGGATTTGGCAAAAAAAGATTTTGAATTGGAAAAAAAAGTTATTCTGCAAGAAATTGCCATGTGTGATGATGCAGATGAAGAAATTATTTATGATTACTTTTACCAAGAAGTTTATAAAAATCATCCACTCAGCCGACAGATTTTAGGCCAAAGTGAAACCATTCAAAAGATGACGCAAAAAAAAGTCATCGATTTTTACAAGCGCTTTTATCAAGGCAGTAATTTAATCGTCAGCGCCGCTGGTCCGATTGATCATGATGAACTTGTCATTCAGTCCCAGAAATTATTTCGTACGCGTAAGAAGTTTAATGCTCCGACCGTACGCAGAGCTCCGCGGTGGAAAGTTTCTAGAAAAATTTATGAAAAAGAAATGGAACAGGTTCATATTTTATTGGGACTGCCTGCGACTTCCTTTCAAGATAAGTACCGCTTTGAAGCATTTATTGTTAATTCTCTTTTAGGTGGTGGAATGACTTCGCGCCTGTATCAAGCCGTGCGCGAACGCCAGGGCTTAGCGTACAGTATTTATTCCTCGATCAATACCAATGTCGATTCTGGAAACATTACGATTCAAGCGGGTACAGACACAACCAAAGTAAAACGCGTTTTAAATATCATTGCCGACGAACTTTTACGACTTAAACGAGATGGCTTTAAAAAATCTGATATTGAATTATTTAAAACTCAAGTGCGTGGTCAATTGCTGATGGGCTCTGATGATATTGAAAACCGCATGAGTTCACTGGGTGTGAATGAAATGATTTTTAATGAATACCGATCCGTAGAAGATGTGATTGCATCGGTTGACGCAGTCAGTGAAAAATCAGTCAAAGCGTATCTGCAGGAACACTATGACCTATCTAAAGTTTCTGTGGCTTTGATGGGTCCAAAATTAAAAATTCATCAGCAGTGGATCGAAGATTACGATTTTTCTAAAAAACGAAACGCTTAGGACTAAAATATGAATATCAAAATAAAAAAGTGGCCGCATTTTAAAGGTGAATTGCCAGCCTACCATTCACCGGGCGCCAGTGGATTTGATGTGCGGGCTCAGCTGACATCCCCAGTGACGTTAAAGTCTGGTGAACGGGGCATGATTCCGACAGGACTTACGTTTGAAATTCCAATTGGCTACGAAATTCAAGCCCGTCCACGAAGTGGTTGGGCTGCAAAGCAGGGTTTAACCGTTTTAAACACTCCGGGAACGATTGATGCTGATTACCGTGGTGAAGTGAAAATTATTTTAATCAATTTAGGCGCAGAAGACGTCATTATTCAAGATCAAGACCGTTGCGCGCAGTTGGTCGTGGCCCCGGTTATTTTAGCAAATTTTCAATTGGTTTCAGAACTTTCAGATACTGAGCGTGGCGCGGGTGGCTTCGGCTCGACGGGTAAAAATTAATTATTTTCGTTTTAAACTAAACCTGGATATTTTGATTCGATATCCAGGCTAAAAGAACGATTATAAAAAGAGAGCCCACCAAGATATAGGCCCGTTTTTTTTCGACCTGGAAATTTTCAACCAAGCCAATGATTCCTAGCAATGACGTAAAGCCAAAGCCAATTAAACTGATGGGCGCAAAGTATTCCGACAGAATTTGAAATAAATAAAACGGAATCGAAGCTAGAATTACAAAGATAAAAATTTTACGATAGCTTTCTGATCTGTTTTCAAAAAACTGAAAGTAATAATAAATAAACAAAGCTAAAAGCAAAGCAGTGATGGTGGTCACAACAGGCATCAATAAAATTCCATATAGAACGCGGTAAAAATTAAGTTTTATAAGTCCTGATAAAACACCCGAGGCCAAAGCTAATAAAACCTGAACTGTAAATACAGATTCCCAATTCCAATCGGGCAAAGTTTTAATTCTTTGCACGGGGTTTTTCACAAATTCAACTAGCCCCGAAACTAAGGCTTTTAAATCGACAGTTTTTTGCCCCGGGGATACGTCACGCATAGACATCATTCTCGGCAAGATTTATGCAATGGTCAAGGAATCGATTGTAGTTCATTAAATTGCAATCCGAAAAAGTTTGAGAATACGCTGGTGTTTGCGTATTAAAAATTCGACAAAACACCTGATGCAGTAAGTATTTCGAAGTTGCAGTGGACGCTACAGCTGGAACCCAAGAATAAAAATTTTTGAAGTTCGATGTTGCTGGCTGCTGTGCGTAGTTTTTTTCGTAAATGACAGTCACGCTTTCCGTGGATTCGTTTGGAAGAAATTTATTAAGCTCGTTGAACGTGAGCGAGTCCAAAATAAAGTGAAATTTTTTATCCTTATTTTGAAATAACCAATTTTGAAACTGCAATTGGCGAATCAGGAGACTACGAAATGGCAGGCTTAGAGTCAGGGTTACATAACCGTGTTCGAATAAAAACTGTGGTAACTGGCCCCACGGAGATCGGTAAAAAAACAAACTTCGTGGTCCAGGTATGAACACCAGAGGGTTTTTGGTCAGCAAGCAATTAGGCCTTAGGACGAGGTTATTCAGGTTCATAGGTAACAGCATAGAAAAATATCTGTGCCTTTGGCAAACTTAACATATGTTTAAGTTACGTCGCTCTTGTTATTGTGCCTTTTGTAAAACTCCTCGGAAGGTTTATAAAAGTAAGAATCTTTCTTATCTTGAAGTTCTTGGGTTAATTTTTTTAAGCGTTGTTTTTACTTTTGTGATTTACAAATCCATGGACCCTCGTGGCTTAGTCATCGTCGCTTCAATGCTGTTAATCGGTGAAATTTTCACTCAGGTCAAATGGCGAAGTGCTATGGTTTGTCAAAACTGTGGATTTGATCCAGTTCTGTACATTCGTGATCATGAAGCCGCAGGGCTTAAAATTAAAGCATTTTTAGAAAAGCGGGCTACTTCTCCGGGTCATCTGTTAAGACCGCCAATTATTTTACCTAAAGTCAAAGCCAGTTCGATAACTAAACCTAGCGCGCCATCAAAAATTCTTTCTTTAAAAGTTTAATTTTTTTCATCTATACTTCTTTTTGAAATGCAAATTATTAACCGATGTATTTTTTTTCTCAGCTTAATTTTACTATTGGGCTCACCTGCGATAGCTGTTCAAAAGGGAATAGTAAATGTTCCCGAGGCTGATGTTTATCAAGACGAAAACTTTGATTCAGAAGTCATTGATAATCTAAAATCCGGAGAGACCTACCAGGTTTCTGATAAAGTCTACGGTCAGTTTTATAAAATAAAACTTAAATCAGGAAAAATTGGATACATTGCTGATTACGAATTAAAAATAAATGGTAAAGAGTTCCAAGATGAACCCTTCAAAGAAGGCCTTGAAGAAATAAAACCACCTTTGAAAAAATCACCACTCCGTAAAAAGTCAAAAGCAAAAGCCCAGGCTGATCCACAGTTTGACGAGGACTCAGAAGACGAAAGTTTTTTTAAGGAACATTTCAGTGGGGTAACTCTGCAATTAATTAATCTGCACGAAGAAACAATGGGCAGTGTGCAAGTTGATAATTTATATGCGATTGGTTTTAAAAGCATGGATTTGACTTCAATCTGGGAAGTTTTTGCCACTTTGAATGCGCCAAAGTATTATGCGGAAAAGACCAAAAGTGGGGCCGAAGGTTTTCAAATCTGGGGTACTAGGGGTTTTAATGCGCAAATCTTTATATCGCCTTTAAACCGCTTTCGGTATGGCGGGTCATTCATGATTCACTTGTCTCGGACAAAGGTTACCACAGCTACAAAGTCCTACGATCTACAGGATATTACGGCGGGAGTAATCATTGATGGTGGGTATCTACTGCAGTTTAAAAAAGTGGCTTTCGAGCTAACTGGCAAATACGTTTTTGACCGAAATAATTATGGCGGCTTAGGGCTTTCATTGCTTTTTTAGTTTCAAGAACCTATAAAATTATATGTCTATTCAGGTATTACCGGCCGAAGTTGTTAATCAAATTGCTGCTGGCGAAGTTGTCGAGCGGCCAGCCCACTTAGTTAAAGAACTGATCGAAAATAGTATTGATGCCGGAGCTTCAGAAATCACGATTGAAACCGGGCAGGGTGGTCGTTTTGTTCGTATCTCAGATAACGGCGATGGGATATTATCAACAGATTTGGCTTTGGCTTTACAGCGCCATGCAACCAGCAAAATAAGAGCCTCTGATGATCTTTGGAATTTACATACGTTTGGTTTTCGCGGCGAAGCTTTGGCCAGCGTTGCGGCTGTATCTAAATTAACCATTCAAAGTTTTCATAAACTTGAAAAAAAGCCCAGTCAAATTGTTGTCCATTTTGGAAAAATCGAACAAGTTATGGTGGGCTCGCGAAGTGTTGGTACTGAAATAAAAATTGAAGATTTGTTTGAAAATGTTCCTGCGCGACTTAAATTTTTAAAATCAGAAACCAGTGAAGCCCAACAAATAAAGATGATCGTAAAAGCCTTAGCTTTATCGCATGCAAATGTTCAATTTAAACTGATTCAGGACGGGCATTTGCAACTTTTTTACAAAGCAGAAAGTTCGTTATTACTGCGTGCTCAGGAAGTGCTTGAACGAAATACGCTTTTTGCAGCCAAAAAAAGTCGAGGAAGTTACGCCGCCGAAATTATTTTTTCATCGCCTCATGAAGTGGTAAAAACTTCGAGGCAGATTTGGATTTTTGCACAAAATCGTTTTATTCAGGATAGGGCTTTGCAAGCGGCTGTGCTTGATGCTTATCGAAGTTTACTTATGCATGGCGAATACCCGCTTGTCGTGATCAATCTGCAGTGTGCTCCCGACGAGATTGATGTAAATATTCACCCTTCGAAAAGCCAAGTTAAGTTTCAAGATGCCTCAGCTGCCTTTCGCTGTGTCCACGGAGCGCTCCGAGAAGCACTTGAAAAAGCTCCTTGGATTACTCAGCCGGATAAGCAAACTGGCAGTTTTATTGAAAATAATTTAGTCGAAGCTTTGAAAACACAGCACCCTTTTCAATATCAAACTCCGACCGCCCTTAATTTAGGTTTTTATGATCACACGCTGGAGCACACGCAGTTTAAACAAAAAGATTTTGATTTAAATAAAATGTCTGAAAATTTAAAGAAAACTGAAAGTCCTTCAGTAAGACCAACATCAGGCTATTGGTCTTCATTGCAAATTCTGGGGCAAGCCAATTTGACTTATATTGTTTGTCAGAAAAATGATCGATTAGTTTACGTCGATCAGCATGCAGCCCACGAGCGTGTCGTTTTTGAGACTTTAATGCAAAGCTGGAAAAATAAAAATTTCGAAATTCAGGATTATCTATTTCCATTTGTGATTGATCTGACTGAAGACAAAGTTGAAGCTTTATTGTTTTTTCAAACTCAAATTAAAGATTTAGGTATTGAAATCGAAAGACTGGGACCCATGAGTTTGGGAATAAAATCAGCTCCGAGTCTAATAAAAGATGCAGCCCTTGCCCAACTATTTGAAAAGATGTCTCAGGAATTACTAGAGCACGGTGACAGCTACGCCATTGAAAAAAAGGTTGGAGATCTTTTCGCATCCATGGCTTGCCATTCGGTTGTGCGAGCGGGGCAAAGTCTAAGTCATTCACAGATGCACGAGCTTTTAGTTTCTATGGATCAGTTTGCGCTATCTAGTTTTTGTCCGCACGGTCGACCGGTTTCAGTGGAAACCACTTTCACGGAATTGGAAAAATTATTTGGCCGAATCAATTAGTTTAAATCAGTTAAAGTTCATATTTGTGGTGGGGCCAACAGCTTCTGGTAAAAGTCAGTGGGCCTTGGCCCAAGCAAAAAAATATGGCGGATGCATTGTCAACAGTGATAGCGTGCAATTTTACAAAGGCCTTCAAATTGGTTCGGCCGCTCCCACTGACTTAGAGAAAAAACTGGTGCCGCATTATCTTTATTCGGAGAAAGAAGCTCCATTGGAGATGACTGCGGGTCACTTTGTTCGTGATTTTTACTTACTATTAGATAAAAAAATTTTAAAATCTCCGGTATTTATTGTCGGAGGAACAGGTTTTTACATTCAGGCCTTGGAAAAGGGAATGTTTGACTTAGAACCGGCCGATTTAGAATTGCGTGCGCAAGTCGAAAATGAGTTGTTGAAAAAAGGTGCTGTGACCTTGCTTGCAGAACTGACTGCAGCTGACCCAAGTCACGTGATTCATTTAAATGATCACTACCGATTGGTTCGGGCCATCGAAATATTAAGATCGACGGGTCAAACTCCAGCTATGTTAAGAATAAAGACTGTGGCGTTAGAAAATAAGAATGCCTTTCCATTTCCCTTTATCAAAGTTGGTTTTTCCGAAACAAAAGAATTCGCCCGAGAACAGATTGAAAAACGCACCCAGCGAATGATTGAGGGGGGGATTATAGAAGAAACTTCTTATTTTTTAAACCATGGTTTTGCTTCCTGGGCCCCACTAGCAAGCGTTGGGTATAAAGATGTTGTAGATTTTTTGTTACATAATAAATCAAAGACTCAGCTTTTTGACAACATGGTCATCAGCACGATGCAACTCATTAAAAAACAAAAGACTTGGTTTAAGCGTGATCCCGCAATACTTTGGTCAGATTCTAAAGCTGAAAATCAAATTAAAATAGAAAACCAGCTTGACCTGTTTTTAACCTCAATTGACCCCAGGGCTACAGAAAAGGGATAATCTATTTATGAAAAGTATGACAGGTTTTGGAGTTTCAAGAGCGCAAAGTAATGATCTGACGATTGAAATTAGCATTCGTGCGGTGAACGGTCGCTATCTTGAAACGCGGTTTCATTCTCCGCGGTTATATTACACCTTTGAAAGTGAACTTAAAAAGAAATTAGCAGCTGTTCTTTTACGGGGAACGGTTGATATTTATGTTTCTCGGAAACTAAAAAGCACAGTTTCTTCAGCAAAAGTTGTCAGCAATTCAAAGTTGGCAGGTGAATATTTAAAAGCTTTTAAAAAATTATCCACAGATTTGGGTTTCAAAGACAGTGTTCGCCTTGAGCATATCGTAAAAATGCCCGAAGTCATTCACGTCGAAGAAAATGAGACCATTCATCTGAACGAAGCCTCGTTACTGAAAAAAGTTTTTGAAGCTGCACTTAAAAAAATTGAAATCGAACGTCAACGTGAAGGTGTCGCACTGAAAAAAGATCTGATAAAAAATTTAAAAGATCTGCAGAAACACATGCTTAAAATTGCAAAACTGCGGGAAGAAGCCAATAAACTTTTACAAGAACGTTTCGAAACTCGAATTAAGTTGAAGCTTTCCAAGGAAATGGAAAATACCGCTTTTGATAAACAAAGAATATCTCAGGAAATAGTGATGCAGCTTGAAAAAGCAGATATCAACGAGGAAATAATTCGGCTTTCAGAGCATCTTAAAAACTTTGAAAAACTTGTCGAAGCCAGTTCTGTCGAAGGTAAAAAATTAGATTTTTATACTCAGGAACTGCTTCGAGAAGTAAATACGATTGGTTCAAAAAGCCAAGTCGCTGGAATTACTGAGGCCGTGGTAGAATCAAAAACATTGATCGAACGAATCCGAGAACAGGTGCAAAATATCGAATGAAGACACGAATGATTTTGGTGGCAGCACCCAGCGGAGCCGGAAAAAGCAGTTTCGTTGAAAAATTGACTGCGGAAGATTCAAGGATTCATGACGTGATTACCTATACAACCAGACCCATGCGCCATCATGAAAGTGAAGGCAAACCTTACTTTTTTATCTCAAATGAAGAATTTCAAAAAAAACTTAAGGAAGATTTCTTTATCGAGTCTGCCCAGGTCCATACCAATTTCTATGGCACGTCTTACGAGCAAATACGCCTAGCTTGGGCCAAAGATAAGGTAGTCATTATGGATATCGATATCCAGGGCGTAGAGACCTTCAAAGCGAAGTTTCCGGATGCAAAAACGGTGTTTATTCTGCCACCTTCGATTGCAGAGCTAAGACGACGCGTTATTAAAAGGGATGGTACCCCACCGGCTGATTTGGATGTCCGCATGCTGAATGCGGAAAAGGAAATGGCTAAAGCCAGCGAATTTGATGTACAAATTGTGAATGATGAGTTCGAAAGGTCATTTGCCGAATTTAAAAAAACAGTTGAGATTTGGATAGGTTAGGTATAATGTTTAACCTAAAGATGGAGGCCTCATGGCTCGTGTAACGGTAGAAGATTGTATGGATAAAGTTCCAAATCGCTTTGCATTGGTTTTGCTTGTTGCTAAGCGCGCGAAACAACTTCTTAAAGGCAGTGACTGTACTGTGGCTATGAAGAACAACAAGTACATTGTTAATTCATTACGTGAAGTTGCGATGGGTAACGTTGGTTTTGAATCAAAGATTGATTTAGCGACGGCAACAACAGATATGCTGTCGGACCTAAACAAGTAGGCTTTGTTTTTGTCTTTCCACAGCTTTAGTCTGTAAAAAACAATAAATCTTCAGAATTATCAATAACCTGCTTAAATAGCGGGTTATTTTGTTTTAAAATAATAAGATGCTGCAAATGATGAATGACGACAAATTATCACAAAAGACGATTCAAACGATTGAAGAGCTTTGCGAAAAAATAAAATCTTATCATCCCACAGCACAAACACAATTTATCGAACGTGTTTACGAATTTTCAAAAAAAAATCATGAAGGTCAGTTGCGGAGATCGGGTGAACCTTACATCACTCACCCCTTGAACGTTGCGGGAATACTTGCTGATTTACATCTTGATCTGGATACGATTGCTACAGGCCTTCTGCACGATACAGTCGAAGATACTCCAGCAACACTTGAAATTATAAAAAAAGAATTTGGTGAAACCGTTACGGCCCTTGTTGATGGTGTTACTAAAATTGGACTTATGAATTTTCGTAACAACTTTGATAAGCAGGGCGAAAATATTCGTAAGATGATTGTAGCCATGGGTAAAGACGTGCGTGTGGTTTTAGTTAAGTTAGCAGATCGATTGCATAACATGCGCACGCTGAATCACATGCCGTATGAAAAACAAGTGCGTATCGCTCAGGAAACTTTAGAAATTTATTGTCCGTTAGCAGGACGAATTGGTATCAGTGCCTTAAAAATTGAGCTTGAAGATCTATGTTTTAGATATTCAAGACCCGATAAATATTATGAATTGGTCCAGCAGTTAGAAAAAAATGAAAGTGAAACTGAAAAATATATCGCTGAAGTTCTAAAAAACATCGATGAGGTTTTATCAAAATCCACAATCAAAAAATTTAAAGTCTACGGCAGATCAAAACACTTGTGGTCGGTTTACCGAAAAATGACTTCTAGAAATTTATCTTACGACCAAATATATGACGTGCTGGCGTTTCGAATCACCGTAGAAAGTGTCGTCGAATGTTACGAAGTGCTTGGATACATTCACTCGATTTGGAAGCCAATTCCAGGTCGTTTTAAAGACTTTATTGCTATGCCCAAATCAAATAAATATCAATCCCTACATACAACAGTGATTGGTCCTGGCGGTGATCGTATCGAAGTGCAAATTCGTACTGCAGAAATGCATTTGATTGCAGAAAAAGGAATTGCGGCCCATTGGAATTACAAAGAGCGTGGAAAATTAGATGATACTGAACTTAAAAAAACGAATTGGTTAAGAGATTTATTTTCTTTAAGCCAAACCGGATCACCCGATGAGTTTCTAGATATCGTAAAAACAGATTTGGTCGAGCGGGACATCTATGTTTTTACACCCAAAGGGGATGTGCAAGAATTACCTGAAGGCGCCACACCAATTGATTTGGCCTATGCGATTCATACTTCGTTAGGTAACACCTGCACCGGTGCACGAGTGAATGGTAAAATGGTGCAGTTAAAACATCAGCTGACGAATGGCGACCGTGTCGAGATTATTACTTCGAAAACTCAAACACCTTCGAAAGATTGGCTTAAATTTGCCGTTACGAATAAAGCTAAGGCCAAGATTCGTCAATTCGTTAAAGAAGAGCAGCGTAGAAATTCGGTGTTAATTGGTAAAGATATTGTCGAAAAAGAATTTCGTAAGTTCAGTTTAGCTGCAGCCAAGTATTTAAAAGGTCCCGAGTTTGAAAAGTACATGAGCGAAAGTGGTATTGTTGATTTGGAAGAGCTTTATGCGCGCGTGGGCTACGGAAAATTTGAGCCCAAGCATCTTATTGATAATTTAAGTCCAGATGCGATTCAAAAAGAAATTGAAAAAAATGAAAAGCCTGAAGACATTACGTTTTTAGAAAAAGTCGTCAAATCGGCGAAAGCTAAAATGCGTAAATCCAATTCGTTGGTTACAGTGGATGGGATGGAAGATGTCTTAGTGCACTTTGCTAAATGCTGTGGACCTATTCCCGGAGACTCGATCACGGGTTTTATCAGCCGCGGAAAAGGGATCATCATTCACCAAGCTGATTGTCGAAAAGTATTTGAAGTGGATCAGATGCGCCGAGTGGATGTGACTTGGAATGCAAAAACTGCGAGTGACGGACAAGAGAGGCAAGTAAGGCTTGAAGTTATTGGTCAAGATGTTCCGGGATTACTTAAATTGATGTCCGAGTCATTTGCTGTTCAAGGCATTAATATTGAATCGGCACAAATCAGGACAACCCGAGATAAAAAAGCCGTATGCCAATTTGAAATTTCAGTGAAAGATACAAAACAGCTTTCGGCAGCTATTCTTTCATTGCAAAAAATAAAAGGTATTATCAACGTTCAGCGTGTTGTTGGGTAAGTTAATAGGCTAGCCCGTAACCGACACGAAAAGAAACTAAACTAGCTTTTACAGTATCTGAACTTTTGAAAAACTGCTGCTCTATTGAAAATGGAATAAATTCTTTAAATGAAATAAAATATTCACATCCCGCCGCTATCCCGTAACTAGAAGTTAAATTAAGATCAGCTGTTCGAACAGCTGTCGAAGATTTTGTTATAGGATAGCGAAGATTAAAACCCAGCGCTGACCAAAAATTCAAAAACTTCTTTTGATATAAATTAAAACGACCATAACCCCCAGCAGCCAAGTAGGTAATATTCGAATTGCAATTCCGTGAAGTGGTATTATCACAACCTTGAATGCTAGCCGTGTTTGAAACAATAAAAGGTTCGTAGCCTGCGCTGGCTCGAATTTCTAACCAAGGTTTAATGGGGAAATCCAGAGTGCCAGTAAGGCCAATAGAAACTCCAGCCATTCCTACATCTTCAATATTGGGTGTTGGCGACGTGCCATCCGATTCCTTCGCGTTCATTGAATTGAACATCATGTTAAAAAGTAGTCCCATTTTTTTACTGTAATAACGATAAGGTTGCTGCTCTGAGTTTTCAAACCCCTCATTATTTTCTGCCATGTCTTCAGTCGCTAAATCCTGTGAATTATCGGCCGTGATTGAATTTTTTTTTTCAGAGTCATTGGTATCGAAAGCTTCCTCTGTTTCAATCTTTGGTGTAGTTTTGGCCACGAGCATTTGTTGTGGTAAAACATGGCCACGCAAAATGATAGCTACTGACTTTTCACCTCGGGTGGATATGACTTTAATAATGCTACCTGTGTTTTTTTTATTTGAATCGACAACATAGTATTCTTGTCCGATCAAAACTTCGTCATCATCATTGTCGATTAAAACTTTGCTATTTTTAAGCTGATGAATGGTCGCGGCCAGTATGTCATTTGAAAAAACAAAAGTAAAAAAATATAAAATTAAAAAAAGATTAACTTTTTTCAAATTCACAATAAACTCCGTTTAAATTATCGGATTCGAAATAGGATTCGCTGCTAATGATATATTCCCAAAGAAACTGATTTTCTGAATTTGCGGCTTGAATAACAGTTAGTAATTTTGAACTATTTGCTTTTTCTTTTAAAGACGTATAGCTGCACCCAACTAACTTCAGATTTTTTACCAAAAACCCAGGAGCCTCAGATTCAAATTCTTTACGCTCGGGGGATCGATAAATCGTGCAACTGGTGATAGTAAAAAAAAGTAATAAACCTGATAAGCTTTTGGCTAGAGGTAAGTATTTCATTTCTTAATTTTGAAGAGTAAATACAAAAAAGAAAAGACCTTTGTCAGGTCTTTTCAAAAAAATTTAAATTTGTGAACGGTTTTAATTCAATTAAAATGGAATTTCTTCGCTTTGGTTGAATGTAGGCTCTGGTCCAAAGTCTCCGAAATTAAAATCAGCACCCGCATTTGAATTTTGGTTTTGATTATTTCCAGCACTTGCTCCGGCTTCAGCATTTGTTGAACCTAAGAATTGCACGGTGCTTGCCACGATTTCAGTCGAATATTTCTTTTGACCGTTATCTTCCCAAGAACGTGTTTGCAATTTTCCTTCAACATAAACCTGGCGTCCTTTAGCTAGGTATTTGCCGCAGATTTCTGCTAGCTTTCCCCAAACCACAACACGGTGCCATTCGGTGCGCTCTTGCTTTTGGCCACCTTTATCGACCCAGTTTTCACTGGTAGCGATACTTAGACGAGTGACTGTAGCCCCTTGTCCAACGGCCTTCATTTCAGGATCATTACCTAAACGACCTACGATAATTACTTTGTTTACTCCAGACATAAACCCTCCCTTCATTCTTTTGCTTTCGGGTGTCAAATGAGTCAATCAGGACTTCTGATTTGCGGAAAGTATGTGCACAAGTAAAGCCTTATTCATAACGAACGTAGTCGCAAGTTATGAAAATGGGATTTGTAATCCGGATTTACTTACAAATGATCAAAAATTTCTCATGTCTAAGTTTTTATCAACCGACAAAAGCATGTTGGTCTTGAACAGGCACAGCTTCTGCTTTGTTAACAGGTTGAAACCAAGTTTACGTGTGCTGGATATGGGGGATAATTTGTATCATAAATATGTCAAACTTATGTTGAACAAACTGTTTCAATTTAAGACGCATTTTTCAAAAGCAATCACATTGTTTTTCATTGGTCTGTTATTCCTACCCCTAAATGCTTTGTTTGTGAATTGCTCAGCTGTAGGATATTATGAATATGAGGGCGTATTAGAATCCCCCAGTTTGACTGAAGACGAATTAGCATTAGGACAAAAACTTTACACAACCAATTGCGCTGCTTGCCATGGACAAGTTTTAAATTCAACGAAAAAAGGTCGATCGGTTTTCAGTATTCAAGAAGCCATGGCTAAGATTCCACAAATGGCTGCTTTAAAAAACTTACCTTTATCTAGTATTCAAGAAATAGCCAGGGCTTTAGAGTATCCAAAAATACCGACGACGACAATTGGTGGCCGCTTGGCTTACGCATGTGATCCAAATCAGATTGCAAAGACGCCTATGACCAAGCTGACAAATCGTGAATTTAAAACAGCTATGTTTTTAATGATGGATGATTTTGCCTCTGGCAGAGCGAATTTAAAAAGCGATACTGCGTTGGTCACAATGATGAACAACATGCCCACAGATGAATTAAATTCTGGTCGTGCCACATTCAGCGAGTATAATTTTTTCTTAACAGCACAAATATCAAAAGCTTATTTTGAAGTTGCTTACCGCGTTGGAGAAATACTTGTCGGAACCGGCAACGATGGATTACCAAGATACCCGAATACAAGTGGCTGCTTAGGAGCCTCACCAATCACTTTAGCTTGTTACCAAAACTTTGTGCGAGAATTTGCATCCAGAGCATTTCGAAAAAATGTAAGTGTTACGGAAGCAAATACTTTGGCAACTAGCATGTGGGATGCAAATTTATCAAAAGCAGATTTAATACAAACCACTTTCACCTCTGTTGTGATGATGCCTGAATTTTTATATCGGACTTATGATCAAGGAAGTGTGTCTGCTAAAGGCAGTCGGGTATTAACTCTAAATGCTTATGATTTGGCTTCAAAAGTTTCTTATTTCTTAGTTGGAAAAGCTCCTGACACCACACTCAAGACGTTGGCTGCAAGCGGACAAATTTTTGATAACGCCATATTATCTCAGCAGATTGATCGTTTATTATTAACGACTGATGCTCAGGATATGGTAATGCGACTTTTTCGAGAGTCTTATGGATATAACCGCTTTGATTCGACCTTCAGCTACAGCAGTAATTTTTTGAATGGATTAAATACGAGCGGTTTACAATCATCGATGACCGAAGAAGTGGACAACTTTTTTATAGATACAGTATTAAATAAAAAAGGAAGTTTCCGTGATTTGATGACGTCACAAAGTGCTAATGTACCAAGTGATCAGTTGGCAGCGGTTTATGGATCAGTGCGTGGAGTAACCATGCTTGAATCAAACCGCGCAGGTTTTATTAACAGGGCTGCATTTCTAGCAAGAAGATCAGGTAATTACACATCACCGGTTAAGCGTGGATTATCAGTTTTAGAAAATGTTTTGTGTGAAACCATTGGTGACCCACCGCCAAATGCACCTACATCCGTGTCAGAATCACAAATCGTGAATCAACTTCAATCGACGCGCGAGCGCTATGCGCATTTATCTGAAATGGCTGGAACGTCATGCGTAGCCTGTCACTCTAGAATAAATAGTTTAGGGTACACGTTTGAAGGCTTCGACAGTATCGGTAGAGCTCGCAGTGTCGAAAGAATTTTTGAAACAGCCACCGGTCCTTCTACAGCAAATGTAAATATCGATACGCAAACAGTCGTAAAGGACTTGCGCCCCACTCCAACGCCAATCAATAGTTCAACTGAATTGGCAGCAGATTTAGCAAACAATGATAAAGCTATGTTGTGTTTTGTAAAGCACATGAAAGTATTTCAGTCTAGAACACCTGCAACCGCGGCGGATGGCTGCCAGATGAATAACAGCTTGAAATCAATGTATGGTGTTAATGGAAATCAAGGCAGTGTTCAAAGTGCGATTAAAGAAATGATTTTGTCTGAAGATTTTAAATTATGGAGTTATTAGCTTTTCATATTTTAAGGAGTTTAACATGAGTGTTGTATATTGTAAAAAAACCAGACGACAGTTTTTAGTTGGTACAGGTAGTACTTTGTTAGCAATACCTTTTTTACCCAGTCTTTTTTCTTCTGTAGCCATGGCTCAATCAGCTGCAGCAAATGATCGCAAAATGATGATTTTTTTAACGGACCACAACATGCTGTCAGATTATTGGATCAATCCAGCATTGGCAACTACACCAGTTGGGTCTTCAGGAACGAAAGAAGTTTTACTAAGAAATTTAAGTTCGTTAAGTGATGTTAGTCCCATGTTGACTGAATCCATTTACAATTCTTTAAGAATGAATAACCAGTTAACTTTGCTTCGCAGGTTAAATATGCAAGCTGGTGTTGGTCACGAAAATCTATCTGGAATGGGTGGCAGTCGAGGAGATATTTGTCCGACATTTGATACCATTATAGAAGACTCACCAACGGTTTATCCATCCACAACTTCAGCTGCTGTAACAAAAGCTATTCGTGTGGACTTAGACGAAAGCAATTGGCTTTCTTATCGTAAAATAGGAACCTCACTGCAACCTTTAGCGCCCTATGGCCGAGCAAGAACATTAAGTTTTTACAACGATATTTTTAGTTCCATCTCAAATGGAACTGTTGCTCCAAATGACATGACCAACAAACTTAAATCAAATATTTTAAATCGCGTTTTTCAATCGTTTCAATCTTTTAAATCCAGCCGTAAAATTTCTAGCGATGATATTGCCAGGCTTGATCAGCACATGGGATTTTTATCTGATCTGCAAAAAAGTTTGAACATTGTGATTGCGCCTTCTGCTTCATGCACCAACCCTGGAGCTCCCATAGAAAGTACGGATCCATTAATTTTTAATCAAGTTTATTTGGATTTATTAGCTGTTGCTTTTAAGTGCGGGCTTACGAAATTGGGAGTGATGAAATTCGAAGGTCAAGATGCTTTGTGGTTGCCGGGTTTAGCTTTACCTCAAGGAACTGGTCTTCATGGTGGAATGCATGGTGGCAGTACCCCTGATTTGTGGGCTAACAAGCGAAATGCACACACCACTTATGATAAATTTATTTACAACAAAGTTGCTGAAAGATTTTTAAATTCGATGAATGTATTGGAAGGTTCAACAGGCCGAACTTATCTTGATAATATGATTACAGCCATAGTGCCAAAGTTTGGAATGGAAGGCGCTGATGGTGGCTCTGGTCACGGTGGTGATGATACTCAAGCCATGTTGATAGGTTCTATGGGTGGGCGTCTTCGTTCCGGCAGATTGTACAACTTTCCAGAACCAACTTATGAAAAGCGACTTCCACACAACGCACTTTTTGTAACACTTCTTGATTTAATGGGAGTTCCTAGAGCTGAATATGCGAAATATTCGAATACCGGTTCTGGTTGGGGTATTTATGGATCGACGTTTCAAAATCCATTGGCAGCAAGGTACTACGATAATCTTTCAGAGATTATGGTTTAATTATATAAACTAGCGCAGCGGCGTGAACTGGGGCGGCATTCCTGCCGCTACGGCTTTGATTTTGAATTTATAGCGGGCTCCATCAGGTAAATCCGTGCGGTAGCCATCTAGAAAACCTAGAAAAAATTTTGCTTGTTCTTTGAAAGCTGGGGACGCTTTTAAATTAAGATCAATATCATAACCGCCCATAACCGGAATAACTTGGCTGCCAGCGTTTATAAATGTCAAATTAACTTCGCCTTTCACGTCTCCGAAAAGCTCGTCGTTGGCGCTTCCCAGTTTACCAGATTCAATCGTGAATTTTCCAGCGGCTAGTTTACCCTTAAGTTCAATCAGACTCATTTTAACGGTGGGTAAGTTCACACGCCCTAAATCACCTAATAATACCGAGCTACTGGGCATTTCAAAACGTAAAATATTTAAGTTTATTTCCATTTCAGGCTGCTCTGTAAAAGTGAAGTCTGCGGTGACTGCCGACGTGACACTTATTTTTCCAAGTAAAGCCATTGGCAGGTTTGCAACTTCTCGGATATCTTTCAAATTTAAATCTTTAGCTTGAACTTCGATGCGCGAGCGACTTAATCCAGATTCCGATTTAGGTGCAGATTTTAGTGAAACTTGCACATCGCCTTTTAAAAAGCCCTCTGCTTTCACGGTGCCTTCGGGTTGCTTACTAAATAAAGAACTGAATGAAGGGGCGGCTGATAATTTATCAACACTAATTGAAGGTATCTGGCTTGTTTCAACAAAAACTTTTTCTAAAGTAAGTTTGGGACCGAAAGGATTTAAGCTCATTGTTTCAAACTGTACAAAAATATTTTTGTGGGTCAGTTTAGAAACTTGGCTGGTAATAAGATCATTTAAATCATTAAGTGGAAACAAAATAAAAATAAAAATCAGAATAAAAAATACTGTCGAAAAAAATTTCCATTTGTGTTTAAAAGCAAAACGAAATGACAAAATAATTGCATTCATCATTTTTCAGAATCCTCGGATTTAGAATCCTTTTTCTGAGTTGTTGCTTTTTTTGGTTTAATTTCAATTTCTGGCGGAGCCTCTATCGTTGGTTCTGGAACATTCAGTGCGTAGAGCTTATAAGTTACATCGAAGTAGCGAGTATCCTTTGCGTGGGCTGCGATGATCAAATCCTTCATTTTAATGCTTTCGGAAATTGCTGCAATTGAAGTTCCGATATCAACGATTTGTTTTAAATTTAATTTTGCTAATTTCACTTCTAGCACATGCTTTACCAGGCTGTTTGGAATCAGTTTACCTTCCGGGGTTCCTTGAATTAAACCCACGCGTTGCTCTGGAATCAAGTTCGCAGCCGTCAGAATAGATTCTACAGTCATTTTTAAAGATTCGATCGAAGGTGGCACTGGAACGTTGGCTTGACCACTGGATTCACGGTAGGTTCTAAACAGGTCACGAATCAGTGATCTTTTTTCTTCAAACGAAGTGATCACATTTTGTGAATTCGTAATTTGCATCAGTGGATAAGAAAAAATAATAAAGCTAACCAGGAACAGGCCCAGAATCCAAACTGCCCGCTGAGAGCTGCTACTTAAAGATTGATAGCGGTCTTGAAATTTTGCATAAGTTTCAGATTCTTGAATTAAAGTACTGACACGAGTAACGGCAGCCTTTAGCTGATCTTTTATTTCTTCTAAACGACTCATTTAAGTAAGCCTCGATCTGTCTTAAAACTGAGATTAAATGCCGTGCGATTTTGTATGCTTGTCAGTGTTGGTGGTTGACTGGTAATTTCGCCACTCGTTACTAAGGGTTTTAATTTCTGGCTTAACAGTGCAATATCTTTGGGAGAATTGGCGTAACCGATGATTTGCACAACATCGTCTTTGACTTGAAAATTCATAATATCGATTTTTAGTTGATCTCGGCTAGGTGCTGCATCGCTGACTTTTTTCAACACTTCTAGGGCTGAATTAATTTGTGCAACCTGAGAAATAAGCTTTAGTTCAGCAGCTTTCTTTTTGTTTTCACGAATGAATTTTTTAACACCAGCTTCATTGGCTTGTTTTTTAGGTAACCGAGCCACAGCCCGGGCTTGTGTTTTTAAAGCTTCATCACTTTTTTCCAGAAGTGAAACAGAAAAACTTTCACGAAATGAAGACCAAATAAATAAGACCACAAAGCTTGCTAAGGCAATCTGAGCAACAGTTCCCCATCGTTGCCACAAAATTTTAATGCGATCATTTTGCTTAGCAAATTCGCCTTTCAGTAAATTTGTTGCAGGGTTTCTAGGTTTTTTATAAGCCTCTAAAGCAAAAGCCACGGCCATATTAAAGCGGGCATCAATTCCGTGACTGGCGTCTAAGCCCAATGCTGCAAAAGAATCGACGTAATTTTGCAAAAGAGGAACTGTATTACATTTAATTTCGAGATGCTGAGTTAAAAATCCACCTAAATTTTGTAAAAGACTGGCTCCGCCGGTTAAATAAATATCAGTGACTTCGGCATGATGTTCACTTTGTAATTCTAACAAAGACATTTGTAAATCACGAACTAATTCGCGCAGCGATTTACTTAAAAGGTCAGATAATTGGGATTGTTCAAAGCTTGCACCTTTTTTTGAAAGTAAAAGTTGTCCTTTGGTCTGCAGGGTTTTGACGGCATCAGCTGCAGGAACTGCAAAGCGTTTAACAATATCTTGTATGAGTTGATCTCCGCCCCAGAAAAGACTGCGAGTAAATATTAATCTATTATTTTCAAAAGCGGTAAAAATTGTTTTTTTATGCCCTATATTTAAAATAATTTGAATCTGCTTTTTGGTTTGGTTGTCTTCTTCAATTAAAAAGTCAGACGCCAAGTTCGGAGCTGTTTGATCCCAGGTTTCAATTAAATTTGCAAAAGCTAAACCTTCGATTGAAATAACATGGGGTTCAATTCCGAAATCATTAGCTAATGAAATAATTTTTTCAACACTTCGTTTGGGAATAGCATTTGCTAAAATTTCTGCACTTAGACCTTGGGTTCGAATTAATTTGGATTCAAATACGCAAGAGTCCGTATCAAAAGGAATGTCTTCTTCCATTTCAAACGAAAGACTTTTTTGAATTTTCAAACGATCAGAAAATGGAAAAACTTTATGCCTTGAAGTGACTTTATCTTGACGTACGGCCATAACAAAACGCGTATTTGATAAATCCTGAGAACTAACCAGTCCACGAATAAATTCGATGGCTTCTAATTCTCGGTCTTGTTCACTGCTGTTGAGGTTTAAAACTTTTTCATGAATTTGGTTTACAGAAATATTTTTTTTACTTTGGATAAGTTCAACAACTTTAATCGAGTATTCACCGATATCGATACCGATTGATCTCATGATTGTTAAACTCCCAAGGTGTTAAAGTTCAGTGCTGCTAACTGCTGCTAATTCTCGCCCCAGTATACGACACGCGGCATCCCCTTGGGTAGTGGATCTTGTTTTGAAGGTGGTGACTTAAGTCCAGGCACTCGAGGACTACCATCAGGGTTGACTGGGTTTTGTTGCTCTTTTTCTTTTTCAACAAAAGATTTAATCTGTGAGGCCGAGCGATTTAAATCAACAACGATAGCTGTAATATCTTTAATCACAGATTGGGCTCCGGTTCCAAAAATACCTGTGGATCTGACTCTGAAGTTAATGACTTTATCACAAAGCATCGGAATTTTATCGAATTCGGTTGGATCTAATCGGGCTCCGCGACTTTCTACGAAACTTTTAAAATCCTTCAGACACTCTTCAGAGGTTGTCCCTTTAAAAGGCCCGCCCAGTTCGACATTATTCCTACGAGCAATGGCTTCTTTGACGGCCTCGTCGGTCATCCCTTTATCTAAAGATTTCAAAACATTTTCTGAAGCGGTGTTTGGATTAATAGATTTCATTCCGTAAATAGTAATCTGTCCGTTAAGTATATTGAAAAACTCTTCCGTCATTCCGGGAACTAATCGAATCTCTTCTAGAGTTCTAAAACCTCGGTTCGGTGGATACCCTGCGCCCAATTCAGAGAAAAATCCGTTTTTTCCGCCGCCGCTGGCGCTCGTATTTTTATCACTCATCCAGTCGGTCATGCGATTGATCAAATCCTCGAAACTAAAATTTTGATAATTTTGCCGGAACACTTCGTCAGCTTCAATTTTTTGTGAAAATAAAGTCAGCAATTGTTTTTTTGTTAACTGCTGCAATGTCTTTGACGGAGAAATAAGATCATTCACATCAATTTTAGAGCCCTCGTCTTCGATGGTGTGTGTGTACGAAGCATCCATCAGGGATTCTTTCATCATTTTATTCATTGAATCACGTGCGACTGAATTAAGTTCGGGCGGTGCGGGCAGGGGCCAAGCAAATGGAAATTTCCAGATTTGATCTATCTGCGTTGCAACAGCTGGTGGAAGGGGTAATCGTGACGCTTGTTGAAACATTTTAATACGCAAAAGTGCGATGTCCATGCCGTTTCGAGCCGCATAATACGCTTTTAATCGATTCAGTTCTTGCGAGTTAACGACGTATTCATTCAGTGAATCTCTGGAAACTTCTTTGGCGATGTAAACCATAAAAAGTAAAGACGTGACAGCTAAAATTAATGCGACCCCTTTTTTATGGGCTTTGCCACTGAGTGGATTATATTTAAGCCGAGCTAAAATTTTCCTCATCATTTAGCTCCGGATAGGGGTGGGTTGTTTGGAAAATGAATTGGTACAGCGTACTGAATTGAGTACGTTCGTTTTTTTTTACCAATTTCTCGTTCGATGGCTAAAGATATTTCAACCACTTCAGGAAATCTTAATCGAGTGGCTGCGTCACTGCTGTTTTTTGTATTCCAAGTGGAAACCCAATCCTGCTTGCCTTCGCCGATGTAACGAACTTTAAATTCACTGATATTTTCTAACAGCACATTTTCAGTTCCACCGACGGCTACGTCCTCATCAACAATCAACTGTGTTCTACGATAAAGACATTGGCTGGATTTACTGGAGTCTGTCAAATTACGACAGCCTTTTACCGAATAGCCGACTTCGATAAAGTCGGCCTGTTGCGAGTTTGCTGTTGTTCGTCCGTTATTCATTGTCACAAAATTCACTTGATCTTCAGCACCTATAAAATGAGTGACAGGATCAAAGCGCTTATTTTCACGAGTGGCTGCGGTCACTGGAGGTGTTGGTGGTTGCGGAGCTCCGGGAACTGCAGCAGGTGGCTTATTCACTAAATCCAGTAATTCTTTTTCGAAATCGCGGTGATGATAAGCTAAATTCAAATCCGTTCTTATCATGCGCATGGTATCTCTGAGTGATGAAACATCATCAACTTCAGTTTGAATTTTCACTTTAGCTTTCAGAGCGCGACTTAGCGCTTGAGTCGTTAACACCGTTAAAGTGGATAAGATACTGATTGCTAAAATCACTTCGATCAGCGTAAAACCGCGACTTACATTAATTTTATGTTGCAAGCTTACCATCAGCCACCACCTGCGCCCGGAACGGGTAGGGGTTTGTCATAATCGATCATATAAAAAGTAACATTTGCAGTGATTGGTTTTTTTTTATCTTTAAAAATAACTTCCACATTAATTTCTTTTATAGATTTTGAAAGATGCTCGGTAAAAAGTTTCATAATTGCGATTAGCATTTGATCAGCTCCGCCATCACTGCTGACTAAGCTTGAAGATAAATCCGGAATTTCTAATTTACGAGATTTCATCGTCCACGAATAACCGGGTAACTCAGTGCCGAAATCGTCTTCTTTTTCTTCGGGTATGGAATCTAAAGGCTTACCTTTAAATTCGCGTTCGAGTTCGCTGACTTTTCTTTCCAGTAAAGAAACCATTTCCACTTGAATCTGAGTTTTACGAAGACGTGAATAGGTGCCAGCCCAGGAATTCATAAGAATGAATAATCCGGACGCCATAATCATCAGGGCTAAGACAACTTCGATCAAGGTAAAGGCGTTGATTTTTTTCAAATTCAAAACATCATCCTATCGAGTAAAATCCCGCAGTGTCTTTGCTTCAGGAATAATGTCAGATTGACCTGTGATTGGATTAAAGACAAGTGTCCAAACATTTTTTTTAGCATCTTCAATTTGAATCGCTGAGGGTTCAATCATTCCCTGCGGAAAAAAATGAATGTAAGCAAGGCCATCTGTGGCTATCAGCTCTTGCGGACCACTTTCAATATGAATAAAGTGAAAGCCGTCTGGTAAAATCTGTTCTTTTTTAAAAATAGTCGTATCTGGTGTAAAATCAGAACTGGGTTTGACCTCGTCTTTAAAAGTAGAGGCCGCATTATCCCGGGCTAACTCTAATTTTTTTTTATCCAGTAAAACAGCTTTAGACGCTTTTTCAACCCACCAAGTTTGTTGGTCTTTAGTTAGTCGAAATGCCAAGCGGTAAGAGACACCCGCAAGCTTGGCGCGGTTTCTTATGTCTTTTCCCGCAATGACAAAGTCTCTGAAGACTTTACGCGTATCTTGTTTTTTATCAAAAAGTCGGGGGAGTGCAACAGCCATAATTGCGCCGATGATGGACAGCACGATGATAATTTCTAGAAGTGAAAAACCTGCGCGGAAAGTTTTTTTATTCACTCGCAGATTGGGATCCGTCAGAATAAATGTCTTTATCGTAACTGGCGCCGCCTTCTTTTTTATCAGCACCTAACGACTTCAAATTGTAACCCGTGTCTGAACCTTCATAAATAAATTCTGTGCCCCAACCATCTTTTAACAGATGTTTCATCTTTGGGTTTGCTGACCAGTTTTTGCAGCTGGCATCGTCTTCAGTAATAAAACTGATCGATTTGGGATACTTGCTGCATTCCGAATTAAATTCATTAATTTTATTTTCTATTTCAGACATCTTCAGCCGGGTTGAATTAACTTTGGATTTAGCGTTTCCATCTGCAATCTTAGGTAAAACAATTGCCATGATTCCACCGATAATTACTAAAACGATTAAAATTTCCCCTAATGAAAAACCTTTATTATTTAATTTTATATTATTTTTCTTTATATTAATTTTTTGTAAGTTCACGGGGTCTCCTATCCACCTAATTTAGAAGTCAGATCAAACATGGGAACAATAATAGATAATACTATGACAAAGATCACAATACCAATCAACAAAGTCATCAGCGGATTTAAAATTGTAGTGATTGTATCGACTTTCGATTTCACTTGAAAGTCATAGGCATCCGCGACCAAAGTCAGCATATTTTCTAAATCACCCGTTTTTTCGCCGATATTAACCATGTGCACAACTAACGGAGGAAAATGCCCTGATTTCCGAAGGGGTCCTGCAATGGATTCACCCTCAGAAATATTACTTTTTGCTTCGTCGATGGCTAAAGCAATCACGTGATTATCAACGACATTGCGCACAATATCTAATGCATTCAACATCGGAACTCCGCCGTTCAGCAGCGTCGCTAATGTTCTAGTAAAGCGAGATATGGCAACCATGCGAATAATTTCACCAGCTAACGGAATTTTTAAAGATATACCGTCCCAACTTTTTCGCCCTTCGGTCGAATTTTTCCAGTTTATAAAAAGTAAAATAGAAATCACAATAAAACCTGCAAAAAAATACCAGTTATTAATGAAAACCTGACTGGTTGATGAAATAAGCTGAGTATACCAGGGTAAAGTCATGTCGGGAAAAGACTCAAAAACAGCTAAGATTTCTGGAAGCACTTTCGTAAAAAGTCCAAAAATAACTAAAGTGATCACCACCAACATAATGATTGGATAAGTCATGGCGCTTTGAATTCGCTGACGCAATTCCGCCTGAGATTCTGTAAACTCAGCTAGGCGAATTAAAATCACATCTAAGGTTCCAGACATTTCACCGGCTTCGGCCATAGACAAAAATATGGGACTAAAAACAGACGGGTATTTAGCAAACGCTTTATGTAATGATAAACCTTCGTTGACCATATTTTTACAATCGGCCAACGCTTCAGCTAAGACAGGGTTTTCAACTTGTTCAGAAACGGCAGTTAAGGCTTCAACGAGTGGAACGTTGGCTTTAATTAAGGTCGCTAACTGCCGAGTCATCAAAGATAAATCTTTGACAGGGACTGTGCCGCGACTGCGCGATCCGGTTTTTTTTTGCACGGATGATTTTTTTTTATCTTCGATAGCTACGACAAAAATACCATCTTTTTTTAATTTAACTCGGGCTGCACGTAAATTCTCGGAATCAATGACACCTTTTGTGTTTTTACCGTCTTTGGTAAGTCCTTTGTATTCAAAAATTGGCATGGCTTAGATGTCCATCTGAGTGTTCGTGACCAGCTCTTCAATGGTAGTGATTCCGGCAAGAACTTTTTGGATACCGTGATCTCTAAAAGTTTTCATTCCGTTATGAATGGCTTGCTTTTTAATGGTGCCGCCATCTTTTCGCTGCATGATTAAGGATCTTATATCATCCGTAACTGGTAAAATTTCAGCAATTAAAGTTCGACCTAGATATCCTTTTTGTCCACAGTGTTCACAGCCCATGGGTTTACATATGTTCGCACTTTGTACTTGTTCGCGGGTCATGCCTAAAGTTAGTAAGTCAAATTCTGAAGGTTTATGAGATATTTTGCAATGCGGACACAAAACCCGCACCAGTCTTTGCGCTAAAATTCCTAACACCGAAGTGGCAATTAAAAAAGGTTCCGCACCAATATCCATTAAACGCGGAAAAGCACCCGAGGCATCATTGGCATGGATCGTTGATAAAACTAAATGTCCCGTTAGTGATGAATTAATCGCAAGCTCTGCCGTTTCCAAATCACGGATTTCTCCGACCATGATAATATCAGGATCTTGGCGTAGAAAAGAGCGAAGCCCGGCGGCAAAAGTTAAACCAATTTTTGCGTTCACTTGCACTTGACCAACACCATGAATGCGTTGTTCGACGGGATCTTCCACAGTTAATATATTGATGTCGGGTTTATTCAATTTAGAAACACAGCCGTACAAAGTGGTTGATTTTCCAGAACCAGTCGGACCCGTAACAATAAGTATTCCATAAGATCTTAGAATCAAATCATCGATCACTTTCATGGTATCTTCAGAAAAACCCATTTGATACAGTTCACGAACTTGACTGGATTTATCTTGTAAACGCATCACTAAACGTTCACCGTGCGTCGTCGGAACAGTAGATAAACGAATATCAATATCTTTACCACCAACTTTTAACGGGATACGACCATCTTGGGGTAAGCGTTTTTCGGCAATATTTAAGTTGGCCATGACCTTAATTCTTGAAGTGATGGCATTCTGCAATTTTTTTGGTGGTTTAAAAATATCAAATAAAATTCCGTCGATACGGTAACGAACAACCATATCTTTTTCATAAGGTTCTATATGAATATCAGAAGCCTTTTCTTTAACTGCACGAAACAAAAGTGAATTCACCAGTTTTATAACTGGTGCATCATCTTCGCCGGCCTCAAGCAAATCAATAATAGGATCTTCTAAATCAATTTCGTCTTCGTCAATTTCATCCATACCGCTTAAATTGGCGGTGCTTTTTTCGTAAACGCGGTTAATTGCATCTTGCACACGCTGTGAAGTGCTAACCAGTGGGCGCACACGTTTACTAAATAAAATGCGTAAATCATCCAGCGCTTTGGTATTGAGTGGATTAGATGTTAAGGCAATTAAAGTATCGCCTTCGTTTCTGTAGGGAAGTACACCCTGGCTTTTTGCATAATTAATCGGAAGATCACGAATTAAATCGGCTGAAATATCATTCACAGGAATATCTTTAATAAATTCCATACCTAGTTCCCGGCATAAATCAGCCACTAAATCATCGGCCGAGGAGTAATCTTTTTTTGCTAAAGTTTCTCCGACCGAACGGGCTTGCGAAACAGCGGGATTATTCAAAACGGATTTGATCTGTTCAGCCGTCAAAGAAGTGGCTTTTGTAAGAACCCCTGAAATATCTAACTGAGCCATTACCTTTTCACCGGAACATTCTGTGGCACACGCGTTTCACGTTTTAAAACTTTATCTATCGTTGAGCCAAACGGATCTTTGCCGCCCTGTTGTTTGATAAATTGCAAACGCTCTTTAGTTTTATTCGACAAAAGATTTCGCTGATCAGAAGCATTACGAATAATTTTAGGCGAAAGAAATACCAACATATTTACTTTTTTCTTTTCGCTTTTTTTACCTTTAAAAAGCCATCCTATTACCGGAAGATCACCTAATAAAGGAACTTTTTTTACCGTTTCTAGTTCCTCATCTTTAATTAAACCACCAAGAACTGCAGTGTCTCCATTTTGCACGATAATAGTTGTTTTCAATTTACGAGTAGATAAAGGCTGCGCCAAACCATCAAAGTTTTTTGGCACCGTGACAGTTGATAACTGTCCTGCTGATTGCGTGACTTCCATGCGAATACTTTCACTGTTAGGTGAAATAAATGGCTTAATTTTTAAAGTGATTTTTGCTTCTCCAAAAATAGGTGTCGACTGCGGGGCTGTGCCGTTTGCTCCTGGGGTGATGGTAGCGCCGGTAATTACCTGGTCGCCCACTTCAATTTCTGCATCTTGGTTATCCATAGCTAAAATCTGCGGTGTTGAAAGGATATTTGTTTTACCAAATTTTTTCAGCAAGTTGATGTAACCCACGATGTCTGGCACCAAAATAGAAGGCTTTGTTGGGTCAAGAATATTCGGAATAGAAACTTTGTTGGATGAAGCAAAACCTAGAATGGCCGAACCACCACTGAGCGGATTTAAAAAATCAGCAGCACCCGTAGCATCTGAAGTGAAACCGGCTTTACCGCCACCGTCGTTAAATTTTACAAACCCCGCACTTTGTTCGAAGCCGTCGTTTAATGCCATCTCCATAATGATGCCTTCGACAAAAACTTGGTCGCGGGGAATATCTAATTTATTTAAAATATTGAGAACTTGTTCGTAATCTTGCTTGCTAGCTGAAATCACCAAAGAATTTGTATTTTTATCGGCTTTAATTTGGACGTCTCCGCCAAAAAGGCCTTCACGAACTGCGGCTTGTCCTTGTGCTGCTAAAAAACTTCCTGGCCCGCCACCTGGCGAAGTCGCCGGAGCTTTAGGTCCTGAATCTTTAGTAACTTCTTGTAGCGTTTGCGCAATTTTTTCAGCATCGCCATTTTTTACGTAATAAACATAAACACCACCGCGATCTTCGGCTTTAACTTTAAAATCTAACTGTGCGATTAATTTTTTAACTCTCGTGATGCCTGCGCGGTTACCAATAACTATCAAAGAATTTGTTCTGTCTTCAGGAAATACTAAAAAGTAGCTGGCACCTTGTTGACCAGAACCACCCCGCGAAGGCGTCGAAGAAAATCGCGGTACGCCTGATGAAAAACCGCCGGCTGTGTTTGATTTCTTTTCACCTTTATTAATAACCTTATCAATGAGTTCAGCGATATCTTTTGCTTTCGCGTATTTTACGCCGATCACTTCTAATTGCTCTTCGAAACCTGGAACATCAAGTTGATTTAAAATTTTCATGATCCGGTCAATGTTGGCGCCAAAATCAGATATGATTAAAGAGTTCGTCGAAGAAAACGGAGCCATTTCGCCGTAACTTGAAGTCAAAAGCCGTAGCTGTTGCTGGACGGTTTCAGCTGTGATGTGCTTTAAATGAATAATTTTTGTAATCATTTGATCCGTGTTTGGATAATAAGCTCCAGAGTAAGTATCAATGTTGTCACGCTGAGCTGACCTGGCATTACGAATTTTTAAAAATCCACCGCTTGGAACTATTGTAAATCCGTTGATAGCTAGTGAAGACAAAAATGCTTTATAAGCTTCAGCAACCGTTATTTTACTTGGGGCAACGATGGTAATTTTACCGCGCACAGTGGAATCAATAATAAAGTTTTTTCCTGTGAGCTCGCTGATAGCTTTAATAATATCAGTGATATCAACATTTGGAAAATCAAAGGATTCGATCGTTTCTGGAAAATTTTCAGATGTAATATCCTCAGGATTGGCTTTTGAAAATTTAGCACGCTGTGAATCTGTTAGAACTCCGTTTTTATTTTTCGTAGGGGCTACAATCTTTTTTTCTTTAATCGCGGCAGCACCAGGGTTTGCGTTAGGGTTGGTAAAATTATTCGTCACGGGCGGAGCGGACGGAGTAATTTCCAAAGGCGGCGGAGAATTAAAATCTTCAATAATCGGAGGCGGAGGCGGCGGAAAACTTTCTGTTTGCGCCAAAACCACTGCAAAGGAAAAATAAGTCACTAATAAACTAAAGATCCTTGCAGTGCTTGATACTTTTTTCTTAAAACTCATGAGTTAAACCCCACCTTTATTAAACTAATTAATAATATCGTAAGACATCGTTTCTTTTTTGCCGTTACGCTCGACACCCATTTCAATTTTACTGCCATTTTTCATTGCATTATAATACTCCATGGCTTTCTGAATACTGTCGATGGGTTCACCATTCACAGTTTTCAAGATATCCATTCGGGCTAAACCCAGTTGACCAAAAATACTATTTTCTTGCATATCTAAAATACGAAAGCCGTTAATTTCACCCGTGTTGGGGTCACGGTTAGGTACGGCCCTAGCTTGCATCAAAACGCTCGACAGATCATTCGTGTATTTTAGTAAATCAGAGCGTTTAATTTGAAACTTATTTGGCGCAATGGCGACAACGTCTTTGCTGGCTTGCGGCGCTGACACGCTAGCCTTTGAAGCATCAAAGGAAACTTTATTTGCAGATTTAAGTTCGATATATTCAAGGGCCGAAGTATTGGCGTTTCGAATATAAGCCATACCACGCACAACTTTTTCAAGTTTAGCTAAGCCTTCGATATCGGCCCCGGGCGCGTAGGATCCAGAAAGATTTTTACTTTTCACTTCAATGGCAGCAATTGATTTGGCTGGATCAGAATGGACTAACGTGCCAATCAATATCAGCGGCAGCGTTGACAGCACAGGATTATCTTCAGCTTGCTTTGATGGATCAATTTTTAAAGTGATAGCCTCTGGCATAATACCAGTTGCTGAAAATAAATTCCGATTTGTCACAGCTGTAAATTGATTACGATCGATCGACAACTGCGGATTAGATCTGATTATTTTTTTTGCCGGAGCTTCGCTCGGAAGCATTAAATCTCGAATCGAGATAACACCTAAGTCGGCCACGGTGAACGCAAAAAAAACCAACAGCGCATATAAAGCAAAGCGTGCTATTTTTGTTTGTCTTATCAAGTTGAATTTTTCTGATTTCATAGCCTGTCTAGACAATAACAACAGCCCTAGGTCCCGAGGAGTGCTATTTTGTGAAATCGTATAATCTAGACCCACATCTGGACCTTCGGCTATTTTAAAGCCTTAGGCCTAGTTAAAACTGGTCCAAAGTTTAAATTCACAGTTTAATTAAACTAGAAATTATGAGTAACAAAAGACTATGACGGTCATTTACTTCACGGACGGAGCACTCATTGACGATTTACATATTCGTAAATCGCTATTACGTATTCCTGAAATCATAAAATGTTTACGTGAAAATCAAAAAGAATTTTTAAATTGTGATTTGTTCATCGCGATGATGGATCAAGATGTCTTTAATCTTTTAAACTATCATCAAAAATCTTACTTAAAAACTTTGTTACAACAATCACTTTTTCAAAGATGGCAAACCCAGGGTGTTGAACCCGATCTTATTATTCGCAGACGTGATTACGAAGATTTTTCTCATGTGGCCGCAACTGTTTTAAAATTATCGACGATTGAAACTTTAAAAATAGTCACCGTCGGGCCTGGGTTTGATGAACTAGAAGCTTTTTTAAGGCTGCAACTGAAACTAACCAGCTGTCCACTGTACGACGTCATTCACCAGGATCCAAAGTTAAATTGGTTCTGGAGTGATGTAAAAAACGGTTTACATTTACATTCATAAAATAAGTCTAAAACCAAATCATATCTAGCCATGCGGGCTGGTCGTTATTTAATCCAAGTTCAAATAAATTATCGCGGTCGGGTGTTTCGATATTATATAAACCGTAGGGAACTTCAGCATAAATAGAACCTTTTGGCGGAAGTTTTGTGTAATCATCTTTTTCCGTAGCGTACGCCAAAAATTCATTTTCTTTTGAAGAATTAAAAGCTGCACTCAGCAATGCTTTTTGCACTTCGGGATGATCATAAAGAAAAAAATGCAGCATACGGAAGTTTAGCGCCTCTTGTTTTTTAGATCTGGAATAAGGCTTCGTTAATTTTCGACCTAACCTAAGCCAATGAGCCACTTTTAAGAACTGGCGAAAATTATGGGCCTGCTGGTTGTACTCCTGTGGCAAGTAGTCTTGTAAAAGACTTGAACTGATAGGTTGCACACAGCCAATAATTTTTTTGTCTTTGGAAAAAGCAATTAAAAATTGGCTCCAAGAATATAAAAAAGAACGATGAATGTAGTCTGTTAGATTTTCAGCCAGAAGAGTCGGTACAAAACAATAGTTTTTCAAGCGCTCGGAAATAAACTGAATCAGCTCGTCTTTGTCAGACGCATTAAAAGGCCGCACCAATATATTTTCATTCAGTCCGGATTGCCACGGGAATTTACCGTGAATTGAAATTAAACTGTATTTTCGACTTAAACTGTAGGTGGGTTGTTCAGTTCTCCGCATTTTGGGTCGAATGAACGCATTCATCGCCTGCGTTTCGGTGTGATTAATAGAAGTTATAAAAGCATCACAGTTTTCTTTTTTACGAATATCTTCAATTAACGGTAAAAAGAATTTTGACCACGATAGGATGGCTTTTCGGTTGGGCGCAATTCTTAAATCACAAGCTTGTGCAATTTTTAAATTTTTTCCGTTAAATTGCAAATCCCGCATTAAAAAACTGGCTGTTCCCAGGATTTCTTCGCCATCTTCTAGAATAAAAGTTTTGTAAGGAAGGTTTAACCTTTGATAAAAAGAAAAAAAATGTTCTTCGCGTGCTATTTTGATTTCGATCGAGCCGGAAATGGCAACTGAAGTAAAAAAACTGTTCAGCACGCGGGAATCACTTGTTTGGGCTTCGCGAATTCTTAGGGGCGAATCACTCATTTTTTTTCCACGTGGTTTCAGAAACTGAAAGTTTAAGATTGACCCACCGAGCCCAGGTGAAAAGTAAATCACTTAAGCGATTTAAATAAATCAGCACATTTTGGTAATGGTCTTGCAGAACTAAAATCTCGGCCACGCGGCGCTCAGAGCGTCTGCAAAAAGTGCGACCCACATGAAGGTAGCTTGCGATTAGATTCCCGCTTGGCAAAATGAATTGAGTCAAAGTCGGCAGTTCGGCACTAGCTTCGTCTATCCAGTGCTCTAATTGTTCGATATGAGAAAAATTGATTTGTGGTAACTTTTCAAAGGTATCTTTTTTTTCGGTGGCTAAAAGTGAACCCAAATTAAAAAGTTGGTTTTGAATTTTTTCAATTTTTGGATTCAGACCAGAAATAATTTTGCTATTTTTGTCCTGCAAAAGGCTTCTTATGACACCTAACATAGAATTAAGTTCATCGACAGTGCCATAAGCTTCAACTCGGGGATTAAATTTTTCAACGCAAGAGCCGTCGACCAGTCGAGTCGTGCCATTGTCTCCTGTTTTTGTGTAAATTTTCATATATCCTTATTTCAAACGAAGGCTGGGTATGAGTCAATTAACAACTGAAGTTCCACTTTTTATAACAATTCCTCATTCGGGTGAAAAAATTCCGGATTTGGCATCGTGGTTAAAGGCTTTACCGGAAACAATCTTGATGTCAGACGTCGATCGATTTGTCGATTTTTTATATGAACCTGCTTTGCAAAATTTAGCGATTCCGTTCGAAAAAACTCAGTGGCACAGGTATGCAGTTGATTTAAACCGTTTACCTCAAGATGTGGATTGTGATGCCGTTATTGGCAATTTAAATCCGTCCGGAAAACACAGTGACGGGTATCATTGGGTCAAAACTAAAAACGAAGTGCAGCTGATGCCAAAGCCAATCACCCCAGAAATGCATCAAAAATTGACTGAACTTGTTTTTGAACCTTTTCATCAAAATGTTCGCGGTCATTACGAATTTTTTAAAACAAAAAAGCACGTGCGTGTTTTTCAAATCGATGCGCACTCGATGCCTTCTTTAGGGACTCGTATGCATCGTGATCCAGGTCAACTGCGTGCTGATATTGTGGTCAGCGATTGTTTGGGTAAAAGTTGTCATTCAAAATTTCGTGATTTAGTCATTGCCGCATACGTCACTGCGGGTTTTAAAGTTGGGTACAACTGGCCATATGCGGGGGGCCGCGTTACCGAAACTTACGGTCATCCAAATCTTGGACAACATGCTATTCAAGTCGAACTCAACCGAAATTTGTATATGGATGAGACCACTAAAAAAATAAAAGCGGGCGCTGAACAGGTTCAAGTGAAAATACAAAATGCTTTATCGTATATAAAAACAGAGCTTCCCAATTTACGTATCCAAGATTAATATTTCAGTCTCATGAGATTTAACAACCCCTGGCTTAACAAATTTTGGAAGTTTTCGACATCGTTTCAGTTAGGCATTCCTGTTTTAGTTATCATAACTGTCTTGATTGCTTACGGAACTATCGTTGAATCGCAATTGGATGCCTATGCAGCCAAGCGCTTAGTGTACGAAAGCTGGCTGATGTATGCATCCATGGGGTTACTGATTTATAATCTGGCTGCAGTTATGATCGACCGGCTGCCGTGGTTACCCAGACATTATCCGTTTATACTAGTTCACATTGGAATTATCACCATGATCTTGGGCGGTTGGGTCACGCAGAAATTTGGTGTGGATGGATCTATGTCCGTAGGAATAACGGCCAAAAATAATTTTGTGGCCATGCCGCAAACAGACCTGGTGGTGTACGCCACTTTTGATGGTGACAGGTACAGTAAAATGTTCGAACAGGAAGTCGACTTTTTTTTACACCCACCGTCTGCAGAAAAACCGTTTTCTATTTCATTACAAGAAAATACCATCCGCGTGATTGATTACGTTCCCTATGCGCGGTTGACAAAAAAAATTAAAGTAAGCGAATCTCAGCAGGCTGGAAGTTCGGTGCGCTTTCAAATGATGAATGCGCAAGTGAAGCAAGTCGAAAGCCTAACGCAATCAAGAAAAAATAAAAGTGCACAATTTAATTTTGGTCCAGCGCAAGTGCACTTAGGTGAAGTGAGTAGAAAAGATAACCAAAAAAATGAAATCTTTTTAAATCCAAAAGATGCGGATTCATTAAATTACGTGCTGTTCCACAAAGGAAAAGCCGAGCCTGTAAAAAAAGGAATTTTAAAAATTGGGGATGTGATTGAAACGGGTTGGATGGGTTTGCAATTTCGTCTTTTAGATTACTTGCCACAAGCGACCGAAGAGTGGGATGTCGCCCGGGTTAACAGACCAACACCATTAACAACCTCGGCCATTCAGATTGAGCGCGGAAGTGATAAGCACTGGTTGGTTTTAAATGATATCTTAAAAATATTTGGGACCGAAGAGGCTTTTCTAATTACTTACCAAAATCGCAGGTTAGATATTGGTTTTCCCGTACAACTTAAAAATTTTAAAGTGTCTCGGTATGAGGGCTCGCAAAAAGCGATGGCTTATGAGAGTGAAGTGCAAATTGGTACCGAGCCCGCATCCACGGAAGCTGTTATTTCAATGAATGAACCGTTTAAATATGCGGGTTACACAATCTATCAGGCCAGTTTTCAAGAAGACGAAATCACCAAAGAACCGACGGCCTCGGTTTTTTCGATCAACCGGGATCCAGGACGCGCCATTAAATATCTAGGAGCTTTAATTTTAACTTTTGGAATTGTTTGGCTTTTTTATCAACGCAGAAAAAGGAAAATAGCAGTATGAAGCTACTTTTAAACTTCGGATTTAAGTTTTCAATTTTAATCTTATCTTTTGCTTTTTCGCTTGGTGTAAAAGCAGCTGCTGGCGATCAAATTAAATACTTACCGGTTCAGGACTCTGGGCGGATCAAACCCTTTGATACCTTTGCGCAGGAAACATTAGAAATTATTTATGGAAAAAAAACCTACCAGGCTGACGTCAACGCAAAAAAAATCGAAGCCCATTGGGTGGTTTTAACTTGGATGCTTTCGCCTGAAAGTTGGGTGAACCGTCCACTGTTTGAGGTCAGACATTTATTGGTTTTAGAGAAACTGAATTTTCCACCTGAAAAACGCTATTTTTCTGGTGAAGAACTTTTTAAAACTGAAAAATTTAGTAACTTAATGCAAGAGTTAGCTAATCAAAAAGAATCCAAAGAAAAATTAACTCCGTACTT
>JAYUCH010000019.1:0-4819 GCA_043740435.1 Bdellovibrionales bacterium | reverse complement strand
AGCTAAAAAGTGCTTATATTTTAACAGGTATGAGCATTCAAAATAAAAGTTTAGCGATAATTCCTGGAAAAAATTTAGAAGATTTAGCCATCATCGGTTCGTGGTTATTTCAAAAATCAGCAAAAACTCAGCGGTATTACAGACGTATCATCAAAGATTTTTTCAACTTTTATCCGCAGCTGTATTTAAAGACCACGCAGATCACTCACCTGTCGCTTTTTATAAAAACTTTTGGCGATCATAAAGATTCGACCAGAAACACCTACAAAAATGCCCTATCGTCACTGTTTTCATTCGCCCATAAAGTCGGCTACACCGAAGGTAACCCAGCCTTGATGCTGGAAACAATTAAGACGGCAGATCGGATGTTTTCAAAAGTTTTATCCAGAGATCAGGTTGAACAAATGATTTTAAAAGAACGTAGTACAAGGAATAAATTAATACTAAAAATGTTTTATTTTACCGGCATTCGTGTCGATGAGCTGTGTAAACTTACAAAAAAAAGCTTACAGACATCCTCTAATAATTCTTATTTTTTACTGGTCGAAGGCAAAGGCAGAAAAATAAGATCTATTTTATTACCAGGTCATCTGGTTAAAGATATTTTAGATTTTGTAATGGATTTGAAATCTTATTATTTATTTACCTCAGGCCGAGAAAATCAACCTGATCAAGCAGGTTTTGAAAAACCGCTGAACCCAAGCCAGATTTTTAGAATTGTCAGAAAGGCTGCATTAATAGCTAAAGTTTCTGCGGTGCCATCACCACACTGGTTACGACACACGTGTGCGACACACTCAATCGAGGCCGGCGCACCCATACATGTCGTTCAAAAGACCTTGGGGCATGAATCGATCGCGACGACAGGTAAGTATTTAGATATTAGACCCAAGGAATCAGCCGGAAATTATCTAGTCGAGATTAAATAATTTCCGGCTGATTTTTCTTAAGGTTCCTTATTTTTTATAATAACAGATTTTGATCTAAGTTTTCTTCTCTTACAAAGTAACCCATGTAATCTGTCGTAGTACCGTTTGCATCAATTTGCGAGGCATTAACACGCATATTATCTTGGTACCACCAGTACAATGCAGGAAAAGAGACTGAATACCTGCCATACGCACAGTCTGCATTTTCAGGTAATACGTTTTCAAATAAATTCATTTGGGAATAAGTAAAATGAACGGACTGGCCTGCTATACATGTTCCCGATAAATTAAATTTAAGGCCGAGCTACCCAAAGCGATATAGGCAATCTTTACATCGAGAGCTGCAGCTTCAGTACCTAAATAGATTCCTGAATCTGTAACAGCTGGGGATATGTTGTCCGAAGAATCAGAGGCTACGATATGAAAATATAATTTATTGATTGCGGATCTGTCTAAAGACCCAGTTTTTATTATAAATTTTCTGCTCAGTTCGGTTGTGCTAAAGCTTGCAATTGGTTCAGCATAACCGTTTGCATCCGGTATTAAATAAATGGTGTAGTTTATGTTAGAATCTGCATCAACAGAAGCTGACCATGAGGCATTCACTTCGAGTTGGGTTTCTGTTCTCCAATTATAAGTCACTTTTAAATTGCTAGGAGTTGTTGGTGGTATAATATCGGAGTCAACCGAACTAGACGCAACAACTTTACAGGGACGTCTTACGTTATTAATATCTGTTTCAACAACTGCAATGTGATTCACAACACCTGGCTCTGCAGGCCAAAGTATAAGATTATCTTCAAGGTCAGCTGGTGTCACAATATCAATGAGTTTTGAGCACATAGTGTCCTCATAGATATCAACTCTTTTGTAGTACTGATTTGTTTGTGACTGAGAGCTTAAAGAAAAAGATATAAAATTGGGATGATCTGGGTTTGTCCAACTGTAATTAAAAACCATCGGTGCTGCAGGAATCCCAGAATCAGCAGGAAGAGAAGGCAGGAAAGGCAGATCCGGAGAAGTAGTTTCTGGCAGACCTGGTAATGTTTTTAAAGCTAGTTGACCCGAGCTATCCGAAGAGCAAGCTGAAGTCATTAATAAAAAGCCAACGAGTTGGATAAGTAAAATCGATTTTCCAATCATTAAAATTTCCTTTGTCGTCCAGTTTTTTTCTAAATTCATTGTTTTCAAAAATTTATTTTGTGTTTTCATCATTTAAAAATTCTAGCATGTAGAAAAAAAATCGAAATGATAATTTGAATTTTAACAGGCAAAGCTTTCACTCTGAGATTTTGTTAAATTAACAATAAAAACTCAAAAAGAAGCTAACAATGACCTGTTAATAAGCTGTCAAAGGGTAGTTTATTTGTCTTGATAACAAATTAATTTAATTGCGGATCCATTTTTTAAAACCCAGTTTCAGAGCTGCATCCAAGTCGGAGCTTAGGATTTCAAAGACGTTACAATTGCCTGTTGGATGCCCGCACATCTGAATTCGCATCAGTCCATCGTGCTTGTTTTCTGCGGAGAAAACTTGGATCAAACCAAGCTCTTTTTGCATCTGCTTTACATCTGTTTTTGGACTGGTGCCACACTGCTGAGAACCGTCCGGTTTATAAATTCGCACTTTGTTTGTTAGATCTTTTGCTACGGTCATAGATTTTTCAACCTCTTGAGTTTTTGTAACAGGCCTGTCTTCGATTTTGCATGGCGTGGTTGAACAGCCCATTGTAAAAACAGATAAAAATACTGAACTTAAAACCAAGAATTTTGAAAATTTCATCGCGTGATTCCTTGTTAATTATTTAAGATAAAAAATGGAAGATTTTGTCGAAGACTCAGCTTTCACTGAATAAGCGTTTCCTTCTCCAGATATGAAATAGACAGTCCTTTGATCGGTATTGACAGCAGGTCTAGAAAAGACTCCCCGTCCAGGCTCGATCTGACCTTTTTTAAGCCCTGTCAGCATATCGATAAAAATCAAACTTCCCTGAGACTCACCAACAGTGATTAAACCATTAAACAAAACGGGGTCCGTGAATATTCCATTTTCAGTTTTAAATTTCCAAAGCTCTTTGCCATCTTTTTTTGATAATGCCGAAAGTTCACCTTTTGAATTTGAATAAAAAATATGGTCCCCTGCAACAATTGGGGTGCTAAATCCGCCACTTCGGGTTGACCAGACTATTTCACCCTTTGATTTTGAAACACAGTAAAGTTTGTCATCATAACTGTTAATGTAAATATAATCCGCATCAACGACGGGGCTTGCATCAATGTCTTTGAACCGCGTGTTTTTATTTAAAGTGATTTCCCACTGCTGCGTTCCTGTTTTGGCATTGAACGAGACTAGCGATCCGTCACTGAATCCGACATACAAATTATTGCCGGCAAGTGCGGGTTTAGAACCACCGCGAATAGTCATCAGATTGGTTGTATCTTGGCGGTTGTAGGTCCAAAGTTGCTTCCCTGTTGCAGCATCAAGCGCAAATACAGATTGGCTACCGGAAAGAAAATACAGAACGCCTTCAGTCAATGTAGGTTCCGCAACAATTTCTGATTTTGTATCAAAAGTCCAAATAATCTGCGCTGACTGCAAATCTATTCCATACATCTTACCGTTATTAGATCCGACGAATAATCTGTCTTTGATTAAAGCAGCACCGGATTCAACGCCCTGTGGAATTTCAATGCGCCAAGCTTCCGCGCCAGAATCTTGGTTGAAGGCGACTAAGCCATCTAAGGCGTTACCAAAGATGACTAAATTTTTGTACCGAACTGGCGTCATGCGGTTGATCTTACGAAAGCCTACATTTTTTTTTGAAAGTGAATCCTGCACCCAGTTGATCGAGACCAAAAATCTTGATTGATCTGTCAAAGTAGAATGGGTGCAGCCGATCAACAACGGTAACAGAAAAAGGCCTTTAAAAATTTTCATAATTTCTAAGTGCCAGTCATTTTTTTAATTTGAATCAACCGAAGATACCGAGCAGCTTCCTTAACATTGGAAGTGTCAGACGGATTATCTACCTTTTGATTGGCAAGGTTTGTTAAAAGCTCTTCCGCTTTTTTTGTGTCATTAAGTTTCTGATAACAAAGTGCTTGTTGAATTTTCAATTCATCATGTAAAAACTGAGCTTCTTTACGATTGATAATTTGTTGCCATGTATCGATGGCCTCTTGAAATTTTCCTAAGTCAGCTAGCAACTGCCCGATCTGCTGTTGAACTAAAGTATTAACCAAGCCAGAATCACCAGTCACCACTTTCTGCAGCGTAGTTAATGCCAGTTGTTTATTGTTTTCTTGTCGAAGAATTTCCGCAAGATACAAAGCGGCCATCTGGGTCGCTTTAGACTTGGAGTTTTCCGCGATAAAATTTTCAAGTTCTTTTTTTATTCCAGTCAGCTGGGCGGCTAAGGCCTCAGAGTCTAATTTGGCTTCTGGTTTTGTTTCAACCGCTTTAGCAACTGCAGCTTTCTTATCTTTTGGTTTACTAGCAGCTTGGTCTGGAGCATCTTTTTTCGTTTTATAATCCGTGTATTTTTTTTCGATTAAGAAAAAGCCCTCTTGCGCTTTTTTCTCATGGGCCGTCGCCAATGCAGATTGCGTCGCAAGGCCGCCACCAATTAAAATGATAATTCCACAAATTCCTAAAATAAGTTTCCAGTTTTTTTCAATTAAATTCATCGTGAGCTCCCGCTTTGAATGTTTTAGTTATCGATTATTAATTTCTCTTAAAGTCGTAAACGCCCGATTCGATTTTCCGGGATGGTGTTGTTTCAAGTAACCAATCGTTTTAATACGCTCTTCAGCCAGCCTATCCGCTGCTGTATGAGTTCCAATATGATCCCGTTTTGAAATCTCGAATACTTTTTTGACATTATCATAAA
>JAYUCH010000018.1:0-37792 GCA_043740435.1 Bdellovibrionales bacterium | reverse complement strand
GGAGTTTCTCCGTATACATATTCTGTCGTTAGTGGTGGCGGAGTAATTAATGCATCCAGCGGAGCATTCACTGCACCAGCAGTTGCAGGTGCGGTTGTTATTCGCGTGACTGATTCATTAAGTAACGTGGCTAATTCTTCGGTCACAGTGGTGTCTGCATTAGCAATAACTCCTGCATCAAAAACCTTAGCAGTAAATAATGCATTTACATTTTCTGGAAGCGGCGGACAAACACCTTACACGTTTTCAATCCAATCCGGTGGCGGAACTATTGTTGCTGCAACAGGTGTGTACACGGCACCGGCTGTAAGTGGTGCGGCTGTTGTCAAAGTGACCGATGCTATCGGCCAAATTGCTACCGCAAATGTTACAGTGAATGCGGCGCTTGCGATTTCTCCGGTCAGCCGAACACTCGCAGTCAGTGGCACAATCAATTATGCAACCAGCGGCGGAGTTGCGCCCTACACGTACAGTATTTTTAGTGGAACCGGTACGGTAGTTGCCGCATCCGGTGTTTACACAGCAGCCAACGCTCCGGGTGCTGATGTGGTGCGCGTGACTGACAGCTTAGGAAATATTTCAGATTCAAATGTAACTGTGAATCCAGCATTGGGAATTTCTCCGGCTGCTGTCAGCGTCAGTGTAAATAACACGTATACGTTTTCAGCTGTTGGCGGAACATCACCGTTTGTGTTTAGCGTTTTAAGTGGTGGCGGAGTTATCAACTCGTCGACTGGATTGTACACAGCACCAGCTGCTAGTGGCAGTGCGGTGGTTCAAGTTTCAGATTCTTTGGGTGCGACAGCAACGGCTAACGTCACTGTCAACCCAGGTCTTGCCATATCACCAGCAGCAACGACAATTGCCGTGAACGGAACGAAAACTTTTACTGTGACTGGTGGAGTTTCTCCGTACACGTACAGCGTGGTCAGTGGCGGCGGAGCCATAAATTCTGCGACGGGCGTTTACACGGCACCCGCTATCGCATCATCGGTGATTGTGCGTGTGACAGATTCGTTAGCGAATGTTTCGAATGCGACAGTGACTGTGGTATCTGCGTTAGCAATTACTCCAGCATCAAAAACCTTGGCGGTTAATAACTCATTTACATTTTCTGGTAGCGGCGGCCAAACACCGTACACGTTTTCGATACAATCTGGTGGCGGAACTATTGTCGCCGCATCGGGTGCTTATACTGCACCGGCTGCCAGTGGAAGTGCTGTTGTAAAAGTGACCGATGCCATCGGGCAAACGGCAACGTCTAACATTACAATCAATTCAGCGTTAACGATTACTCCGGTAACTCAGACTTTAGTTGCTAGTGGATCACAAACATTCGCAGGCAGCGGCGGAGTTTCGCCTTACACGTATTCTTTAGTAAGCGGTGGTGGTTCAGTTAATTCCGTCAGCGGAGTATTCACGGCACCGGCCGTACCGGGTTCATCTGTTATTCGTGTCACTGATTCTTTAGCGAATACCGCCGACGCGACGGCCACGGTTGCCGCATCCGTTACGATTTCACCAACGACAAAGGTGATGGCTCAAAATACAATATTTTCTTTTACTGGCAGCGGTGGAATTACTCCGTACACTTTTTCAATTGCATCGGGCGGCGGAGTCATCAACGCAACAACTGGCGCCTACACTTCTGATCTAGTTCCCGGATCTGCCGTTATTCAGATTACAGATTCATTAGGGCAAGTTGCAACTGCATCAGTGACAGTTGTGGCTCCGGTATTGATTTCGCCTGCATCAAAAACTTTGGCAGTGAATAATACATTTACTTTTTCAAGCAGCGGCGGACAAACTCCGTACACATATTCCATTCAATCAGGTACAGGTTCAGTGAACGCGGCCAGCGGAATTTACACAGCACCAGCTGCAAGTGGCTCAGCGGTCGTGAAAGTAACAGACGCCATCGGACAAACATCAACTGCAAATATTACGGTGAATGCAGCCCTTGCGATTTCTCCGGTCACTGTGACTGTTGCAGTTAACGGTTCGCAAACATTTTTAGCTGCTGGCGGAGTTTCTCCGTATACTTATTCGATTGTAAGTGGCGGCGGAACTGTTGTTGCCGCTTCGGGCGCTTTCACAGCCCCTGCCGTTGGTGGTAGTACTGTTGTTCGTGTTACGGATTCAATTGGGAATACATCAAATTCAACCGTGACAGTAACCACTGCGTTATCAATCTCGCCAGCAACGAAAACTTTAGCTTTCAGCGCTGCACAAACTTTTACTGTTACCGGCGGCGTTTCTCCGTACACTTATTCTATCGTTAGTGGTGGCGGCGTGATCAATGCATCCACTGGCGTTTACACAGCACCAGCTGTTGCGGGTTCTGTGGTTGTACGCGTGACCGATTCCACCAGCGCTGTATCCAACGCGGCTGTAACAATCGTGAATGCGGTCAGTATAACGCCTGCGACCAAAACTTTGGCCGTCAATAATGCATTTACATTTTCCGGTAGCGGTGGCCAAACACCATATACTTTTTCAATTCAATCCGGCACAGGAGTCATAAACGCAGCGACGGGTGTTTACACGGCACCAGCTGTTAGTGGCAGTGATGTCGTTAAAATCACAGATGCCATCGGGCAAACTGCAACAGCGACCGTAACAGTAAATAGTGCATTAGCAATTAGCCCCACTGCAAAAACAATTACTTTAGCTAACACAATTGCTTTTGCAGTCAGCGGCGGAGTCCCTGCTTCGACTTATTCTGTTTTTGCAGGAACAGGTGCCGTGAACGCCAGCACGGGGTTATACACTCCGGCCTCAACAGGCACTGCCACTGTGCGCGCGACGGATACTTTAGGAAACATCAGCGATGCGATCGTTAATGTGAACGCAAATTTAGCCATCGCACCAGCTTCTGCGAATGTGGTTACAAACGGAACTGTAACTTTTGCACCCGTTGGCGGAGTTCCACCATTAACTTACACTTTAGTCAGTGGCACCGGAATCGTCGATACAGTTATGGGCACGTTCACAGCTCCGGCCATTGTGGAAACAGATGTTGTGCGCGTGACTGACAGCTTGGGAAATATTTCTGATTCAACAATTGTTAGTTATCTTCCATTAACTTTATCTCCGGTCAACGTGACGGTGGCAGTTAACGGTTCACAAACTTTTACGGCCACGGGCGGCAGCGGAACGCGATCTTTTTCTTTAATCAGCGGTGGCGGAAGTATCAATGCTACAACTGGCGTTTACACCGCACCAATTACCGCGGGCTCTGCAGTGATTCGCGTGACGGATACTCTTTTAAATTTTATTAACGCAAATATTACGGTCGTGAGTTCATTATCTATCAGCCCGGCAACTTTAAAATTACCGGTTTTTTCAACGGCCACATTTACTTCAGTTTTAGCAGTTGGTAGCCCAACATATTCCGTGGTCAGTGGCGGCGGATCCATTGTCGCTGCAACCGGTGCCTACACCGGTGGACCGTTAGCCGGAGCTGCCAGTGTAAAGGTGACCGATACCGGCATGAATACTTCAACGGCTGCGGTAACACATGTTGAACCTGTAGAAATAGTCAGCGGTGCTTACCACACTTGTGTGCGCTACAACGAAGGCTCGGTAAAATGTTGGGGCCTGGGTTCCTCGGGCCAGCTGGGTCAGGGCTCGACAGTTAGCATGGGAAGCGCTGCCAATCAGGGCGGAGACAAATTAACATTCGTGAATTTAGGAACAGGTCGCACAGCAACCGCTTTAGCATCAGGTGATAATCACAGCTGTGCACTGCTAGATAATGCGACGGTAAAATGTTGGGGTTTAAATTCCAGCGGACAGTTAGGTCTGGGTGACATCACCAACCGTGGAACAACTTCGGCCCAAATGGGTGACGCTTTGTTAGCTGTCAACTTAGGTACTGGCCGCACAGCTTTAAAAATATTCGCCTTCGGTTCAACATCGTGTGCAAAACTAGATAACAGTGCATTAAAATGTTGGGGATTAAATTCCAGCGGGCAATTGGGTTTAGGCGATATTACCAACCGCGGTACATCAGCTTCACAAATGGGTGATGCATTGCTGGCTGTCAATTTAGGAACGGGCCGTACGGCTTTAAAAGTTGTTGGTGGTTTTAACTTCACGTGCGCAAGATTAGATAACAACACAGTTAAGTGCTGGGGCAATTCGACCAACGGTCAAACTGGTTATGAAAGCAAGGCCACGCTTGGCAGTGCTGCGGGCCAAATGGGTGATTTACTTCCTGTTGTCAATTTAGGAACGGGCCGTACAGTAATCGACATCGAAAGTGGTTATTCGCATTCGTGTGCAATTCTAGATAATAATGCTTTGAAATGTTGGGGACGTAATCTGTCCGGCCAGTTGGGTTATGATAACACTTCCACGGCAGGAGCCGTGGCCAACACGATGGGTGATTTTTTGGCGGCAGTGAATTTAGGATTCATTCCTGCAAAAATTTCTTTGGGGCAGCAAACCAGTTGTGCAATGTCCACAACAGCAACGATGAAATGCTGGGGCTTAAACAGCACCGGTCAACTTTTAAAAGGAAATATAACCAACATCGGAAGTGCTGCGGGTCAGATGGCAGGACTAACAGTTATGAGTTTAGGAACTTCAGTGACTCCGGTTAGTTTATCTCGTGGATATTATTTTGGTTGCTTCATCGCTAGTAACAAACGCATCAAGTGTTACGGTTCTGCGGCGAACGGCGCGCTGTTAAATGCTTCGACCACTGCACACTTAGGTGATGCGGCCGGTGAAGTTGGTGATGGATTGCCTTTTGTGAACCACTAATCTTAGAAATTAATTAATAATAGAAATTTATTTTGGCTCCGGCCGTTTCGTTTTGTAAATAAATTCCAACACCCAAGCTCTGCTGGAAATTCTTTCTAAATTCCAACAGATAATTTTGCTGATACTCTCGGTCTATCGGGTATTCACGGGCCATTGTGGCCATCACAGAACTTTGCACAGAAAATCTGTACAAGGCACCTAGTTCGAATCCCGGGGCCAAATAGTACTTCGAGTTTTGCAATGCAGCGCCATAACGAGCATTCACAGTGGCTAGTACCCAAGCTACAGAGTCATCATTTATGAAATGAACTGCAGTGCCATATTTAGCTAAAAACCCGGTCAGATAGCAGTCGTCATCTGCACGGCTGCAGTATTCCGATTTATTTTGAATTCCAAGCTCAAAACCCCATGACGATTTTTTTTCGAAAAAATTTCTGGGACTTAGATTCAAAACTTTAAATAAATTCATCTCGCGGAAATGCAAATCAGATGGCAGCAGCTGATAATTAAAATTAAAAAATTCCAATTGAGAAAACCGAGGCATTCCAATCTGCGGGTCTTGCAAATCATGCAGTGCAAAGCGGTAATTTAGAAACCCTGACTTTATTTTTTCTTTTTCAGAATAAGATAAATTAAGCCGCGAAGAGCCATGTGAAAGTTCGGGCTGCTCTGTTGGATTTGTGGGTATTAAAAGCTCTGGTGAAATAATGTTTACTTGGGCTCGTTGCGCTAACAAGAATTCTTTTTTTTGAAAAAGAATTGGGTTTTTCTTTGCATCTAATTGTGGGTGGCGCAAATCGACCAGATCAATCGCTGCATCCAAAAAATAGGCCTTTTGCAAATCTGTTGTGGTGGGTAAATTCTTTGAAAAATTATTTGGCAGATTCTCCGTGTCAGCAAAAGTATCGAAATCTGCAAGAAAATTTTGATCCAAAAGTTTGGTACGTTCTAAAAAAACTTTTCGGGCACTTGGCCTAAAGTTAAAACTTTTTACTAAACTTTTTTCTGCAAATAAAGCCTTCATTGAATCGGCCGGGATGATATAATAAAAAGGCACGTGTTCAATAAGATGTAGCCTTGGTGCGGCGGCTTCAAGCACCGTTAGCATGTGATAGGCGCAGTTCTGCGTGAAAAAAAAATATTTGTAGGAGTGCGCTCCAACTTCCCACATATGCAGCGCGAACATTTCTACTTCGGCTTCGGTTAAATCCAGGTCATAGGACCACAAATCGCGGGCTTCGTAATCGTTGTATTCGCGAACTTTGTAATAGTACGGAAGGTTCGTCCAAGCTCCGGTAAAACCACCCAGAAGGCCCATTAAAGCGTAAGCTGCGGGGTTTGTGACGGTGACATTTGCCGCAAAGCCAATCCCAAAATCAAGAAGTTCTTGTTTTACTTTGGTGTGCAGATAGTTGCGATTAATTCTAAAAAAAGTGTGCCCAAAAGCCGATCCCGGGCTGTCAGCGTAGTACGACGAAAAAACAAAACTAATAGATTTGGGATCAAGGGCTTCTAAAAAAATTTTTTGATACGTGCAGTTCACTTTGGGAAGTGAATTCCAAAAATCAGTGGCTTCGGAAAGCTCCGATTTTAAAAATTTCAATCGGGCTGGAAAGCGACATAGTGCATGCTGACTGTGATCAATAATTTTGAAATCACCAACAAGTTTTAAAGGGTGCTGAATTTTCTGAGCCTGTTTTTCAGCCGGAATTTGAAAGGCTTTAAGTGTGGCAAAAAGTTCATCATCATTTGCAAACTCTGGCGTATTTGAAAGAAAAAATTTTGTATCTGCTATTTGTGTTGTCGGAATACCAAAAAAATTTCGTTCAATATGCAATAACTTCTTCCAAGCTCTTGAAGTGGAAACTTTTTTATCTTGAGCCAATTGAAATATGTTATCTGAATGTGTTTGGGAAAAACAAATGGATTGAATGACAGCTACAAAAAGAAAAGTCCCAAAAATCTTCATTTTTGGGACTTTATTCTAGAAAAGTTACAGCTGCAACTTTTCTTATTAACTCTTAATGAGCCAGCTTAAATTACAAACCAGCTAAGCTATTGCATTTTGCAGCAAGGGCCGGAGTTTTTAAAACGACAGTGATAATACTGTCAGTAATTTCGTTTGCAGCTGCTTCTGCATTAAAAATATTTGAGTAATTATTTTTAAGCTGAGCCGCAATTTCAGCAGATGCAGATTCACAACCCATGTAGCTGCTTAAGGCTAAAATTGTTTCACCAGAACCGCGGGCGATGTCACCCTGAATTTGTGAACGATTTACTAGAATGAAATGATCCATACGGCTAGCCACTTCAGAACTAGCGCTATCGATACAATTCAAAGTTCCAGCTGTGATACCAATCATCTGGTTCGAAGATGTGTTGTTGGTCGTTGCTGCAGAAACTTGACCACCATGTTTACCCATAAGAACTGAACCTAATCCGCAACCGGCAACGCCGTAATTACGAAGCAAACCTTTTCCTGATGGTTTTTGCGCGAAAGAAACAGATGCAACAACTGTCAAAAGAACGATTAAAATATTTTTCATTTTCATTTCCCCTATTAACCTAATGTAACGCAAGATTTTTGCACTGTTGAATTTGAACGGATCGCTTTTAAAATATCCTGAGCGTTATCTTGGCTGAAAATAGTTTTGAAGTTACTTTTAATTTCAGAATTAACTTTTTTGGCTTCTGAACAACCTAATAAAGTTGTTAAACCTTGCAAAGTTTCGCCTTGCCCCCGGGCCGCATCTTCTTTCAAAGCCATTTTGTTAGCTTCGATATAATCTAATTTTGCTGAGTGGCTACCTTCTTCGTAACATCCAGAAGTTCCAGACGTAATTGCAGACGTTTGCGGAGAAACTAAATTGTTCACAGTCGCTGCAACAATTTGAATTTTTCCAGGTTGATCCTGAAACACTAAAGAGCCTACTCCGCAGCCAGCCATTCCATAATGCGCACCCTGAGCTTGTGACAACACGATAAGTGTTGCTACAAAGCTAATATTTTTTAACACAAAAACCTCCATTGGTTTGTTCATTTAAGAAATTAAACTGTTTATATTTTTCAATGTCTAGACTTAACTGTAAAAACAGGACGCACAGTCGGAAGAAAGTATTCGACATTAGAACAGCAAATACGCTAAATTTTGAAAAGAAAAAAAAGGAGCTTCAATGATTTACTCAATTGTTTTCACAGCACTTATTTTATCGAGCCAGTTAGCTTTTGCTAAAACGGAAGATGTTAAGTCAGAAAATTTTCGCTGCGAAAAGATGACGGGTACAAATATCGCTGAATTCAAAAGCACTCTGCTAGAAAACTGCAACTTAAATATGCCATTTTCATCTTCCATGAGTAAAATATTGAATGATGAGACTTATTTTTACTGCTGTCACAAAAAGTAAAGTGAGCTCTGCAGTTCGTTACTTAATAATTTTTGTTTCAGCTTGGTTTTTTTTTGGATGCACTCATTTGATGTACCCAGCTGACCGTAATCCGTTCGTCATTCAAGAAAAACTACAACCTGTCCCTGAAGATATTTATATTCCGGTCCAAAGTGAAAGCCATGAAGGTCGTGAAAGTACTGAAGGCCAATTTCTTCATGCCTGGCACTTTTCAGCAAAAACAAAAAGTAAAGGTCTAGTTGTTCACTTCCATGGCAATGGCCAAAACCTAACCGCACATTTTTTATTTCTGAGTTGGCTAACTGAACATGGCTACGACTATTTGATTTTTGATTATCGCGGCTACGGTGCAAGCTCGGATGCCGATGCAACACCAGAAAAAACTGTGCAAGACGGTGAAACCGTTTTTAGATACGTGCATGAAAAATATCCGCAGCTTGCAGTGGTTGCCGTCGGTCAAAGTTTGGGAAGTAATGTTTTGGTGCGAACGCTGCAAGAGCTTAACGAAAAAAAGCAGTTCAATTATTTACCTAAGCTAGTCGTTTTAGAATCTTCATTTTTATCTTACCAGCAGGCCGCACGATCCGTTTTAAGTCAGCGATGGTTTTTGACTTTGCTAAAGCCTTTTACGTATTTTGCCATCAGTGATACTTGGTCCGCTGAAAAAAAACTGCAGTTCACTCCACATGTGCCCGCTCTATTTTTTCATGGGACAGAAGACAAGATCGTGAATTTTGAATTGGGTCAGAAAAATTTTGATCTTTGGCCCGGACCAAAAACTTTTGTGCCACAAACGGGTGGTGGTCACACGGCTGCGTTTCTGAATCCACGCTTTATGGAAAGCCGTCGGGTGCTGCTGCAGAATATGGATCAAGTGCTGCAGCACTGATTTCTTTGTTCAAAAGTTTTACATTAAAATCCACAGTCTTGATTTGAGTGTGTCACAGGTCAAAAGTTTGCGAAAACACTTCAACACGAGTAGGGTTAAAGATCCACTTTACCCAGGAGATTTATGACTTATTCAGGCACCCTTAAAAAACTAGTACTTATATCGCTAACATGCATAACCTTTAATTTAGGCTTTATTCAAGCTGCAGCCGCTGAAGAAGATTCTTCGGTTTCACCTGCAACAACCGAATCACCAAAAGAAACTGAAGTGGAAAAAAATCTAGGTAAAAATGATGAAACTCGGATTAGTAGATTGGCCGAATTGTCCGGAAAATCAAAAGAAGAAATTTCAAAAATGCGAACACAGCAAAAAATGGGTTGGGGTGCCATTGCAAAAGCTTTAGGTGTGTCACCAAGCCAGTTGGGTCAAGCCACTCGAGACGACCGCAAAGAAAAAAATGCCCAGCGTAAGCAAGAAAAAAACGAGCGCAAAGAAAAAAAACTTGAAGAACGTTCAGAGCGCAAAGAAGAAAAGGCCGACCGAAAAGAACAAAAAAAGTAATGTTCGCTTATATAAACAGGACGGTGATCTGCGGTTTAATTCTGTGCATGATTTCAAAAGCGAATGCGCAGACACCAGCCACCGAGATTCAAGGGAAACAGAGTCTCGGCTTTTATTATACCTCAAACGCTGATCTATTGCCGTCCGAGCCCGTTGCAGACGTCTTTAGTAAACTTGATTCCAAATGGTTTGGTGACGTGCAAGACATTCCATTTTATTTAAGCATTTCCTGGTTTAACTACGCCAAACAGAAATCGAATAATTTGCTGTCTTTGAATTTATCCATCGAGCAAAAAAAAGAAAATCAGATTGTTGGGGACTATCAACTAATCCCCAAAGTTTTCCACCGCAATTATATTTTTAATTCTGCGGCAACATCAGATAGCAGTTTTACGAATTCAGGTTTTGGACTGGATTTCGAAAAAAGCTGGCAGAAAAGTTCAAGATTAGAATTCAACGCCGGCACCGGTTTTGAAAGCAGATACTTTCCGCAATTTAATAACAGATGGGACCATGAAGTCCATCTTTCAGGTGATGCCGAATTTGAACTGAATGAAAAAATTAAGTTGCACGGATTTTCTGGGCTGGGTTTTGTTTTTTCCAGCCTTAGCGAATACTCACATTCATTTTTTGATTTGGGTTTCGGGGCGCAGGGGCCGATAAATTCGGACTGGAACTGGAATTCAGAGCTGCAGATCACTCAAAAAAGTTATTTCAGCCGCACCATCACGCAAGCCACCGAAATTACTGGCCGTCGTGGCAGCAAAAGTTCGGTCTTATCAACAACAAACGAAAAAGCTTTGACGACAGTTTTTAAATCTTCAACAACTTACAATTATAATACGGCTTTTAGCATTGATTCAGGCGTGCTGTTCGCAGCGCAGGGGTCAAATAATGCAGTTAATAGCTACAACAACTTTGAAGTTTTTTCTTCGCTCGTCTTTCGCGGGCCGTAGACTAGTACTTGGCAACAAGGGCCGTCGTCCAAGTTGAAGTATCTTTTTTAAGCGGAGATAGCGCGCCTTCGTTATGCTCAAGTAAATAAGCCGATTTCAAAGAAAATATTTCGCTCATCGCAACCGATAATGAAAGCTCTGCTTTGCTACGTGATTTATCTTCACTTTTCAGTGGTGATAAATACTCGGCCCATAGCTTTGTTGAAGTTGTTGCAGATAATTTAAATTCAACTTCAGAATAACCGCGCACGAAGCCACTGTTAGTCCTATCCACGCCCGCGGCTGCGTACGTGGAAGCGTATTGGTAACCTAATTCAGAAGACCAGCTTAAAGAATCGGTTTTGATGTGCGTGTACCGAAGACCGATATCGGTTGAATCACGCTGAATAAAAATACCGTTGTAAGGATCGTGCTCGACTTTGTGTTGCAAAAATGCACTTAGTAAATCTTTGGTAAAAATTCTTTCATAACGAAGGCCTGCTTCCCAGGCTTTTGTACTTTCTGTACCGCCCGAAGACGAGCGCACATATTTGCCAAAAACTTTAGCCAAATCCAACTGGGATAAACTGTAAGTGTTATCTGTTTTAGCGCTGTAAGTTTCGTTGCTGGCATTACCGCTAATAACAACCGCACTGGCCTCTGACGTTCCAGAAAATGCAGACACTTGTGCAAACGTAGATGATGAAATAAAAATAGCGGCGATAATTAAAATATTTTTCATTCGTAAACTTCCTTTTTTTAAATAATTTGGTTCGAAGAAGTATTTATCGACGTCTTTTAAAATGCAATCGAAAAAAGTGCGTTGCTTAGAGCACATCATTTTTAATCAATAAGGATTATTTAAAATTATTAATTTTTAGGATTGTAGGCAAGGATGGTTTATTTTTTTACCTAATTAACGTATCATTGATAAAACTAAGGAGCTAAGAAAATGAATTTAAAAAGCTTGGACGTTTATGAATTCGCAAGGAATAAGTTAAAGCTGACAAAAGATTATTTCAAGTCCGAAAGCTTCGAAGAAGAAATAGATTATCTGATTCTGAATTTGCAAATGTTTGATCTTGATTTAGAAGTCCCGGCAATGGGCCGCTTTAATCGAAACCAAAGAATAAATTGCAAACTTCGCTTGCTGCAAAGAACTTTCAAACGATTAAATTTAAATTATGCACCTTACGGAGTTGTAGTCGGCTCACTATTCGGCCCTAAAGGCACTGCGATGGGTTCACTTTTAGGCACTTATATTTTCTTGGGCTGCTTAAGCGCCAGTGTTTGGCGTGGATTTAGTAAAGATGTTACCGAGGGCTTGGTTGCATTTTGATTTTTCTTATTTTACACGTTCATACAAGCTTTAATAAATTTAGATCCAATCAGTTTCATTTTTGCCATTCGATGTCTGGCCTCAATGACCTTCAAGCGCTTAGCCCCAACTTTTGATCCCTTAGGAACTGCAACAAATAAATTAGGAATCTGATCAAACTGCATCGCCAAGGGGTCAAATATGAAGAATTCGTATCTTTGTTTTTTCAATCGAGCGGTGAATTCATTGACGAGTGACTCGTCGACATAGCCAATTCTTTTTCGACCGGAGTAGATTGCCCAAGATTTTTTCGTCTTGCCTTTTTTTCGTTCGGGCACAATTTGTAATGGATCTCCCATTTTTTGGTGGAATCCAAATTTAAAAAATTGTTGGCTGTTTTTAAATTGCTCACCAGATTCTGTTATTTTTCCGAAAAAAATATTTTGGGTTTGCCTTGCTTTAGCTTCATCTTGGTAGGCGTGTGCATAAGCATTAACGTTCTTTTGAGCTTCGTATCTTGAATTGTATTTAGTCTTATTATTTTTCATTGCATCACTACATTAAGCTGCTTTTTTGAACGATGTCATTATTTTGCAAAGCTTATCTAGCGAGGCTTCTTTTGTTTGAACAACACGCTTGTTGATTAAAATGGGCCGTTTTTTGACATTTTGAACAATTTTGATTATATGTAACATCTCTAAAGTACTGAATTATTACAAAAGTTAGTAAAAATACTTAACTTTAGATCAATTTTGACCGATAATAAAGCTATACCGCGAGGTCTTATGTCTACATCAGCAGTGATAGCAAAAAGCAGAGAAAACCTTTTTCTAAGAAGTGACCTCGATCCCATTCTTGCCGGCGAGGCCTTAGCTGATGCCATTAAATTTATTAAAAGCGAATGGGGCTATAGTAATGAAACTATTGGTAACATCATTAAGGTTTCTAAAAACACTATTAAAAATTGGCTCGATGAAGAAAGCGTTCCTATTTCGGAAGGATCATTCTCTTCGGAAGTTGAAGCTTTAATTTCTTTGATTGGAATTCATAAAAGTCTTCACGCAATGTTTTCCACTCCATCAAATCAGATTGAGTGGCTATCTACTTTTCACCCTCAACTTCAATCTAAGCCCATGGATTTAATGGTTGAATCGAATGAAAACTTATTTGGCGTAAGGCGATATCTTGATTACGTTCGTGGACGCGGGGCCTAGTTGTTTCATGGTTGAAGTGTTTAGAATAGTGGAAAATCAAACGACCACGTACGCCGCAGCGGCTACCGAAGATAGTATTGCAAAATCAAAACAGCTTGAAATTTTACTACAACGAAGCTCAGAGTCTTTAAGAAAAAAATATGCAGAATGGGATAAATTAATTCGTGGCCCATTTTTATATCCAATCCCCGTGGCCTTTCAGTACCAAGCCAGGTTTAAGCCCCCTGGCTCTGATAAGACTGTTTTTTACGGATCAAAAGAGATTGATACAGCCTTGTATGAACACGCATATCATTTCATACAAGAACGACTTCATCTAAAAAGAAGTGATAACGGTCAAAGGGCCATTTTTTCAACGAACTTAAATGATAAAAAAGAGCTCCGTATCCATAAAAACAAGAAAATTAAAGCGATTATGAGTCCCATAGATTATTCAGCGTCGCATACCTTTATAAACAAACATCTTGATTCCCAAGTTATATGCTATCCTTCTTGTAGAGATCCAAAAACGGCAGACTGTTACGCGGTTTTTAATATTGAACTTCTAGATAAAAGTTTAAAATCAAATAAAACAATTACTTATATTTGGGATGCCAAGACAGGCGAGCTTTATTGGCAGGATTACGATTTAATAGTCTCTAAAAACTCGTTTGGTTATCTATTAAACTCGCCGATCGCGAAGAAAATAGTCTCTAGAAAGATCATTAAAAAGAAAATCAAAATTTAGCTGTTCCTACTTTTTGAGTTTTTCATCTCATGCTGTATTTAGTGTTAAAATTTTTTAGCCAAATCTCAGACCCTAGAAACACAAGAACCCACCGTGGTTGCGGTGGTTTTAAAAGAAAATGCTAGGGCGTTTTGACATCCGCCAAGCATTTGTATTTGCTTGCACTTTATTTTAAACCCTACCAATGACAAATTCTGTAGATTTCTTCGATCGTGAAGGCAGACTTTCACATACAAGCCGGCCTTACTAGGATGAAAATCGAAATTTAATGTAATAAACTCTTGAGGTCTAATTTTCATCATAAGACCAGTATTCAAGTGGTTGATGAAACTTATTGTGGAGGCTTCGTGAAAATTGCGCCTCTTCGATTCGAGCCAACGGGAACTGAGTTCCATATCGAGTAAAAATCTTCGTTACGAATTTCGCTCCGACCTGGAAAATCCTTGTTGGGATCAGCAATAATCCAAGTCGCGCCATCGCTATTGTAGCCGGTGATCACAAAGGTATGCCCCCGAAAGAGAGCCGTGTCCACAATCACAGGGAAACCCATATCAAGCTGATTTTTGATCTGCTTTATGCCGGATTTAAAACCCAATTCATCATTAGGAAAGACAACCACAATCCAATCAATTCCATGATTATGAAGACCTAAAATTAAATCTGGGAAAAATGTGGCTGTAAAATCTGAAAATGGCAGTTCTGATTGATACTCTTGCCCGCGTGACCACGTTTTGATTTCTCGTGGTAAGTGTTGTTGTCCGTAATAAGACAAAACCATCGCAGCTGAGGTTGGTACACATAAATTAGTCTCTTGCTTTATATAAGGAACTCTAAGGTCGATATCCTTGGCGAGTCCAGCGTAACTATAAAGAGAAATCACCCAAATAATGGAAAAGTTAAACCATCGAAGCATGGTAATGGTGTAAGTTAATATCGATGGTCTGTAAAGAAGAAGAATTCCTTCGGTGATGGCGAGATATCTGAGAATATCTTTTTTAATTTTGCTGCCAGAAAGCAAGCTGATATTCTTTGCTGCCATGTAGACAAGATAAACTACGTTTCAAAACACCGGCCGTATTTTTTGAGGGTATGAAACATTGGCCTGAAAAGGACCTCGCATGGTACACATTTACTTGGAAACCTGGAATGTCGTATTCGTCTATGATAAGTATTCTCGAGAAAGAGCGTCATGGAATCGATTTAGAACCCGGCAGGGTTGCTCATTCAATGCTTTATGGATTCGTTGATAATAAAATAGTTGGCCGGGTCAGCGTAAGGCATTCGTTAAACGAAATGCTTCGAAAAAGAGGCGGAAATATCGGCTATTCTATCGCTGAGCCATATCGCCGAACTGGATATGCAACAGAAATGGTCCGACAGGCAATTCAGTACTGTCATGGTCTTGGGATGGATAAGATTATGGTAACTTGTGCTGAGGAGAATATTCCTTCCTGGAAAATTATCGAGAAATTCAATGGACAACTCGAAGATCAAGTATGGGATGAAGAAGACCAGGAAATGATCCGACGGTATTGGATTTCAATCACCGATTAAATCCCTTGCAGTATCAAAAAGGCTTGCGACAAATAACTTTTTTCACCTGGCTTTGCTATTAAAATTTTATGGGTTTTTTCAGCAGACATTGGCTGAGTGGAATTTGAAAGTCAGTGTCCTAACTTTCAGAGCCTTAAAAAAGGCAAGGGGCAAAGAGAATTCTTTGCCCCCAAGACTGGATATCAATCTACGGTTTCAAAATATTGATAACTGCGCTCACTGTCCAGGTTTTTGGACACTTCACATTTTTGTGACTCTGGAACGCCAAGATTATTTATTTGAGACTCATCTTCTAGAAGTTTTTTTGCGGCGTCTTCTTTTTTCATTGCCAAAATTTCCGCGTGAACCGATCCATGTGAGCACCCACACAGGTCCGCAATAGCCCTATACGGTAGTCCTTTTCTGCGAAGAGCTCGAATCATTTCAGAGTTTCTGGTTTTCTTTCTGCCAATGATTTTACCCTTAGCACGAGCATTTGCTAAGCCAACTTTGACCCTTTCTATAATTAATTCTCGCTCTAACTGTGAAACTGCTGCCAAAACTGTGAAGGCCATTTTTCCGGCAGCAGTTGACGTATCTAGCCTTTCACTGAGTGAAATAAAAGAGCAGTTATTAGCTTTAAATTCATCTAATGCTCTTAATAAATGTGTGGTGGATCTGGCAAGACGAGAAAACGCGGGAACAATCACTTGATCCACTTCATTATTTTTTACAGCGGCCATCATACGATCTAAGGCGGGACGGGTTTGCTTGGCTCCAGATTGATTTTCATCTGTGAAAATCTCAACGTCTTTAATGCCCATTTGTTCACAGTAGACGCGAACTTGGCGAACCTGGGCTTCTAATCCTGAGCCTTGAAGTGCTGTCGAAACGCGGCAATAAGCGACAGTTTTTCTTTTATTTGAATTTTCCATTTTTTCTCCATTAGAAAAAGAAAAGCCCGATGGGTATGAGCCATCGGGCAGTAAATTTGATCTCAAGAGAAATTTATTTCCTATCTTCTCCTGTCATCATTTGAGTAAACTTTGAAGCGCTGACGGGGCCCTTCTTGTAAGCCTTGATCGTTTCAGACTGAAGCTGAATCGCAAGGTCAGCAAAACCAATCCCGAAGACCCCAAGCCAGAAAAAAAAGATCAGTTTTAGCACCCATTCAAAAATTCCCATAATCGTACCTCCTTTTGGTTCAAATTTAGAGGCGAAGGAAAAGCGTGATTATGTCTGCTCAAGTGCGTGGTCGAAAACCCGCTTCAAAACTCTGGAATTTTTCTGTGATTTTAGATCCTACCAAAACCCTACCAGAATCCTACCAAGTTTAGAAATATGCGGACATTTCTTGACGTGTCGACCTGAAAAACCTCTCGGTTTTTGTCTCTGTAAGTGAATAATTCACTTTGAGATTTTGTGGTTGTTTGTATTTTTGCGGAAATAAATGGTAGGGAGTACAGGATTCGAACCTGCGACATCCACCTTGTAAGGGTGGCGCTCTACCAACTGAGCTAACTCCCTATAACGGCCTATCAGGTTGGTAACTCGATAGGTTTTTAATGAATCAAAGATATATAACTCGAGTCCGTTAGACTCAAGTTATTTTTAACGGCCCGCAGGTCTTTTGCAAATCGATTCAAACGATCTTGGGTCCTTTTTAAGCACCATCAGTTGAATCTGGTAAGTCGCTGGATCGATCGGCGTCGTGTAGACGCCTCGCTGGCCAATAACTTCCATTGATGCCGCCAGAACCTGGCCTCCGCACGTTGCGGCGTCGTCGTTGGTTAATTGCTTTGTATCGAATAAGCCCAACGTGATCTGGTATCTGAGGGCCTTACCAGAGATAACTCCGCGAACGATATTTTTTTCTAATGAGCCCACAAAACCCACGCCGGTTGCAACTGGTTTTGTGCAACTTTTGGTTGAAAATTTAATGATTTTTAAAATTTTGCCTTTTTTGTTTTCGCCTGTAACGCTCATTTTGAAATAGACGTCCGACGAATCTGTATTCAGCTTCCAAACGCCGTCGATGTTGTCCCACGGAAAAGGCTCTGCATATTGCCACGGCCAAGTGTCAATTCCACCTTGTGCTTGGATGTTACAGGCTTGCTGGGCCTGCGCGAACGACACAAAAAACATCAGGCTTAAGCTAAATAATAATGACTTCATAGGGCCCCCTCGGCTCTGACTTCGACTAACTGAATTTTAGAAGATTTATTTAAGTAATAACCATTTTTTGCACGAAAAATATATTTTGGCTTATCGTAATCGGGCTCGATCAGTTTACGTAAACGCTTTATAGTCACATAAATTTTATTATCATGAACTTCGGGGTCATAATTTTGTTTCCAGACGTGTTCGACCAAATATTCTTTAGAAAAAATATGGCCCTGGTTGCTGATAAAAAGTTTTAATAAATCCAGCAGAATAAATTGATTTTTGAAATCGATTTTACCGACATTTTTTTCGATAACAGAATGGTTATCTAAATCAAATACTAAATCGGCAGAGCCTTTTGAGTCCGACTCCATCGAAGTTAAGTATTTTGCAATTTGCTTAATAGCGCGTTTGTTATTTTCAACATCCAGCGCCTTGTAAGCCAAATTTAAGTAAACTTTGGCCGCGTCTTTTTGGCCCATTTCAAACAGCACGATGCCAATATTCCCCAGAACACCCACAGCTAAAGTTAACTGTTTTGTGTTTTTTAATTCTTCGTACGCATGCCACAGCACTTCTAACGACTGTTCGTGTTTTTTTAGATCCAGCAAAATCAAAGCGTTGGTGTTGGCAGAGGCCGCACGCAGTTCGGGAATATTTAAAACCTGCAGGAAAATATTTAAATTATAAATTTCTTTTAAAGCATCTTCATATTTTTTAAGTTGTTTAAAACAGATCGCTAAACCCAAGATCGAGTAGCACATATCTTCTTTGTTATCTTTTTCAAGAGCGATCGTTAAAGCTTTTTTTAAATAATCAACGGCACTTTCAGGCTGGCCACGAAAACTAGAACACAAACCCAGAACGTAATAGGTTTTTGAATTCAGTTCGATTCCGTCACGGATAACTAAATCATGAAGATTTTCTTTTACTTGAGTTATTTTTTCGAATTCTTCCCGTTCTGCATAAATTCTTAAGATGTTTTGTAAACATTTTAAGTAAGCATCATGGTTTTTTTCTGCCAAATATATCTGGGAAGACTCTGTCAGCAGCGGAAGCGCTAAAGCGTAATCTCCGCGGTCACAGTAAAGTTTCCCCATTTCGTACGACCGACTTGCCTGATTCATTAAGTAAACACCTTTGATTGATAAAGAAGTCATTTTCTTACAGAATCTGAAATAGAAGGTCAATTAAGAATCTTAAAAAAAGCGCAGCTTTTATTAAGATTGCTCTAAGTGTATGATATTTATACTTATTCAATATTCCACTAACGGTTTAAGATTTTTTAACAACACTCTTTTTAGCCTAAAAAAACAAAAAACCCGAACCTCGGTTAAGAGTGTTCGGGTTCATAAGAACAGTTCGTTTTCTCAGGCTCTGCTTGTGTCGCTGACGATTAGTGTGTCGTGTGGACGTGTTGGCCTGTGTAATTTGCTTTTATTCCCAGTTCACGTTCGAACTGAAATTTGAAAAGCTCTTTTGGATTTTTTATATCCAAAGCATTGATAAGAACTTGGTCAACATGATCGACCAGTATAATTTTCAATTCTTTGACGACTTCTTTAGGAATATCTTTCAAATCTTTTTCATTTTCCTTCGGGCAAATAATGGTTTTAATTCCCCCTCGGTGTGCGGCTAAGATTTTTTCTTTCAGCCCACCAATTGGTAAAACTTTTCCGCGTAGGGAAATTTCACCGGTCATAGCTACTGTGCGCTTGACTGGAATTTTCATCATCGAAGAAACAATTGAAGTCGTTAATGCAACCCCTGCCGAAGGACCATCTTTAGGTGTGGCTCCGTCAGGAAAGTGAATATGCACGTCAACGTTTGCATAATACTCTTTATCTAAACCAAACAGTGGTCCACGTGAACGCACGTAACTCATGGCAGCGGTGCAGGATTCTTTCATCACGTCACCTAACTGACCAGTTACGGTAAATTTACCTTTACCTGGAACGGTACTGACTTCAACCGCAAGCAAATCTCCGCCCACTTCTGTCCACGCCATTCCGTTTGTTAAACCAATTTCATTTTGTTTTTCAATTTCGCCGTACTTGTACTTATGTCCACCTAAAAGCTCGACTAATTTTTCTGGTGTGACAACGTAGCCTTCAGATTTTTTTGCTGAAGTCTTTTTACCTTTAGCTTTGGCTTTCACCGCTTTTGAAGGTTTCTCTGTGGACACTTTTTTGAAGTCTTCCAATGTTTCAGACATGACGATGTCTTTAGCTACTTTTCGAAAAACGTTGGCCAGCTGCCGTTCTAAATTACGCACTCCGGATTCACGGGTGTAGTAACGAATCACATCACGTAAGGCTTTGTCATTTATTGAAATACGGTAATCTTTTAAACCATGATTTTCGATTTGCTTCGGCACTAAATAGTTTTTCGCAATGTGAAACTTTTCTTGCTCGATGTAGCCTTCTAAATAAATGATTTCCATACGATCTAAAAGTGGACGGGGAACGGTTCCCAAATTATTTGCCGTTGCAATAAACATCACTTTTGATAAATCGTACTCAAGCTCCAGGTAGTGATCCGAAAAATTTGCATTTTGCTCGGGGTCTAAAACTTCAAGCATTGCCGAAGCTGGATCACCGCGGAAGTCATTGGCCATTTTATCGATTTCATCCAGCAGCACGACTGGATTACCTTTGTCGACTTTACGCAAAGCTTGTAAAATCTTACCTGGCATCGCACCAACATAAGTTTTTCGGTGTCCACGAATTTCAGCTTCATCTCGCACGCCGCCCAGTGAAATTCGCGCAAAGGAACGATTCAGCGATTCCGCAATCGATCTAGCTAAAGACGTCTTACCAACGCCCGGAGGCCCCGCTAAACATAAAATAGGACCCTTCATGTTTTTTGATAATGATAAAACTGCAAGATATTCTAAAATACGGTCTTTTACTTTTTCTAATCCCCAGTGATCGTCATCTAAGATTTTTTTGGCGTTTTTCACATCATGGCGATCGTCATTATAATTCTGCCATGGCAGCGACAAAACCCAGTCGATATAATTACGCACCACTGTGGCTTCGGCACTCATCGGTGACATCATTTTTAATTTTTTAATTTCTTTATTAATTTTGTCTTTGGCCTCTTGAGGCATTTTTTTATCGCGGCACTTTACAGATAAATCTTCAAGCTCTGCTTGGTAATCATCTTTTTCACCAAGTTCTTTTTGAATGGCCTGCATTTGCTCATTCAAATAGTATTCCTTTTGCGATTTTTCCATCTGCTTTTTTACACGTGTGCGAATTTTCTTTTCAACTTCAAGTATTTCAATTTCGCCCGTCATCAGATTTAATAAATGCTCTAATCGTTTTGTTGGATCTAAAATTTCAAGCACAGCTTGTTTGTCTTCTAATTTCAAATTCAATTGTGCTACGATAATGTCAGCCAATTCGCCAGCGTTTTCGATGCTAGAAACTCGCATCAATATTTCTGGTGGGATTCTTTTGTTCAATTTAACATAAGTTTCAAAAGTACCCTTCACTGAGCGCACCAGTGCAGAGGCCTCTGTTGGGTTCGAAATATCTTCTTCAATGGATTCGCAGTTTACGACAAAATGTCCGTCGTTACTGACAAAGTTTTTGATACGTGTTCGGCGTTTTCCTTCAACCAGTACTTTAACGGTTCCGTCCGGCAGACGTAATAACTGAATAATTGTACCAATGGTTCCAATCGCGTAAATATCTTTTTCATCAGGATTATTTGTTTTAGCATCCTTCTGCGCTGCTAGAACAATATCTGTTTGCTTGCTCATGGCATCTTCTAAAGCATTGATGCTTTTTTCTCGGCCAACAAACAGTGGCATCATCATGTGAGGGAAGATGATAAGATCTCGTAAAGGAAGTAAGGGCAGCTGCTGGGTTTTCGGTTCACTCATTGGGGGGCTCCTTCCAGATGTTGAGAGATTTGACATCTCTAAGAGGGATCCCGGTTAATCTTTAACTGGAATCTTTCTCTCATCTATAAGTCTAAAATTTCCAGTACAGAGTGCAAAGCTTTTTATTTTTTAAAAGGCTATTTTGCGACAGCCTAGACCTATCTGTGAGTTCCGACATAAGTTATTGTTTTGTTGATGAAAGATTTAATTCATGACTAACCGCTGATCGACCTTGATTAAGGCTAGGTCAGCTGATTTTTTTTGCAAAAACCGGCCAGTTCCGTTTTTTGTCGCTGTCTAACAAGTTACAAGCATAAACGAACAATTTTCTGAAATCTTTGTCTCAAAACGAGCCTATTGTTTTTAAATGAGACACCACCCCCGGTTTAAGTATTGCAAATCTGGTCATAGCTACAAAGCACAGGCGGTACGTTATGCAAATGAAATCGAAAGTTCTGTTCGGCTTAATCCTTGGATTATCTTTATCGGCTCAGGCTGGTAAGATGCAATCATTCTGTTATATGAATGAAGACTCTAAAGAAATTATCGGCGGGCAAAACGTGAACGAAAAATTGCCGCTGGCTTCAGTTTCGAAAGTTCTGACCACTCTTAATATTTTATCAACAGTTGGCGCACACACTAAACTTTATACTCAGTTTTTTGCGACTCCCGTCGGAAATGATCTTTATGACGTGCATATCAAAGGGTCGCGTGATCCTTATTTCGCCAGACCGTCGATGCATACTTTGATTTCTAGATTAAATGAAATGGGAGTCAAAAAAATTCGTACCTTAAGCTTCGATCAAAATTTTAAGTATTTATATGATACGAACAAAGTGAACACGGCTCGTGGAAAATCTTACAACCCTGTTACAGGTAAATCCGATATCGATGCACCGAAGGCAGAATTTGTTAAATTATTATTACTGAATAAAACAGAAGTTTTACGAGATTATCAAAAATCAAGAGTTGAAGCTAAAGCGAATGATGTGACCTTGGTAGCCCAGCCTTCTTACAGTCCGCAAAAAATCGAAGTGCTTCCAGACACTTTTCAGCCTTCTGAAAAAGCCAAAAAGGGCTTCGTTTCATCGATGGAAATGATTGATATTATCAAATACATGAACTGGAATTCTAACAATCACGTGGCAAATTCTTTGTACGTTATTGCAGGTGGGCACGATAATGCCGCACATATTTTTTACGATAAATTTAAGTTAACTCCTGCTGAAGTGTCATTTGAAAATGGTTCTGGACAAAACGCAGATTTAACAGGAAACGGTCGCAGATACACATCAGCTACATGTTCCGCAATGGTGAAGTCAGTGCGTGCCTTACGAAAAAATTTACAAGCGCAAAACATGGATTTGCAAGATGCCATCGCTGTCACTGGCGGAGACAAAGGCAGTACCATTGATGCCGCTGTTTACAAAAGATATTTAACACCCAAAACAGTCATAGCTAAAACAGGCACCGTGGGCATCGCCATCACGTTAGCAGGATTGGCTAGCTCAAAGAACGGTAAGTTCTATTTCATGTACAGCGTTGAACCGCGTCAAGCACCAGGCCGCTTAAAACCCCGAGCAGCCAGCAACTGGAGAGACAACGAAGCCGCACGTTGCCGCGCAATGATCGGCCAAAAACTGGCTGAAAGAATCGCACTGATGGATGCCGGATACCCACTGAGTTACGAATTAAAAAATGATCGCGAAAAACGTAAATTTGCAGAAACTAAAAAATCATCGGTGCACGGTTTACCAATTGCTTACAAAGACAGAATCTATGACGTCATTAACTTTGAAGACGTAGGTGATGAAGATGCTTCTGAGTTAGCGGATGCAGCTCCGGATGTTTCTGAATCCACAGTGAAGGCAAAAGTTGCTGATAAAAAAGCACCTTCAGCAACGCCAAAATACACAACAGAGCTGAATTACAGCTCTGTTGGTGGCTAGCAATTAATTCTAGAAGCGCTTAAATTATTTATGCGCTTTCTTTTATTTATGCGCTTTCGCTTTGTTTCTTATTTTTTTCAGCTTCAGCCTTAGTTCGCATTTCATCATCGGAATAATAAACTAGCTTCGGCTGACCTGCATCGCGAATGACTTTGTCATCAATGATAACTTCTTTCACATTCACCATACCGGGAATGTCGTACATCACATCTAACATTGAAGATTCGATAACTCCGCGCAGACCACGCGCACCGGTTTTACGTTTTAGTGCTTCCTGAGCAATAGCTTTTAAAGCGCTGTCGGTAAATTTTAAATCGACATTCTCGAAACCGAAAAGTCGTTGATACTGTTTCACAACGGCGTTTTTTGGTTTAACTAAAATATCCATCAAAGCATCTTCACCCAGAGGTCCAAGTGTTGCGATACATGGCAGACGACCAATAAATTCCGGAATCAAACCAAACTTTGATAAGTCATCAGGTGAAACCTTTGAAAGTAAATTCTCAGTGTTGTCGTGTGACGGCATTGAAATATCGCCAGCAATTCCCATTGATTTATTTGTTGTGCGGTTCTCGATAATTTTATCAAGTCCCACGAAAGCGCCACCACAAATGAATAAAATATTTGTTGTATCAACTTGAATAAATTCTTGTTGCGGATGCTTACGTCCACCTTTTGGCGGAAGATTAGCCACAGTGCCCTCTAAGATTTTCAGTAAAGCTTGCTGCACGCCTTCACCACTGACGTCACGAGTGATTGATGGATTTTCGGATTTTCTTGAGATCTTATCAATTTCATCAACGTAGATAATTCCACGTTTACATTTTTCAATGTCGTAATCAGCAGCTTGAAGTAAATTCAAGACTACGTTTTCCACATCTTCACCGACATAACCGGCTTCGGTTAACGTGGTCGCATCGGCCATTGCGAAGGGTACATTTAAGATGCGTGCAATCGTTTGTGCAATCAAAGTTTTTCCAGATCCAGTGGGGCCTACTAGCAAAATATTTGATTTTTGCAGTTCGACGTCTGAAGATTTTTTACCTTGTAAAGCATTGATCCGCTTGTAGTGATTGTGGACGGCCACAGCAATGGTTTTTTTGGCTGTCAACTGTCCAATGACGTAATCATCTAAGAACGCTTTTATCTCTGCTGGTTTCGGCACGCGGAAGGCGCCTTTTACAGCGACTTCTTTGTCTTTTTCTTCATCGATAATATCCATACATAAATCAATGCATTCATCACAGATGTAAACACCAGGCCCAGCGATTAATTTCTTAACTTCTTTTTGGCCTTTTCCACAGAACGAGCAGCGTAGCGCAGTATTAGTTGTCGACATGCTTTATCCTTTTTTCGTTTTTCTAGATTCTACAATGTGGTCTACAAGTCCAAAATCTTTGGCCTGAGTTGGATCCATGAAATTATCACGCTCCATCGCACTAAACAAAGTCGGGTAATCTTTCCCTGTATGCGTTTCGTAAATGCGAGTTAATTTCTCTTTGGTTTTTATCAGCTCTTTCGCATGAATTTCAATGTCGGTCACTTGTCCTGATAATCCACCACCATGTAAAAGCGGTTGATGAATCATAATTCTAGAATTTGGCATTGTGTAGCGTTTACCTGTTGTACCTGCGCATAAAAGCAATGACCCCATGCTGGCAGCCATTCCCATGCAATAAGTTGCGACGTCGCATTTCACAAACTGCATTAAATCATAAATTGCCATTCCGGCAGAAACACTTCCACCCGGAGAATTAATATAAAAATGAATGTCTTTTTCTGGATTATCAACTTCTAAAAATAGAAACTGCGCAATAATTGCGTTGGCAGCTTCATCAGAGACTGGCGTCCCCAGGATGACGATTCTATCTTTCAGTAATCGCGAGTAAATATCATATGAACGTTCGCCCTTTGATGTCTGTTCTATGACGTAGGGAATAGCAGGCACAAAATCTCCTCAGGTTGTGGTTTTCTAGAATCCAATATCTGTTATTTTGTCGGCTTATTAATTCTGAACCTTTAAATTAACACGACAAGTCTAGACGTGAATTTTGGTCCTCGAATAGTGCTTCATCATTTTCCATAATTGAGACATAATAATCTCTTTTAAATCATCACGAAAGAGAAGGCCCATGACGCAAGTCCATTTACACGCAAAAGATATTTCCTCATTAACTGGACAGACCTTGGTCGTCTTTTCAAAAGCAGCGGCGCAAAAAGATAAATTGCCAAAAATAACTCACGCTGAAACTGCAAAAGCATTGGCAGATACAATCAGCGATAAAATCGTAACTGGTGCAGGATGCGAAGCTGTTTCATTTCGCGAAGCGCGCTTTTTAGGATTTCGTCATGTGATCTGCATTGGTTTAGGTGCAGAAAATAAAATGTCTTGTGAAGGCGTGCGCCAAGCAGGTGCCGCATTAGCCAAAGAACTTAAAAATTTAAAAACGGCAGAAGCCTTCGTACACTTTGACGGGGTGACGGCTAGTAAAAAAGATCTTGCTGATTACTTGCAGGCCTTCGTTGAAGGAATTCATTTATGTTCTTACAATTTCGACGAATTAAAAACGGCCGAGAAAAAGAAAAAAGAAGACACGCAAATTCATATCGTTACGAAACTTGGAAAAGACAAAGCTGTGGCCCAAGCTTTTAACGAAGCTACGATTCTGGCCGCCTGCACTAACTTTGCAAAACGCCTAGGTGATATGCCCGGTAATTTGATGACTCCAACAATTTTAGCAGACTCTGCTATTGTTGCAGCCAAAGGCACTTCACTTAAAGTGACGGCTTGGGACAAAAAAAGAATTGAAAAAGAAAAAATGGGTGGTCTGTTGGGCGTAGCCGCAGGTTCAGCACAAGAGCCGCGGTTTATCGTTATGGAATACTTCGGAGGCGCTAAGACAAAAAAACCAGTAGCCTTTGTGGGTAAGGGTCTGACTTTTGATACAGGCGGCATCAGCATCAAGCCAAGTGCTAAGATGGAAGAAATGAAATACGACATGATGGGCGGAGCCGCCGTGATTGCAACTATGCTTGCAATTGCTCAGTTGAAATTAAAAATCAATGTTGTGGCTTACGTGGCTTCGACTGAAAACATGCCGGGATCGCGTGCGACAAAACCGGGTGATGTGCACACGGCTCGAAACGGTAAAACTTTTGAAATCAACAACACCGATGCAGAAGGCCGTTTAATCTTAGCTGATGCGCTTAGCTACGCGACGGAGCAAAATCCCGAAATTATAATCGACGCCGCGACTTTGACGGGTGCGATGGTTGTTGCCTTAGGTAATATCCACACGGGTTATTTTACTAGGAATGCAGCTTTAAAAAATAAAATTGAAAAAGCCGGTAACAAATCTGGAGAATTAGTTTGGAACATGCCGCTTACAGATGCCCATGTAAAAGATATGAAAGGCACGTACGCAGACTTATCAAACACTTCAAGTGCCGCCGGTGCCGGATCAGCAACAGCAACAGCTTTCTTAGAACAATTTGTCGGAGAAGGAATCCCTTGGGCTCACTTCGATATCGCAGGAACGGGCTGGGCGTGTGGGAATCGCCTGAACTACTGCACCGCTAAGGGCGCCACCGGAGTTATGGTTAGAACATTTGTGGAGATTGCGAAGCAATACTAACCAGCGAAGCAGTTTTTATTTACTAAAACTCAAGAACAACTAAATCTTTCAGAGAATCTTCATCTGGATTTTCTGAAAGCCTTACTAACTTATTACCATTGATATCTGATTTAAACTGCACCGATTTCAGCACCCATACTCGGGGCCATTCATCGGAAGAATTATTAAATTCAAATCGAGATTGTACACCATCAAAGCGAAATTCCACGTTTCTGGGTTTCTCGGCTAAAATCAAAGCTGCGGGAATAATGATTGATGCCATTTCAGCAGGGTCTTGGCCGGCTTCGCAGTTGGCTTTGACCGTCATTTGCGGAGCTTTTCCAGCAACAGCCATACCTTCAGCTTCAAAATAAAGTTCAATGTTCGAATACGTTTTACAAATGGCCGATGAAAAACCTTCTAAGCGCAAAGATTTTTCCCCACTTTGTACAGTTTGAATTTTAATTTTACGATGCAATTGCTGTTTGATTTGCGCTGAACTTAACTGCGAAATTTGAAAAACTTTTCCGTTGATGGCTGCAGGATCTCGCTGAACTTGTAAGTCCTCAGAAATCGAAAAAAAAAGTGCTAATCCACCCGCAAATGAAATAGCAAAAAAGAACATTACTTTTATTTGTGGTAGAAGCTTTCGCATGCTTTAAGTATAGCGGATCAGTTAAGCCTGATCCTGATTTATTTTAAGTTCACGACCAAAGTATTAAATGCTTCCGCAACTGGCTTTGGTGTAATTCATAAATTCCACGTTCATTTCTTCGGCTTCTAGACCAATAGCCAACAGGCCCAGCTTTGCAGACCAACCGTAAACATTTTCTTTCGGGCACTTCTGTCGGTCGTCGTAAAGATCAGTCACACAAAGCTTTTTATAAACAGCTCCGGGTGAATTTAGACTTTCTGTGGAAGATTTTTCTGCATGCGTTCTTAAAAATCCGCCCGCCAGTTCGCAGCCCACCATATAAATGACAGGTTCCGCTGCAGAGCTTTCGGCAGTTACGATTGATGGGATTCCTTCTTGAATAATCACTTCTTGAATATCTCGGCCGCCTTTGGCTGCTTTCATTTTTTTTCTGGCATTGTAAGTCCACTCTAAAATTTCAGACGCCGAGCTGACTTTAATAACACCTAAACCATAAGTTCCCGCATTATTTTTCACAAAGCAAAAAGGCTCATGAGAAATATTTTTTTCTTTGTATGTTTCTTTTAACTTTTTCAAAAACTGATCGGTGCGGTCTGCAAGTTCTTTTCGACTTTGTTCATTGTTGATATCAAAAGTATTGAACTCTTCTGTTTCTACACGCATTAAAAAAGGGTCTATTTTTGCAAGTTGTGAAAATTCAGTAACCAACTGATTGTAATTTTTAAAATAGCGGGATTTTTTTCTTTGATACCAGCCAAGCCCACGGGGTGGGTTCATGGGTTTAGTCATTTGTTGACCCCAGTCCTGCAATGACAATGAAAAGTCGTTGTTACTGATGATTAAATCGGGCTTGAAGTCTTTGACCCAAGCCGAATTTTCAAATCCACTGCCAAATTGTAACTTGTGACCCGTTGCTGTTTCCAAATTTAATACTTCAGAAAGTTCTTTTGGAAAAGCCAAACGAACTTCAAAACCAGCCTGTTGAATCAAATCAGAAATCGTATAAACATTTTCCAGGTAGTATAAATTTTTAGTGTGCTCTTCGGTAATAAGTAAAATGCGTTTTACATTAAATGGGTAATGAATGTTGATATATTTTTTGAAAAGATCGACGGCGTTTTCTTTATCAGTCGGGCAAATATTGTTAAATCCGGCTGGATAGACATTAGCGTCTACATTAGTCACTTTGTATCCAGAATCTCGGATGTCGTAGCTTGAATAAATCGGATACGCGAGACGTTTAGTAACGGCTTTAAACCAATTTTGTATGCCATCAAAATTTTGACAAATATGATTATGAATGTGGGCTTGTGTGTCTGTTGGGGTATTCATCGGTAAGTTCATCTGTGCAGCCTATCTGTAATTTGCATTTCCATTTTTTCTGAAAATCTAGAAAATTTTGCAACTGTTTTTAGATTAATATTGATATCATTTAATTTATACAAATTAAATTGTCGCAGTTTATCTAAAATAGAAATTAAAATTTTTTCTTTAAATGCATTTCCAAGTCGGTCATTCAGAGTTAAACTGTATATACGTTCATATTTAGAAATCAACAATTCGACGGCTTGCCGATTGATAATAAAATCATTTTGTTCAATCACATAAAGTAAATATTTTTGAATCTCGCCTAGGAAATCTAATTCTTGCAAAATAAACTGATCATAATTTAAATTCAAAATCTGCTGCAGATTTGTAAAAAGAGTTTTGACACCGATGGCCGTTTTTGGGTTTTCTTCATCCAACATTTTCTTAAATTTTAAAGCGACTAGTTTATTATCGACTAAAAAATAATTTTTCATCAGGGCCGCATTGATAATAAATGTGGAAACAAATTCAGACTTTTGTTGTTTCAATAGATTTAAGGCCAAAATCGATTTTTCAGGCAACGACAGTTTGGTGTAAATTAAAGAAATATTCCATAACGACAAATCATAGATAGAATCTGATTTTGTAATAGGCTCTGCCGTTAAAGATAAAAAAAATGGCTCTGCTTTTGAAAATTCTTCTGCAGCAACCAAGGCCTTACCTTTTTCAAATAACATTTCACGTTCGTTCAATGATATTGTTGTCGAGCCGAAAAAAGCGCAGCCTGAAAAAACCAATAGAAACATAAAATGCTTCTGTAATTTAAGACAATCGAACAATTTGGTCATAATTCGTTTTAAGTTGCTGGACATGCTCTGTATTTTGACTGAACTCGTAGCATTTGTACACATTCTGCTGCGACGAGAAGGACTGAAGGCGCTTTTGTAGCTCATCTTCCAGACTTTGATAGTAATGAATGACCTGATTCAGTCGATTTTGCTGCGGATTTTTTTTAAAACTCGGATGAACACCGGTTAACCACTCTGGGACGCGGTTAATAACTACCGACGTTAAGCGGTAGCCTTGAGTGCGAATTTCTTTGGATAGTTTTTCGGCCTCTTGCAATCTTGAAGGATCTAGTCCAGTAACTAAAACAAATTCTGTTTCCTTTGAAATCAGCAAGCGGTGGCAATTCAACACATAATTTTCCAAAGGCTTTTGCCAAGTCTGAATGGCTGCAAAAAAAGCTGAAAGTTCCTGAATAAATTCTGAACCGGTTAAAAGCTCTAGCGCTTTTAACACTTGAGTTGTGCTTACATTCAGAATTTTTTTAAAGACTGATTGTGATGTGGGCTCTTGGCGAAACCACTTAGTAATACCTTCGTTAAAAAGCTGTGCAATTTTCTCGGGGGCTTTTAAAAAACTCCAGGTGTGTTGCGCCGGCGGAGTATCTAAAATGACCAAATCAAATTGTTGGCTATTTACATGACGGTAAAGAGTAATCAACGACGTGAATTCTTGCGACCCACTCAGGCGGCCCGATAGCTGTAAGTAAAGTTTATTTTTTAGTAATCGATTAACGTCAACCTCTTTGGCTACGCCGCGGGCCCCCTGGCGAATGAATTCTTCAAATGCTTTTTGATGATCGATAACACAAGACCATAGCTGACCAGAATTTTTAGATCCGGCGGGCAACTTGACTTGATGCAAATCACCGTCTGCTTTTAAACCTAAGGCCTGAGCTAGCCGTTTTGCGGGATCAATCGTTAAGACTAAAACCTTTTTTCCGGACATAGCTAAACCCACACCAAACGAGGCTGCCAACGTTGTTTTGCCAACGCCGCCAGTACCAATAAAAATTAATGTTTTTGTTTCGGGCTTCAAAGTGATCATGAAGCCTCTTTTAAAAATTTTAGTAATGAAGTTAAAATTTCTGTTGTGTCTAAGCTTGTAACTAGCGGCAGTTCGATAAAGTCCAAGTGATTACTTTTTAATAAAGTCCGCGCCGTATTTTCACTTTCTAATTCCGACAGCAAAATATCCTGAGCTTTACTTTCTAATTTTAAAATATCTGTTTTAGAAATATTTAATAATTTGTTTAAATAAATTTTAGGTTTTATTTGAAATAGTTTTTCTAAACTGTGACAAAGTTCTAAAGTTTCTGTGATGGGTAATTCTTCAGCCAAGGTGACCACATGAATATTCATAAATTCAGGGTCGCGAATCCATTTATCGATACTGCGGGATTGTTCTCCCATGGGGCCGAATCGAATTGTTTCCGCCATGGCTTTTGGCGATTGTAGTAAATTCAAAAAATGTCCTGTGGCAAAGGAATCAATGACCAATTGGTCGTAATTCATCGCGGGTCCGTGTTTTCGCGGTGAAGACGTCACTTTGCCCAAAATCGCTAACTCTTGCAGACCCGGCGCTATCTGAACCAGTGACCGGGTGACTGGATTTTCAAAAAACAGTTCATATAATTTTTTTATCTTCAGTAAATGCAAAGCATATTCTTTTAAACACTCGGTGCCGCTCCATTGACAGACATCCACTTGGGGAACCCAAGGCGACGGTTTGTATTCCAACTGATCCAAATTCAGATAATCTTTATAAAAACTAATCTCAGAAAGCTCAGCTAGTAGCACCTGCTGGCTTTTCAAGCTGTAAAAGCGCGCAAGTAATGCAGCCACAAGTGACTTTCCGACGCCGCCTTTACCAGTAACAAAATGAGCTTTTTTTACCATTGCTTTTGCCTAAAAAGCACACTACTTTGCGTGCTTTACAAATAGTATAAGGAGACTCCGTGAAAGCACAAGTTCAAATAACCGAAGGTCTACAGCGAAAGCTTAATGTCGAAATAAATCAAGACGTGGTGAAGTCAGCTTTTGAAAAAGCCTACCAAGAAATTCAGCGTCAAGTAGAGATCAAAGGTTTTCGTAAAGGTAGAGCTCCTCTGACAACCATCAAAACAATGTACAGAAACCGTATTCAGGGCGACGTGGCTCAAGATCTTATCTCTAAACATTATCCGGTTGCTTTACAGGATCAAAAAATTGACCCAATCAGTTATCCTGAATTTGAATTTGAAGATCCATCCGAAGAAAAAAACTTTTCTTTCGCAGCTATTTTTGATGTGCGTCCCGTTGTGAAATTAAAAAAATGGGAAGGCCTTGAAGTCGAAAAAGAAAAATACGTTTTTGACAAATCTAAAATCGATCAAGTCATTGCCAATATTCGTAATTCAAAAGCTGCTTTTGTTGATGTTTTAGATAACCGTCCTGCACAAATGGGCGACGTAGCTGTGATTGATTTCGAAGGAATCGTCAACGGTAAGCCCTTAGAAAATGGCGCAGGAACTGACCACAGTTTGGAACTGGGTTCAAAACAGTTTATCGACGGCTACGAAGAAGGTATTGTTGGTATGAATGTCGGACAATCACGCACGATTGATCTTAAATTTCCAACTCCGTATCATGCACCTGAATTGGCTGGCCAGCCTGTTAGCTTTAAAGTGACATTAAAATCTTTAAAGAAAAAAGAATTACCAGAAATGTCTGATGAATTATTAAAAACCATCGGTGCTAATCAAACTGTCGAAGAATTCAAAAAAACAGTCGAACAAGATACCGAACAATCAGAAACAAAGCGCATCGAAGATAATTTTAAAAATCGTTTATTAAAAAAATTGGTCGAAGCCAATCCTGTTGATGTACCGGCTTCATTGATGAAAGAACAAAAAGCATCTTTGATTGCTGATTTTAAAAAGCGCATGACTGATCAAGGCATGCAGCCTGCTGAATTCGAAGATTATGTGCAAAAATGGGATTCTGATTTTGCGAAAACGGCAGCTGAAATGATTCAGTCTAGCTTTTTAATCGACAAGTTGTCTCAAGAGCACAATTTAATTTGCACCCCTGAAGATCTTGATAAAAAATATGACGAGTATACAAAGCAGACTGGTATCGAAATGGCACGTATCAAAGAATGGTACGCAAAGCCTGAACAAACCAGCCGCTTAACGTACATGATTACAGAAGAAAAAGTGATCAAGTTATTAACTGAAAAATCAAAAATTAAAATGGTCGACGCAAAAGACATCAAAGAAGAAGCGAATTAGTTTTTAGATTATTTTTGTAGGGGATTCATAAGCAGAAATGAATCCCTGACGTTACTATTGGCTGGCTTCTTTAATAAGCTGGCTAATCAACGAAGACTGCTGCTGTGACAGAATATTCTTAATTATTCCGTGAAACGGTAAGTTTGGGCCCCGGCCATAAGCCACGGTGTAAAGTAAAATCTTGTTATCCATTGTTTTCTGAAAGACCGTTAGTACTTCGCGAAAGTAAACCGGTGCACTGGCCGTGGGCTGGTTCGTTTCATTAAACGAATGCATTACGATCATGTTTTCACTGTGCCAAATATCTTGCGTAAAACAAAAATCAGAAGTTCCTAAACCCAGAATATAAGTTTTCTGGCACACCCGATTGGTGTTTGGGTCAATACTCATCGATTTTAATCCCGAAATCGATTTTCTTTGAAAAGCTTCACTAGAAAATATGGCAAAAACCTTTTCTAAATCGATGGACCCCAAGCAGTCTAAAGTTTCAATCCGTAAGATCTCTTTTTCAAAATAGGCAGACATTTTATTTTCAACACTTGAGTCAGAAACTTTACCCGGAAATTGAAATTTAGAAAACTTTGGGCAGCTTGAAGAATCAGTCTTTATTTTATCAAATATTTTTTCTGCATCTTGAAAAACTTTTTCCTGCATGAAGCTTGGAAATGCTGCAACGTAGACATCTGAATCTAGGTTAGCTATTTTGTTATCCGTAAAAAATTTATTTAAATTGATCATCACGGATGGTTTAATGACGATTGATTTTTTCCAGTCTTCGAAACTACCATGATTAATTTGCCAAGCTAACGAAACCTGAGCCATTTCAGAAATTAACAGAAATACAAAAATATTTATTAGCTTTAAGGACTTCATTCAAATTCCTCGAAATTTAAGTCTAAGTAATTGGCTGCGCGGTATTGTGGGTAATACTGATGCATTTTTATAAGTGTCGAGCTGACAATTGCATTCGTGTAAGCTGAAGATCTCCACATTATCAAAGATCTAGCAATAGCAGTTGCTGTAAAAAAATTATCAGCCGTCCAATAAATTTTAGAATTTTTTTCTTTAAAGTTTTTTAGCAAAAAATGAATTCCTTTTGAAAGCGCTTCAAACGTTTTTGCATCCAGCGGTTTCGAATAATGCATCAAAGCATCCAAAGCAAAAGCGGTAGTTAGTACTGGATCTTTCCAAAAGTCTTTTTCATTCAGCCAGCTGCCATCTGGATTTTGCATTTTAAAAATCATCTGTAGAATTTTTTGTTCTGAACTTTCAGAAATACAAGATTCTCCGGCCTGTTTGGCGCGTCCTAACACAAATGAAAGATTAAACATATTCGGATAATAAATTCCACAGGTTGCGTGCTCGTCAGCCAAGATCATATCATTAATCGTTTGGCAGGCTTCGTTTTGACCGAATCTGTTCTTTTGTTTTGCTAAGGCAAACATCTTTAAAATATTTGCATTAACGACACAGTCCACATCATTTTTATTAAATGGTATTCTTTGGCCCTTTCCCGAATCAGCGAAATAAAAGCGGGGCATATCCGGATTTTTTTCGTCGTAAAGCCAAGTCATAAACGCACCGGTGTTCACTCGCTTTTTTGCCTTGTTATAAAACATGGGGTGTCTGTGACTGTCGGTATACTGTGAAAACTGGCTTAAAGTGGATTCGGGGATTATATATTCGGTGTGATTAATTTTTGAATTAAGAACCAGCGCTGACAGAACAACAGATGTTGTATCCGCGTCGTTGGGAATGTTTGTGAAGCCGTACCAAAGCGGAAACAAAGTCATACCGATCGGACGGCGCACAGATTTACCGTTTGCAATAGTTTCCGGATAAAAATTATAAGTGCCATCACTTTCGTAGCGACTAAATGTATTAATCCCTGACTGAACGCGCTCAGGTATTTGCTTCATGGGGTCTTCTAAAATAAGGCTTGGGTTATCTAGATAAATTTGCGCTAGAATATTAATAACCGAACCTGTCGTAAATGCCGAGGCCTCTTGATCTTTACCGAAGGCTTTTCCGACACCTACTAAAGCGGGAATTAACGATGATTGAATTTCTGTGGGCCATTCGCCTTTCAGGTAATAGCGGTCGGTGTCCGAATCAATCTGCGTTTCTAGGACGTGATCGATTGCCTGGTAAGAAATATCTTTTAGCGTGAGGTTTGAAATATCAACTTTGTTTTTAGCTTCGGCCAAAAAAGAAAAGACTGAAAGAATAAAAAGAAAAGGCAGTGTTCGGTTCATGATATCAAACACTGCAAATTTCGGTATGGTTATAAGAAATAGGTTAGCTTAAAGACGTTTCAAAATGATATTGACGCAAAATTGTTAAACAGTCGGTTGCAACATAATTACCTGTTTAGGCCTTTCATTGCCTTCCAAGCTTTTAAGTAACTAAAAGCTTGGTAAGCTTGATAATCCGCTTTAAACAATTTTTCTTTTTCAGATAAATCGGAATCTTTTTTGCTGCCGATATCTTTCCACCATACGACTGCATTTTTCTCCATGGTGGGTACGTCAGATTTCTTTTTTTCACTGAGTTTTTCTTTATCGCCTTTTAAGTGACCTGAAATATCTTTTTCACGAATTCCTTTTGATTTATTAACGGCTTTAGCAAAAATTTCTGCATCTACTTCTTCGATTTCAATGTCAGGATGGATACCTTCCGATTGAATTGATGTTCCATTTGGCGTGTAATAGCGGGCCACAGTTAATTTAAGTCCGCTGCCGTCACCAAGGCGAATGACAGATTGGACAGAACCTTTGCCAAAACTACGTTCACCAACCACGATAGCGCGTTTATTATCTTGTAAGGCACCAGCTACAATTTCACTGGCACTGGCAGAAAATTCATTAATTAAAATAACGATTGGCACATCGGGATACAGTGCTTTTTTTGATGCGCTATTAACTTCTTTATTTTTTTGATCACGGCCGATGGTGCTTACGATAACTCCATCTTTTAGAAACATATCGCTAACACGAATGGCTTGATCCAATAAACCACCTGGGTTTCTTCGTAAATCAATTAAAATTCCCTCGATCTTTCCACCATTTTTTTCTTTGTAATTTTTCAATGCCTTTTCTAAATCAGAGCTTGTGTTTTCAATGAAGCTTGTCACTTTCACATACAGATAGCCGTCTTCAAGATTCGCTGTTTTAATGGATTTAATTTTTACCACACCGCGAACGATGGATATATCTAAAGGCTTTTCTTGGCTTTCACGAACGACTGAAAGAACTATTTTGGTACCATTTTTTCCTTTTAATAAAGCCGAGGCCTCTACCAAGGTAAAACCTTTTGTGGATTGCTGGTCGATAGCCACGATTCTATCGCCAGGCTTTATGCCCGCATTCCATGCCGGAGTATCTTCGATGGGTGAAATAATGGTTAAGACACCATTTTGAATTGAAATTTCAATTCCGATTCCACCAAATTCGCCAGCGGTTTCTGATTCGAAGTCTTTAAAAATATCAGGTGCCATGTAGTTTGTGTGTGGATCGAGTTCCTTTAGCATTCCTTTGATGGCGCCAGTCACTAACTTTTTTGTATCAATCTCTTCAACGTAGTACTGCTGAACTAAGTTTAATATTTTGCTAAAGTTTTGTAAATCGGCATAGCGATCTTCAGCCAAAGACACTAAAGGTCTTCCGCCAAAAAAAACAAGTAAAGCAACTAAAAGTAAAACGCCATATTTTCTTTTCATAAAATTTCCTTAAACCAATTCTTTGGATTTATTGGGTTTTCAAAATGTCGCAGTTCAAAATAAAAATTTGATTTTTTAGTTAATCCGATAATGTCTTTCATAAAAACAGTGTCTTCCAACTTTACATTTCCTTTTTCTAAGCCAGCATAAACAGAATAATAATCATCATCATGCTGTATGATCAAAGTTTCACCCCAGTAAGGAATCAGGTCACGAAAAATGACCTTGCCTGGACCGACTGCATACACCTTGTCTTGGGATTTTACTTCATACACAAACCCCCGAATCATAAATGCATACTCATTTTGCTGGTCGCGGTAAGATCCAAATTCAAGTTTTAACTGGCCCTCCGTCGGAGGTATCAACTTTCCTTTTAATAGCAACAAAGATTTTTTGTTTTCTTGGCTCAGTTGCGTTTTTCGTTTTTGCTCTTGCTCTTGCAGCTGCTTTTCTTTTTCTTTCAGTTCTTGAATCACTTGACCAATTTCAGATTGATACTCAGCTAGCTCTGTACGCCCTTGTGCTAAATTCCTAATTGAAGACTTATAGTCTTTAAATAAATTAAAATCATATTTATTCAGTCTAGATAGTATCTGAATATTTCGTTCAAAAACCAATGGATTTTCATAAGACATGACGGCGCCCCATTTAAAATCTTTCAAATAACCTAAAGCTCTAGAGCGTTGCAACAGAACTTTTCTTTTTTGGCGAATAAACTGCTCTAGTTCTTTAACACTCTCATCAGTTTTTGAAAGCTCTAAATCTATTTGAGCTTTTTTGTCTAAAGTCAGATTGATTTCTTTTTCTAAATTTTGATCATTAGCAAACACATAACTTGCGCAAATCAAGATTAAAAGTACAGGCACTATATTATTCATATGAAAATAAGTTTAACCGCATTAAAGTCGAACGTAAGCTAACAGCAGCACCTGACATAATAAAAACAAAAAGAATTAGTAAAACAAATACAACCTCAGTGACAGATAAAAATTTTAAACTAGTGGCCACAAAGTTAAAGCCTTCGG
>JAYUCH010000017.1:0-4856 GCA_043740435.1 Bdellovibrionales bacterium | reverse complement strand
TTTGGATTGAAGTTGTTGGGACGGCAAAAGGCCAGTCCTTAAAAGGCTTATCAATCCATTTTAAGTGCCCCCAGATAGCCATTTCAAATTGACCAATTTCAACAAAGCTTAAATCGCTATGAGGATCTGGCATATAGGTAATTCCAAAATCGATGAGGTTATCTAAAATAGCAGCCTCAATCTTGCCGGGTGTTAGCTCAAGCAGAAACACTTCATGCATTGGAAGTTCCGTGGTAAAAAATGCCGCAGAAAAGTAGCTACTGAAAACTTCAAATGTGCCAAATCTAAATCTGTCAGATTGAACATTGATATTAACCTTTATATTATCTTGAAAACGTCGGTATTCATGTAAGAGATGGGCGGAACTACGATAGATTTTCCAGCCTTGTTCTGTAATATCAATGCCACGCCCCTCAGGTCGGAGCAACTTAAAACCTAGTTCAGTTTCCAGTGAAGAAACTGATTTTGAGAGGGATCCTGCATTTATCCCAAGCAGTTCAGCTGCTTTTCTTAAGTTTTTGGTTTCAACTACAGCCGCAAAATATCTAAGCTTATCAATCGCCATATGGAAACATATGTATCATATTATTCGCTAAAAGAAACTATTAGATATTGATACAAATGACTGCAAGAGGTGATCCATGAAAAATATTGTTTTAATGCTTTTATTAATAAGTGGTAATTTGGCAACTGCCGAGAGCTATAAGAATTGGGAAGGTGGCATTGTCACTGGTCATGCAAAAATAACATTTGAAAGGTATGAAAATGATAGAAACCAGATTATAGCTAAACTGTATAGCATGACCGATGAAGACGCATCATTGAATTGCGCGCATCAAGGGTTTCATAAAATCCAAAGGATATCGGATTATAGAATGAAGGAAACATCACACAGTGGACACTGGGGCAGTATATCATTAATAACGATGTCAGCAGATTATGGCTGTGGCGAGGTTAACGATTCAATGATATGCCATGGCCCTTCAGGTTCATATAAAAACTGTGATTAGAAATCCCTTGAATCTCGACGACGAGAATAGCTTTTAAAACAGAATCATTCGATACACTTCAGGCTGAGTAAAATCTCGGCCTGTTTTTTTATGAGTCACTTAGGCTTGTGATCCATTGATTTTACCTTCACGGTGGCAACCATATCCCACCTGCTTTTGAAGGCTCGCAATATTGACCGCTGCTCTGGAAAAAATAAAACACCAAAAAATATTTCCTGTACTTTTTGAAATTAAAAATTTAACGGCGCTAAGTTCACCTGCAAATCCTAATTCAATATTTTGCCGCCAAAAAATATTTATCCCAGTTTGGGCTGCCCGAAAAAGGGCTGATATTGGTTCAAAAAAGCTAAGGACATGACGTGTGACGAACAGTCCTCAGGGCTTGCTGGGGCACTGTCTACATAAGCGGACCTTTTGAAGCGGTACTTAAATTCGGCTATTATCCATCCTAAGGCAGTAACGCGTATATGCGACTTGGGATTGGGTTAATGTTCAATTAAAAATTTCATGAGTGTCAGAATCATAAAAGTAGAAAAGCTGCCTCAGGGTATGATATACAACTTTCTAATTAAAAAATTAAAACTGTCCGCCCTTTTAATGGGCCATTAAGGAAATTTATGAAAAATTCACTTTTAAAATATCTGACCCTAATATCTATTATTATTTTGGTCGGATGTGTTGGCTCGACTGCGTCCAGTAATAATAACACAATGGTCGATCAAGCCCAAAAGACAGGAAATTTGCCAAAATTTAATTTAGTCAAAGAGATTCCTCCACTTCTGTATGAAAATTACTCTTTCAATATCAAAGCTTTGGTCTGCTTAAAGAACCCAATAAGTTATAAAAACTTTAAATACGGAATATTTGAAGGATGTGATTATCAGAATAGGGGCGCTAGATTATTAGTTGATATGGATAGTCGAAAAATTATTGAGGAATACTTTCCTTTAGCTACCTTCGGAAGTTATCAGACGTATATTGAGTTTGGGAGGTTGTTATTAATTAAGTACGTTGCAGATGCAGAGGTTCATGGTCGGAGCGGTATAAAAATATATGACTTAGAGACTAAAAAATTCGTTTTCCATGATTCTACATGTGATTTTAATTTTCTGAAACTTCTTAAGTCTCAAAATGGTGAATATCTCTTTGTTTGCAGCAGGCAAGTTCACAGTGATGATAGGGGTGAAGATAAAATACATAAAATTCGTATTCATAAACTGATACCTAAAGATAATCAAATTATAGAGAATTTTGCATCATACACATTAGATATCAGCTCTGATCAAACGTCGCTAGTTTTATACGTAGATGAAAATTCACTATACTCTCTAGAAATATCTGCATTAGAAGAAAATCATAATTATAAAATTGTAAAAAGAGACTTGCTAACCGGCGAACACAAGCAAACTATTGCAGAGGGCCTAGAACATGGTGGCTTCAATCGATTTGATAATAATAATACTTCTCGTTACTTACTTCTACGTAACACCATTGGCGTTGCGTTAGGGACAAAAATCATAGATATATTAACTGGCAAACAATGTGTCATACCGGGGGAAACTTATCCGACTGATCAAGGCGATATGGGTTATTCTACCGATCAGTTTTTACTTCGTTCATTAGATGGATTTAGCGTTAACTTGTACAATTTATCAGACTGTAGCTTTTCTGCAACTTTTCTTTCAAGCAATAATTTTATTTACGGCTGGAACAGTAATGCAATTTTCTATTCTGAAAACTTCTTTCTTGAAGTAGTGACTAAGACTACAAGTGGTTCGAGTGATTTGGTATTAATAAAAGATTTTGCAGGTAATAAATTGGATTCTCTTTCTCTTCCTTTGAAGTACAATGACAATCATATTATACGTAGGAATCGAACTTATACATTTTATGATCTCGAAACAAAAACTTCTAAACTTTATACTTTTTAAATCACTTGTTTCGCATGAAGTAGGCGCACAGTTTTGCTGGCGCCATTTTTCAATTAAGGATCTCAAAGACAAGGCGATCAGTTGATTTCGCATTTCCGGCCATCGCCGATCAAAGAGCAGTGTTTTTGATAACGCCAGCAGGAGTTCATTTGAAAGTTTCCCTTTTTTTAAAGTAAATCGGATTGAACAAAATCTTTAGCGACTGCATCTTAAGGATTTTTTAAAGAAATTTCGCCTGAAACGATTTATACAGATATTTTTTATCTGTTGAACTTCTGGTTAGTATCCTAGTCCTACTGGCGATTGCTTTTTTAATCCGCCCAGTCTTTTTTGATCAGTTCAAGACGGGGACAAATTCGCAAGTTTTGCAATAAATCGTGAAAACCCACTTGCGACATAAGTGGGCTTATTGAATTCGTGAGATATAAAGTTATTGGCAAGACTTCAATTTATACACTGTTTTTCCACCTTCAAGGGGTTGGCCATTATTTTCCAAAGACTGAATAACTAGTGTTTGAGAAGTTAATGTAATTTGAGCATCTGACCCATCACCGGTACCCATTAAAAAAGTCGAAAATGAAATTTGATGGCCATCATTTTCAAACTGTAAAATGCGTCCGCTTTCTTTTGAATATGCGGAAGCGTCCTTAATATCGTAATCCACTGTAACTGCAGTTCGCGAAATATGGATTTCACCAGTTTTGTAATTTCCGGCTCGGAAACATTGTGTTACATCAGCATGTGCCAATACAGAGGTCATGAAAATCGTACTTACTAGTAGTGCCTTTGACATAAACGTCCTCCAAGACGATAGGATTCCAAATGTTGTGGGAGGATTCCCATTTATTCAACAAAACAGAGCTTTCGGAAGAAAAGGTAACAGATCGCAAATTTTATTTCGCCTGTAAAGAAACCGACAGATAAATATTACCTGTCGAACTTTTGAACAAAACTTAATCCTAAGTTGCGAATATTTTTAATTGTTAATGGATAAAGAGTGAGGTCATGAGAAAATTCAGCCCTTTGGTTCTAAGAGTGACATAGATATGGCTGAGCTTTTCGTATTGTAGGAACACTTGGGATGCTAAGGGAAAAAAAAGTACACTCAGTTTGAACGGACTAATTTATACAAACAACGTCTGTGATCAAAGACGTTAGCGAGTACCGGTATTTTTCACCGGCGGCGCAACTTTATTAGTTGAGGCAGTACCACCAAATGTCTTTTCGCCGGTAAAGCCACGAAGTCCACTATCATGTAGCAATGTTTTTAACGAATCTGCGTAAGCCTGGGCACACACAGTTGCTGTGCTACTACCACAGCGACTGTGGCAGGTCATAAAGACACTTTCAACACCTTCAAATGTAAGTGTATTCTGGGTTTCTATGTTCGCTAAAATCTTATCTGTTTTCTGATAGTCAGATACAAGCGCCGTGTAACCACGCACGATACTTGCTTCGAAACTCTTTTGCGTAAGTGTCCAACCTTTTGATTTACTGGAAATCTCTATAAAGCTGAGGTTCTTGGAATTTTCGGGAATCTTCAACACACAAGAAACCCCATGTCCCTCAATAACTTTAGATTTATCCACAATAATGGATTGAGAAAAAGTTATCGAATTCGAATTAATGGATTGGCTCGCTATTTCGCTCATTCCCTTGTTTATCTTTTTATTTGTTTCGCCAAGTTGCGACAGTGACTCAGCAGAAGAACTTAAACTGAAAAAAAATATAAAACAAAATAAGATCCTCATCGCCACCTCGTATCTTTAAATTTTTCATCAAGTGGAGTTTAGTATGGCAGGTACAGGGAAAATAGATACGGGTCCAAAGTCTTTAACTTAGGTCCACTTCATTTCGCTAGATCTCCTAGGCTTTCTAAGCTTCCGATGCAGCTGAGGCCTAGTCAGGAATGGAA
>JAYUCH010000016.1:0-38482 GCA_043740435.1 Bdellovibrionales bacterium | reverse complement strand
TACTCCACGGGTTGCAAATCGTTTGTTGAAGCGGGTGCGAGATTATGCCGAAGTCAAAGGAGACGGAACAATCACCCACGAATTATCTGTTTATGCTCTTGACCAGCTGGGTGTCGATAAAAACGGATTAGATGAAATGGATCGTCGCATTTTAAGATTAATTTTGGAAAAATACGATGGTGGCCCAGTCGGTATTGAAACGCTTTCAGCCGCTTTAGGTGAAGAAGCCGAAACGTTAGAAGAAGTGTACGAGCCTTTTTTAATTCAAGAAGGATTTATACAAAAAACCCCGCGTGGACGAGTCCTTACGGGGCATGCAAAACAATTAGATCTTTTTGGTAAGGCCTAAAAAATTAATCTTGAGTAAAATAACCCGTGATTGCACCGTAAGTTAGGTTGATCACGTTACGAACTATTTGATTTAATAATAAACCATCGATGCCTGCATTCGTCAATTCAGCAGGCAAATTCATAGTTTCATTCGCAATTTCTTTTGACTGATCTGTATCGCTGAAGCGCTGCCAGAACTGGCAATCATGAGCTATCGTAACCGAGCGATCGTAAACAACCACTTGAAATTCTCTGAAACCACCGGTCATTGTTAAAACATCTTTGTTCGCTGAACCCGAAACCAAAGCTGGAACTTTTGTCATAGAATTGTTTAATGCAATCAAGTTTTTTTGCGCGTCAATGCACAGATCTTTCATGTCTGCAGAAACGCCGTCGATTGAAATGGTCTTTAAATGATATTCGGGCGCCAGTTTGACTCCATATTTTTGATTTACTTCTTTTAATGCGGCAACATCTTTATCTGGGACTTTTTTCCATTTCGCAAAAACTTGTCCAGTCGCTTTTAAAGAATCGATATAACTGATGTTGGGAATATGCGCGAATTTTTTAGTAGGATCTAATTCGTCTTCTAAGGCAGCAAGTAAAATATAAACTTTCAGCTGCTGATTTTTCTGTATTTTTTCAAGCAGTGCGCGAATTATCAACGGATCATATAAAAACTGATCGTTGATAATAATTTGTTTTTCAGCAGAATTAATCAGTGAAATGTCCTGCGGTAGCGCCGAGCGTATAGTTCCGTAAACGTTATTCTGACCAATCGACAGCGTTGTATTTCCGGCAAGGGTCCAGTTCAAATCTGGTTTTACATTTTGACCACTTCGGTTCATGACATCGAAGGCTGACAAAAGATTTCGCACGGAAGTCACAACATTACCGTTAGAACTTGTAGCAGTTAGTGCTAAAAAGTATTCGGGAGCTTGCCTTTGTAGCTCTAATAGCGCCTCTGATAAGTCATAGTAATAACTGTCTAAAATTATAGGAACTGCAGGGCCTTGAATTTGAGTGACCTCGTCATAAGCAATCGCACCGCTTGAATCCGTATAATTCTTCGAGCCTACAAACGCGATTCCAAAGTTTTTGTTTTTACCATCAACCACGATCACTTTTGAATGATCGGATTTGGCTTTCGGGTAAAAATCCAATTGTTTTTTAAGTTCACTTTGCGAATACTCCGATAAAATGTAATTCAATGTTTGATCGTTGATAATATCTTCTGCCAGTGGCGGAAAAGCTGTTCTTTTTAAATCAATTCTTGGAGTCATCACCACAAAGCGACGGCTTGGAAATTTCTCGGCATAGGCGCGTAAATAATTATATACCGGAGCCATCTCATTATCGTAACTAAGAGGGTTAAAGCGGTCATTGATGATGAAAACACTTAATTCAGGATTTTTCTGAACCTTTTCAATCAGTTGCTTCGCAAGTGTTGCACCCACAGAACCACCTAGAAAAAAAACATCAATAAAAATGGATTCTTTTGCTTTATCGATCGCACTAAAAACTGCACCATAGATATTTTTTTGTCCGTTTTTAAGGGAAGGACTCCAATTTTGATGATCTTGCGGTTTTGCCGGAAAACCCTCGGCTGCAGTAAAAAAATTGTCCAGGGCCGACTGCGGCGTTGTCATTTTTAATTTAAAGTCAGCCACCGACATGTTGGCATAATTTTTCTGAACTGTGCTGGTCATCGGTGCTAAGTATCTAATAAAATCGGCATCATAGTGATTTTGCGTTATTTGTTCGACCTTATTGCCTGGAATAAATCCCGTAAAACTTAAAACTTGATTCGGACCTAAATAGTTTTTTATGTTCATTAGTTGCCGAGCTGACTGCAGCATCTGATCGGCCCCCGAATCTGCAGTGATACACGCAGACATGATCGTTTGCAGCGAACTTAAAGTTTTGCCAGCACCCACTGTCGTTTTCATCAGGCACGTTTCAATACGTCTGGCTGTTGGAAAAGCAGCATCGACAGCTGTACGAAGCGACTGTTTATCGGTGGCACTCGCTTGCGGGTTGGTACTGGCTTCCCACAAAAAAGTAGCCAAAGAATAGTAATAAGAGGATAAAACTTCTGCAGATTTTTTAAATTGTCCAGTCATTTGATAATGAGTGAACCAATCGATTACAGACGTAGACTGTATGGAATTTTTAAGACTTCCAGTAATATAAGAATTGAATTTTAGTATTTCTTTGCCTTTCAGTTCTTTCCAGATTTTTAAGGCTTCGACTTTATCGATATTATTCATGTCTTTTTGAGTTTCTAAAAAAGTCGTGTAAAACTTTTCTCGAAGTTGCAGCTGAAATGAAATGTCATACGTGTTACTTGCAGTTTGAGCAAAGGCTGCGCTAGACGCTAAAAAAATTGTTAAAAAAAGTGAATTCAATTTCATCGTGATCTCCTACCGTTTCATTTCTGTGGTGACAGCAGAAAAGATGGATTTTAATAGCGTTTCCACTTCTGTTGGTTGCAGTTGTGCATTCTCAGCAATTATATTTACGGCTTTATTTTTCATGTCTTGCGTTTGTTTCTCGATTGTTGATTTAATTGTTTTATTAATTTCCGAGCGGAACTGATCATCGATTTCTTTTTTGTTAATCATTCCAACTTTGTAGGCGGCCAAAGAATCAAGACCTGCCGAAATATAAAGATTCAGTTCTTTTATCTCTAAAACTTCATTGGTTTGATATTTACTGTAATCAATTGTCGCAGCAATGTTGAAAACACTAAAATCAACATTTAATAAATCTTTTATCTTACCGGCAGGCACTCCACGAAGTCTTGGCACTTTTGTTCGTAGAATTTCTTTATCCGTGCGCTGCCAGCCAGCAGCCGAATAAGTTCCGATAGTTCCAAAGCGAACTAAAAGTGGTATTTCAGAAGAGGATAAATTTCCAGAAAGGTTAACAAAAGCCATCGGAAACTCAGAAAGTGAGGCATAGCCATTGATGGATTGTAAATCATTTACTTTTTCTGGCATGATGACATTTGTAAAACTGATTTGATCGTTGGCTTGTTTAAAGGCGACAGTGGTGCCCATCGGCATTCCGACAACCAATTGAGATTTAAATGTGCTTTGGTTAATATCTGGAGTGATAGATAAAGTTAATGTAGCAGAAACCAGATAAGGATTCGTACTTCCGCAAGTAAGGGCTTTATGAGCTAATAAATTTATTCCGGGTGTTGATAATTTATCAATATTTTCACTGAAACTTTGTGGGATGGAATCTGAATCGGGCATTTGCTCCATCACCAATAAGCGGTCCTTAGGGTATATAGATAATCTGGGAACTGTTCCATCGCTTCGACGGTCTAATAAAGTTTCAGAAATTTTCGGAGCAAATACGATTTGGAAAGTAATAGGTTTTGTCCAATTTTTATTTTTCAATTGATTAAGTCGCATACGTAAATGGCGACTAAATAAACGCACGGAATGAATAAATTCAGTGTTAAAATTGTAATCTTTTTTCGTTAAGACAGAGGTTGTTGAATTACCTACAAAGCGCATTAAATTTTGCTTGGCCACATCCTGCACAACTTTTTCAATTTCTTTCTGAGCCGTAGTTGCGTCAACGATCTGATCCACAGTCATTTGCGAATTCAGTTCTTGCGAAACAGATTTCGATAAAAACAATGTCCAGTTGGTGTTTTCCACACCGATATTAAGGCTCATGCACTTATAAAAGTTATCTTCGGCCCGGGCAAAGCTGGTCAAAAGGGTCAAGATAGACAATACAAAAATGACTTTTAATTTAGATTTTGTTCTCATAGTGAGAATAGGTGAAGCGATTCCTATTCCACATCAAATTGAATTTAACGATAGCTTAAAAGAAAAAACGTTTAAAGTTTAGACAGAGTGACACTCAGGGCGAAGCGGTTTGCTATTTCCCGGTTTTTTCAGTCAGAACATAAAGATAAGTTTCACCACTTTTTGTGACTTCAAAAAAGTTGGCTTTAGAGCCTCGTTTTTTCAGCTGTTCTTTTTTTTCTTCAGCCATGTCGCCGCGAACAATAATTTTGATACAAGAAAATTTCGGATTCACAGCACAGATTTTATCAAAATTGGCAGCAAAATCAGCGATATCGTTTTTGGCGTATTCTTTTTTTAAGTGCTCTTGACAGGCTTTCAAATTACCAACCGGGCAGTCATCGGCAAATGAAACTGCTGTAAAAAGAATTAAGGCTAATAAAGTCATGGGTATCTCCTTAGGGTTTAGTAAGCGGAACCATTTTCTAAATCATTTTCGAATAAATGCATCAGGGCTTGCGCAGTTTGACCAACTTTTCCATCATGAATTAAACTGTTTTCATATTGGACCACCGGCATTAAAGTAAATGTCGTTCCCGTCATCATCACTTCTTTCGCGGTTATTAAATCACTTTCTGAAATGGGCCGAACGGCTGTTTTTAGACCGGCACCTTTTGCTAATTCAAAAGCGCGGGTCATCGTGGTGCCTTTTAATATTTTTGCAAGCGGGGGATGGGTTAAAATATTGTTTTGATCTAAAATAATAATATTTTCGGTCGCACTTTCGGCCAGAAAACCATCCAGATCAAAATTGACAGTGAATTCCAGTTTCCTGTCGACAGATTCTTTTTTCATCAAAACATTGGGTAAATAATTACAAGATTTTATCTGAGGCATGATGCCTTCTTTGACCGGGATTTTACTTTTTCCAATCGAAATGCCAGCAAGGTAGTTATTCTTTGCGACTGGATTTATCCGAGTGATGACGACATAAAACTGGCTGGCCACGGAATCATAAGGATTCGCGGTGAAACCACCCGGGCCACGGGTTAAAAAAACGCGCACGATGGCCTGGGGCTGATCAGCAACTGTTAAAGTCTGCAAAATAATTTCACTCATCTGGGATTTTGTAAATGGTAACTTGATCTCAATTTTTTCAGCGGAAGTGATAAGGCGTTGTAAGTGCTTTTCTAAAAGATAAACTTTTCGGTTGTTTGCTTTCAGGGCTTCAAACACTCCGTCACCCCGGTGAACAACGTGATCGTCAAAAGGCAAAGTTAACAGCGGCCCTGGGTTTTTTATAATGCCGCCGTACCAGGTCGAAAAAAATGCGTAATATTGATCCCAAAAAGGATAAGTCTTTGTTTGCAAATTCTGTAAAGCCTGAACCGGGTCCAACACAGGAAAGATCATAATTTTTTAAGTTTCCTTTCTGACAGTTTAAGGGCCTTGGAACGAAATGTCCAAAAACACGAAGCCCAGCAGTTGGACCATCGTCTCAAAACTGGTGTTTTAAGGCCACTGTATTTTAAATTGATGGAAGGAGGGTATTTTGGTAACCTAGAAAAATGTTTTTTCAAAAAACTATTCGTAAATCAGTTCAAGTTGAAGGTATCGGTATTCATTCCGGTAAAGCCACTCAGTTAAGGTTTAAACCAGCACCTGCCAACACCGGAGTCTATTTTATTCGGGCGGACTTGCCGAATAAGCCTTTCTTAAAAGTTTCAGCCTTAAATGTACAAGCTGTCAGTTACCAGACGACTTTAGGTGGTCCTTTTTTTCAAGTGGCCACAATTGAACATTGTGTTTCAGCACTTTCAGCACTTCGGCTTGATAATGTTTATATTGAATTAGACGGTCCTGAAATTCCGATTTGTGATGGCAGTGCTCAGTATTTTTTAGAAGCTCTTGTTCAGGCCGAAATCATAGAATTAGATGAGCCCCGAAAATATTGCTACATCACCGAACCTATTTCTTACAGTGAAGGTGAAAAGTCGGCGTATATTCTACCTTATCATGGTTTGCATTTAACACTAACAATTGACTTTGCACATCCGTTAATAGGCACGCAAAAAATTGATTTAGAAATCAATGAACAGACCTTCGCCAGAGACATCGCCAACGCCCGCACTTTTGGTTTTTTGAAAGATGTAGAGTCTTTAAAATCAGCGGGCTTGGCGCTTGGTGGAAGCCTAGACAACTGTATTGTTTTAGATGATTCAAAGATTATTAATCCCGAAGGACTTCGCTATGCAGATGAATTCGTACGGCATAAAGTCCTAGATGCGTTGGGGGATTTAGTAACCCTTGAAATGCCTTTAATGGGTCACGTCGTTCTGCACAAGGCAGGTCACGATATCATGAATAAGTTGATTAAAAAAATCGTGGCATCACCCCAGTCCTATCGTTTCGTCGAGCTTGGCGCTGATGTTTCTTCAGAGACAAAGAAGTTTGCCAACTGGACTCTGAACTGATACGTTTTCGGCAATAAATAAAAAGCAGCCTAGCAGGAGAAAATTATATGATTATTGGTATTCCAAAAGAAATTAAAATCAGCGAAAATCGCGTCGGTCTTACTGAAGCTGGGGCTCGTCAGTTAGTTAAAGAAGGACACACCATACTTATTGAAAAAGATGCAGGTAGCGGCAGTGGGATCAGTAACGAGCAGTACGAAAAAGTCGGCGCTAAAATAATTGACACTAAAAAAGACGTGTATGCAAAAGCCGACATGATCATGAAAGTGAAAGAACCACTTCCGGCTGAATACGACTTAATGAAAGAAAATTTGATTCTTTATACTTATTTGCACTTAGCGGCAGAGCCTGAATTAACAAAAGTTCTGTGTGACAGAAAAGTAAAAGCCATCGCTTATGAAACAATCCAGTTAGAAAATGGTTCTTTACCGTTACTAACGCCAATGTCTGAAGTTGCGGGTCGTATGGCCACGCAGGTAGGGGCTTACTATTTACAAAAAGATCACGGCGGTAAAGGAATTTTACTAGGCGGTGTCACCGGCGTTAAACCTGGTAAAGTGACTATTATTGGTGGCGGAGTGGTTGGAACAAATGCAGCAAAAATGGCTGTTGGTTTAGGCGCACAGGTTACTATTTTAGACGTCAGCACCGCGCGGTTAGAATACTTAGATGATATTTTCCAGGGCCGTTGTCAGACACTTTTTTCAAATGTGAAAAATATTGAAGATGCAGTCCGTGAATCTGACTTAGTTGTCGGAGGAGTTTTAATTACGGGGCATAAAGCTCCGACATTGGTTTCAAAAGAATTAGTATCGCAAATGTCTAAAGGCTCTGTTGTTGTTGATGTGGCCGTGGATCAGGGCGGGTGCATTGAAACATGTCGGCCGACATCGCACACCAATCCCACTTACGAAGTTGATGGTGTCATTCATTACTGCGTTCCAAACATGCCGGGCGTTGTCCCAAGAACATCGACTTATGCATTAACAAACGTGACTTTAAAGTACGCTTCGATGTTAGCAGCGATGGGCGTGGAAGATGCTGTTTCAAAAGATAAAGCATTAATGAAGGGCTTGAATGTGTACGCAGGCGCTGTTTGCTACGAACCCGTAGCGCGTGATTTAGGTATGACTTACAAGCCATATAAAATATAAATTTGATTACAAAAACCAAATTGAACCCCAGTCCTCTGTTCTGAGCACTGGGGTTTTGTTTTTTTGCAGTCGCAATAAAACTTCAGCATGGGGATGGCCATACCTGGCTTTTCTTGCGGATGCTATAGCCAACTGCAGATGCGGAAGCTGATTCAGTAAACCAACGCTGGTGCTGGTGCGGCTGCCATGATGCCCTAGAACCAAGATGCGGGTTTGGTTAATTATCTTAAATTCTTTGGTCCATTTTTTTTCAGCCAAAATCGTTGAATCACCCGGCAGTAAAAAAGAATCATCAAAACTGACCACCGAAAAATCGTTGGTGCTTTTTCCGGTCAATGGTTGCCACTGATTAATTCTTAAAAACTGTTGGGTGCAGTAGGGTATTTTTAAATTCGTAATTTTTAAAATGGTCGCATTGGTTTTACCGCGCAGGCCGGGCCTGGTTTGCCAACAGACTTGTTCAAAAGTTTTGGCTAAGTTGGGAATATTAATGATGTGATCGAAATCCCAGTGGCTTAAAAAAATATGATTTTTTTTAAACGAACACTGCTGAATCAGTTTATCTTTGATTAATTGAAAAGAACCGATTTCTCCGCCGACATCATAATGCAAACAGAAGTCAGCGGTCACATGAGTGACCCACTGGCCTTGTCCGATATTCCATACAATCCAGTGGTTCTTAGAACTTTTGTTTTGCGTGATGCTGCAGTGAAATAAAATGATGCTAATTAGAAAAAAATTAAACATAAGTGTCCTTACGGTGATCTAACTCTTTAAAATGTAAATAAAATTGCAAAGCCAAAATAAGTGTCCAACCCACAGTGGCTAAATAATTGGAATTTAAATCCAGCTGGGGAATTCCTTGAATTTCAAAGGCTTTTAGTAATGATCTTAAAATAGAAATAACAAAATCAAAGCCAACATAAAGTGGTGGAATTAGCCAGACTAATAAACCCAAGGGAAATAGAAAAAATTCAAGCACCGGAGTGAAGATTAAATTAATAAAGATTGTCAACGGATTCGGTGACTGAAAAAATGCCAACAGTGGAGCTAAAAAAAGAAAGAAAAAAGATTGTCGCCAAAAAATATTTTTTTCCGCTAAATAAAGAGAATTGATCGACATCACCAAAGCGGCTAGCCAACTTAATTGTAAACTGACTGAACTAAGCCACGCCGGCTGAAAAATTAAGGTCAACAATCCGCTCATAAAGATTTTGAAGTTATCGGGCCAAAATAAATGATTTTTGTAAGCTAAAAAACTGACAATTAAAGATATCAAGGACCTCGTCACCGGTGGATTTAAATCACAAACAGCGGCGTAGCCAAATAACAATAAAAATAGGATCCAGTCCGAATTTTTTTTCGTCCGACTAAAAAAGTGAAAAAAAAACTTTTCGATCACAATTAAGTGAGCGCCGGATACAACAAAAAGATGAATCAGGCCGGTGGATTTATAAATATCAGATATGATGGCCTCGTTAAAGTTTTCACCGCAGACAAGTGCTTGCAGTTCGCCAAGTGAAAATGATTCATGCGGCAGTCGATCAAGACAAGAGTTATGCAAAAAAACTGTCCAAGGTTGAATTATTTCAAAAACCGAGAATCGAATCGTCGCCATTAAAATGAGCGCTAAAATTAAGAATCCAACAAGAATCATACTCATCTATGCAAAGCGAATGAGCTGGAATTTAAGAAAACCATATTTAAATGTAAGAAAATTTATTTTTTTATATAAAATATAAGTGTATTCAGATACTTAGCTATGCTTTTAATAGCAGCAAAGCGCTGAAAACGTTGATAATCAATAGGTCTAAAGTCTAGAAAACACTGTTTTAAACATTCTGTGTGGATAACTCCTCGGACAGCGTTGCTTCAAATCAAACATTCCAGTTTAATATCAAGTAGGGGTGAAGTTATGAAAGTGAAATTTAATGTTACGATTGTGTTTTTTATGAGCTTAATTTTTTTTACAGGTTCTAACAGTTTTGCCAAAGTCAGTGCGAACCTTCCGGCGGCCAATACAAAATCATCCGCACTGAATGAAAATGCATTGATTGAAGAATTAACAGGAAAGAAAAATGTTCAGAAATCACCAACGGCAAAAAATTTAAAAAATGCACCCTTACCTGTTCAGCATTTTTTAGCTGGTCGCCAAGCGGCTGAACAAAAAAATTATATTTTGGCTATTAAACATTTTAATACCGTCCTGAAAAAATATCCACAGTCGGCTCAGGTTCGACCGACATTGCTAGCAAAAGCAAAAGTCTATCAGGAAATGGGCCTTGTAGATCAGGCGTCGCACAACCTGCAAGCGGCTCGCCGAATGGATCTGGCCATGGCAAAAATAATAACGAAAAAGAAAAGCACAAATAACGAGGCTTCTGCCAAGACAATTGAAAAGGTAAAAACAATTAAATAATGAAAATTCTTTTCTTGGTTTTTTTTATTTTTTCAATCCGCGGAAAAGCCGAAAACGGCCCCACGGCACAACCATTACTGTTGCCAAAAGCTTCTGCAGAAAGCAGCTCTTTTATTGGGGATCCGGATCCGTTAGATCCTATGCCAGTAAAAAATGAAAATCTAAAAGAGGACGACGAACCCGTTTTAAATGACATTCGTCAAATTTTGAATGCTCCGACAAAGAAAAAATCTGCACTAAAAAAGAAAACTCAAGAAAAAGTAGTAAAAACTAAAAATTTCGCAAAAAAAATTACGAAAACTACTTTCAGGAAAACCTCAAAAAAAGTGACAAAAAATCATTTAACAGATGACGGTCCCGATCTGCTGTTAGAAAAAAAATTACACCAGATATACAAACGCTTTAATTCGAAGCCAACATCAGCCGAGGCTTGGTCCACAAAAACGGCAGACACAACCGAAGATACTTACGTTGTGCAAAAAGGAGATTCACTTTCTTCAATAAGTCGCACTCTTTTTGGTGATCCTTCATTCTGGCCAAAAATTTGGTCCTTGAACCGCGCAGATATTGAAAACCCCCATTTCATTTACCCAGGTGCAAAGATATTGTTTTTTGCAGGTGAAGGTTACGACGTTCCCACTTTGAAAGTTTCTGCTAAAGGTGAAAAACCAGCCGAAGATAAAACCTTCACCGGGCTTGAAATATTAGGCTCTGCGGATTCAGCGAATTCAAAAAATAATCCGGTTGGAATTATTCCGGAAAGTATACCTTTGTATCGCAACGACAGTTATTTTTTGACGCCCCAATTGCTCGAGGTTAAGTTTAAAAATCTGCCTGAAATTCCAGATGATTTCAGTAATGATATTTTGCTGACAGAAAAAGAAGTTATTTCAGAAGTCATTTTAGATAAGAATGAAATACTTAAAGGCTATTGCGGCGGTGAGCAAGTACTTCACACCGAGCTAAAAAATAGTGATGGTGAATTAAGTATTTATGAATCTTTAGAGACTTTAGACACCGATGCCGGAGACATTTTTACTTATCGTTATATTGGTAAAGCTAAAATTATCAATGCCAATCGAATATTAATAACTCAGTGCAAATCCGTGTTGTCAAAAGGTCTTGTTTTTTTATTACCTGCAGACGTTAATAATTACAGAAGCAATCAAATTTCAAAACAAACGCTGCCGACACTGATCGGTGGTCCTGGCTTAGGAAATCAAACAATATTTTCTGATAAACAAAAAGCGTATATTAATTTAGGCGCGCAGCCTGCAGAAATCGGCCAGGTATTAGGAATAAAATCTCAGTTGACCGAAAAACAAAGTGGACAGGTTAAGATAATAGATAAATTTGGATCGTTTGCTGTGGGTGTTTTAACTCAGGCTGATGATCTGGTTGAGACGGGTGACGAGTTGTTTTTGCCCTAAGCCTTCTTGGCCATGTTCTTGTAAGTAAGTCTTACTATGAACACAGGCTTACATTTTAAAATATTACAGCGTCAGTTGAAGTTCCGAAATCCGAACAACTGGTTGGATTTGCCCGAGCACTTCGTATTTCACCGGGACGAATATTTATCGGCACTTGATTATCTAGAGTCTTTAAACAAGCATGGAATTCAATGGACGTTTCCGGGTGATATTAATTATCCAAAACAATTCTTAAGAATGAAAGAACCCCCTTTATTTTTTGAATTTATCGGCGTTCCTTTTTGGAAAGATATGAGTTGTTTGGCGGTCGTGGGTGCTCGTAAAATTCATCAACTGACAGAAAACTGGATGCTGTATCATTTATCTGACTACCTTGAAAAACAGCCCGTGTGTATTGTCAGTGGCGGCGCCTTCGGAGTCGACCAACTGGCCCACAAGATTTCTTTGAAAAAGTCAGTGCCCACAATTGCGATTGTGCCGTCGGGCTTGGTGGATATTTATCCGCAATCTTTGAAAAAAGAATTGAATGCAATGAATGCAGAGCTTGTTTGTTACCTGTCTGAATTTGAAATTCACCACAAATTGAATAAATCCCATTTCTATTTTAGAAATCGGCTTATATCTGCGCTGGGTGACATGGTTTTAGTAATTCAAGCGGATACCAAAAGTGGAAGTTTTTTAACCGTCCATCATGCTCTCGAGAACGGAAAACCAGTACTAACTTTGCCGGCTCATCCCGAGTTACTGGGCTTCAGTGGAAATATAAAGTTGCTGCAAGATGGTGCTGCACTTATTTCTTCCTCCCTAGACCTGCTGCAAATATGGAAAGCCGAAAATAGTGCGCAGCAATTGTTTCTTATGGGGGGCCCATAGGGCTAGGGGCATGTCATTTGAAACATAACTACAGCTAGTGGTTATAAATTATTATTCAAAAATTATTAAAAAATATCAAAAAAAGTGAAATTATATGAAAAAAGGCTTTGAATATTTTTTGATTTGCCTTTTAGAATGTAACTAAGGGAGGGGCGATGTGGTCAAGGATGACCATTGTGGTAAGGAAGCTGCTACATCGTCTCGTTTTTTGGTAATCACCTAAAAGCATTTATTCCAAGAATTTAATCCCAATTTTTCTTTAAATAAGATAATCCAAAAGCCAAAAATAAAATATTCGAAGACCAAATTCCAAGAACAACACCTAGTGTGTTTGAGCGAACCAATCCTTCGAAAGTTAAATAAACAACCCAATACATAATGATAAATCCCACGCTTAAAATAAATCCTGAAGATTTATTGCTGCGCCGATTGTTACCCAGGCCGAAGGCCACGCCCACGATGGAGAAAACTAAACAGGCCGCAGCTAAGGCCGAACGTTTATGATACTCAATCTGATAATCTTTTTTAAGTTCTGCAGAAATTTCCGGATTAAACTGCGAAATTTGCAGTTCCCGAGCACTCAGTGACGAAGCTGATTTTTTACGTTCCTCAAGCTTGATGGGATCATTCAATAAAATATCATACGAGTTAAAATTTATAATTGTATGAGATTCCGCTTTTCTGTGGATTTGACCATTGAATAAACGAAGTAGCACCGAGTGCCCCGGATTGGTTTCATCAGGAATAATTTGCCCTTCGGGCGCTATGATCGTCAGTGGGGCCTCGATCTGTTTTTCATCATAGATGAATAAATTCTTCAGCGTGCCTGTTTTGGAATCAACTTTATTTGCATAGACCACCAGATCAAAAAAACTTTCAGAAAAAGTTCCTTCTTTGATTGAAGCCGCGGCTTTTGTATTACCTAGGTGGGTTATAAGGACTTCGAATTTTCGATTTCCCCAAGGGGCCAGAAAATAAGACGTTTGAACGGAAACAACGGTCATGATGACCGCAAACAACAGTGCAGGCATCAGTAAAGTAAGATTATCAACTCCGGCTGATTTGAACGCGATAATTTCAGAGTCTTGTGATAGCCGATTGTAAGTCATCAGGACAGCAAAAATAAGACTCATTGGGAAAAGCATGGGCAAAAAAGAAATACTCATGTAACCCATGATTTCAAGCATCGTGGTCCATTTAATTCCATGTACAAGTACAAATTCCGTCAGGCGCAGGGCCTGAAACATCAAAAGTATTGATATAAATACAAGCAGTCCAAGCATAAATGTTGGTAAAATTTCTGTTAAAAAGTAACTGTAAACTCTTTTATGTCGCAACATGCACAAGCAGTGTAAACAATTTCTTTGCCCAGGTCATGCTGCAGAAACTAGAATAGACGTATGGATAGAGTTCTTTTAGTTTTCGATGATTTACAGTACTCGCTGCACCTTGAAATGACTTTGCGCAAGGTTGGTTTTGATACTGAAACGATCACGAACGATTACAACCTTAGCGAAAAATTACTTACTTTCAATCCAGATTATATCATCGTTAAAGGTAACTCGCAGCGCGTGTCGTGCTTACAAATTGGAAAAAAGCTTAAAGATACTGTTCGCTACCAAGGCCTAGTCATTCTTATTTTTCCAGCAGATTTGAAGCCCCAGCCGGATGAACTCATCAAGCTAAGAATGGATTTATTGTTGTTTGAACCGATCAGCGCACTTCGATTAGTGGGTCACATACTGTCTTTATCAAATGCGGATCAGGATGCAATTATGGATAAACTTTTACGAATTGCTCACACAGATTCCCAGTTTCGACAGTTTGAACAACAAATCTTAAAAACATCCGGTGCATCCATTGATGCCGAAATTCAATTTATCACGGGCAAAATAAAAGAACAAAAAGATGGATCTGAAACGATCGATGAAACAGCAATTCAAACCTTTATGGATCCCAATTTTAAGATACCGGATTTTAAAACTCAGTTAGTGCCCGAAGATCAAGAGTCCCGCATGGATCCAAACTATCTACAGGACCTAAAAGCAGAGCTTGCGAATCTTGATTCTGAATTGCCTCTGAGAATTGCCACTTACAATAAGGCAATAAAGGTCGTCGATCAGGATTTGAAAAAAGGACTAATCAAGCGATATACTAAGAAACGCGCACAAGAAAACTCGGCAATCACAGGACCTGAAGAAAAAAAAGATCGGGACAGTGAACGAAAAGATTTTGCGGTAGCACTTTGGAAAAAAAAATAAAAGGAGATTTATATGGGACAGTTTACGAAATCCGTAACGGATTCAAGTTTTGAATTAGATGTTGTTAAAGCATCAGATCTAGTGCTTGTGGACTTCTGGGCTGAATGGTGTGGTCCGTGTCGCGCGTTGGCTCCAAAGTTAGAAGAAATTGCCTCTGAAATGTCAACCCAAGTTAAGATTTTGAAAATGAACGTTGATGAAAATCCAAAAACTCCGGGGCAGTTTGGAATTCGTGGAATACCTGCCATGTTGTTATTCAAGGGTGGAAAGCAAGTGGGCGAATTGGTTGGAAACCAACCTAAAGAAAGTATCACTGAATTTTTAAAATCACACATCTAACAAAACTACTCTTCTGTTAGTACGCGAACTTTATAGGATCCACTGGATTTACAAGTGGATTCGACTCCATCTTTTGCACATGTCATTGAACCACAACTGACGGAAATTATTTTATTGTCTTTATTCAATTCTTTGATTTCTTTTTTCCAGTCGTCACAGGCTTGTTTCCAGTTTTTTTCAGCACTCTTTTTAAGTACGTCTTTGTCCCCAGTGATGTCGTCAGTGCCTTCTGAGATAACGTATTTTTTTTTGCTGTCAGATACATTTTTTCCTTTTTTAATGGAAATCGTAGTGTCCTCTGCCGAACTGCCACTATCAACTTTTAAACCAACATCTTGTGCAATCGACAAGCGAGTTACTGCACAGGTTAAAAAGAATAACAAAAATAAAATTTTCCGGTTCATGAAAGCTCTCCTTTAAAAAAAATTTCAAAACAAGTAGCGACGGTAAGCAATACTAGAAACCAGTCCTAAACCCGCCATCGTGGTTAGCATACCAGAACCCCCATAGCTGAGTAAAGGTAATGGAACGCCAACGATGGGTAATAAACCAATGACCATTCCAATATTCACAAACATATGCCAAAAAATATATCCAGTTATACCGATAACAATCAGCGCGCCGTACTTATCACGGGCCTGCAGTGAAATTTCAAAACAAACTTTGAATAAAAAAGCAAAAGTCATCAGGACGATGACGCTTCCGACAAAACCCCATTCTTCGGATAAAACAGAGAAAATAAAATCGGTGTGGCGCTCGGGTAAAAATTCAAGCTGAGACTGAGTGCCCATGCGAAAACCCTTACCAAAAAATTTACCTGAACCCACGGCAATTTTTGATTGAATCGAGTTATAGCCAGTGCCCTGCGGGTCCTGATCGGGCGACAAAAAGGTAAAAACGCGATTTCGTTGGTAATCTTTTAACCCATATTTCCAAGCTAAGGGAACAGCAATCAAAGTTAAGCTGGCAATAAAAATCAGAATAGAGCGTTTTATTTTTGAAAAAAACAACATCGTTCCGCCGATAAAAATAAGCATCATAGCCGTACCTAAATCGGGTTGTTTTACGGTCAAAGCAAAAGGAATCAGAATCAAAAAGGCGGGTTTTATTAATTCCCGAAGCCCCATACCAAGGCCCATCGGATTTCGGTTCACTAAAATGCGCGCTAGCAATAATATAAGACAAAGCTTCATCGTTTCAGAGGGTTGATAACGAAAAAAGTGTAAATCAATCCAGCGCTGTCCGCCTAATACAACTTTACCTAAAAAGTCCGTATAAACCAGGGCACCGACGTTCAGTAAGTAAACGACCCAAATGATTTTATTGACCCAGATGTAATCTAAAAAAGTTAAAATAAAGAAAAAAGTCCAACCACCCAGTAACCATATAATTTGTTGTATAAACAATGGTTCAACGTCACGCGAGTGGGGTCCATGCGTTGCACTGTATAAATTAAATAATCCGATAATGTTTAAACAAAAAATAAGTAAAATTAACCGAATATCCAATCGGTTGATAAAATTTCTTTCAGATATATGATGTGATCGAAATGCCATAATTAGTCTGCCTCATTGGTTACTGGAGTTATGACTTTCGCTCGGGTTTCCTTTTTCTTCAGGGCCTCAGCGACAAGTTCCGGATGGTATTTTTTAAAATAAGCTTCCATGATATCGCGCACGACGACCCCTGCCCCTGAATTTCCGTGACAGCTATGTTGCGCCAGCACGGCGACCGTTATTTCCGGTTTATCCCACGGGGCCCAAGCAATGAACCAGCCATGATGCCGCGTTTGTATCGGGCGACTTTCACACTGCGAATAAATCTGATCGGCAGAAAAACTCATGACCTGGGCAGTTCCAGTTTTTCCAGCCATCTGAACTCCGGGAATTTTTAAACTGCGGGCTGTACCGGCAGCGCCATTTGTCACTCGGCGCATACCTTCTTTTACAATCTTAAAATTTTCAGCATCAATTCTGAAGCCGTTAGGTTGCGGCAAGGTGATATCGCGAACAACTTCTGGAAATCTTTCCAACAAAACTTTACCGTCGTGGTCGACCACTTTTTTGACGATGAAAGGTTTAACTATTTTCCCCTCGGTTGCAATCGCATTATAGGCCACCGCCATTTGCAGCGGTGTCACGGTCACGTAGCCCTGGCCTATGGCCGTGCTTAAGTTTTCTCCGGGTTGCCACTCTTCTCCACGGGCGGCTTTCTTCCATTCTGAATTCGGTAAACGTCCAGCCGCTTCGCGGTCCATTTCTATTTTCGTCCGCGAACCTAACCCCAGCAAGCTAATGTAATTGTACATTTTATCGACGCCCAGTTTGATTCCCAGTTGAAAGAAAAAAACGTTACTGCTGCGCTCGAGTGCGTCGTAAACGGTAATATAGCCTTCACCATTTTTATTATGGTTGTGGTAATAACGACCGCCAAAATAATATTTTCCCGGTGCGTACAGGATGGTTTTATCAGTGATCACTTTGTCTTGCAGGGCTGCTAAAGCAACCAAAGGTTTAAATGTTGATCCCGGAGCAAAATGATCTTGAATAACTTTATTTCGAAAAGGCTTGAACGGATCACTGGTCAGTTTATTCCAAACTTTCGCAGAAGTTTCCGTAGCAAAATCATTGGGATTAAAAGCGGGAGTATTTAGCCAAGCTAGAACTTCACCGTTCGTTTTCATCGCAACAACACCACCGATTCGGTTTCTGCTGGTCATCGCTTTGTAAGCCGATTCTTGAATGTCGCGATCTAAAGTCAAATACGCGCTGTGGCCGTGCGTAGGTTCCTGATTTTTTATTTGCTCGCCATAAATGTTTGGAATTTCGGTGATCGTTTCACGGCCATGCGCATCGACCTGTATGAAACTGACACCATCCGTGCCGCGAATATCTTTTTCAAGATATTCTTCTAAACCACTTTTACCAACCAAATCACTTTGTTCGAAAATAAGTGAATTTTTATACTTTTCATTTAATTTCGGAATTTCTAATTTAGAAATTTCACCCACATACCCAAAAAGCTGAGACCCATTTTCATTCAGTGGATAATGTCTTAAAATGGATTCTCTGATTTCTAAGCCAGGTGTCTCGAGGCGAATACGTTTAAGCCTAAAAACCTCTTCGCGGGCTAAATTGTCTTTTAAACGAACCGCGGCAAAAGGCCCGTTCAATTTTTTACTGCGCTGAATTTTTTCGATCACTTTGGCAGGCTCAAGCCCGAGTATGGGGCCCACATTTTCAGATAATGACTTAATGTTTTCAATATACTGAGGTTGAACAAGAACTTCAAAGCCCGGAAGATTTTCAATCAATGCTTTTCCTTCGCGGTCTAAAATTAATCCTCGGGGGGCAAAAATTTTATTTTGTTTGATCCGATTCTTTTCAGAATACTGACGAAGTTCGTTCCCTGAGATAACTTGAAGCCAAATTAAACGAAGAAAAAAAATAAACACTACAGCCGTGATAAAAACGGACAGGGTTCGGTACCGTCCTTGAAATTCTCGGGCCTCGTCAGGATTACTGATATATTCGTTCATTACAGCTCCTCGTTCTGTTCAGGAGTTGTTGACCACAAATTCTTGGCGTAAAAAAACTGATCAAGCCATTCGAAAAAAACATAAGCCGGATAACTAAAAATAAAATTCATTATAATTTGAACCAAGCGTTCAAAAAACTGAATCGAGGTCGGATTGCTTTCGATCGACCGCGACAAAATGATGTAACTTATCTGAAAAATAAAACTTCCCAGCAAAGTAAAAAACGAAAAAGACAGCGCGCCGCTAAGTCGAACACGTTCTTTAAACACGGACAATAAAGTGAACGTACAAAGCAGTGTAGTCCAAGCCATCTTCAGTGGTATCTGCGAAAAGCGAGTTAAACAAAACCCTAAAAAGTAAATATAGAAAATCGAAAAAAGCGGAGTCCAGCGAAGCGAAATAAAAAAGATCAACAAAAGCCAAAGTTGTGGCGGTGGCAAAAAAGTAATAACATTCGGCCAAAAACTAGTTTGAAAACCGCAAAGCAGAAAAAAAACCAAACTGAACATCAAAATTTTCAAATAAAAGCGAAGCCGCAAAGAACTCATTGGAATCCAGTTTGGCTTGTCGTCTGAGGGTCTGCCGATTTTTCTAAAAAGTTTTCAAGTGCAGCTTGTTTAACGATGAATATTTCTTCGATTTTATTGGCATCAACAACCGGTTTAATTTCAATGATCAGCGAAGCACTTTTAGTTTTACGTTCGATGCTGTTTACGACACCTAAGGGAAAACCCTTGGGAAAGATATTATCCAGGCCACCCGTAACGATTAAATCTCCGATTTTTACATCTTCAGTGCGTTCAACGTATTGAAGCACGCAGGACTCTTTATTCTTGCCCTCGACGATTCCGTGGGACCTGGTTTTTTGTATCAGCGCATCGACCACCGAGTAGCGATCTGTAATTAGCATCACATGCGAAGTGAAATACTGCGGCTTAAAAATATATCCAACGGCGCCGGAAACGGTCAACACGGCTTGACCCGCATGCAAGCCATGCTTTGTACCTTTATTGATCGTGATCGTGTTGTGATCAGCGACAAGGTCCCGGCCGATAACTTGACCAGGTATCAGTTCCATTTTTGTATTATTTTTGAAATCAAGTAAGGTGCGCAGTCGTTCCAGCTCGTTTTGACTTTCGTTGAACTGATTTAAACGGGTGATCATTTCAGCATTTTCACTTTGCAACCGCGCGTTCTCGGATTTAATATTCAGCAAGTTCAAATACTGAGCTGTTGTCAGTCGAACTCCCTGGCTTAGGCTAGCAAAAAAATTTTGCACGGTCTGCGCCGCAAAACTAAACGGCTGTGTGAACCAAGAATTTTGCAGCTTTTTTTGCTCAATATTGATCGAAATCAAAGGCAGCGAGATTATTAAAAGCAAAATAAAAGCTTTTTTAAAATTAAAATTTAAAAAATTCAAAATGTGATCTCCTGTTTCAGACGATAGCAAAACAGCAACGAAATTCAAGCTCTACCATTTGCCGCAGACTGGCCCCCGTTTTTGCTTTTTTTTTACAAAAGTATTTCTTGAAAAAGAAATTAAATTGTGAGCTCATAACAGATCCGGAATCGATCATTTTAAAAGGAGTACGCGGTCATGAAATCATCAAAACAGGGATCTCAGAGCTCTCAAAATTCTATAACTGGCAAAATACGAAAGGGCTTATCTGAAAGAGGAATCTCATCAAGAAGTATAGTGGCTTTCGTTATTTTTGGAATTATCATTCTTGTGTTTGTGTTGTCTGACTTATCAGGGCGCAAAGGCGGCGGTACGTCGACGATGGGTTTAGCAGCCGAAGTGAACGGACAAATCATTTCGATTAAGGATTTTCAAGACGAAGAAAACAGACTGGGACAGTACTACGCACAGCTTTTCGGTGGCCAAATTGACATGGCCGCACAGAAAAATATGCTTCGCGGTGAAGTCATGAACAGTTTAGTCACGAAAGCCGTCACTTGGCAGGCCGCTGAAAAGGAGGGCATTTTTGCAACAGACGCTGAAGTTCGCAAAGTGATTACCGAGGACCTGCCTTACTTCAAAAAAGAAGGAGTGTTTCAAACTGACTCTTATAAGGCAATTTTAAGTGCGAACCGTTTGACGCCCAGCGAATTTGAAAAAAAGCTGCGACAAGACATCGTAAGCCAGCGTTCACGTCAACTTTTTGAAGCTTCACTTGGAATGACGGAGCTTCAGAAAAATGCAGAACAAGATTTAAAAGCAACGCAAATCAACATCGATTACGCCGTGCTTAATCTGTCCGAGTACACAAAATCTCATGAAATTTCTTCAGATACCGTTCAGAAAAGATTAGCTGATGCAGCATTCAATAAAAAAGTAGAAGAGTATTTTTCAACCAACAAATCAGAATTTGAAACCAAAGAACAAGTCAAAGCCTCGCACATTTTGATTCGCTCGGCAGCTGATGAAGCCTCGGTTAAAAAGGCTCAAGAAAAAGCCGAAGCTATTTTAAAACGCTTACAAAAAGAAGATTTTGCTAAAGTCGCAGGCCAAGTCAGTGAAGACCCAGGTTCGAAAGTAAAAAACGGAGAACTTGGTTTTTTTGGCCGTGGTCAAATGGTGAAAGAATTTGAAACTGTTGCCTTCAGTCTACCGATTGGTAAATTATCAGGACTTGTGAAAACATCGTATGGTTTCCACATTATTAAAGTTTCAGATAAAAAATCAGCGACAACAGCAACGTTAGAAAAAGTAAAAAACGATATTGCTAAGAAATTAATTTTAACAGAAGATTTTTCGACATTTGCGAAATCAATCGAAGCGGCACTAGCCGCTGGAAAATTAGAAGAGGCCGTGCAGCTGACATCACAAAACAAAATAACTTGGAAAGAAACTGGATTTTTTGATTTGGCTGCAGAAACCATTCCCGGATTACCTTCAGCGCAAGTGGTCAAGGCCTCTTTTGAACTGAATAAAGCAAATCCGATAGCGAAAAAATTAATTCGTGAATCTGACAGTCAATATTTTCTGAAATTCAAAGGAATGACGACCAACTCAGCGGCAGTGGTAGACAGCGCAAAAAGTGATTCGTTAAGTCGACAGAAAAGTACAGAGGCTTACCGTCAGTGGATCGACGGTCACCGAAAAACTTCGAAAATAGAAACGAACACAAGCCTTTTGCAAGATACTTCAAAGTGATTAGTTTTGTCCGGGCTTACTCGTATTACGTTAGCTACGGAAAAATCAGTTGGCAGTTTCGTGTTGTTGTCAGTTGCAACAGGCCGATGAATCCTAAGACGGGTATGTCTGTTGATTTGAATCAGTTAGATGTTTTAGCTAGCCGGATGTTCAAAAACGAAAAGCTGACTGATCCTAATTTAATTTCTTTTTTAAAGAAAAAAGTGAATCTGTTTAATAAAGAATTGCGGAAGAATAAAACCAAATTAACTTCGATGCAGTTTAACGAATGTCGTAATATTGGAATTCACTTCAATAAAAACAAAGTATTCTTTGTTCGCACGGATTATGCCGAAGATTCCAAAGGAAATTTGTTTAAAGTCGTCTCTTATATGGATGAAATGCAGAATTTAGCACAGATTGATTTAAAAAATTTTAGATCGCAAACTTCAGAGCAAATTATTTTTTAAGGTGCTCGGGCTTGAAGGCTTCTGGGAATAAATCTTTAAAGAGGTATTTAATTTCGGCATTTTCTGTATTCACAAGTCTAACAACGGTTTCTGGGGTACAGAATTCCGCCATAATTTGGCGACAAAATCCACAGGGCGGCCACGGTGAATTTTCAGCACTGGCAACAACGACTTCAACAATTTTTTCAGAGGCTGAATTTTCGCTAAATGCTTTCCAAACAGCAACTCGCTCAGCACAAACAGTTCCACCGTAGGATGCGTTTTCAATGTTGCATCCCCCGTAAGATTTTCCGTTTGTTAGCAGGATACTTGCCCCTATCTTTTTCAGTGAATACGGAGAATAAGAAAAACTCATGCTGTCGATAGCTATTTTTTTTAAATCAACTTTGAAAGAATTCATACTTTAGCTCCTTAAGAATTTTCGAAACCCAAATCATTGGAATGCCTTCGATAGCTGTAAAATCGTCAGTCTCAATTTTATCAAAAAGAATTATTCCTGATTTTTCGATTTTATAACTACCGGCGCAGTCAAAGGGTTGATCGCGGTGCAAATAATTAGTAATTTCAGTATCCGACAATTTCTTCATTTTCAGTCGCGTGATGTGATTCATATGAAAGCTTTGTTTGTTTTGCAGAATTGTGACGGCCGTAATTAATTCATGAGTTTTTCCCTGCAAAGATTTTAATTGTTTAAATGCATTTTCAAATTGGTGTGACTTTCCAAGTAAAGCATCTTCGAAGCCAATCAACTGATCCCCCGCAAGAATCGTAGCATTCCCCTGGTCAACAATAGATAAAGCTTTACCCTTTGATAGATTTTCTGCAATTTCAACCGGGGACTTATTCTGCGCCAATAAATTTGCTTTTTTTTCATCTTCATTAAACTGCGGTTTCACGGCAATGAAAGGAATGCCTAATTTTTTTAACAATTCGGCCCTATACACCGAGCTGCTGGCTAGTACCAAAGTCGGAATCACGTCGAGGCCTGCTTAATTTTTTTTACAGTTTCGTTTAAATAATGTTCAGCTTTTAATTTGTTCAATTCTTTTTCGAAACTTAAGGGCGTAAAAAGACGATCTATATTTTTTTCCTGCAGTTTTGCTTTTTGCTGTCCTGACAAAGCTTGAAGGGCTGGGGTGTACAAGATGTATTTTTTATTATCGGGTAAGTGCAGGAATAAACTTAAAGTTACTTTTGTTTCGGTTGGAATAATCTCTAAGGCAATTTCCAGCATTTGATGGGCTTCACTTAATTCTAGAATTAAATATTTAGGATCAATTGAAAAAAAACTAATTAGCACTTCGCTTAATTCATTTTCTATAATCTCTAAATAATCAGAATTTGCCTTCGCCCAAGATTTAAGGTCGATGTCTTTTTGTTGTAATTCAATTTCAAAATAATCATTTTCTGAAACTTCATTCATGTTGATGAACTGATCTTGAAGCCAATTTTGCAGTATATTTTGATAATCACTGCTTTTAATTTGATTTTTGCTAGCAATAACCAAGTAACCGCACCAGGATTCACTTTGGACGATTAAGCACAGTAATTTTTGAAAGGTTAATTTCGAATCTTCCGCAGCCTCTGTAGTATGCAGAAATTCATTTTCATCGTAGGTTTGATTCAAATCAATAATTTGGTTTTTTATTTTTGTTTGAAATTCTTCTTGCAGAGCCTGTTTCATTTCTGGTTTTAGCTTTTCTGCTATGTTGGATTTGCTGAAATTTTCTAATTTAGACTTATTATATTTTATCAGTTCGCCGCGATTACCCTTTTGTATGTGAATGAATGATTTTTCTGCGGGGGTCGAATTAAAACCAATATTCGATTCATTTTCTAAAGGTTGCTTCTCTAAATCTTTCAAAAATGTTCGTGCCGCTTCTATTTTATTTTTATTGGTAATAATTATTGCAGCTGCTTGTTTTTCTGCTTTTGCCGATTTTATTTTTAAATCGACATCGATCTGCTGATCTTTTTCAATTTTTAAAACTGTTCGAATAATTGCAGGTCCCGATACCGGGGGGAATATTTTAAGTGAAAACCCCGAAGCTTCAAGCGACCGCAGCTGATCGCGGGAAGTGGATTCGATGTAAGGAATAACAGTTGCTGGTAATGTTTGTCCTAAAAATTTTGGAATGGCTTGAATGCGGGGGTGGGGATGGTCCCAAGCCAAAAATATATAGGCCGGATCAAAGTGAATAATTTTTGCCAGTGCGTCGTTAAAATTGGTTTCTGACATGACTTCGAAATTTCGTTTCGAAAGATACGCTTCGACGGCTCTTAAGTCTGATGGGTTGGCTTTAAAGAAAAACAGCCGCGTTTTTGTACTCTCGCTCATTCTTGTCATAGTATCCGTTTATGAAGCTTCCGAGCAGCTAATCATTCGCAGCCCAGACATAAGTCAATAATGCTTAGGTTTAACTGCACTTGCTTAGCATGAGTGCATTTTAACCTAATTTTGAGAATGATTTTCAATACCGATTGGGGTAGCTTTTGGTAATTCAACCAACTTACCCAAAGGTCAGATATGCCTAATTTAGAAAGCGCTATTTCGACTTCGTTACCTCGTCAAAGCAGCACTGAAATTATAAAATACAATGAGCGTTTTCAACAAGATGATTTCAAAAAAATGATTCGCGCCATGGGTTTAAAAATCACCACGCAAAGAATGCTTATTTTAGGTAGTTTACACGATGCCGATGCCTTATCGGGAGAACGTCACGTCACCGCGCAAGAGCTTTTTGAAAAAGTAGCCGTTGTCGACAGTTCGGTGGGGTTTGCAACAGTCTACAGATTTCTTAGAAATTTAGCGGAAAAGAATTTTGTTACTGAAGTTAGAATGGGTGGCGGGTCTTCTCGTTACGAACTAACGACGCAGCACCATCATGATCATTTAACTTGCACAGTGTGCGGGCGCATTTGTGAATTTGAAAATCCAAAAATTGAAAAGTTACAGGCCCAAGTGGCCGAGCACTTTGGCTTTATTTTGACATCTCACATACTTGAGCTTTACGGAACATGTCCTTCTTGTCAGTCTGCAGCCACAGTGAAAGAATAATGAAATGGCTAAAACGCAAAAAAAAAGTCGTTCGGAAGTCCTTTTAAAAACTGAGCTTTCGCAATCACACGAAGATGGAATCGTAATTAAACGGGCCCGAGAACATAATTTAAAAAACGTGTCGCTGACAATTCCCAGAAATAAAATCACTGTATTTACGGGGTTAAGTGGTTCTGGGAAATCATCGTTGGCTTTTGATACAGTCTACGCAGAAGGCCAGCGCCGTTACGTCGAAAGTTTATCAGCCTATGCAAGAAACTTTTTAGAGCAACTAAAAAAACCAGATGTCGACTCTGTTACAGGTCTTAGTCCCGCCATTGCAATCGATCAAAAATCTGTGGGTCTTAATCCCAGATCTACAGTTGGCACGATCACCGAAGTTTACGATTACTTGCGGCTGCTGTTCGCTAAAGTGGGAACGCCTGAATGCCCTGTTCACCATATTCCGGTGTCATCCCAAACTCCGCAGCAAATTATCGATGAAGTTTTTAAAAAATCGGCAGGTACTAAATTTTATGTATTAGCCCCAATTGCCCAAGCTAAAAAAGGAGAATTCTTAGCCGAATTTCAGCGTTGGGCTAAAAAAGGTTTTTTAAAAGCTAAAGTTGATGGACAGTTTATTGAATTAGAAAAAGCGACTCGTCTGACAAAAACTAAAACTCACGATATCGAATTGGTTATCGATCAATTAATTCTCAAAGATAATATAAAGCATCGTTTAAGTGAAAGCATCAACACGGCACTTAGTATGGCGGCCGGCCGTGTGGTGATCGAAACCATGGGCGGCGAACGTACAAGTTATTCCCTACATTCAACGTGCGCAGTATGCGGCTTTAGTTTTCCTGATTTGGAACCGCGACTTTTTAGTTTTAATAATCCTCGGGGCGCCTGTGAAACCTGTAAGGGGCTTGGAACTTTAGATCTCATCGAAGAAGAGCAATACTCGGATTCCGATGTGGGTGGAAAAAAATTAGATAAAGTAAAATATTCTTATAAGGGCCAAAAGGTCAAAGAGGATTCAGACGATGAAGATTCAGAAGAAATTGTTTTAAGCTCGTGCCCGGATTGTAAAGGAACACGTTTACGAAAAGAACCTTTGAGCATCAAAATAAATACAAAAAATATTGCCCAGTTATCTGAAATGTCTTTGCTTGAGCTTTCCGAATGGTTACCGAAAACTACTTGGACAACCAAGCAGAAGCTCGTGGCCGATAAAATAATGAAACAAATTCTTCTGCGTGTGAATTTTTTAAAACGGGTAGGCACTTCTTATTTATCGCTGTCCCGGCAAGCCAGAACCCTGTCGGGTGGTGAAGCCCAGCGAATTCGCTTAGCGACCCAAGTGGGCTCGGCTTTGATTGGCTGCACATACGTAATGGACGAGCCCAGCATCGGTCTACATCCCCGTGATCATCATCGACTTTTAGAAATTATCGGAGAACTAAAAGACCGTGGAAATACGATTATTTTAGTCGAGCATGATGAAGACACTATCCGTTACGCCGATTACGTCGTCGATCTGGGTCCGCGGGCTGGTAAACTTGGTGGCGAGCTGATGGCGGCTGGAACAGCAGATGAATTGGCAAAAAATCCAGACTCGATAACTGGACAATACTTATCCGGATTAAAAAGGATTCCGTTACCAAAAAGTCGCCGTGCTGGCAGCGGAAAATATTTAACCCTTAGCGGGGCTACTGGAAATAATTTAAAAAACGTAGAAATAAAAATTCCACTGGGCACATTAACCGCTATCACCGGAGTTTCTGGCAGCGGAAAAAGCACCTTGATTATTGATACGCTTTATAAAATTTTAGCTAAAGAATTTTATAATTCTTTAGCGCAGCCCGCACCGTACAAAAAAATTGAAGGTATTGAACAGATCGACAAAGTTATCGATATCAGTCAGAGACCCATTGGCCGAACTCCGCGTTCGACGCCAGCCACTTATGTGGGGTTGCTACCGCTTATTCGTGATCTGTATTCCTCGTTACCGGATGCTAAACTACGTGGGTTCGAGCCCGGACGGTTTAGTTTTAACGTAAAAGGTGGACGCTGCGAAACCTGTCTTGGGCACGGCCAGATCCGCATGGAAATGCATTTTCTTTCAGATGTTTTTGTGACGTGTGATACTTGCGGTGGACGACGTTACAACCGAGAAACATTAGCCATAAAATACAAAGATAAAAGTATTGCCGATGTTTTAGATATGAATGTCGAAGAGGCCGTTGATTTTTTTAAAAATCATTCTCATATTTTTCGAAAATTAGAAACTTTGAATAAAGTAGGTTTAGATTACATGACACTGGGGCAGTCTTCGACCACGTTGTCGGGTGGCGAAGCCCAGCGGGTTAAATTATCGAAAGAACTTTCTCGGAAAGGCACCGGAAAAACACTGTACATTCTTGATGAACCCACAACCGGTTTACATTTTGATGACGTCCGAAAACTGGTGGAACTTCTTCATGAGCTCACAAATCAGGGAAACACGGTTCTAGTGATTGAACACAATCTAGAAGTGGTTAAAACATGTGATCATGTCATCGATATTGGTCCTGATGGTGGGATTTATGGCGGAGAAATCGTGGCAGTAGGTACACCCGAAGTCGTAGCCAAAGTTAAGCGCAGTGAAACCGCAAAGTTTCTGCAGGCTTTGTTAACAAGATAATAAAAAATGCTGCTTATTTTTCTATTGAAAATCTAAGAATATATCGGATTATCTAGTCATGATAATTCAATATTTAAAATTTCCTTTGTTGTCATTGGCTGTTGGTTTAATTATCGCCGGATCATTGTCGTGGATGCAGCATCCAAGTCTGCAGTTACTTTTCAAGTCGTTATTGACTGTTTCACTTTTATGTATCCTCGAGATTTCTCTTTCATTTGATAATGCTGTGGTCAACGCGACTATAATCAAAAAAATGGATGTTGTTTGGAAAAAACGATTCTTGCTGTGGGGAATGTTGATAGCCGTTTTCGGTATGCGCTTTTTATTTCCTGTGGTCATTGTCTCGATCGCCGGCGGTATAAGTTTAGTTGAATCAGTTACCATTGCATTACAACGCCCCGATCAGTACGCAGCCATGATGTTAAATGCCCATTTAGCGGTAAGCAGCTACGGCGGCGCTTTTTTATTGATGGTCGCTTTGCATTTTTTTTTAAATGCAAAGAAAAGTCATCACTGGCTTCCAGTCATTGAAGGACCCTTCGCAAAGTTTGCAACAGTCAAAAGTTCCGAGCTGATGCTGGCTTTAATTATTATTTTAATTATTTACAATTACATGGAACAGGCCGTGCAATCGACTTTTATAACATCTGCACTTTACGGATTGGTGACGTACTTAATTGTTCATGGGCTCAGTGAACTGTTGGGTGATGAAAAAATGAAATCCGTCAAATGGATGAGTTCTGGATTAGGTCTTTTTCTTTATTTAGAAGTTTTAGATGCCTCTTTTAGTTTTGATGGCGTCATCGGGGCATTTGCTATCACTAAACAACTCTACGAAATCATGATTGGGCTTGGAGTCGGTGCATTTTTCGTTCGGGGACTAACTTTATATTTAGTCGATAACGAAAAACTAGATCAATATGAATACTTAGAACACGGGGCGTTTTATGCGCTGGCGGCTTTGTCATTATTTATGCTGCTTGATTATTTTTTCCATTTCCCGGAATGGGTCACAGCTTTAACCGGAGCATTTATTTTAGGAGCTTCTATTCTTGGGTCGATCAATGAAAACAGAAAAAAACGAGCTTCCTAAAATTAATAGTATTCCTAAAATTTGATAACCCACTAATTTTTCTCCAAAAATAATAAAAGCAAACATAAAAGCATTAGGCGCTTCTAATAAACACAATAAGCTTGCTGTGGTCGTCGATAAAGTTTTCTGCGCTAAAACCTGCAAAGAAAACGCCATCAAAGAGACAAAGATCGATAAAAATAAAATACTTAATATTGATTTTAATTCGGTGTGCTCCGGCCATAAGGAAATATTTTTTACTTTGATTTCATAAATCAAAAAAGGCAATGCAATCATCAGGGCCCATAATGTTTGGTATGTGTTAAAGCGAAAACCACTTTTGACATTTTTGGCTGCAATTCCCACAAAGATAATATGAAACGTTGAAGTCACTGCACAACCCAAAGTTAGAAGGTCTCCGACGTTTAATTGCAGCTGAGTTTCTTGGTGCAAGTTTAATAAAAAAGCCATCCCTAAAAAAGCAATTGAACCACAGATAATATGTGAAATTTTCACTTTTTTTTTGAAAAAAAAGTAACTGGCAAATGGGATTAAAACTACATACAAAGAAGTTATAAAACTGGACTTAGTGGCTGTGGTAAAATGTAAACCATGCGTTTGCAATAGCAATGATAATCCCAAAGATAAACCTGCAAACATGGATAATTTCATATCCGGATTTGATTTTTTAAATTCTTTAGGTTTGTAAAGAAATAAAGCCGCTTCGCCAATAATAAATGCAAATAAAAAACGCCAAAAAATCAAATTTGAAGTCGAAAAATCTTTCAGTGCCCACAGCACGCAAATAAAAGATAGCCCCCAGATACTGCCAGCCAGGACTAATTGTAAAACAGCTTTGTTGTAAGTACTTAAGCCGTTGTATCTGGCAATCAATCAAAAGCCTCTGACCAAACCCGAGCCTTGTCGACACCATCGACCTCAAGAAGTTGTTTTTTTACGTCTTTAATCATAGCGCCGTTACCACAAAGATAAAATGTAGTCGGGGTATTGATGTAGTCAAAATCTTTGAGACAGTTTTGCACGTATCCTTTTTTTCCTGACCAAGAATCCGTGGGTTTACTTAAAACATAATGATATTCAAAATTCGGTAACTGAAGTTTTAATCTTTCCAGTTCACTTTGATAATAAATATCAGTTTCAAAGCGAACTCCAAAGTAAAGTTTGTATTTCAAGTTAGGAAATTGCTTCATCCGAGATTCCAAAAAGCTAAAGTGCTGCGAAACTCCACTGCCTGTGTTTAGAAAAACGATTTGTTCTGTGGGTGGCTCTTGAAAAAAGACTTTACCGAAAGGGCCTGTCATATTTAAAATTTCAGGTCCTTTAAGGTCCCAAACAAATTGACTGGCAATTCCTGTTTCTACATATTTAAAAATCAGTTTGAAGCCCGTTGTATTCTGATCTGTGGAGGCAATCGAGTAAGCCCTTAAAGCCGGTTTTCCGCCAGCGACTGGTACGTGCAGCATCACAAACTGACCCGCTTTAAAATTAAATGCGGGCCTATCTAAAAGCTCGCAGTATAGCTCTCGGATTTGTGGTGTATGATCGATAATCTGATTGATTTTGAAATTGTAGATTGTACGCAAATTAGGGGTGGCAGGTACGGCTTGTGACATAGTTCGGGTATTGTTTGTAGATTTTACTAAAAAGTCAAAGACATCAGACCCTTAACCTCGAAAAAAGGGTTCAAAATAAGCTATTTTTATGGGGGGCCCTGTTAATTTTTAACCAAAGCTTATAAATTGATCTGCGTGAATAAAATCTTAATACCATTCCTACTTTCAACGGCTTTTCTGTTTGGCTGTAACCCCGATAATTCATCAGGCTTGCACGAACCCCAGTTCGAAAATCCGTTGGTGCAGAGGCCTTCTTCCGAACCAACTTCAATTTTTGCACGGGATCTGCAATTTCAAAATGATGACAGAATAAGTTACTGCGAAGTATTAGCGACAGAAAAAAATTCATACAGTGGTTACCGTGATCAAAAAAAATATCCGCTGGCTTCATTATCAAAAGTGATTACGACGGCGTGGCTACTGAAAAAGCTTGGCCCCGACCACACTTTCACAAGCACGTGGTTTTATAAGCCCGTATCAGGCCAACCCGGAGTTTTTGATGCTTACTTGCAAACGAACTATGATCCCGTTTTCAACATAGAAAAAATTCTGTACTCGTTATCGATCCTGCACAACTCGGGCGTCAACCGAATCCGAAATTTAATCGTTGATGAAACCACACGAATTTATCTATCCGCTTTGAGTCAGCCCCACGTAGAGCTCGAGCAAGTTCCGATCAGTTCTTTAGATTCTATTCAAAATCTTAAACTTATTTTAAATTCTGAAAACTGGTCTTCGCAAACTGTGGCGGCCAAACAACATCTGCGGTCCTGGGCCGAGGCGCACAATAAATCACTTAACCTTCCCCAGCAGTTTTCGGTCGAGCATATCGAACTTCAGTTGGCGCATAACATAGATCGCAATGCATATGCAGAAAAAGTTGAAATAAAATCATCCTCTTTGTTAAAGTATATAAAAAATCTGAATGTGCATTCCAACAATTACATTTCTGATTTTTTGTTTTGGTATCTAGGTGGTGCCGCTGAATTTCAAAAATTTCAAAATGACAATTTGCAATTAAGCGAACAAGAACTGCAGTTTTTCACAGGTTCTGGGTTAGCAGATAATTCTGCGAGCGTTCGAAAAGATAACTTGGGTTCCTGCACAGCCGTGCTGAAGGTACTTAATTTTTTAGATCAATTTGCAAATAAAAATCAACTGAACTTGGGACATTTTCTATACAATCCAACTCAAGATTTAGACGGCACCTTTGAGGCCAATTTGAATTTTTCAAATCAAATCGTAATTAAAACAGGTCGACTTTTTGAAAATCCTGCGTTGAATTTAGCAGGAATTGTGTCGACTGAAAAAGGTTCTTTGTACTTTGCTTTTCTGGGCCATAACTTTTTTGCCGAAGATTCAACCGAGATTGAATTTGCCAGGGATCAACTGGTCAGATCTGCTTTGAAGTATTATCCAACAAAAAATTCTTTTTTGACACTGGATGATTTTGAAATATTTCTTCCATAACCGCGTTTACGAATCGTCCAAAAGGTCTAATAATAGAAAACCAGCAATCCGCGGCCACCAAAACCTGTCAATGAAGATTGCCCAACAGCGGCGTTGACCTGTTTTAGATTAATGAATCCTTCAAGTCTAAGTGCGGTGGAAGTTTCATGAATAAAGTAAGAAAAAAAACCTCCTCCGTTTAAAGTCAGCAAGTTTGCATTGCCACCGGCTGAAAATTGTTTCGATCCAAAAGTTAGCAATCCAAAGGGTCCATAAATAGCTGATCGCACACCTTGATTAGGTATTAAATTGTAATCTAAATATCCGCCAGAGGAAAAATCGATGATAGCTCCGGCACCCGTATCTAAATATCCTGCGCCACCAACCACACCCAGTTCAAGATTTGAAAAGTTCCAACCATAGCGGCCTTGTGCAGAGAATGAATTTTCTTGGACCGTTTCGCCTTTAAGCGATGAAAAATCCAAACCCAGGGTCAAAGAATGGCTTCTTAAATTAGAACTCGGATTTGAATAGTTCACATCCATTGATAAAGAGGTTGTTTGTAAATCGTAGGATTGGCCCTCTTCTAAGGGTGTCGACATCTCAATAAGGGCGGTGTTGCCTTTTATTTTTTTCACTTTTATTTTTTGTGCAAAACTCACATTTGTGTTCCCAAAAAAAGCTAAAGCAAACACAACGAGACTGAGCCGAAAGGATTTTTTTTTCATTGCCTTATTATGAGATTTTGTCTCGGTAACCTCAAGTCTAGGAAGTCTGGCTCCGATAAAAATCTAGCAGGGGGACTCATGTCTTGGGGAGATATTCCAGATTGGGCTTACGAATCAGTTGGAGCGTTGCTTCAATCATTAAATGCCGTCGAGCCTTCAACTTACCACCACTGCCTCAGGGTCGGCGAGTACTGCCGCAAATTAGCAAAAGAAACCGGCCTGAACGAGTATGAACAAAAAGTTGCTGAATTTTCTGGTCTACTTCATGACATCGGTAAAATTGGTATTGATAAAGATATCTTACTGAAACCATCACGACTTGATCCTAAAGAAGCTGATATAATGAAAAGCCACAGCGTCATCAGCGAGCAGATTATAAAACCACTGACTGCGCATCCATTTTTTAAAATGATTTTGCCAGCGGTACGCGGTCACCACGAGCGCGTTGACGGAGAAGGCTATCCAGATAAATTGGCTGGTGAAGCCATTCCATTGATTTCTCGAATCATTTTAGTCGTTGATACCTATGATGCCATGGCTGAAAATAGAATTTATCGAAAAGGCCTTCCGGACGATGTTATCTATTCTGAAATTAAGCGCTGCAAGGGCACTCAGTTTGACCCACAAATTGCAAAGGTTTTTTTAGATGCCCATCCACAATGGAAAATTACATCGGATCACGAAACTTATAACAACATAATCAAAAGGGTTGCTTAGAAAGCCCTACTGTCTGTTTGTACTTTCAAAAATTTTATCAGCTGATTTTGCAATAAATCCTCTGTAAAGTTCTCCGTTTGGCAATGCATACCTTTTTGCGAACTCGTAATAGCAAGCAGGAATAGGATGCACACCATCACTAAAGGTCCACTGAATGACGCCGGCTAACGTCGAGCTTTGCTCTAATAATTCAGCTGGAGTTCCTTTGATTTCACCACCCGAAGCGTTCAATTTAAATCCTTGGGCTTTTAAAAAATCATTCAGCATCGGAAGTTCCGTGAAATGTTTAAGGTGGTTGACGCTGACAGTGAAGTGATTGGGCCTAAAACCAAAGGCATAAACCCACGATGCATATTCACTTTCTTCTGCTAACTTTACATAAGTTGCAAAATCAATATTCCAATGTCGACCACTGAAGCTAAAATTTTCATTCTGAAGTGAATGATCAGATATTTGACCTGCACAGTTCTGTAAAACTTCTTGAACGTAACTGGAAACTTTCGGAAGTTCTAATTCAGAAATAAAAATTTTCGGCAATTCGGAGTTGGAATGTTCAAAGTGTTTTGCATAAAGTTTTTTTTCTTTGAAAAAGTATTCTCCACAAGCCTTGTATCCCATTTTTTCAAAAGGCAGGGCCAAGGATTTAATTCCCAGCTTCGGGTGGTTGAAAGTTCTCAGTGCAATATGGTCGTTCACGACAGATTCGCCTTTTTCAGTCAACAAATTGTGAATTTTTAAAGCCTGAGGATTCATCTCAGAATAATCTGCCCACATTTTTAGCAAAAACTGATTAACTTGAAGTGCATTATCCATAGTGTTCCCCTTAAAAGTAATCTTGAAAAAAAAAGCGTAGCATAGGCGCTGCAAAAACTAAAATTATCTGTAGTACTAATTACAAATTTTATTAAGAAAGCTGCCATTCTGCGGCAATTTATTGACTGGAATTGCTGCGCATTGTTCATATCAGGGATGCTCAAGATCAAGTTTGCGGCTCTACAAATTGCAGTGTTTTTTTCGACATTGTTTTTGCACGTTTCAACCATGAATGCTGCCGAAAATCAAAGTTTCATAAGCCCAGATTCCAATCGCAATAATCAAAATTTTAAATTAGATATCCAATTAACCGGAGTTCAATATTTTTCTGAATCCGCAGAGGACTCGAAGTCGCAGCAGCAATCACAAATCGAATCACAATACGAAAAGCCAGGGCCAATCCGTATTAAGGCGCATGGTCTAGCCGGAACTTTTTCATTACCTAAAAGTTCTTACTTTGCCATTCCCGAACTTTATTTAGGTTTTTCCTCGTCAGATAACAAACAAAGCATCAGTTTCGGTCGAAAAATAAATAAATTTAGCTTTTTAGATAAAGATCAGAACCTTGCACTTTTTAATTCTCAGTTTACCAACGATAAAATCAAATACCAAGAATTGGGTTTGGTTGGCCTGCACGCTGAAGGCCAAGTCGAACAAATCGGCTTTTATGCGGGTTACTATCCGCTGTATTTTCCAAATCAGGGTCCCCAGGTATACGAACAAAACGGGGAAATAAGATCATCAAATCGCTGGGCGCAAAAACCTCCGAGCCAGTTCCGATTTGGGAATTTAAATCGTGAAATAGTTTATGCCATCCGCGAATACGATATTAATGAAATTATAAAAAATTCTGGCGAAGCCTTCTCGGTATTTTTTGGAACTTCAAAAAATCGTCCATGGATTCAGGCCTCTTATGCCAGAAAACCGGTTAACGAAATTCCGCTGACGAGGGATACCTATGGAACCGCAAGCAATTTTGTTGGCCAAGTCAAGCTGTCGCCCATGGTGACTTATAGCCAAGTGCAAGCGGTCGATATCAATCTGGATAAATCCCGATTCCAAACAACCTTAAGTTATCTGGAAGACCGAGTCTTTAACAAACCAGCGCCAGAAAATGAAACTTTGCAGTTTTTAAAACCTTTAAAAATGTATGGGATTTGGACAGCTACGGATCTGACAGATTTTTTCAAAAGAAATGTCATTGCAGAAGTGTCTTATGCCGAATTGTACGACGGTGATATTCAGGATTACATGGCTGATGGCAGGACCAGTATATTTACATTCACTGGACAAAGAAGCCTGTTTAAAAAACCATTTTCAATAAAAATAAACACAGAGCTTTTTTTTATTCAGACCCTTCCTGTGAAAACATCAATGAAGTGGACTTATGATCAAGCCTACAAAGGTACTTTATTTTCAGGTGCTGCTAGCTATCAAACGTGGTCGAAGGTAGGCTTTAATATTGGATTTGATCTTTTAGGTGTCGAAGAAATATCTTCTGTGAATCACTTTTTACAAGATAAACAAGCCAACGACCGAGTTTACGGAGGCTTAGAATATGTTTTTTAATTGCAAGCTAAAGTATTTTTATGCTGCCGTGATGATGTCGTCTGTAATTTTCAGCGGTTGCGGTTTAAAAATAGGTGAAGTCAACAAAACCAAAGAAACTGCAGAAGTTCAAAGCATTGCTTGTCTTGATTCCACGATTGCAGATTTAAAATTATTTTTCGCCGGTCAAGCTTCGGATGATCAAGTCGCTCAGTCCCTGCAGTGTTTGCAAGATGTTTTCATTTCGTTTAAAGAAAATATTCGGGGTGAAAACAAAGATGCCTACACCGCAAAAGAGATTGCCATATTCATCGAGAAGAATTTTATTCAGGATGGAACAACTTTTTCTGATTCATTCCTGAAAGAATTGATGAATTTTAAAGTGGCTATGATGGGTGGAACGAATCAGCTGTTCTTGAAATCTGAAATTGATAAAATTGTTAATTTATTAACTTTAATAAAACCTGATTTAGTCTCACTGAATAAATCCATGAAAATCATTTCTTTCACATGGACAAAAGAATTTCAGCCAACAGATGGCGACGAAAAGGAACGACAGTTCCTGCAAGCGAAAAGTAATTTTAATAAACTTATTCAAAAGTTAAGCGCAGAATTTTCAAAAACTAATAATGCTTACCAGATGGATGATCTAATTAATTTTTCAAAAGAAATTTTAATATTGGGTAAAAGTGATCGCAAAATCTTAGAGACTATCGAAAAAGCCAGACCCTTTGTGAAAAAGTTTAAAATTTTACTAATTGGCGGAGATTTTTCCTTAGCAACGACGGAATGGAACCGGCTGGGTTCCGCTATGAACGAGGGACTTTTTCAAGTTTTAAGATATCAGTATTTTTTAAAAGATTTAAAAGACACCGATACGGACATCAAATGGAATGGTTATGAAAAAATAGCCATGGACTTATCAGGGCTTGTCGAGAATTTATTAGACGCCAAAGAAACACCCATTCTTTCGAACTTTGATCTTTTTGAATTGTCTCAGTCCATGGATCAAATATTTCCACAGACCGTACTTTCTTTATCTTTGATAGACAGCATAGGCTATCTTAAGGTCATGATTCTGGGAGACAGTCCCTCGGGTCGAATCGGCTGGTCCAAATTAGATTTTGCCAAACTACGTGAAAAAATTCCGCAGCTTTTCAGTCACTTTGTAGTACTTGTAAAAACAAATGAATATTTGCAGAAAAATAAAGCCCACGTCGGTCTTCAGCAAACGAATCAACAAGAATTTGAACTGGTCGAGGCCAAAGCGATGGCCACCATTCAACAACTTTCTGAGATGATTGAAAAACCGTACAATATTTATTACATGAAAGTTTTAATTCAAGAATTATCTCGGGGGATTTTCAAGGAATCGTTAATCTTACCTGATAATTTTGAATCGTTATTTAAAGTCGTGCTATCGGCAAAAACCATAATGACGGGTGAAGAGGACAATAATATCGCAGTCGATAATTTAAAACTTCTGCTTAAAGTTGGGGCTCAGACCTATTTAAATTTTAACGAATATGAAATTTTTCTTTCTCCGCTTCAGTCGGATCAGGCGCAGTTTTACATGCCTTTTGAACGCCTGTTCGACAAAGCCTTGAATACTTTAGCTTTAAATTTACAATTAAAATCGACAAAGGTTTTTACGTCCCAAGAGCTGATTCAGTTTATAATCACTTTGCAATCAGAAAAAATTATTTCCACAAAACTTACTGCCGAAACTCTTCGCCAAATGTTTTTTGGATTGTGGAATAATGTTTTAATTTCACCCGAGGATCGCCTAGCAAATAAACCGATTGCTGGCTTTGATCAGAAAGCATTGGCACAGATACGTTTTGAAATTGGGATGTTTTTGAAAACTCAAAAAAAGATATCAAAAATTTTTGAAACGGGTGCTTTATTTACGCAAGTTCAGTTAAAAAAAGAAATTCAAGGACAAATCAAAGAAACGACGGACCAACAAACTTTAATTGGCTTGAAAGAAATTTTAGAACTCGTTTCAACGGGATTGCCATTGAACTTGAATAAGGATGGTTTGTTAAAAATTTTAACACCCGAAGTTGGTCTGTATAACTTTAAAGATCTGCTGCAGTCGAATATTGCACGGACGGTCAGTCGAGTATTTATTCGGTCTTACGCCGGTGATTTAGTAAGGGCTACGAAACTGGTTGGAGTGACCGAAGCCGAAGCGGAAGTAGCATTTCAGCAGTTTCGGGCGATCGGTATCGAAACCCAACTGATAGAGCCTGAAAATAAATCTTTCATGGCATCGCGGTTTATGGAAGCTAACATGTTTTTGGCGACCTCAAACGGTGACGAATTTGTAAACTTCGGAGAACTTCACCAACTCATCATCCATATTGTATCCGGCATGAAGCGGGCAGAGATTTTAAAGTCCAAAATTATAAAACTTTGTCTGCCCCCACAACAGGGTGTAATCACTCCGAGGACTGCCGTTTGGGAAGACTGTCTGTTGAAGCTTTACTTCACAGAATCTCAGGCCTATGCAGAGCTGCCACAGTTTAGTCTGCTGAAGAAGCAATTCACCGAAACTGAAAACAAAGACTATTATTTAAGTTTATTAAAAGCAATTGGCCA
>JAYUCH010000015.1:0-13588 GCA_043740435.1 Bdellovibrionales bacterium | reverse complement strand
AAAGTAATCGCAGTTTTCCCAATAAATGCGATTCAGCTATCAAAGTTAAATGCTTTATTTTGTTCTTACTTACATCATGCCTAAGCGTTTCGACCAGTTTTTTAGCAAACATTTGTAAAGCAAGTTCATGCGGAGAGTTCTCTTTTGCCATAGTATGAAGCCCAGATCCAGAGTATAACTTGCCGCGATTCATACCAGGTTTGTCCGTGGTCATCGCTCGGTTATGCTCTCGTCCTAGGGGGTTACGAACAATTTTGATTTGGCGCAATTCATTCCCAGCTGTTTTTTCCAAAAACCGCGCGTCACGAGCACTAGCTATAATGAACCACTTCATATAAAACTCCTGCTGAAAATAATTACCGATGCCAATACTTTAGCTGCAAAATGTTGCCCAGATTTAAAATGAATAATTTAACAGGTTAAATTTTCGCAACATATCTTCATCTTGCGTATTTCCCACATATTGCTAACTTGAGATACTGGGTGTCTTTATGAAGAATAAAATTTCGGATGTTATAACAGCAGATTTAATATCAGTAAAATCAACAGACGATCGTAGTTTATCTTTAAACGGAATTTAAAATGAAGTTGAAATTGTATTCCAAAGTTCAGGCAAGCCATGATATTCCTGAGCGAAAAAAATTTGATAATAAAACCCACGGAGGTAAATGTTTAGTGATTGCAGGCTCGGAGGGCATGTGGGGCGCCGCTGTGCTTTGCGCAAAGGCAGCATCACGGTCGGGTACTGGTTATGTTTATTTATTTGATAAGACAAACACCTTCCCAAAATGGAAAAATCCAGACTTTCTTTTAAAAGAAAAAATGGATCAACTGGCCAATTTTCAATCTATCGCAATCGGTCCAGGATTACATAACCAAAAATTTATTAAAAAATGTATTTTAAAATTGATCCAGAAAAATTGTTCAACTGTTGTATTAGATGCGGAAGCTTTGAATACGATCGCAAAAATGCAGAATTTACCAAAGCTTCCAGCAAACTGGATTCTGACTCCTCATGAAGGAGAACTTTCAAGGTTGTTAGATGTATCCAGTAAAAAAATTAAAGCAAATCGAATAAAATATGCTCTTGCAGCTCAAAAAAAATTTGGTTGTATTGTTTTACTTAAAGGTTTTCACACTGTCGTTGCAAATTCGGAAGAAATTTGGGAAATATGTTCTGGAAATTCAAGTTTATCTAAGGCCGGAACTGGAGATGTTCTTACCGGAATAATCACTGGATTTTTGAGTCAAAATGTTGAGCCACTACGTGCTGCCTGCTTAGCTGCTTTCATTCACGGAACAATTGCCGATAAATGGATTGCAAATGGAAATGATCATTTAAGTTTAATGGCAAGTGATCTTTTATCAATGCTACCGCAAATTTTACGATCAGTTCGCAGTAAAACAAAAACTGCTGTTTAAAATTAAGTCAAGAAATCAGGTGCAAATGCGGCAGGTGAAATCGGAAGAATGATTCGTGCGAAATAAAAGACTTTGTTTTATTTAGATCAGAATTAAAATTCTGATCTAGGCACAGGAAGTGCTGCTTTCACTAGAATGATTCCATTTGCACACCATGTACGAAGTCACGCAGTTTTGGGGCAAATGTCCGTCCAGGCACAACATCACAACTTTGACAAATCTAGGTCTGCAAAATGCAAAAGTCTGGAAACGCTTCAAGAAAGCTTTCCTTCTAAACAAAGTAGGTCGAAATGAAAGAATTAAAGATGAAAGCATTGGTTTTTGTAGCTCCTGGTGAAATTGAACTGGTTGAAAAATTAATTCCATCACCTGGTCCTACCGATGTGCTGATTCGAATTACCACGACGACAATTTGTGGAACTGACGTGCATATCGTAAAAGGTGAATATCCTGTTCATTCAGGACTTACCATTGGCCACGAGCCCGTTGGAATAATCGAAAAATTAGGAACGGCAGTAAGTGGATATCAAGTCGGTCAGCGGGTTATCGCCGGAGCTATTAATCCGTGTGGTCAGTGCAGTCCTTGCCTTGAAGGAACCCATTCGCAGTGTGGCGGGAATCCAATGGGCGGCTGGCGCTTTGGAAATACCATTGATGTGGTGCACAAGCTGAATTTTTACTTGTTCCAAATGCGATGGCAAATTTAGCTTTGGTGCCTGAACATTTATCGGACGAAGAAGTTTTGATGTGTCCTGATATCATGAGCACTGGTTTCGGCGGAGCTGAAAGTGGAAAAGTAAAGATAGGTGACATAGTCGCCATTTTTGCTCAAGGCCCCATCGGACTTTGTGCAACTGCGGGCGCGAGACTTAACGGAGCCAGTCTTGTTATTGCAATTGATAGCAACGAAAGTCGGTTAAAAATGTCCAGACAAGTTGGTGCTGATGTAACAATTAATTTTAAAGAAAAAGATCCTGTTCAGGTTATTATGGAAATAACGAATGGCCGCGGCGTTGATGTGGCTATTGAAGCTCTGGGACTTCAAACTACTTTTCAATCATGTTTGCAAGTTTTAAAATCGGGTGGGACGCTTTCCAGTTTAGGTGTTTACGCCAATGACATACATATTCCTTTGGATACCTTTCGTGCAGGGCTTGGGGATCATAAAATAATCACTACACTATGTCCTGGTGGAAAAGAACGGATGCGAAGATTGATGAATATGATCAGTACGAAAAGAGTAGAATTTAAGCCTATGGTGACACATCGATTTAAGCTAAATCAAATCTTAGAGGCGTATGATCTTTTTTCAAATCAACGCGACGGTGTTTTGAAAGTTGCGATCACGCCCTAATGGATAAAGCTGTAATTAATGCAGTAATTGGATTAAGCAACGAAGTTGCAGTACAAAAGCTAAAGCTACACGGGCTGAATGAAATTAAACGGGAAAAATCACGTCCCCCGTGGCTACTTTTTCTTGAACAATTTAAAAGCCCCTTAGTTATTATTTTAATCTTTGCTTGCATTATATCTGCAGTTTTAGGTGAAAGAATTGAAGCCATAGCTATTGGGTTCATTCTTTTGTTAAATGCACTGATTGGTTTTTTTCAAGAGTACCGTGCAGAAACGGCGATCTTGGCCTTGCAAGAAATGACGGCTCCAAGAGCTAAAGTCATCCGTCATGGAAAACAAGCAGTGATTTTGGCGCATGACGTAGTTCCTGAAGATATACTGCTACTAGAAGCCGGCGATATTGTTGCTGCTGATGCAGAAATTTTAGAATGTTCTCAGTTTTTAGCGAATGAAGCCATATTAAATGGTGAAAGCCTTCCGGTAGAAAAATCCGCTGCTATCTCTGCAGATCTAAAATTGAATCAAGTTTATATGGGTACTACTGTTACCACAGGAACGGCTACGGCAAAAGTTAGTGCAACAGGAATGCAGACTGAGCTTGGCAAAATTGCGCACCTTATGGCAACAGCTCAAAACGTACCAGCGCCCTTGCAAACACAACTGGCGCAAGTGGGAAAAACTTTATTATTCATTTGTTTGGGTGTGGTGGCATTGGTTGCAGTCATTGGTTTTTATCAAGGATATGCTTGGCTGGAAATACTTCTATTTTCTGTGTCCCTAGCCGTTGCAGCTGTTCCAGAAGGAATACCCGCCATCGTGACAGTGGCCTTGGCAATAGGTGTTCGTCGACTTGCTGCTCAGAATGCTTTAATCAGGAAACTTCACAGTGTTGAAACGCTAGGAAGAGTTTCGGTCATCTGCACGGACAAGACCGGAACGCTTACAACAGGCAACATGCGTGTACGAGAACTTTGGGCAGAAGAAGATCAATCCGAACTTTTACGGATAGCGGCCTCGTGTTGTGATGCAGAACTAGGTGTAAAAGCCAACACAGGCGATCCAACAGAAATTGCCATTCTGATTGCCGCGGCAGAAAAAAAAATTCACAAAGATAATATTGAAAAAATCAACGAGCGTGTAACAACTGTGCCGTTTGATTCCGAACGTAGGAGAATGGCAGTCACCCGAAAAGACGGAATAACTTACGTAAAGGGTGCTATAGAAAGTCTTATTCCTTTGTGTACAAAGAATTCTACAAACTCCGATGCAGCATTGATTGAGGCTGGGAAAATGTCAGCTCGTGGACTTCGTGTTCTTGCGATTGCTATGGGAAATGAAGGCGAGAAAAATTTAAAACTAATTGGTTTAATTGGAATTGCAGATCCTCCACGTGTTGAAGTGATGCAAGCAATTAAAGAAGCCAGAAGTGCTGGAATTACTCTGATCATGATTACCGGAGACCATCCACAGACAGCTGCGGCGATTGCTCGCGAACTTGGATTGGTAATGGAAGGTGAAGATCTAAAAACCCGCGTCCATGCTCGGGCTACTCCGGAGGATAAATTAAATCTAGTGCGGCACTGGAAGAATCAAAAAGCTATTGTTGCGATGACAGGCGACGGGGTAAACGATGCGCCCGCTTTAAAAGAAGCTCACATTGGTATTGCGATGGGAATTGCGGGAACAGAAGTCACAAGGCAAGCGGCTGATTTAATTTTGGCCGATGATAATTTTGCAACTATTGTAACGGCCGTTCGAGAAGGGCGAAGTATATTTGATAATATCAGAAAAGCCATTACGTACTTATTAACTGGAAATTTCGCTGAAGTTGCAGTGGTTCTGGGTTCGATTTTCCTGGGACTTCCATTGCCATTGCTTGCGGCCCATCTTCTGTGGATCAATTTGGTCACGGATGCGTTACCGGCATTAACTTTAATTGCAGATCCGTTATCGCCGGATATTATGAAGCGACCGCCACGTGATCCAAACGAACAGATCTTGGAGCCGTCGCAGTGGTTTCAAGTGTTTTGGGTAGGGCTATTAGAGGCCGCAGTGATGCTTGGATTATATAAGTATTTGCTGGGGACAATGCACGGTGAAACACACGCAAGAAATTTACTGTTTACAACCTTCGTGTTCAGTCAAATATTTCGCACTTTCGGGGCGCGATCAGCCACCAGAACTTTTTGGGAAGCAGGTATGTTCACTAATTTATGGCTTCTTGGAGTCGCATTAGTGACGGGTTTTTTACAGTTAAGTTTGCACTTCATTTCTTTTTCACAAAAAATATTTGGTCTTAGTCCACTTAATTTGGCAGATATTATTTTTATACTACCGTTTGCATTGGTTTTAATTACGGTGATTGAGATGAAAAAAATTTTTCAAAGATTCATCACGTAATAGTAGATGAACTCTAATTCACTGTTTGCGAAATATTTCAAAAAATGACCGAGTTAAATCATCGCGATCGTTCGGATGAGCAATAGCAATCAAGGACTGGGCGCGCTCAGAAAGTGTTTTTCCATTAAGCTGAGCCACGCCATATTCAGTCACCACGAAATGCACATGCGAACGCGTCGTCACAACACCAGCGCCGGGCTTTAATTGCGCAACAATTCGTGGTTGGCCATGTTTTGTTTGGCTGGGAAGAGCAATAATTGGTTTTCCATTTTCTGAAAGTGCAGCTCCACGCATGAAATCCATTTGGCCACCGACACCTGAAATAATTTTTGCGCCAACAGAATCTGCGCAAACCTGACCAGTCAAATCAATTTCAACTGCTGAGTTTACTGCCGTAACTTTTGGGTTACGGCAAATAATGTTCGGGTTATTCACGTAATCAATTTCTAATTGCAAAATACTGGGATTGTCGTTAACGAATTCATACAATGCAGAACTGCCGATTAAAAATCCGGAGACAGATTTCCCACGATGAATTTTTTTAAAAGCGTTCGTCACCACACCACATTTAATCAGATTCATCACACCGTCAGACCACATCTCTGAGTGAATTCCCAAATCTTTATGGTTATTCAGTTGATGTGTTATGGCGTTTGGTATGGCACCGATTCCCAATTGCAGCGTGGCTCTGTCTTCAATCAATAAGGCCACATTTTTACCTATAGCAGTTTCAATTTCTGAAAGCGGTGATGATTTGGTTTCAGGGAGTGGTTCATCCACATTAACGCTGGCGGTGAACTGGCTGACATGAATAAATCCATCGCCGTGAACGCGGGGCATACGCGGATTAATTTGCGCAATAATTATCTTTGCAGCTTGGACGGCAGCCTTAGCAATATCGACACTGGTTCCTAAGCTACAGTAGCCACTAGCATCGGGTGGTGAAACATGAATAAGTGCTACATCCAAAGGAATTTGCTTGGAGCGAATCAAATTTGGAATCTCGGAAAGAAAACAGGGTAAGTAGTCGTTATGATCATAGTTCAAAAATTTTCGCATGTTTGATCCGACAAAAAGATTGATGATGCGAAATTTATTCTTAAATCGTTCTTCCGCGTAGGTCGCGGGACCTTCGGTATGTAAATGAACAAACGTAAGTTCTTCAAATCTTTCAGACTGTTTAACAATTTCATTCAGTAAGGCATTCGGTGTTGCGGAACCGCCGTGCACAAAAATTCGGGTATTGGCTGGAATAGTTGATATGGCTTCAGCCAAGCTGGAAGTTAAGTTCAAGAAAATCTTTCTACTTTAGGAATCATAATTTAACTTTTTTTAATCGTAGGGCATTCCCGATTACTGAGACTGAACTTAAACTCATCGCTGCGGCCGCAACTATCGGACTTAAAAGTATTCCGAAAGTAGGGTACAGAATCCCAGCGGCAATTGGTATTCCAAGCACATTGTAGATGAAAGCGAAGAATAGATTCTGCTTAATATTCTTTAAAGTTGCTTCGCTAAGTGCTCTGGCCTTAAGTATTCCCATCAGATCACCTTTGATTAAGGTCACGCCTGCACTTCCCATAGCGACGTCGGTTCCAGTACCCATGGCAATTCCAACTTGAGCTTGCGCCAATGCTGGGGCGTCGTTGATTCCATCGCCAGCCATGGCGACAAATTTTCCTTCGCCTTGCATTTTTTTAACGATCTCGGCTTTTCCCTGCGGCAGAACATCAGCAAAAAATCCGTCAAGTCCGACTTTTTTTGCTACCGCCTTTGCGGTTTTTTCATTGTCACCAGTCATCATGATAACTTTTATTCCCAATGAGCGTAGCAATTGAATCGCAGGAATTGTGCTTTCCTTGATAGGGTCAGTGACCCCCAATAACCCAGCAATTTTTCCATCAACACCTACGTACATAACTGTCTGACCTTCTTCTCTTAACAAATTGGCTTCGGTTTCAAAAATTCCTAAAGATATTGTTAAACCTTCCAGCAAAGCCTTGTTTCCTATTGCAACTTTTTTTCCACTAATTTCTGCAGTAGCACCCTTACCCGTGATTGAACTAAAATTTTTAACTTCTAAAAGTGAAACTGCTTTTTCTTTCGCACCGTTAACAATGGCTTGAGCAAGTGGATGCTCGCTGGCTTGTTCTAAGCTTGCTGCTAGCGATAGAAAATCTTTTTCGGAAAACATTTGCGTTGGTTTTACAGTAACCAATTTTGGTTTTCCTAAAGTTAATGTTCCGGTCTTATCAATGACTAACGTATCAACTTTTCTGATTGTTTCGATGGCTTCGGCATTTTTAAAAAGTACACCTAGGCTTGCACCACGCCCGGTCGCAACCATAATTGACATAGGGGTTGCAAGTCCCAAAGCACATGGACAGGCAATGATAAGAACCGCTACAGAATTAATAATTGCATGAGCCAGTTTTGGATCAGGTCCAATCCATGACCAAAGTACAAAAGTAAGAATAGCCACCAAAATAACTGCTGGCACAAAATACGCTGAAACTTGATCCACCAATTTCTGAATGGGAGCTCTTGATCGTTGAGCTTCTGCCACCATTTGAACTATTTGCGACAACAGCGAATCTTTACCAACTTTTTTGGCTTCGACAACGAGTGATCCGGTACCGTTAATCGTTGCGCCAACTACTTTTTCGCCAGTCGATTTTTCAACAGGAATTGGCTCACCGGTAACCATAGATTCATCGACAGATGAAAGACCCGAAATAACAACGCCGTCGACTGGAATTTTTTCTCCAGGTCGAACTCGTAATTTATCACCAACGTGAATCGTATCCAATGAAACGTCTTCTTCGCTACCGTCGGCGTGAATGATACGTGCTGTTTTAGGGGCAAGTCCTAACAGGGACTTGATGGCTGCACTGGTTTGCCCACGTGCTTTTAGTTCCAAAACTTGACCTAAAAGAACTAAAGTAACAATTACCGCTGCGGCTTCGAAATAAAGTCCTACTTGACCAGTCATTGAATCTTGAAATGATGCCGGGAAAATTTCAGGAAATAAAATGGCAACTAAACTATAAACATAGGCGACACCAACGCCTAACCCAATCAATGTAAACATATTTAAATGAAGAGTTCGAACAGATTGCCAAAAGCGAATAAAAAACGATGAGCCTCCCCAAAGAATGACGGGTGTAGCCAACAGAAATTCAATCCAAGGCAAAAAGGCATGAATCGTCATATTCGAAATTAAACTTCGACCACCCATTGTAACAAACAAAAGTGGAATGCTAAACGCAACTCCCACCCAAAATTTTCTTAGCATCATCAGATATTCAGATTGATCCTCTGGCTGATGCGCAGAAAAAGTTAAAGGCTCTAAAGCCATTCCGCAAATAGGACAGCTGCCGGGACCAATTTGAATAATCTCGGGATGCATCGGGCACGTGTATTCAATATCAGTTGCCTGCAAGGGTTCTTCTTTTTTTTTATCTAAGTATGTTAATGGAGCTGCATCAAAATTTGTCTTACATTTTGGATTACAAAAATAATAAGTTTTGTTTTGAAAGATCGAAGTTCCGCCTTTTGCAGCATGGGGGTCAATCATCATCCCGCATACGGGATCTTTAACCTGATCTTTATCACTTGTTTTCAAATTTTTTCCAGCCTTTATAAAGTCGATAGATTTTAATATTTAGAAGGAGTGTTGATATTTTTTAATTTTACCGTTTGACGCTTTAGTCTGCATACACTCTTTCATCATGCCTTGCATATGTTCAATATTCATTTTTCTTCCTTTGTTAGGTATATTTGAAGACATTGATAATTTTATGATATCAATTAAAGCAGACAAAATGTCCCACACTTGGAGCTAGATCGTCTCTGTGCAGAATAGATATCAATGAAATTATGGCAGCATTTGATGTGCCGCTTTTTTCTAAATCATCAACTTCAAATGCAAAAAGTGCGGGGTTCGGTAGTCGTTCCGGTTTGATTGGCAAAATTAATAGGTCTGAATGTCGGCCATCCAGTACCTGGCCACCAACTGTGCCTAGATCATCTTTTGTTTTTTTAAACCGAAAAGATCACGGTAAAATGCCGCGGTTTTTTTACGTTGTCTGAACAATGATGAAATGATTTATTTTCATGGTTTTGTGCTTCTGCTAGGAATTTTTCTTCAGAAATTTGGGGTGACCGACGCCCTGTGCGTAAGTCACCGTAATTACTCAGAATCGTAGTCTGCTTGTCATCATCTGTCATCTTGAAATTCACCGCTTTCCGAAATTTACTGAAATTACATTTTCCTGATCTGATTCCTTTGGCGTCGAATAACCTAATGCCTCAGTAGCTCCCTTAATATCAACCCCAGCAAGTCTTAAATAAACGTCTGTTGTTTCCATTTTTTTATGACCAACGATGGCCATAACTTTAACTAACGGAACCCCTTGCGCCAGCATATTCGTGATAAAGGTTGCTCTTAAATCATGGAACTTGATCGAAGTAATCCCGCAGGCCTGACAAAAATCTCTGATAACTTTTGCCTGATCGCCATGTGTCCACTCCATCAATCTTGGCAAAACGAATTCGCTTGGATCTTTTTTTGACCTCAATTCACTGAGCAGATCTTTCAGGTTTCCACTTATGGGAACAACTCGCCAATCGCCAGTTTTTAATTCGTGATACTCGTCTTTACTTGTCCATTGTTTATTGACCGATATAATACCTGCATCAAAATCAATGTCCGTCCACTTAAGAGCATACATTTCACCAGATCTCATTCCAGTCATCAGCGCAAAGGCCCAAACATAATAAAAACGATGATTCACGCTATTTGCCGACTCTAAAAGAGTATCAACCTCGCGGGCTGATAAAACTTTCTGCATTGTCTGAGGAACCTTAATTGTAATTCCTCGCGTCGGGTTCTTCGTAACTAAACCATCATCCATAGCTGCTTGAAACATTCTGCGAAGCATTTTTAAAATATTTTTTTGAGAAATACTTCCCAACTTTATACTGGATTTTTGTAATAATTCATAAACTTCATCAACAGTAATTTGCTCCATTGATTTACTTAGCCATTCTTTAGGAATCCACTTCTTAAGATAACCATCGTAATTAGCAACGGTTGAATTTTTATAATTCAAACGAATTCGTTTCAGAAATTCTGCATGCCATTTTTCCCAAGTCCAAGATGGCTTTTGGTCAGCGACACTTCTAAGTTCTGATTTGAATTTAAATTCGACTTCTTTGGCTTCTCTGTCCGATGTAATTCCACGTTTTCGTTTTGCAATCAATTTTTTATTTTGATCGCGTTCGGCTACATAAACCTCATAGAGCTTTTGTTTTCCATTCATATAAGATTTGATCATCTCTTTTATCCCTTCCGAGAAAAAAGAGCGTTCACATCATCAATATGAAATCTCAATCTACGACCAAATTTAGAAAACTTAACCTGCCTTCGATAAACCATTATGCGAAGTGCATTTTCAGTAATCCCCAAAAAGGCCGCAACTTGAGCAGATGATAACCACTCACAGACTATTCGATTTTCAAAGAACTGGGACTCGCTTTTAACTAATCCCGATAAAAGTATTTTCGTCATTTTTCTCTCGAAAATCAAGGTGATTCAGTGTTAGCTGAAGTTCTATTTTTTATTAAATTTGAGTCTTGATTTGCAAAATTCTGATCGTTATTTACTGACTCGATTGCCGCATTAGCGGTGATCAAATCAACGCGTCGACTGCCGTCAGCTGCCGATGACGAATCAGTCTTTTTCTTTCGACCACGAGCCTTATTAGGAACCAATTCAGACTTAACACTTGGTGTCTGAATTAATTTTAAAACATCACTAATTTCGATATTATCTCCATTCTGCTTCGCCTTAATTGCTTCTTGCGTGGCGTGCTTTAGTGCTTTTACAAGGTCATAATTTTCAGATAAAAACTCAGACATTTCTTGCGCTGATAAAAGCTGGAACCTTTTTCGAATTATAAAGTTGGCAACAGACTTTTGGGTGACCTGAACCAAGTCACCCAATTCTAAATTAATTTGATCAGATATAGTTTTAATTACCGCTACCGTTGCAGAGTCTAAAATAATGCGTTCAATTTTTTGAGTTTCGATTTCAGATTTCATTTTTACTGACTCCATGAAGTTGTCTTTTCTAATATCCACATATAATGACCTTCAATATATTTATCGCCCTCGATTTTTTCAGGAACCCAAACTTTGCTAACCTTTGGCGCTGTTAATGACGGAGATTTTGCATCATCCTTATTAACAGATTTATTTGTATCTAACTTATTCTTATTTAATGTAGTACATGAACTCAATGCTATTACCGCTAACAACAACATAATTACTATCTTCAAACTATACTCCTTAATTTTATCATCAGTACTGTCTACTGAGGCCCAAATCAGCTTTACTTGCTAAGATGGGAGATCTTGAAATCATTGGATATTTACGAACGTCTAATGCAAAATTGGCACAAAACGTTTTGCCCTCGTTTTGCAAAGGCGCTTTTAGGATCTCAATTAGTTTTTTACCTTGATATTTGCCATCAATAATTTGTGACTGCCACTGAGACTGAATGTAGTGGTCAAGCAAAACAAAACTGTGCTCACTGGCTAGTGTGGATGAGCCTTTTTGTAAATGCCCCAGAATATATTTTCTGTATGATTCCGACCTAACAACCCAAATCACTTGGCAAACATCAATGGTATTCGAGTAAAACGCTCCGACATCACAATAATCTTGTGGTGATTTCTTTGAAAGTTCAACTTCGAGCGCAATAAGACTTTCTCGGTTGTGTCTGCCAAGGCCAATTTTCCACCAGCCATCGGGACGATGTTCTTTGGTATGTGGAACCCACTTTGGATAGTCTGGCAACGCAATTTTTTTTAATTCTTGCTCGGTAAAGTTCGCACAGTCATCTGGTGATCCATTCAGCCATTCGCCGAGGTGGATGGCTGAGACCCAAAAATCATGATCTTTATTTTCTGAGCGAAATCCATTTTCAACGGGCACCTTAAACTGAGTCGATAAGGCTTCGTAGCCATCGTCACCTAGGTGCCAGACAATTGTTTTCTGATCCCATGAACCAGTTGAAATGACAAAATCTTTATCCTGCAAATCCAAAAGCCGAACGTAACAGCCGTGAACACTTCGCTTGCTGTAAGCCAATTGATGAATGGCACTGGTTGAAAGTAGCTTCCAACGCCAAAGCATCCAAAGACAATTCATGTCTTCATCATTAATTTTAAACTGTCGTTTCTTCAATTGACTCTTCCTTTAGTGGTGAGCATTTATCCAATTCGGTTTTAGTTTGATCAGGGCTTAAAAAAGCAGTTTGCACTTCAAATTGATCAAGACCTGATTTCCAAACGGCGCGGCCTGGAATTGACGGCAATTCCTTGGCACGGCCATTTCCTAAAATAGAAAAACTAGCTCCAAGCGTTGCCATTGGAAATGAAATAATCCCAGTCAGGTTGGCTTTGATCTGCGAACTGATCGCTTTTGAATCTGGTTTTTGAGTTGCGACAATCAAATGAATTCCTACAGCTCTGCCTTGAGCTGCAAGGCGAATTACTTTTCTTGTCATTTCTTGAACTTGGCTTACATTAATTTTGCCACCAGCTAAAAATAGTTCAGCAGCTTCATCAATCACAATAATATTGCGATTCAACTTAAAAGTTTCTGCTTTTACTCCCTCTGGCAATTTCAATTGATCCTTTGGCTTTTGTTGAAACTCTTCAATGTCTTTACACTGATTTGTTTTTAAAAGTTCAAACCGCTCTGTGAGCAATTGATCCAAGACAATAAACTGGCTACTGCTATCGTTTGGATTTGAAATTACTTTAATCCGATCTCGATTTTCAAAGAGTTGGAATTCTAGGCCGCCTTTCATATCAATCAAAGTAAAGGTGTAGTCCGAGTTGTTGCAATAAAGAGTGGTAATGACCTGACGAAGAAAAGTTGACTTGCCACCACCAGTTTGTCCACCAATCAATAAGTGTGGCGTTTCAGTAAGGCTTGAATAAATTGTCTTTGCTCTTGTTTGGCCAACCAAAAACCGATGTCTGCCAATAGATTTTAAATCTTTCATTTCAAATATTTTTGAAATCTCGAAATGTGAATATAAAAGATCCACTGTGCCGCCAGCTTTATTTTCACTGATCTCATCAATGTAAGCCTGAAGTGAACTTTCCAAACGATCCTTGGCTTCATCAAATTTAGCTTTTGGCATGAACGCGTTGGTGACACGAAGCCTTCTGACTAATTCATCCACTGGTTTATCAAAAATAAAGTTTGGCAGCTTACCCATTGGACTTTTAAGGCCAGACTCTTGGAAAACTTCAGTAAGTCTTTGAATCATATTTGTTTTCTTTCTGGTTTGAATAGCGCCCCAAATCCAAAAACCAATAGTGGCCCCAATAAATGA
>JAYUCH010000014.1:0-38663 GCA_043740435.1 Bdellovibrionales bacterium | reverse complement strand
CCTTGGTGAGCCATTACCTCACCAACTAGCTAATCCCACATGGGCTCATCCTCAAGCGAAAAACCTTTAACCCCTTGATCCGCAGATCTTGTGGTCTTATCCGGTATTAGCCAATCTTTCGACTGGTTATCCCCAACTCGAGGGCAGATTACCCATGTATTCCTCACCCGTGCGCCACTAGTATTGCTACCCGTTTGACTTGCATGTATTAGGCACGCCGCCAGCGTTTGTTCTGAGCCAGAATCAAACTCTCCAGTTAAAAACTGTATAGTTTAATAATACTCTATTTATTTTAAATTTGCGTAACTGCAATTAAGCGCTACGACTTTATCCAAAATCTTTTAAGCTATTCAGTTTTCAAAGAACCTATGTAAGGAAGTCTGTTCTATATAAAACAATTTCCCCGGTCAATACTTTTTGTTAATTTAAATTAAAAAAAAGTGACTAAAGTTTGGTGGAGGCAACAGGGATCGAACCTGCGACCTTCTGAATGCAAATCAGATGCTCTCCCAGCTGAGCTATGCCCCCAAAAAATATTTGTGTGTGATTTATTCTCTTTTTTTGAATTTTAGGTCAACGTATATTTTATTTTTTACCTGAACAGCTGAATGTTAAGACAATTTTATGTTGAAAGTAGCTGTTGTTAAGCAGCTGTTGCTGTGGGGTTCAGCATAATACTACAAAACCACTTCTTTTCTTGGACCATTTGAAAGCCAATATTCTCGGCTCCGATCATTATACTTTGATATACTTTTTTCAAAACTTCAATTTCTGCACGAGAATCAGGCGTTTCATCAGAATCAAATAACTGTTCGATCGCTTTCGACACACTGACTAGATCTACAGTCGTTACCACTCGAGGAATACGCTGAGAATCGAAGCCAACCATCTCGTAGGGTTTAAAACCTATGAGCGAAGGAGTAATTAATATTTTTGAGCCCGAGTTGAAATTAATTTGTAAAAAGGAAGAGCCATCCAGGTCCTGTCTGGTCAAAACTTTTTCTATATCGTGTTTTTTTATATTAATTTTTTTATCATCTTCGGCTTGTTTTATCTCGAGTGTATCGTCTGCAAAAATAAAATCATACTTGGCTTTTTGATCAAGAAAATTGAGTATTTCATTCATGCTTTGCGAGGTCGTTTCCGCATTCTGTTTCTTCAAGGTGCCTCCGATATGTTTTTATCGACGATTTGCAGTGATGACTTTAAATTATTTTTGTCTCAAAATAAGATCTTGAGGATAATATATGAAAATAACCCGCTGGACGGCTCAGTTAGACCCTAAAAAAGAAATTATCCTTCAGCTGTTTCAGGCTGAAGGACTAGACGGCACGGAAATCACCGTTGAGCCCGGGCGCAAAATGTCGAATATGCGCACCAATATGCGTGAAACGATACAAGTCTTAAACGGAGAGTTGATTTTTAATTTATCTGGAACTCAGTTTGTTTTAAGACCTGGGGACAAATTAGAGATGGCTTCTAATACAAATTATTCTTACAGCAATTTGAAAAATGAGAGCTGTCTGTTTTTGACAGCTCATATGATTTAGTTCTTAAGAAACTTCTTTACTTATTCGACCGCTGAAGCGGCTGTCGGGTCACCTTGTACGGGTTTTAATATCCTTGGAGTTATGAAAATAACCAATTCATTTTTAATTTTAGATTTCTGATTACCTTTAAATAAATGTCCAAATACAGGAATGTCTTTGAAAAAAGGAATTCCATTTGTTGTTTCAGTTACATCGGCCTGAAAGATTCCGCCGATAACGGCCGTCTGGCCGCTACGAACAATAACTTTGGTTTTGGCATTTCGCTTTTCGATATCTGAAGAGACGGATGAGCCCGGAAAAGAACGCTCAATATCTAAATCCATGACAACTGTTCCTTCGTTTGAAACTTGCGGCGTTACATTCAAACTAACTCCGACGGCCACAGTCGTGTTATTCACGGTCTTTGTTCCATCAGGAGCGACGGTTATACCTGCGGGCACAGTCACATTCACCGTTTGTGCGATGTTTGCCTTTTGATTGGATAAAACAGATATTCTTGGGGCCGATAAAATGCGGACTTTATCTTCTTTTTCACCCAGTGAAAGGGAAGCTGTTAAATTTCCGAAATCTCCGGGGCTAGAGATTAATCCGACACCCACCGATGGATTGAAAATTGAACTGGCGATACCCGGGTCAAAACTGACCGATGGTCTTATCAAATTAGTACCAGGCGCAGAACCAAGGGCACCCTCTGGAGGAGTCTTCCAGTTGACTCCAAGTGTTCGCACGAATTTTTCTCCGGCTTCAACGACTTTTCCTTCGATTAAAACTTGCTGAGGTTGTGAATCCAAGGCTGAGATAAGCTTTTCAATTTTGACAAGATTAGCTGCAGTCTCTGTGACAATCATAGAACTGGTTCTGACATCGGAAATAACTTTACCCCGAGGTGCATTGGTAATCAGGGCGCCGGTCGGCGAAACTGTTGTGCTGGATAAAAAATCTTTGATTTTCTTTTCTAATTCAGGAATGTCTGCATAACCAATAAAAAATCGCTTTACAGCCAGCGGTTCATTACCCAGTCTTGCGTCTTTCAATTTAATTGCGTCTTCGTCTTCTTTGATTAAAGTCCCTACAGCACTGATACGAATTACATTTCCTTGACGTTTGTAGCCCAACTTTTTTGATTTTAAGATTAAGACAAAGGCCTGATCCCAAGGAACTTGACGCAATTTAAGGGTCACATCGCCCGTGACATCATCGTCAATAATCATATTGATGCCACTTTCTTCTGAAAGAAATTTAAAAGCATCATTCACGTTCAATTTCACGGCTTCGATTGAGATTTTTTTTCCGTAAAATTTATTATTACTGGCTAAAAAATCTTCGAGGCTTTGGGCATTCATGATTCCTTCGGAGGTCAAATCTGGATTAACACTTGAATTGCTTGCAGCTGCATTTGCGCTTCCAGTGGCTGAAGAATTGTTGCTGGGCTGACCCGTGAACACCGAAGCTTCATTTGTTGTTTCTTGTGGCGGTGAGGAATTTTTAGCGGCGTAAGCAGGGTTAGATCCACCTACGATTAATAGTGAATTCCCTTCAGGCTGAACCAGGGGTTCGGACGAGCCCGGTCTTAATTGGACGACGAAGCGAGCTACTTTTGATTTTGTTTTTTGGTAAATGTCGACGGAACCAATACTTGAAGCCATGTCTTTTGTATTGAGAGTGCGTTTCAGTTTTTTTGGAATGACCGCGTTTTGCACCTCGACCACCAGCTGATTGGTAGCTGAATTCAAGCGCGTGGTAAATTGCAATGGTTGCTGCGAGCTGATGACGACCGTGCCGCCGTTCTGATTTGATTTATATTGAACCGAACTAATTTGATTGATCTGACCCGAGTCGCTGGCTGCAACGGGGGATGAATCGTTGGGATTGATGGCTGGAATTTCTGGTTTTGCTTCAGAGACAACGGGTTCATTCAGAACCGAAGTACTTGAAGGCACTTCTGGCTGCGGAATGTCCGAGGTCACCTGCGGAGTGATCTCTGCAACGGGCGCGGGCTCGTTCACTGGAGCAGGAACTGCCGTTTCAGCAATAGAGGCTGCTGGCTGATTCAGCTGATCCATTTCTTTTTCTAAATCATCTTCTTTGGCTACTGCAGCAGCCGCTGGTTTTTCTATCTTTGTATCTTCGAATTCTGCGAACTCGTCAGCTACTGTAGACTGTTTGTCTGAACCCGCGGACTTTGGCTCGGCTAAAGCTTCATCCAGATTTAAATCGTCATCGGCATTTTTCGTCGATGAGACTTCGGCCTCTGTCGAAAACTCATCGTCATCAAATGATTTTTTCTTGCTGGTGCAAGATAGTCCAAAAACTAAAAAACATGTTAAAATAAAACCTAATTTTAAAATCTTCACCAATCCTCCTTGACTGACAAAACCCACTTACAAACGAACAAACTATCTAAACCAACGTAAAAACCAACTAACTAACTATTTTTTCAAACGTAAAACCACGGGGACTTTTTTTTCCGTAACCACGACAGTCCCTTCTGTAATCGAAGTAATAACGCCGTCTTTATTGCCTAATTTATCACGAAGTTTGACGACATGGACTCGATTTTGGAAATCTTTAAGCAAAGCCTTTGGACTTTTTACTTCCCAAATGATTCCGACTAGAACGTATTCTTTTGTACCCCAGCGCCTAATGGGATCGACTCTGTCATCAATAATATCTGGTGCCGCAGGATCTACCGCTGGAGGAGCTTTATAAGTTATTTTTTCGATTAAATACTTTGGTAATCGAAATGGATCTCTTTTGAACAAGCCCGCATCAGTTTTTGGCTCTTCGCTTTTTGCATTGGTTGCACGAGTAACTGGGGCCACCGGCTTAGACGGAGTCGCAGAAGTTGCTGCTGCCGCGGTGGATTCTGGCGGCACTGCTGCAGGATTTGCTGCTGCTGCGGTGGAAACTTGTGGTGCAGAGGGTTTTGTTTCTGCATGCAGCGAAAAATTCAGAAATAAAATAAATAGTAAAAGCAGGCGTTGAATAATCACTTGGTCACCACGGTAGCTTGCTTGTAACCAATAATTTCTCCGCTGAATTTGATTTGTGGTTGCGCCACTTCAGCTGCATTTCTTTGGATTGAAAAATCACGAATTTTTACAATATTTTCTTCTTTGGCTAAAAGCTCAAGAAATTTTACAAAATGACTAAAAGAACAATCGATAGCTATCGAAAAAGCCACTTCTTCGACGCTTTCTGATCCGGATATTTTGCTTTCCACTTTCGGCGAATTTTTACGAGCCAGCGATGATATGGTGACGCCGGCAGTTGCTGCCGCACGGTTTATCAGCGCCGTCAGCTCAGCGTCTTTAAGTTCACTCGGAAGTTTGGCTTTCACCACTTGAAGGTCACGCGCAAGCGAAGCTAAGTTGGCCTGCATCTCGTCTTCTTTTTTAATGGTGGCTTCGGTATCTTTTTTCTTAACCTCTTCACTGGCCAACTGAGGCGCAAGGTTCTGGATTTGCAGTTCGAGGGCTGTGCCATCATCAAATAGCATGAAATAATAGAGGGCTGCAATAATCGCAGAAGCTATCAGAGTTTTGAACGCAGATAATGTAGCAAAAATTCGAAGTATTTTCATTTCGCCGACACTCCGGTTGCAAAGCTTGCCGTGACGTTAAAACTGGTGGTTGTGATACCCTCAGTTAGTGCGTTGGCTTTTGTTTCTTGATTCGTTGGCGAAACTCCGACTAAAAAGCGAGCGTTAGATAAGCTTTCCACGAACTTACCAATATCAGAAGCCACATCACTTTCAGCATTGATAGTTAACTCGGTGCCTTTCAGATCAAGCTTATTAATCCAAACGCTGTCGGGGGTATAATCTTGCAGATACTCGAGCAATTTAAGTTCATTTATTTTTTCCTCTGCAATTTTCTTCATGAAACTCATTTGGCTATTCAGTCGAATCTGATCTTCTTCGTAATGTTTGATTTCTTCGGCTAAACTTTTTTGCTTTTCATTAAACTGCTTAAGATCTGCTAATTTTTGATTCTTGACCGCGATTTGATTTTGCAGATCAGGTATCCGCGAAGCCTCATAAAAATAAAAACAAATAGGACCAATTAAAAATGCCATCAATCTTTTTGCAAAATCGACATAAATCTTTTGCCGTTCTTCCGGCTGAATGTAGGATTCATCATTGGGGTCACCAGAGCCAGCAGAAAATGATCGTAATAAGTTAATACGAATCATTTTTCACCTTGCTGACGTAAAGCAAGACCAAAAACAACGGAAACAAACGGAGCCACTTGTTTTAAATAATCCGCCGATAAGGATTTGTTTTTCGATTGAATTTTAATAAAAGGATCTAACGGTTCAAACTGAATTTTAAGAGAATCCGTCAGATGATCGATCAGCCCGGCAGTAAGACTGGCTCCACCCGTGTAATAAGCTTTTGATATCGGTAACCCATTTGCGGTTGCTGCATAAAAATCGATACTGTTTCTGATCTCTTCGTTGACGTGTTCGAGGGCCAAGTTCATAAAAGTGCGGGTTTCTTCGGGTGCATCCGCCAAAGACTGAGTCATTTTTAAAGATTCGGCTTCGTCGAAGGTGACTCCCATGTTTTTACATATTTCGTTGGTAAAATGAAAACCACCGACCGGAATATCCCGCGAAAAAATAACTTCACCCTGATAAAGCACCAAGAAATTAGTTAAGGTCGAACCAAAATTAAAAACGGCTACGGGCTCGAAAGTTTTACCGTAGTTAAGTTCAAATATATTGGCCAATGCCAAACTGTTCACATCAAGGATTGCACATTTTAGACCTGCCTGTTCAACAGACTGCAAATAGTTTAAAATAAATTCATTCTGCGCAGCCACGATGAGTAAATCCATATTCTGAGCGGAACCCGATTTGAAGGCTAACCGGTGGTAATCAATTGTGACTTGGCTGATATCAAAGGGTAAGTACTGGGCCGCTTCATAGCGTACTTGTTCCAGCATATTTTTACTGCTGGCTTCGGGCATGGATATTTTTTTTACGATGACTGCAGTGCCTGATAAACCAACGCAAGCTTGTTTTGATTTAAATCCTTTTTCTTTATAAATAGATTTGATGGATTCAGCGACCAAGAATGGATCTGTAATTTCACCATTACTTAAAGCCGCTTGTGGACTTTGGATGAAGGCAAAATTGTCAATCGACGCTCCGGTTTTCGTGAGCGTTAATTCAGCGAGCTTAATTGAACTGGACCCGATATCTAGGCCCAAAACCTTCTTAGAGAAAAACATGATGAGATTCAACTCCCCAAACTAGATTATGAGTTCTGGGGCTAAGGTCTGTCAAAGAGAAGCCCCCCTGAAGTCTAGATCTTAGGGGATGGATGGAAAAAATAAATCGATGTACCAAATACCAACGGACTTTAGTCCAAAGATGTAAAGTAAGGCGCCGACGGCCAAAAAGGGTCCGAAGGGAATCATCGTTTTTAATCCGTCTTTATTATTTCTTGAAATCAGTAAGCCAATTACGCTGCCGAAAATGGAAGAGGTCAGGATAATAAATGGAATCGATCGCCATCCAAGTAGCGCACCCAACCAACCCAGCAATTTAATATCTCCGCCACCCAAACCATCGCGGCCAGTGAAAACAAAATACACATAAGCAACAAGCCATAAAATACCGCCGCCAAATAAAACTCCAAGAAGTGCATCGAGGAATTCTCGCTCGGGGTTCAGATAAGCACCTAATAAACCAATAACTAAACCACCCAGAGTAATTTCATCAGGCAAAATCATGTGATCTAGATCAATAAAGCTGGCTGTGACTAAACCAAATACCAAAATTAAATACTCGAGTGTTGTCCAACTTATTCCGTAAACAAAAACTGTCAGGCAGAAAAGCGTTGCCATTAAGAACTCGACCAGCGGATAACGAACGGAATATTTGGCAGAGCACTGCGAGCACTTACCTTTTAAGAAAAAATAAGCCAGTAGTGGAATATTTTGATACCACGGAATATTTTTTTGACAACTGCCACAACGACTTCGGGTTAAAATAGATTCGTTTGCAGGCATACGATAAATCAATACGTTGGCGAAGCTTCCGAAACAGGCGCCGAATAAAAATCCAAAAAATAATTCTACAAACTTTAAATCAGACAATTTCCTTCTTTCGGAAAACAGCTGCAGCAATAAATAACCAGAAAAAAGTCCAACCTAAACAGTAAAAAATGACCCATAAAAATTCAGCTGCCGTAGGTGGATTTTGTACATAGTAAAAGGCTTTCCAGTTGAAACGATAAAACTGTGGAATAACGATATCCATAACTTTGACGGCTTGATCTATTGTCGCTGATTCTAATTTTTTGACAAAAAATTCAATGTCTGGAACCGAGTAACATAAAATCCAGTAACAAAAAGTCACCCCGAGCGATAAAATGGGTCGAACTAATAAACCCATTGCCAGTGCAAAACTTGAAAGCACCAAAGATTTAAAAAATATCGAAAATACCAAAATTAAAAATTGGCCCAAGACAGACCAGTTTCCGGAGGCAACTAAAAGACTAAAGCTAAAACCAACCGTGAAAATAAAGTTAAGAATCAAAATCGAGCCAAAAGAGCCCACAATGATGTGCCAACGCGGAAGTGGTCTAACTAATAGAACAAATAAAGTTTTACGATCTATTTCTCTTTGGACGGCATAGGATCCTATCATTGCAGAGACAAACAATAGACCTAATTCTAAACCTGCTAAACCAAAATCAAATAAAAGTCTTTCTTGAACGGCGAAGGTCAAAGTACTTAGTAAGTAGCTGAACCCTAGGAAAATTAAGCTAATAAATACCACAATATTAAAAAATTTAAGTCGTATCCATTCTTGGGTACCCAGAAAAGAAAGTGTGAAAATAGAGCGCATAGTATTCATAAGTTTATTTCTGCTTTGATGTCGATTTTAAACTGACGATAAGCTTCTTCTAAAGTTTGGAAGTTTTTTGTGAATTCAATAAGTTCACCAGAGTAAACAACTTTACCAGCGTGCACGATTATAATGTGATTACAAAGCTCTTCGACATCTTCCAGCAAATGACTGCTCATGAGGACTGTTTTGTTCTGTTCTTTAAGGCCTTTCAAAATTTGCTTAATCAAAATTCGACCGTCGGGATCAAGACCGGACATGGGCTCATCGAAAATTAAAAAATCGGGCTGAGTAATCAACGCCTGCGCAATGCCAATTCGCTGAAGCATTCCCTTCGAGTATTCTTTAAGTTTTTTATCTTTTGCATGCAGTAATTTGACTTGCTTAAGAACATTTGTAGCGTTTTTAAAAAAATTCGAAGCCGGTAAATTAGAAAGGCGCCAGTGCAAATGCAAAAATTCTAAGCCGGTTAAAAATTCTTGAAAAAAGGGACGTTCTGGTAGAAACCCAATTTTTTGTCTGTGTTCTAAAGAAAGCTTTTCGTTAAAAAAAAGAACATCACCGCTGTCTGGAAAAACAAATTCTAAGGCGCATTTAATTGTTGTTGTTTTGCCGGCTCCGTTGGGGCCGATGAACCCCACGAACTGACCTTTTTCGACCTTAAAGGAAATATCTTTTAACACCTGCTGGGCTGGTCTATAAAAATCGGTGCGAAAAGATTTTTTCAGATTTTTGATTTCTAAAATATTCATTCTCTTACAAAAGTTCCTTATAATTAAATTAGGTTAAGTGACATATTTCAATTCGTCCAGTCTTAGATTTTTCTAAGGCCATAACAAAAGCTTGGGCTGCATCACTTTCCGTTAAACAAGGTAAACTGTAATCGGTGCAAGCTCTTCGAATATCGAAGCTGGCTTCAATCGCATGCCTTCCTTCGGTGGTATTCACCACAAATTGCACTTGGCCAGAGCGTATGCGGTCGACACAATGTGGCCGTCCTTCATGAACTTTATTGAGCGTCAGACAATCTAAGCCATTGGCCTTTATAAAATCGGCCGTTCCGCGAGTAGCTGAAAACTGGTAACCCATTTTTTTTAGATTTTTAAGTTCAGGCAACAGCAAAGCTTTATCTTTATCACGCAGCGAAAGAAATATTTCACCCTGAGCTGGTAAAGTGATCGAGCTTGATAAAAAAGCTTTCACTAAAGCTTCGGAATACGTGCTAGCTCGGCCCATGCTTTCACCCGTTGATTTCATTTCAGGCCCTAGAATGGAATCGCTGTCTGGAAATTTTTTGAAAGGAAAAACGACACCCTTGACACAAATTTTATCTAAACTGCGCCACCGATACTTTTGTAAAAGATCCTGTGACAAAGATAAATTAAGTTGAGCTGAAATGCCCAAATCCACTAGCGGAATACCTGTAGCTTTTGCTAAAAAAGGAACTGACCTTGAACTTCTAGGATTAGCTTCTAAAATAAAAATGGTGTCGTTTTTGATTGCCAGTTGCAAATTCAAATGGCCCTTCACGTCGATTCGATCGGCAAGTTTCAGACTCATTTCTTCGATTTTTAAAAGTGTTTCTGGTTTTAATCTTTGTGGTGGCACAACACCCATACTGTCACCCGAGTGAATCCCTGCGACTTCGATATGTTCGACGATTCCACCCATCACAGTCCAGTTAGGACCACGAACTAAATCAACATCGACTTCGAGTGCACCCGTAAGAAATTGATCCATTAAGCACGGATTAGATAAACTGATAAAATCTTGGTGGCGTTGAAAATAAGAAATCAGTTCATCTTTGTTTTCGATGACTTCCATTCGGCGGCCGCCCAGAACGTAACTTGGTCTGCAAATCATCGGATAACCCACAGAACTTTCGTTTTGCAAAGCCTCTTCGATTGTTCCGACCATCACCGATTGAGGAATCTTTAATTGTAAATCTCTGCAAATTTCAGCGAATTGTTTTCGGTCTTCGGCCTGATCTAAGGACTGCAGCGATGACCCCAAAAGCTTAAAGCCATTTTTGACAAGGCCATGGGCCAAATTAATCGGAGTTTGCCCACCTAGCTGCGCAATGAACCCAGTGGGTTTAATAAAATCGAATACTTCACTGACGCACTCTTCGGTTAAGGGTTCAAAGAACAAAAAATCAGAAGTATCGTAATCCGTAGAAACAGTTTCGGGATTAGAATTCAGCATAGCAACTGGATACTTTAATTTTTGCAAAGCTTGAACACCGCGCACACACGAGTAATCAAATTCGATTCCCTGACCAATACGATTAGGTCCGCTACCGATGACTGCAATAATATTTGACGGAAACTTTGGTGCTTCAGAAAGACTCCAGTAGGTCGAATAAAAATACGGCGTAGAGGATTGAAATTCACCAGCACAGGTGTCGACTTGCAGGTAAGTTGGTCTTATCTTTTCATCGTGCCGGATTTTCCGTACGTCTTCTGTTTTTATTTTTTTAAGTTTGGCTATTCGGGCATCTGTAAAACCCAGTCTTTTGGCTTTAAGAATTATCTTAGCATTGAGGCTTTCAGATTTTAATTTATTTTCAAAAAGAACCAGCTGTTCAATTTGCTCTAGAAACCACGGGTCAATTTTCGTTAAATCCTGAATGTGATTCAGTTTAAGACCATGACGGAACGCTTGAAAAATGTGCCAGATTCTTTGACTATTGGGATAAGATATTTTTTCTAAATTAAAATGAATATCTGGAATGCCCTCCGCATTCATTTCCAATGCGGCCAGTGCTTTCATCAATGATTCCTGAAGTGTGCGACCAATCGACATCACTTCACCGACACTTTTCATTTGGGTAGACAGTAAATCTTTGGATCCCTGAAACTTTTCGAAAGCAAAACGTGGAATCTTTGTTACGACATAATCTAAAGCAGGCTCGTAACAAGTGGGGGTAACTTTGGTGATATCGTTCTTTAGTTCTTCAAGTAGATAACCCACTGCTAAAAGGGCTGCAATTTTAGCTATCGGAAAGCCGGTGGCTTTACTGGCTAAAGCAGATGATCTTGAAACACGAGGATTCATTTCGATGACGACACGCTCGCCGCTATCAGGATGAACTGCGAACTGAATATTTGCACCACCCGTTTGCACACCGACTCGGTTTATAATTCGACAGGCTTCATCACGCATGTCTTGATATTGGTGATCCGTTAAAGTTTGTTGCGGAGCCACGGTGATGCTGTCACCGGTATGTACGCCACAGGGATCAAAATTTTCGATCGAACAGACCACCACGAAAGTTCCGGCAGCATCGCGCATGACTTCCAATTCAAATTCTTTCCAACCCAAAATACTTTCTTCGACTAAAACTTCAGTCGTTGGACTTTCATGCAGTGCTTGCACTAACATTTTTTTGTATTCTTCCGGCGAGTAAGCAATTCCTCCACCACCGCCACCCAAAGTGTAATTAGGTCGAAGTATAAGTGGGTAACCTAACTTTTCGGCTGCAAGCAATCCCTGTTCGAAATTTTTAATCATTTCACTTTTTGGATACTTTGCACCCAGTTCATCTAAAATAGAGCGAAATTTTTCGCGGTCTTCGGCCGCTTCAATAACTGAAGGTGTAGCACCCAGCATCTGCACCTGATGCTTTTTTAAAATTCCTAGTTTATCGAGCTCAAGCGCAAGATTAAGGGCAGTTTGTCCGCCCAGCGTGGGAATAACGGCTTGAGGTTTTTCCAGTTCAATAATTTTTTCTAAATACTGAACTTTAAGCGGTTCAATATAAGTTCTGGTGGCAATTTCTGGATCGGTCATAATCGTAGCTGGGTTCGAGTTAACTAAAATGACTTCAAAGCCCTCTTTCATTAAAGCTTTGCACGCTTGAGTTCCCGAGTAATCAAATTCACAGGCTTGGCCGATTTGAATAGGACCACTGCCGATAATTAAAATGCGCTTAATATTTTTATTTCTTGGCATCTTACAACCCCAGTCTGTTGTCGTTTGTATAAATAAGTTCTGGCTTTACGTGTTTATATTGCTCGAACTTGTAGCGCATTTTATTTAGTCTTAAGATAAATATTTCCGGATTTAAATCTGGATTTTTTTGGTGAACTTTGACTTCGCTGGCAATAAATTTTTGGGCGGATTCCGGGTGAAAGCAAAAACTTTTTAAGAAATGATAAGCCTCTGCAATTTTGACTAACCGAGCTTCAAAAAATTCTTTTTCATCAAAACCGAAAATTAAATCTGTCTGGCGAACCGTAATTTTTTCATTGCGAAATAAATCTTTTAAATAAATGTCATCTTTTTTTAATTTAACAAATTCGAAGACCGAATGCCGATGATTTTTTAAAATCTCGATAGTTTGTTCATCGTCAGAATTAAGTCTTAATTCGCGGTGCAATGAGCAAACTTCTAACGGCGTCTTCATGTAACTTTTTAAGGGGCGAGTCAAAAAATACCATTCATAAAACTGATGCATTCTTAAATTATAATGCGGCTTGTTTTCATCCAAAGTTCCAGCGTTATCAAAAAATTCTTTTTTGGCCTGTGACAGTTCATCTTGAAACGATACAGACGTGTAATGACCAATTAGCTTTTGCATGCTTATTTGAAAAACAGCCCAAGTCAACGTGGGGGTTAACATGTGGGACCTGCCATCTTGTTTTCGACGTTTGAAATTCGATTTGAATGCATATTTTGAATAAAGAAATCAAAAAGTTGGCTGGCTTCATGAGGACCAGGGTGACTTTCTGGATGATACTGAATTCCTAAAAAATTAGATTTTTTTGAATAAAAGCCGGCAACTGTTCCATCGTTCAAATTGTGATGGGTGATTTGTACATCTGTGGGTAAAGTTTCAGCACGGACGGCATAGCCATGGTTCTGACTGGAAATGTAGATTTTTTTCAGCAGCTCGTCTTTAATGGGATGATTTGCTCCGCGGTGGCCAAATTTTAATTTATAAGTTTGAGCCCCAAGTGCTAGGGCTAAAACTTGATGCCCCATACAGATTCCAAAAACAGGAAGCTTACCAATAAAATATCGAATAGTTTCGGGCGCCTTTAAAACACTGGCCGGATCGCCAGGGCCGTTTGTCAGCATCAGTGAATCAGGCTTCCAGGATTGAATCACAGCGGCCTCGGTACGGCTTGGAAAAATTTTAACAGCTGAACACCGCTGGATTAATTCTCGTAAAATATTTTCTTTGCAGCCAAAATCCAAAACTGCAACACGAGGCCCATGGGGATTTTTTCCTGCGCGCTCTTCAATTTTTTCGCGAGAACATAAGTGAACCCAGTCAGATTGTAGTTTTTTTTGAATTTCTATCAACACTGCCGCTTTTGTTTTTGCAACAGCTGGATTTTCAGCTTGAACGAGGGCTCCCCATGAGGTTCCCTGATTTCTTAATTTTAAAACTAAACTTCTGGTGTCGATTTCTGTTAGCACAGGGATTTTATTTTCAACAAGACATTTGGCCCAAGAATTTTCTCGGGCTGAATTTTGCATCTGCACGCACACAAACCCTTGAATCCACAGCTGGTTTGATTCCCATGACTGCTTGTTGACCGGATAATTTCCCATCATCGGAGCGGTCATGACCACAATCTGCGAAAAATAAGACGGATCTGATGCAATTTCTTCATAACCCGAGTGCGAGGTGTTGAAAACGACTTCACCCGCTTTTTCAGGAAAATCAGTTTGCATATCTAAAGCTTCACCTTCAAAAAAAACGCCGTCGTCTAAAACTAAATAGGCTTTCATGGTTTATTCCTTCGATATGTTTCTGATTAAAGCTTCGCGCAAAAAAACACCGTTTTCTACTTGTTTTAAAATTAATGAGCGTGGGTCCAATAAAATCTCTGATTCCATTTCAATGCCGTAATTGATGGGACCAGGATGCAAAATCCAAGCTTTTTCATGAAGTTGCTTGATGTTACTTAAATTTAAGCCGTAATGCTGGCTATAGTTTAATATTTCAGAAGCAGAGTCTGCCAAGTGACGTTCTTTTTGAACTCGAAGTGCCATCACCGCATCCGCCCAACTTAAACCCTGATTCAGCGTTTTAAAATACTGAAAAGAATTATTTTCTATATTTTGTTTTGGTAGAAATTCTGCAGGCGCACAAATTCCGATCTGATAACCCAAAATTTTTGCCAGTTCAAAGTGTGAAGCCACCACGCGCGAATGCCTGATGTCTCCGATAAATAGTATTTTCTTATTTTGCAGTGTTTCCCATTTTTCAAATAGCGTTAAGCCATCTAACAAGGCTTGGGTTGGATGGCCATGGGATCCCCAACCTGCATTGATCAGCGGGACTGATATTTGATTCGCTAACTGATTTAAATCCAAAGCATGATCAGCCCTGATAATGAAAAATGATGGCCGCATGGCTTCTATATTTAAAACGGTGTCTAAAATCGATTCGCCTTTTTCTAAACTTGTCCCATGAGCACCATCTAGAATCATTGGATGATACCCAGCGCGTACGCAAGCAGCTTCAAAACTAAAGCGCGTGCGCGTGCTGGGTTCGAAAAACAAAAGGGCCGCTGTTTTTCCAACATTTGCGTTTTGCTGGCCTAAGTTCAATGTATTTTTTGATTTAAGCCCAAGAGATTCACTAAATAGAAGTTCGATATTTTTTTTTGAAAGCTGAGATAAATTGATCAAAGAGCTTTTGCTCGTGGGCATTAAGTATAAGGGTAGCAATCCTATCTTGGCTTTGTCAAAATTCGATTCCATCTAATTGTATTTGAACCCGAAATGAAATCTTGCGTTGAACCATAAGAAAGCCAAATGGCAGATACTTTGCTTCTGATTTGATCAACAGGAACAGATCCTAAATCACGAGAGTCATCACTGGTATCTCGGTTATCTCCTAGAACAAAAACTTCTGCGTCCGGAACTTTTAAGTGACTAGAAGTTCCAAGCGGTCCACCACCATTTGAAGTGCTTAATATGACCTCACGCTGTGAGCCCTGACAGTTTTCTTCGAAAACGGCGAAAGTAGTTACCGATAAGTTCTGGGCGTTTTTTGTGTAAGTGCACGGACTGCCATTGATGGTGACGCGACTGTTTTGAATTTCGATTTCATCACCCGCAACGGCAACAATTCTTTTGATAAAGAAAATGCCCGATTTTTCACGCGCTTTACTTTGTAAAAATTGAAAAACCACAAGATCACCGCGGGCGGGTGCGGATTTAAAATATGTTTTTTCAAGTGCAGGAATTTTTACACCATAAGCTAACTGCGAAGTTAGAATAAAATCTCCGGGCCAGAAGGTAGGAGCCATCGAAATGGTAGGAATTTTATAAATAGAAACTAAAAAAGTTCGACTAAAAATAGCCAAAGCCAAAGCGGCTAAGATCCAATAAATATTTGCTTTCACATTCATTATTTAATGGTCTTAAAAAATCGATCTGAACGCAAGCGGAAAGGGTCACAAATAAAAGGTGCCGAGGCCAATGTTTCCTCACAGCTAAGCCAAATTACTGAAGCTTTACCCACTAATAACTGACCTGGAACGAATCCCCAAAATCTGGAGTCTCGGGATTGATCGCGGTTATCACCCATTACAAAATAGGAATCTTCAGGAACAGTTATTTTTTTTTCTTCCGAATCAACATGACTGCCTGATGCAAACATTCGAATAATGTGGGCACCCGAATTCACATTCTGGGAATCAGCGACGCTTTCTGAAAAATAATTAAAAACGTCTTCATCAATGTGATCTGCTGTCGGCTCAGGAACCAAAGTCCAAGGTTTGCCATTCACGCTGATCTGGCCATTTTGAATAACAAGCTCGTCACCCGGAAGTCCAATTAATCTTTTTATGAAAAACACATCCCGATTTTCTGGAAAGCGAAACACAATCACATCTCCACGGGCAGGCTGCTTATATTTCCACAGCCAACCATCACCGATTGGTAATTTTAAACCGTAGGAAAATTTTTTTACTATAATGTGGTCATGAATAAGTAAATTAGGAACCATACTCTCAGATGGGATAACAAAGGGCTCAAACAAAAACCATCGAAATACAAAAATAAGAAACAACGGCACTATAAATGTAATCAGTGCTTGGAACCAGGTGCCTTGTTTGCCTTTTTTTGAAATAAGAAATTTCATTATTTTTTTGTAATCAGTTACTGTTTCACAGTATCAAATAAACGTGTCCAGCGAATGGTCAATGGATTGCAAAGCACAGAAATAACTGGAATCATCTCATCACAGGTCAGCCAAATAAAACTGGCTTTTCCCAATAAGTTCTTCTTCGGAACAAATCCCCAAAATCTAGAGTCATGAGAATTATATCGATTATCACCCATGGCAAAAAAAGCATCTTCAGGGACGACCCATTCGCCGTCGCCACTAAAACCCAGCACGTCACCTTTACGCATCAATATACTGTGCTCGACAATTCGGTCTTTGCTTTCCAGCTTTTCGGTGAAGTGAACATAGTTGGATTTAGTGTCCTGCAGGCCACCTTCACTTTTAAAATCTTCTTCCCGCAGAAAATCAAAATCACGACTGGATTCAGGCACTACTTTTTCTTGAGGTTTGTCATTGACGTACAGCACTCCGTTTTCAAATTTAATCTTATCACCGGGAATTCCAACGATTCGTTTAATAAAAAAAGTGCCCATATCTTTTGGGTATTTAAAAACGATAACTTCGCCGCGCTCGGGCTCACGAAACTTCACCAGCCAGTTTTCACTGAACGGAGCCCTAATGCCGTAAGTAATTTTATTTACAAAAATATGATCGTTTTTCAGTAGTGATGGAAACATTGAGCCTGACGGAATGACGTAGGCTTCCAGAAGTAACCAGCGAATGGTCAATGCTGCCAAAACGGCTAAGGCCATCGAACCCCAACCCTCGGACCAAAATAGTTTATTCTTTAAATCCCAACCGTTGTACTTTGCTTTTTTTTCTTCTTTTTTGCCGAAACCTAGCATAATTATTCCTCTACTTTTAAAATGGCCAAGAAGGCTTCTTGCGGCACGTCCACAGAACCAATCTGCTTCATGCGTTTTTTTCCCTCTTTTTGCTTTTCTAAAAGCTTTCTTTTCCTCGATATGTCACCACCATAACACTTAGCGGTCACGTCTTTTCTGATGGCTCCTAAGGTCTCGCGGGCTACGATTTTTGACCCGATAGCGGCTTGAATATTAACTTGGTATTGTTGACGAGGTATTAATTCTTTCATTTTTTCAGCCAAAAGGCGCCCTCGGTTTTGTGCTTTTGATCTATGAATAATTAATGACAGCGCATCTACCGGTTCATTGTTGATCAAAATATCCATTTTAACTAAATCAGCTTCTTCGAAGTCTAAAAATTCATACTCTAAAGAGGCATAACCTTTGGTAATTGATTTCAAGCGGTCGTAAAAATCCATGACCATTTCGTTCATGGGTAATTTGTATTCGATGATGACTTTGGTTTCGTTCACGTAATCCATTTTAATTTGAATTCCACGCTTGTCTTCACACAACTTCAATAAACTGCCGATGTAATCTTTCGGCGAATGCAAAGTCACCTTCACGTAAGGCTCTTCCATTTTAAGAATTTGAGTTTCTTCTGGCATTCCAGATGGATTTTCCAACATCAAAACAGTGCCATCATTTTTTGTAATCCGGTAAACCACAGTCGGTGCCGTCGTGATTAAATTCAAATTGAATTCTCGTTCAAGTCGCTCTTGCACGATTTCCATATGCAACAATCCGAGAAAGCCGCAGCGATAACCAAAACCTAAAGCCAATGATTTTTCTTTTTCAAAGGACAATGACGAGTCATTTAAACAAAGTTTATCCAGCGCCACTTTTAAGTTTTCATATTCAGTAGCAACCACCGGAAAAATACCTGCAAACACCATCGGTTTAATTTTTTGAAAACCTGGCAGTGGTTCGGTTGCAGCGTGTTTAGCCGACGTAACGGTATCACCCACTTTAACATCCCGAATATCTTTGATTCCACAAATGATAAAGCCCACTTCACCCGAATCCAATTGATCCATCGGTAACGGAAATGGAGTGTACTTTCCCATGCGTAAAACTTCGTAGTCACGGTCAGTGGCCATAAATTTTATACGGTCACCTTTTTTAATGATTCCATCCATCACGCGAACTAGAACAACAACACCTTGATACGCATCAAACCAAGAATCAAAAATAAGAGCTCTTGGCGTCATGTCACGATTGGCCTTAGGCGGTGGAACTTTTTCAATCACGGCCTCTAAAATATCGGCGATGCCAATTTTTTCCTTAGCCGACGCATGAATAATACCAGAGCAGTCTAAGCCCACTGTATCTTCAATTTGCTTGGTCACTCCGGCTGGATCTGCCGAAGGAAGATCTATTTTATTGAGTACAGGAATAATTTCTAAATTATTTTCGATGGCTAAATACACATTGGCTAGCGTTTGCGCTTCAACACCCTGGGCCGCGTCCACGACTAAAATAGCACCTTCACAAGCGGCCAAAGACCTAGAGACTTCATAAGAAAAATCCACGTGCCCCGGAGTATCGATCAAATTAATCTGATAAGTGTGGCCGTCTTTGATAGACTTGTACGTCAGCGAAACTGTTTGCGCCTTAATGGTAATGCCGCGCTCGCGCTCAAGCTCCATATTATCAAGAAACTGTTCTTTTTTTTCCCGGTCGGCCAAGGCTCCGGTGTGAGCCAGTAATCCATCTGCTAAAGTTGATTTACCATGGTCAATGTGCGCGATGATCGAAAAATTCCGAATAAATTTAGGGTCCATAGATCAACACTACATCCTGCAAACTGCGTTTGCGTTACTTCACGGCTTCTTTAAGTTGTTCAATTTTATTTACTTTTTCCCAACTGAAAAAACCATTGTTCAAATTTTCTTCACGGCCAAAATGTCCATAGGCCGCTGTCGCTGAATAAATTGGTTTTAATAAATCAAATTCTTTAACGATACGAGCCGGGCGTAAATCCCAAACTTTTCGTACAGCTTCGATCAGCTTTTCGTCACTGACTGTACCCGTTCCATAGGCGTTCACCGTGATACTAACAGGTTCTGCCACTCCGATAGCGTACGCAACTTGCAACAAGCATTTCTCAGCAAGCCCCGCTGCAACAATATTTTTTGCTACGTGCCTAGCTGCATAAGCGGCCGAACGATCGACTTTCGATGGATCTTTTCCAGAAAAAGCTCCGCCGCCGTGGGCCCCATGACCACCGTAAGTGTCTACAATAATTTTTCGACCGGTTAAGCCGGCATCACCCATCGGGCCACCTGTCACGAAACGTCCTGTCGGATTAATATGAAATTTAGTATTTTTGTCCATCCACTGTGACGGAATAGATTTTTTAATCAGCTCTTCACGGATAAATTCTTGAATTTCTTTTAGCGAAACATGATCCGCATGCTGCGTTGAAATAACGACCGTATCAATTCGCTTGGCTTTGCCGTTTTCGTATTGAACAGAAACTTGTGACTTTGCATCAGGCCTTAACCAGTTTACTTTTTCTGCTTTTCTGAGCACAGCTAAATCCCGAACTAACTTGTGCGATATCGACAAAGTCAAAGGCATAAATTCTGGGGTTTCGTTGGTGGCATAACCAAACATTAAACCCTGATCACCCGCACCTTGATCGTCGGTGCCGGTCTCTTTCACACCCATCGAAATATCTGGTGATTGCTGTCCGACTGCGACCGTTACCGCGCAAGTTTTGTAATCGAAACCTTTATCCGAGTGATCGTAACCAATTTTTTTAATCGTTTCACGAGTCACGTCAGTAATATTAATTTTAGCAGAGGTTGTAATTTCACCAGCAACTAAAACCAATCCGGTTGTTAACAAAGTTTCGCAAGCGACTCGCGCTTTGGGATCTTGTTCTAAAATTTTATCAAGAATGGCATCACTGATTTGATCGGCCATTTTGTCGGGGTGACCTTCAGAAACTGACTCACTGGTGAATATGTAGTTTTTCACTGGGCTTTACCTCATGCTTTTATGAATTCGTAAGCCTTCAGAAAATACAATAAGGGGTGTTAGGGGTCAATGTCGATAGAGTGGAAAACAGCGACAACTGCGTATTTGACTGGCAAGGTTGTCGCCTTACAAGGGTTCTAGCCTGCTTTTTTCCATTTCGGAGCGAATTCAAACTGATTGTTGTAGTCACGTAACTTGCCTTCGCGTGAAAGTTCGAATTTTTTATGATCCATGTAGATCTCTTTTACTTTCAAAAATTGTTTTTCTAATTTATCAGCCAACATATCAACCGCGACATATGCATCTGTTGAGCTGGCTGTGGCTTTAAAAAATTTTTGCTTGGTGTTCAGCGATATTTGCACTTGAAACTGGTGTTGATCTTTCGAGTAATAAACATTGCAGCGACCATCTTTTAACAAAAAGCCTCCAATTTCATTCAGTTTCTCAGTGGTGTATTCGACCAAAGAATCTGAATAATCCAGGTGCTTAAATGTGTAATTAGACTTCATGTGTTTTCCCTCAAGTTCCGAAAGACGTGATTGTCGATCGGCTAAGCTGTTAGATGAAAGCTTAGCGTATTCAACCTATCGGACATAACCAGACCTTGGTTGAGATAGACTTTGAGTTTTTAAAAAATTTTAGTTTTCAAAATGAGACAGGCTCATTTGTAGAAAAACGCGTCTAATATTTTATAAGCGATTTAATAGACTGATTTTTAAATTTCATCTGATTTAAAAAAGTAAGATCAATCAAGACCAATAAATCTTCGACGATATAGCCCGCTTTTTCACAAAGTGATTGTGAAGCCCGCAGAGTTCCGCCCGTCGCTAAAACATCATCACAAATGACCACTCTTAATGGTCTTGGTGCCGGTGCCATTTCTAGGGTGGCTTCTCCGTATTCAAGTTTGTAAGACTCTTTGATCGTGGGTGGGGGCAATTTACCGGCTTTCCGCAGTGGTAAAAAACCTTTATTTAATTTGGCCGCTAACATGGCAGCAAAAATAAATCCGCGGGATTCAATCCCTACAAATAAATCGACTTTTCGTAGATCTAAAAGTTTTTCAAAATCGTGGGCAATCAAAGAAAAAGCCTCTGCATTTTGCAACAGCGGAGATACATCCCGAAATAAAACTCCGGGAATAGGAAAATCAGGAACTTCTGTGATTAACGCTTGGTAATTCATATTGGCCTTTTAAAAATTTTTTAAAAATATTTTTTACGTTGGCTGGATGGCAATATTCTTAAAACATCACGGTATTTTGCGACTGTGCGCCGAGCAATATCAATCCCCTCTTTGCGCAAAAGTTCAACTAACTTCTGATCAGAAAGAGGTTTCTTCGGATCTTCTTTAGAAACGATTTCGCGAAGTTTTAATTTCACAGACTCGGAAGCTAATGCATCTCCGCCGTCAGACGAATTGATACCTGAATTAAAGAAGTATTTCAGTTCGTAAATCCCTTGGGGAGTGTGCATGTACTTCGATGTGGTAACACGACTAACAGTCGATTCGTGCATTCCAATGTCATTTGCTATATCACGCAGAACCATAGGCTTTAAAAAGCCAGAGCCTTTTTCAAAAAATTCTTTTTGGTGTTTCACTATACTGTCACTGACTTTAAAAATTGTGCGTTGTCGCTGGTGAATCGATTTGATCAACCAAACCGCAGATTTAAGCTTTTCTTGAATGTATTCGGATGCAACTTTATCGCCAGTGGGGTTCGCGCCACCTTTGAGCATATTTTTATAAAAATTAGAAATTTTTAGTTTTGGCAACCCATCTTCGTTTAACGAAACAATATAGTCATCGCCTACTTTGTAAACATAAACATCCGGCGTAACAAACTGCGTGTCATTACCGGCATAACTTCGACCCGGTTTAGGTTCCATCGCGTAGATAATTTTACACATATCAACGACGACTTCCATGGATCTATTCATGGTTTTAGCGATCGCTTCGTAATTTTTTTTCTCAAGATCTTTTAAATGATTTGATATCAGTTGCACTAAATCATTGGTGTCTTCTTCTAAAAGTTTAGCTTGAATTAATAAACACTCTTTAAGATCACGCGCGCCAACTCCGGGTGGATCAAACTGATGAATTAAACTTAAAGTGTCTTCCAGTAAATCCACTTCAATTTTTTCTTCTTCAGAGATCTGAGCCATAGGCACTTTCATATAACCATCATCGTCAATATGAGAAATCAAAGCGTCAGCGGCTTTCTCTTCTTCGTCACTAAATCCGGTCATTTTAACTTGCCAATACAAGTGATCGTGCAAAGTTTGAGTGGTAGAAATAATGTTTTCATAATTCATGATCTCTTCGTTACCATGGGACGCTTCACGCGGCGCTTTGTGCTGCGTTTCTAAATAAGATTCCCATTCAAACTCGTCTTGTTTTTGTGGATCTTGAATACTTTCGGCCGTGGAAGTTTCTAACTGGGTGTTATCAACGTTCGTCTGCTGTTCAGCTTCTTTGGTGCGTTGAAAATCTTCTTCTTTTAAAACTTCGGCTTCTTCTAAAATTGGATTTTCTTCTAATTCACTACGAACCTGCGTTTCTAATTCAAGTCGAGACAACTGCAACAGCTTGATGGCCTGCTGAAGCTGTGGTGTGATCACCAGGTTTTGACTTAAATTCATCGTTTGTCGTAATGCCATTTTTTCCTTTAACTACAGTCTAAAATTTTCGCCCAAATAAAACTTACGTGCTAAATCAGAATTGGCAATTTCCGTCGAGGTCCCGCGGACCTGAATTTGCCCATCCTTCAGTATATAAGCATAATCGCAAATTCCTAAAGTCTCACGTACGTTGTGATCCGTTATTAAAACTCCTATACCTTTGGCCTTAAGATCGTTGATGATATTTTGAATATCATTAACGGCTATCGGATCTATTCCCGCAAAGGGTTCATCCAGTAACAAAAATTTCGGCGAGCTTGCTAATGCCCTGGCTATTTCGACACGCCGTCTTTCGCCGCCTGAAAGTGAAAAACCAAAAGATTCACGGATGTGGTTAATCCGAAAATCTTGTAATAAATTTTCTAAGCGCACCCGGCGATCCGGCGCCGAAAATCCATGGGCCTCGAGGGCTACTTGAATATTATCTTCGACCGTTAGCTTACGAAAAATACTAGGCTCTTGAGCTAAGTAACTTAAACCGGAACGCGCCCGTTTGTACATGGGGAAATCGGTAATGTTAAGTTCATTTAAATAAATATCTCCGGCATCAGGCTTTACCAGTCCCACCACCATGTAGAACGAAGTGGTTTTACCCGCGCCGTTGGGGCCTAGAAGACCAACAACTTGTCCAGATTCGACTTCAAAAGAAGCCTCTTGAACAACTTTACGTCCTTTGTATTGCTTAGAAATTTTGGCTATCGTTAATTTATCACTCATGTTTTATTTTTTTTCATTTTTTCTTTGGCCCATTACGTTCACTTGATTGATCTTAACTTTTTTTCCACCATCTAGGAAGACGATTTCTTGGCCACGAATTTCGTCTTCGCCTTGCTGGACTTTTGGTTGACCGCGTAAAGTCATTTTATCATCAAACAAATCAATTTCTAGTTCATCGCAAGTCGCAACCTTATCATTTTCTTTTAAGCGAACCGAATCCGTCATCAGAATTCGTTCCAACGCTTTTCTTGAATTCGAATAATAAAAATGCGCCTTGTTCGACTGCACGTGACTTGAGCTTAAAACCATTTTGACCGAGCCGGAAAATACAGCCTCTTGGCTATTGTTATAGAATTCTGCAGTCTTTGACGTCAGTTTAAATTTTTTGCCGTCTATGATTTTATCGGCTGTCACTTGATCTAAAATTTCCATTTTATTTTTTTTAACATCCACGTACAAACCAACACCATTCACTTGAAAACCACTGCCTTTTTCATCCGGCGGGCCCTGCATATAGACCGCATCACTGCTTTTCATCATTTTTTCTTTCGCTATATAACGTAGTGAATCTGTCTTAAATTGATAACCATTCGTACTGGTCGTTAAGACATGTCCGCGAATAATCATGTCCTTACTGGCACCATCGATTTCACCGACATCACCCATGACTGTAAAACTCGAACTATTTTCCGAGAAAAACTGTACCTTAACTTTTTTTAACACCCACTGCGAATCAGATGTACCGGCAGCTTCCGAAGCAAAAAGCTCCCAACCTTTTTGATTCTGATCATTCTCGATTAAATGCACACCCAGCATTTTTTGTTCAATGGAATCTTTTTTTTTATTTTGTGCAAGCACTTGCAACTGCTCGTGCTGAGTTAACTCTTCGTTTGGTTTTTCTAATTTTTGTGGTGATATAATCAGGATCTCCAAAAATATGAAGATCACGATAAAGACAAAGAGCAGTGAAAATTTATTGAGTTTTGGAATCCGTAGTCGCATTTTCTTTACTTACATCTTTTGCGACCGCAAAGTTAATAGGACCGCCACCAGCTTCGTAGATAGAATACATTATTTTTTTGAGGGTTAAATAATCAATTGCTTTATCCGCTTGCAAAGTGACTCGTCGCCAAGCATTTGGATCGACCTCTTCATTCCCCAAAGTTTTGTCGACGACAACTTTTAATTTATTTTTAATCTTCGCATCGGTTTCGGCTTTGGCTTTTTCTAACAACACGCGGACTTGATCACGTAAAGCGGGTATCGTCCATTCTTTCTGAGCCTTTACAGCTTCAAACGTGGCCACTTGCGTGCGATCAATCAAAATTTCTTTTGCAGAAACCGTGACGACAACTGCAGGCCGTAAATCAGTTACACGGTTGGCTTTGGGTAAGACAACTTCTTTCGGAATGTATAGGATTTCTCCGGTTGAATTATAATTCTGTAATAGAAAAATAACTAAAACAGTGAACATGTCCACCATGGCAGTTAATGACAAAATGGCCGTGACTCCGCGTTTACTGCCGCGTCTTTTTAAGATGTTGTGATTACGATATCTCTGACCTGGGCGAAAAATTGCCATTAGTTAGGCCCTCCGGTTAATAGTTCAGGAGCAAAACCGGCACGTAGACCCGTATCCATTGCACCGACAACAACTTCGTACATAACTTCATCTTCGATAGCCATTTTGATGCCTGGTTTCGTCGGATAAAGTTGTTTTACTTTTTTCAAATCAGCTTCAAGCGACACATTATCATAGCTATTATTTGTTTTAGGTATGGGACGAACATCTTTACCAATAAATAAAACATACCCTGCTTTTCGAACTTCTAATTTCAAAACCACATCTTCTAACGGAGGTGGTTTAATTTCTTTTTGCTCTGGATCGCGAGGAGAAGCGAACGAAGCACCAAGTTGAATCATCGAAACTTGAGTCCAAACAGCCGTTATCAGCAGAAACGTAATCAGAACGGACATTAAGTCGATCACCGGAACCAAATTCAGTTCCGTGTTTACATCTCGTCCTTTTCCACCAGTACTTATATGAGCCATTCAGATCTCCAAACAGGTAAAATATTTATTTAGTCTTTCATTTTATCGCGGTTTGACGCGATCAAATTCATCAAGCTCATGCTGGATTCAATCATTTCATTTTCTGTTTTCGCAATCATATGCTGAAACAAACCATAAAAAACAATTGCAGCGATTGCGACCATCAGACCAAAACCGGTACAATTTAAAGCATGCGAAATACCCTCAGAAAGTAATTGGGCTTTCGTTGCTGGATCGGCTTTCGATACAGCTCGGAATGAACCGATCATACCAAAAATAGTTCCAAGTAAACCTGCTAAAACCGCAATGTTACCAAACACGGCTAAAAACGAAGTCCAACCCTCTAAACGAGGTGTCTCACGTAAAACGGCTGCATCCATCGCCACCTGAATTTCTTCGTCGGGGCGCTTATTCATCGCTTGCACTAAGCCGGCCTTCATTGTGTTCGCTAGCGGCGTTGGTTTCGAATCACAAAATGAAATGGCCTGGCGCAAATCTCCGCCCACGATCATTCTAAAAATTTGATCGGCAAATTCTTTTTTATCAACCCGCAAAGATTTTAAAGTTAAAAATCTTTCGATAATTAGTACCACTGATAAAACAGCAATCACTAAAATCACATACATGATCGTTCCGCCCTCGGTAAAGGCTCTGACGATCGGGTTCATATTTTCTACATTCACGACTGGTTCCACAAGAATCCTCCTCTTAAATTATTTTTGGCCTTGAAATAAAAACGGGTAAGTCACTTCAGCAACTGTTCCTGCTGGTGGCTCTGGAAAGCGAAGTGCTAACAAGCGTCCCCGTACACACTCTTCAACTGCAGCGTTACCCATTGTTGATTTGTCTTTAACTAAACGTGCATTCTTAGCGATACCCTTTTCGTGAATATCCCAAGCAATAACAACTTTACCTTCTAATTTTGAATCTTTTTTGAATTCTCGGTTGTAGCAATCTTTGAAAGATTGCAATGCGGACCGCACCACTCGGCGAACTGCTTCGCGGTCAATGGATCCAGAAAATTCTTCTTCGGCGCCACCGGCCTGAATGGCCACTTGGTCTTTGCTTCCAAATCCAGTGCCACTTCCGTAGCCGCTTTGACCTGAACCACGCCCTTGAGTTCCAATTCCGGCAATACCCTGAGTCGCAGTCCCTTTACCGCCAGCACCCGTGTCTTTGAATTTTGAACCCAAGTCATCACCACTTCGATTTTCATTAAATCCTGAAGTTCCCGTTGCTTTTTCACCAGCACCAAGTAATTCGCCCGTGCCACTGTACGCTTTATCTAACTTGCTGCGGGCTCCGCCTGAACCGAATGCGGCTAACAAACCAGAATTCGATAAATCAGCTTCTGCACTTTTTGCATTGGCTGCTGATTTGTCTCCGGTTTTGATGGCGCCACCCTGTTTGGTCGACGTAAACATTTTTGCTTTCAACTTAGAATCTTTGGGCTTTACTTCGTTCGCACGACCGGCAGCTTGCGCCGCTACGGCTTTTTGCTCTGCCAACTTAGGATTGCCTTTTAGTTTCTGCTCGGACTGTTTATCAGAAGCTTTCACAATTTGCTTAGGAGGCTCCGCTTTCGGCGGAGGAGTCTCTTTCGGTGGCGTTTGCACTGGCGTTGCAACCACGGGCACCGGAGGTTTCGTAAAAACAACCTGCGCCACACGTTCAACTTCATCTTGGATCTGAATATCTTTCGGCACAGTCACCGAAACAATTAAACTGGTTAAAGCTGCAATAATTAATGCAGCTAAAATCCCAGTGAACTCAGAGGAAGATAAAATTAACGGAGATTCAAAAATAACTACCGGAGCTTGCGGCGCAAATCGCACAACCAACTGCATGTCATTAATTAAAGTTATAAATACAGATTCATTTTGTTGTAATCTGTAAATTTGATCCGTGACGACCTTTAAATTTCCTTCACGTAAAACTTCGACTTTCATTTCTGAAGTCGATCTGATTTGCGTTCCAGATGTAAAATCTAACAAAGTCCAGTCTTTTGGAGTCGAACCCTCGGGCAATTGAATATCAGCGTTTCGTCCGACTTTTTTCATGCCGATGGCTTCAAAGTGGTAGGTGTTAATGATTCTTTCTTTCCAAGAAACAATCACTTCGACCATTTGCCCTTTGCCGGGTTTTATGAATTGGCGTAAGTCTTTAATTTCACTGCTCGGAGCAAATGTTTTTCTACCTTTTTTGGAAGAATTCTTTTTTAAACTGGCTCCCACATTAGAGTTTATTTTTCCAACAGACTGAGACTGTATTTTTGGTTTTTCAGTGGCTGCAGGTTTTGGAATTTCAACATTGATGGCCAAGGGTGGCGTCGTCGATCTAACAACTTCAGGCAAAGGCATGGGTTCAATGACAATTTCTGAACTGGCTTTGGGTGTGTGCACTGGTTTTGGTGCTCCGACAAAAAAGACCACGCGATAAGGCCCAACCGTAAACTCTTCGCCAGAAAAAATTTCTTCGTCTAAAATATTTTTTCCATTTTTAAACGTTCCAGCAGATGACCCTAAATCAGAAATGAAAAATTGCTGACCTCGTTTTTCAACCAAACAATGGATTGATGAAATTTCACTCGAATCAAGATCAATATCAACTTCAGCTTCATGGCCGATTATGACTTGATCTTTATCGACAAATTGTTTGACCACGTGAATTTGATCATTTTTAAAAACTCTGAATATTAAGGGTGATTTCAACGTCCACCTCGAAGTCTTTGAATATCTTCGGTTGTTCGCCGCATCTCAGGTAAAAAGTTTTCTCGTAACTTAACCAATCGTTTATAATTGAAATTCTTTTTTTGAAATAAATAAAATAATTCAGGCTTTTGCGCTGAACCTTCGACAAGTTCGTCTTCAAAATTTAAGGTTTGTTTTCTATCTGACTTTCCTTTTGCTGACGACACAGCAGCAGCTGCAGTTTGCGCAAAAGCAAACTGTGTCCAACCTGTCAGGAGTAGTACCACTGCGAAGCCAATTCTAAGAAGATTCATCTCGTTACCCCGTTTGCTATTTTAAACCAGCTTTTGCCTTATTTTCCAAATTCTTTATTGTATCTCTTGAATCTTGAGGCGCTCCTACAAACTTTAGTCTGTTCAGCAGGTCCAGACCTTCTTTATTCTTTTGCATATTTTCAATTAACAAAATCGAGTAATTCAACATGGCTTCACGATGACTGGGATTATCTTTCAAAAGTTTTGCGTATATTTCGCCGGCTTCTTTAATTCTGCCGGTAGCGGACAAAGCGATTGCATAATTATTTAGAATTTTAGGATCTGAACTGCCTTTTTTAATCGAAACTTCCAATGATAATGCAGCTTTCATATAGTCTTTTTCCTGCGTGTAGATAGCTCCTAAGTTTGCACCAGCAACCATATCTTGCGAATTAATTTCAAGTGCTTTTTTGAAAGACTTTACGGCTTCACGGCGTTCATTTTTTGCTAAGTAAACTAAACCTAAATTGCTGTGTAACTCAGACGATTTTGCATTTGCTAATAAACCTTTATTTAATAAAAACTGAGCGGCTTCTAAGCGCCCTTTTTTATAATAAACTAAAGCCAAGGAATTCAATGCTTTTATATCTTTTGAATTTTGAGTCAGAATTTCCATGCTGGATTTTTGAATCAACTCATCATTTTGATTTTTTATCGCATCATTCAAAGTGTTGTATAGCGAAGTTGAAATAACAACCGGCGCCACTTTTGTTTCTGGCTTTGTTTCTTTTTTAGCTTCTTCCCTGGCCTCGTCTTTTGCTTCAGCCGGTGGCTGCGTTGCAGATTCGCGCTCTAACGTGACTTCAGGTTCGGTAAAAGATAAATTTTGCTTATCGTTAGCCTGCGGTGAACTTGCACAACCAATTATGTGTAAACCAATTATAAGTACGACAAGCTTTTTCATTTATCACCCATCCAGTTGACCAAGCGACTATCCGAACTGACTTCGCCCTTATTGTAGTATTTTGCAGGATCTCGAAGGGCCATTTGGCTTAAAGCATTTTTATAGGCTGGATTGTAAATCTCTAAATCCCAAGCCCTGTCCACGGCGACCTTGTAACTTTCAGTGGCCTTTTTCGTAAATTTATCGGTAATTTGTTCCAACTGACTTCGGTACATTTTTTTCTGCTCTTCTGTAAACTTGGGCGGAACTGGAGTGGCTAAAATCGATTTGGTCATATGATCGTTAGCTTCACCCAGTAAATTCAATGAAGTCACAATTTCTTCTGCGGAATCCAGTTTGATAATTTGTGAAAGCTCTTCATTCAGTTTAGTTAACATATCTAACTTAGCATCCACTGCTTTCTTCTGCTTAGCAGGATCTGCAGGAATAGGTATTGCTTTTAACTGCGCAAAGGTGACTTCTGCATGCTGTAAACGAATCTTTGCCACAAAACCTGCGGCATTGCTTTTTTTATCTCCGGATAATCTTCGTTGCAAAGCAAGAACTTTATCTTTTGCATCTTCCGTGTCTTTTTTTCGACCCATGCTGGAATATATTTCAGACATCCAAAAATAAGACTCTGCTTTTTTCTCGGCCACACCTGCAGGCATATCGACATACAACTTGTAATTCATTAAAGCCGCTGCCTTAGCGTTAGCTTGTCGCTGCAACTGCGCTAAATTGAAAACGGTGTTGGCATTTTCACTTTGGTTTTTGTTTATTTTTATAAATGCACCGTATGCGTTAACCGCTTCAGAAGTTCGTCCAAGCACTTCGTACATAATGGCTGAATTGTACAGAAAATTTGGCATCAACGGATCTTGCGGATTTTTGCTAGCCAGTTCTTTAAACAGTTTTGCAGCTTCTTCGAAATTGCCAGAATCTTGATAAAGCTTAGCTAATAATTTTTGGGCTTTCGGCTTTAAAGCTTCTGCTTTTTTATCAGTAGATATTACAATTCGTTTATAATTTTGAATAGCCTCGACATTTTTTCCAGATCTTTCAAAGTTAACTCCAGCATTGAATAAAGCCATGCTAACCAGTTCAGATTTTGGATTTTGCAGGGCAAAACTTTGAAACTGCACAGCTGAATCCAAGTAATTTCGCTGAAGTTCAAGATCCTGAGCACGTTTAAAATTTGCTTTTTCTAAAACACTTCGGATATCACTTCCTGCCTTGGAAGATGAAATTGAATCATTCGCTAAAAGCTCTGAACCCATTTTTTCTAGACCAGCGTAATCTTTTTTCAAGTTATAAATATCCAGCAGCAAGTTGGCCGAATATTCCGAGTATTTGGTTTTAGGATGTTTCTTCACAATTTCTTTAAATAAGTTTTCGGCAGGTGCAAAGTTATTGGTTTGATAATAAAGTCGTCCAACTCGAAACCTGATTTCTGCATCTTTGTCTGAGGTCGGAAATTTCTGCATATACCAAGTGGCCGCTTTGATAAATTTTTCGACACGTGGATCCATGGCAATAGGCTCCACAGAGTCACCAACACGTTTTAATAATTCTTCTTCCTGTGGCAACACTTTTTCGATAGCTAATAATAAATTCTGTGCCGCTTTTGCCGCAAATTTACTGGTTACAGCATTTTCTGCAACCCAAGAGTACTCGGCCGAAGCTTGATCATACTTACCCATGTCGTACAATAATTCGCCGTAGAAAAAGTGCATATCAGCCACTTGCGGAGAATTAGAAAACTCTTGGAAATAAAGCAAGTAGCCATCATTCGCTGATTTTCTAGAAAAAGCAGCCCGCGAATTTTGTGCTGTTTGATGCTGCTGCAAAATGTAATTACGTAAAGTTTGCTCGCGCAACTTCACAGAGTTTTCAACAAGGGCTTTGTCTTTTTGGTTGGCAGCAAACCAAGCTGATTTTGGACCAAAATCATTGATCCAGCGATATAATTCTTCTTTAAACTGTGGTGAATTTTTTGAATAAAAATAATTCTGCACAATTTGATACTGATATTCAAAAGCTTTGTTAAAAGTTGGATCCTCATTGATCAGCATACGAAAAACATCCCGAGATGCATCTCGGTTACCTTTATCTGCAAAGAAATAGGCTAACTTTTCGATATAATTTTTTGATTCTTTAGAGTTTACGTTCTTAAAATAATCAACAGCCCGTTTTGTATCACCAAGATCTGCAAAAAACACGACTAAATCTCTGAGTGCTTCACTTTCAAGCCGCGTGGTATTTAACTTTTTTCCACCAACCATTTGTTCTGATTCTGCATTTTTTCCAATTTTAATAATAAAATCCATGTACTGAATGGCTTGGTCAGTTTTACCTAAGCGGTACAAACACCACGAGCCTTTATACAGTGAAAACGTATTTAATCTGTGCTTTCGATCTTTGATAATTTTAGAATATTCTTTATAAGCATCAGCCCATTTTTCATTTTCAAAATAATATTCACCCAACGCAAAGTGTGCTTCCCCAACAAACTGACTGTTCGGAAACTGGTTGGTCAGTTGTGTGTAATAAACCGAGCCTTTTTTAGGATCGCTCAGCTCGAAGTAATTGTATCCTAAGAAAAATAAAGCCTGACTTAATTTACTGTCTTTTGGATAATCTCGCAAAAACCATTCGTACAATTGAATGGCTTTACGATTGTATTCTCGGGCTTCAGTGACATCCAGACGAGGTTTTAATTTCGATTGTCCTGATTGAAACGCTTTTAATTTTTTGTCGTAGTCATCTTGTTTTCGACTGTCAACCAAAGCTGATTTTTCGACATAAAGTTCAGCTAATCTCAACCATAATTCTCCACGATTTTCACTGGACTTAAATTTCTGAGTCAATTTATAAAGTTCAGCAATCTGAAAATCTAAAGTTTTCTCGTAAGTAGCTTCGTCAGTTTTAGCATATTTTAAAAGTTCCGATGATTTGGGTGGTTTTATAGAATTTAAATTTACAGCTTCGCGGGCTTTAAAATTAAATTGAGATTCTGGTAAAGACGTATCACCTTTTTGCTGCAAATTGGTTTTACCACCGCGGCTATCTTCTTTCGCCAACTGAAGCATGTCACCTACGGTATGCTTCTTTTTGGCGGCCATCTGAACGACCGTTTTCGTACCTGGTTTGGCTTTTACCTGAGCGGCTTCTGTATTTAAAACAAGGCTTACAACTACAAATGCCAGAAATGATTTCTGGCCGAATAAATCAAGTGGGGTCTTTTTTTTCATATTACTCACAGCTTTGCTTTCCTAAATAGTGATAATTCCCGACTTCATCCAACCAGTATTCGCCTTGAAATGGGTAATACTCGTAGCCATTTTGAACATAAAATGATCGGTCTTGATCATCATCAACCTGCTCTTCATTAATATTTTTACCAGCTAATTTTTTCTTCAAAAATTCTTTTCTACCATTGATCATTTCATAGCGAATGAAGCTGGCTTGTTCTTTTAGATCACGGATTTCAGATTTCATGCTAATTAGCTGCGCTCGGGCCATGTCTCCGATGGAATCCTTAGTGGCTTTAATTCTGTTATTTATAATGCGAGTTGCATATAAGCCGACCGAAGAATTTTTAATGATCGGGTTTTCATCGACTGATTTTTTTTCTTCCGCTAATTTTTTAATGTAAGAATAACTTCTGCGAACGTTACCTTCCTCTGAAATATATTTCAGAACGTTATATGGTAAATTTAGCTGTTTTCTAGATTCTGGATCGTTTCTTAAAATATTAATTTTTTGAATTTCTGCAAAATAACTGTCAGGACGCTTTTTGCTGTTTAAGAAATTATCGATGCTTGTTGCTATCGGACCATACTGAGCCTCGAATAGTCCTACCACTTTTTCCATTTCGTCATATTTACAAATGTATAAATAAACAATGGCCCGCAGTAATAGAGATTCAGGAATATAGGCGTCCTCGTAAAAAGAAGAGTGCAACGATTGAAAATTACTTAAACTTGACCTGAAACGAGCACTGCGAAGCATGGCCCAACTTTTTTCAAACATAGCATCATGCCAAAGTGGATGATCTCGAGGTATTTTTGCATAAGCTTCAATGGATTTATCCCACTCTTTTTTCTGGTACAGTGTTCGTGCTATTGCCATCTCAGCAGCGACTTTATTTGTGTCGTTCACTTTATTTGTATTTCTAGTGTCCACCAGTTTTTCAAAAGTTTGTAAAGCTAAATCCGTTTGATTCGCTTCCGCCTGTGCTAAACCTTTGTTGTAAATGGCACTGAAGTAATAGCGGCTATTCGATCCAACTTTACTAAATAGGTCTGCAGCTTCCGTCTGTTGACCAGCTTTTGCCTTCACTTCACCTAAGCGAAAATAAAGCATGTCTTTATTTTGTTGTGGAACACTGGCAACGTCAATTCGTTGGATCGCATAGTTTAATAGGGTTTCGTCACCTAAACGATCCGTTGCAATTAAAAGTTTTTCAATGGCTTGACGAGTCCACCGAGGATCAGAAGATTTAATAACATCCACAAATTGAAATGATGCTGTTTGGTTTAAATTCAGTTCCATCAAAGATAGACCCAATAAATATTTTATCTGTGGTCTTTCGGCCACGGCATCCGCTTTTCGCGATAATGACAAAAATGCATTGGCCGCCTGAGCATGCTGCCCTGACTTCATCAATCCAAGTGCACTCGAAATCTGCGCCCGCAAACCACTGTTTTTCGAATTCGAAAAAACTTTAGGTCCCTTTTGTTCGACATTTCTAGTAGTCGTTGCTTTACGACCTGGTGCTACTTTTTTCTTTGCACTTTGTGCCGATGCGATTTGCAGACTAAAAATACAAGCCAGAAATACAATTGTTACATTTAATACACTCTGTTTTTTCATCGGTACTTAGCCTCCGGAAAGAAGAAACTCAATCCTGCAGTTAAAATAAGATCATTATAATTATTTTTTATACCACTGCCTGCAGTTGTTAGACTGCTGTCAGGAATCGGAGTCGCTTGGAATGTTGTTAAACTGTAATCCCAACGAAAAGCTATTGCTTTCGTAATCGCAAAAATTTGCCCCATTCCCACATGCAAAGTTGGTACATTTCCTTCGGCCGAATTCGTGCTTGAGGTTCCTCCGCCGGCAGAAAAATACATATCAAAGGGAATAATGCGGCTGTTCAGTAAAGTTAATTTTCCGTATATAGGAGCCCAAACTAAATCGAGGCCATAATAATTTTTAGTATTGATAAATTTTTCTGGTTGCAGCTGATTATTATCGCGGATTTCTTTCGCCACTTGGCGTTCTGTATTTGACAGAAAAATTCCAGAAGCCTCGATACCAAAAGATTCAGTAAAGTAGTACCCCAGATTGACCTTCACCCCTAAGTTTAAAAACCACGGTGAATTCGTCGTCGTGCCCACTCCTGCGAACAACTGAAATCGTTCTGTCTTCGGCAGAAACTTTTTTTGAATAACAGAAACTTCACGAAACGGAGCCAGCTTATTAAGATCTGTTAAGTTTTGAACTTTCTGATTAACGACCGCAGGTTTTTCTACATTAACTTGCTCGGTTTGACTTTCAGTGGATTCCACCGGTGTTTCTGAATCTGTAGGCACCGGGGTCGGCTTTACCGTAGGCGTTAAATTTTTATAAAGATTTTCAACATTTAAAATTTCTTGGTCATCTAAAGCTTGATCTTCAGCTAATCCAAGCTTTGGAAACAATATCAAACTCAAAATGAGTAGAACAATATTCTTTTTTCTAAATCTAAGTTTCATTATTTCCCCTTAAAACAAATAATTCAAACCAACTTCTAAGTTGGTCGTGTACGTTAAGCGTTCCATAAAACTGTCATAGCTTGGAATCGGATCAGGTGCATTTCCTGGGTTATCGTTCGGCTTACTGCCGTCACGTAAAGCTTTAGACTTAAAAGGAATGGGCGCATTGTTGGCAAAAAATCTTAAATCCACTTTTAGCGACAAGTGATTCGTTAGGTAAAACCTTTCGCCCACACCCAACGCCAATGCAGGATAAGATTTGTGGACATACTTGATGATACCTAAAGCTGAAGATAAATAAATCGACGTGTTTTTCACAACATCTTTAGCTAGACTCAGTTTCCCATAATAAAGCTTAAAATTATAATCGGCCATCAGGGTATAATCTGGCAGTGGAGCCCGGCCAAAGTCTAAACCGAAATCGTTTTTTAGGCCTTGGGCATCGGCTGATAATCCAGAATTATTTTTGGCAAATAAAATTCCTAAAGAATGTATTTCATTAAAGTGATAATTAGCAGCTAGTCCAAATTTCGAGGTGTTTGATATGGGCTCAGTTAAAGCCAATCCCCCGAACACACCAATATCAAAGGTTGATACATCTTTAATATTTCTGTTCTTTAAGCTGACGGTGTTATCAAAAACCGGGTAAACCGTTTCTTGTGCTAGCTCATCCTGCGGGACTTCAACTTGTGCCGCAGCAGTCTGAACTAAAAGCACAGTCGCTGCTGATAGCAATAAATATTTAGAGAAATTTTTCAACATACTCACCTCAAGCTTTTGAATGATAACCATATTTCAAAATGAAATTACAAATTTCTCGAACAGCACCGTTTCCACCGGGACGTTTCGTGACGTAATCAGCAACATCAAGCACCTCATCCACAGCTTCGGGAACGGTAGCACCGAAACCAACTGCGTTGATCAATGGAATGTCGTAGATGTCGTCACCGACATAAGCCATTTCTTCTGATTTTAATCCGGATTCTTTTTGCAACTTTTCAAAAGAAGGCCACTTGTCCATGGCACCTTCATAAAAATAATCGAACCCCAACATTTTAGCACGGGCTCTGACGTCTGTGGCTTGTGCGCCTGTAATGATGGCTAATTTATATCCAGCGGCCGAAAGTTCTTTAATTCCGACACCATCTCTGACGGAATAAATTCGCTTCCACTCGCCATTGGAATCCATCCATAAACGGCAGTCGGTTAAAACGCCATCAACGTCTAAAACTAACATTTTTATAGGTTTTAGTTTTTGTATATCTAATGCCACGATTTCATTGTGGAAAATTTAATTCTTCACGGCAAGGAAAGTGACGACAAAGGTCTGTATGCTGAATGAAATAAATGGAAGCTCTAGACTTTGGTCGATGCTTTCAGAGAACTTATCTGACTTTTGGCGCTAACAAATCAGAATAAATTAACATTCCAACGGGCTGAAGTGGCATCAATGAAGATTTATCCAGCACAATAAGCATTTGAATACGAAATTGTTCCATCATAAAAAGTGCTTTTTCAGCGAACTCATTGGCATCAATTGTACGCGGTGAATGGCTCATTAAATCTTTTGCCACTTTAGAAAATGGATCCTGTTGGCGTTCTAAAAACCTGCGAATATCACCATCTGTGACCACGCCGATCAATTGCCCAAGCTCATCGACAACACCTGCAGCACCGCGAACACTTTGATGAGTCATTTTAGTTAATAATTCTTTTGTCGAAGTATTTTCTTTAACAAATGGCAAAGCATCACCTTTTTGCATCAGATCTTTAACTCGCAAAAGCTTTGCACCCAACGAACCACCCGGGTGTAGCTCTGCAAAATTTTCTGCTTTAAAACCGCGTCTTTCTAAGACAGCCATAGCCACTGCATCACCCATAGCCAAAGTCGCCGTACTTGAAGAAGTCGGAGCCAAATTTAATGGACAGGCTTCTTTTTCAACACTGACATCTAAAATGACTGTTGCTGCCTGAGCCAACGTACTTTGTTTTTTTCCTGTTATTGCGACGACTTCAACACCGTGCCTGCTGGTAAAATTCAAAATAGAATTAAGTTCAGCAGCTTCTCCGCCGTACGAAATTGCAATCACTAAATCATTTTTGGTGATAACGCCTAAATCACCATGGCTACTTTCGGCGGGGTGCAAATATAACGACGGTGTCCCCGTGCTGGAAAAAGTGCTGGTTAGTTTGCGCGAAATATGTCCCGATTTTCCGATGCCTGTGAACACCACTTTACCCTGACAGTTTAAAATAAGTTCCACAGCTTTTTCGAAATCATAACCTAATCGGGGAATTAAATTCAAGATGCTTTCGGCTTCAATTTTTAAGGTGTTTTTTGCAACATCTAACGAACTCAACATTATTGATCTCTTTTCAATGAGGCCTTCACGAAAGCCGCAAATAAAGGGTGTGGACTTAACGGCTTCGATTTAAATTCCGGATGAAACTGCACTCCAACAAACCACGGGTGTGAGGTATTTTCTAAAATTTCAACCAAGTTACGATCTTCATTAATGCCTGTTGCACGCAATCCATTTTTTTCAAAAAGATCTTTGTATTTGTTATTGAATTCATAGCGATGACGATGCCGTTCAGAAATTTTATTTGTTTTGTAGGCGTTCAGCACAATACTTTTTGGCATCAGCTTGCACGAAAATGCACCCAGGCGCATAGTGCCACCCTTGTCGACTTTGCCACGTTGCTCGAGCATGGAATCAATAACGATGCTGCCTCCGCGATTGGCTTCGCCGACGAATTCTCTCGAGGTAGCATCTTTGATACCGCAAACGTTTCTGGCAAATTCAATCGCAGCTAGCTGCATTCCAAAACAAATTCCAAAAAATGGCGTTTTACTTTCACGTGCATACTGAATCGCTGTTATTTTTCCTTCGACCCCACGAGTCCCAAAGCCCCCGGGAACTAAAATACCAGCGGCCCCTTTTAGGAACTGCTTCGCATTTTTTGCAGTTAGTTTTTCTGAATCCACATAGATGATTTCAACTTGTGCCTTGGTCGCCAAGCCGCCATGAACTAAGGATTCATGTAAAGATTTATAGGACTCTTTTAAATCAACATACTTCCCGACAATAGCAATTTTAACGGTAGACCTTGGTGAATTCTGAATTTTAGAAATTTTTTGCCACCCTGAGATATTATATTTGGTTTTCTTCAAATTCAGTGTGCTGACAACCAACTCGTCCAGATTTT
>JAYUCH010000013.1:0-13687 GCA_043740435.1 Bdellovibrionales bacterium | reverse complement strand
ATCTTGCTCTTGCTTAGGTGTTTTATCTTGCTCTTGCTTTGGAGTTTTATCTTGCTCTTGCTTTGGAGTTTTATCACCTTCTTGAGCAGGAGTTTTATCTTGCTCTTGTTTAGGTGCTTTGTCTTGTTCTTGCTCTTGTTTAGGTGCTACTTCTTCTAACATCAATGTTGCTTCTATAGACGCACATTCTTCAACTTTTGCAGGAGTCTTATCTTGTTCTTGAGCAGGAGTTTTATCCTGCTCTTGTTTAGGAGTTTTATCCTGCTCTTGTTTAGGAGTTTTATCTTGCTCTTGTTTAGGAGTTTTATCTTGCTCTTGTTTAGGAGTTTTATCTTGTTCTTGTTTAGGAGTTTTATCTTGTTCTTGTTTAGGAGTTTTATCACCTTCTTGAGCTGGTGTTTTATCTTCAGACTTGCAAGAAGACATTACGAAATGAATTCCGCTGGATCCTTTACCTTGATTTTGCTGACCTGATCCCATAACTAAGTTAACAGAATCTGCTTTGAATCCCTCAGTAGCACTAACGATTGATAAACCGCCCGCACCATTATTGTGTAAAGTAACAACGACCTTGCCGTTTGCGTATAAATCCCAAGTGCCAGCATCCGTTTCAACGGCACGATCAATCTTCGATAAGAAAGTAGCATCATTTGCTAATACAGGATATGCCGCCAAAATTTGCGCTAACGTCATTGCACTTCCGCCTGACGAAGACTGTCCAGCAGTAAATTCATGTCCCGTCACATTCGATTCGTTTCGCATAGCGCCCGAGGCCATCAATTCATTGTTCGCTTCAGCAGAACTTTCCGTTGCTAAAGTGTTTGGTACTGCTGCTGCAGCTGAGTCAGAGCTTTTGTTGCTACACGCGACAAATGCCAAACACAGCACAGAAAGAGTAAGTTTTTTCACAAGACGCGCGCATTTATTTTTCATAAAGATCCTCCGTTAGGGTTTTGTTGGTATCAAAGACAAGAGCAACGCATATGCCATGACTTTATTTATTTGTTTTGATGTTTAAAAGAATTGGCTTGATGAGATCGGGGCAAAATGCCCGTTTATTCGTTTGAACTGGAAAAAAAACCCGTTAAACGACACTGTTTTTATCGAATGAAATTTTGAAATGGAATATATAGACTTTGATCTGGTTCTTTTTACGGTGGACTAAAGTTAACATAATATGATGTACCGACACTGTTATCTAATCAGTTATCTAATCACCCTGTTTATTTTCATATTTTTTGGAAATTTAATTTTTAAACTTTCTGCCGGGCCACAAAGGAATAGTTCGTTTGAATTTTCAAGTCAGGCTGAAGTATTAAAAAAAATAAATTATCGGGGCCCTATTGATGACTGTCTATTAGATGGGTCAATTTATAACTCGGACAATTCGTTACAGAAAGATTGCACGCTAAATTATGTTCACTACTATCCTTCAGAAAACTTAAAATTTAAAAAAAATGATGTTCGATCAAATAAAGAACTAAAAATCGGATCCTTTAATTTATTTCACTTAGGTGACAATCAGGCCCCTATGAAAAGTTTTTCGATCATCGCTGAGATCATGAATCAGTGGGATATCGTTGCAGGGCAAGAAATGATGCCGTTAAGTTTAGATGAAGCCGATAATAATCAGCAATTAAGTAATTTGATAGCCAAATCCACGCCGGTTATATTTCCATTTAAAAATTGGAGCGTCACCAAGCCTGGTTACTTAGAAGTTTTATACGAGTTACAAAAACTAGATTCCAGTTGGGCTCTGATCATGCAATCGACATCGGAAGGTGAGGGCGGCAGTGGTGAAATGGCTGGCTTTTTTTATCGATCTAGTGGCGTGCAACTAAAAGAATGGGATTACTGTCCCTATGACAAATCTTTTAACTTTCAAAGCAATAAACAAAGTTTAAATTTAGGTTGTTTAACGCAAGTCCCTGAAGACGTGAAAAAACTAACTTCGCGCTTGGCGTTTGCAGCTTACTTTCAAAGTGCAAACTTTGACTTTATTGGTTTAACAGCCCACATTCGCTTTCGTCCCTCGGCAGTCGAAGACGAAGTTGCAGCCCAAAAAAAAGCTATCTGCAACCAACATACTGACCCGAAGAAATGTAAAATTTCAAAAGAATTTGTCGGAAGATTTTACGAAGTTTTTGCAGTGGCAAATCAAATAGGTCTTATGAAAGAAAAAGCTCATGATGCCGACGTCATTTTTATGGGAGATTTCAATTTAGAACTACGACCTAGATTATTAGACATTTGGAAGGCTGCCTTGGTCCAAGCCACGGGCTTAGAACCTTTTCAAAAAGCACCAACAACCGTCGGAATTAAGTTTTCAAAAATGATCAGCAGTTATGATCACTTCATATTTAACAAAAAGCTAACCGCTGAATGTGACCCAGCGACGGCTAAACCTTTTTATGTAATTCAGGCAGGGCAGCTTCAGGAAAATAATGTGGGATCTCAGATCAATCATTTTTTTAGTGCTGAACAAAGGTTACGGTTTGCTCAAGAAAAAAAAGATCAGGCCGATACGTTGGTAAAAGTTGATAAATCGAACTTAGGAACGATTGTCCGAGGGTTAACCGAAGTTGAAAAAAAAGCAGCGTTTGGTAATATAGACGCTGCTCTTGAAAGTATGAATTTTAATGATTACGCCTTAGCATTACATTTGGTCAGTGATCACATTCCCGTGGAAATCACATGCACCAAAGATCAACAAGACGACGATTAAATAATGAATCAGTTCTTGTAATACTTCGAAATGATGTCTTCCGAAAGTGGTTTACCAACGGGACTAAAACCGTCATCTTTGGGTCCCATTTTATCTGGTGATAAAGAAATTTCCCAAAAATTGATGCCTTGAAACCATGGCCACTTCGGATCCCAAAAACTTTCAAACAAAGCTTGCATCGCGCTGGCCTGGTGTATCAGATTCACAATTCCTGCACCCGCATAAGAAAATGGATCGATGAAACCGTTTTCAACACTGCGAAAACCAACTTCTTTGAAAATAATGGGCTTTTCGACATCTAAAGTTAAAGAAATTTGTGTCAGGGTATTATCCATCTGAGTCGCAAATGAATCTGTTCGTTCACGCAGTTTGGCAGTTAGTATTTGCGGATCCGTTGAAAATTTCTGATCAGCACTGGCCAAAGACCGATACATATCAATTCCGACGGCATCGAGTTCTTTCCAGAAAGTTGCAAAGTCATTCCAAATTTTTTGCTCTTCAGGCTCTGTGCGATCGGCTAAGTCGACCAGTCGGTATCGCCAGCGTTCTAATTCGCCACCTGAAGCTGATAAACCACCACTGTTCACGCTGTCGTCGGTAAAATTGATATCATACATTAAACGTACACCCGGTAATGATTTACGCACATAACGAAGTAACTCAAGCCAGCGCCCCGGAAAGCCGTAAGGATATTCTTTCCACTGATCTTCCACGCCTACAGTCATCGAATACAGCTCGGCACCAATCGTAAATTCATCAAATTTACCAAGTTTTGCTAAAGTGATATAACCATCCAGAAAAACTCTGAAAGATTCAAACCAGCGATTTGGATCTTGCGGTTGAATATTTCCATGCCACCACAACTTCGTCGTACCATCGGCTAATTTTTCTTTGTACGGAAATTCTCCGTTAGGACCGTAAACAAAAAATATCGGACGAATGCCGACAGTCATTCCCAAAGATTTGATATACTTTGAAAGGCGTAACATGCGTTTTAATTCATTGTTTCGTTCTGCAGGCGCTGTCATCGGTATAATTTCATTACCGTGCCCACCTTTCATCATTGCGCGCACATTTAAAATAACATGATTGGCACCAAGCCTAGCTGCCTGATCAACCGCAATCTGCGCAGATGTTTTAGGGCTTGCTTCGGTCTCTGCAGAGTCATATTTAATGATGTCATTATCGACCAGATTGAAACCTCGAACTAGCGGAGCATTCGCAAAAACGCACGTGCAAAATAAAAATGTGGCTGTAAAAAACAATTTCATAACTGGGTTTCCTTTACTTTTTTAAGATTAAATTCTTTTGGTGAAATTCCATGACCGCCCGTGATGATATATCCTTGAACTGAGTCCCCATTTTGTTTCAAGCGAATATGACCAAAAGCTGCAGGCTTCAATCGACCCGAAGTCATATAAAGAACCGAGTTCGTACCTGAAGTTCCCATATTCATATCAAAAATAACCCCATACTTGTCACTGAGGCGTCCTTGAGTATAACCATTTAAATTTGTTAACGACAAAGTCACTTCAGCTTCTAAGCCACCTGCGAAAGTCATAAGACCTGTGTAAGTGCCTTCGATAGGAGTGTTTGATGGTGTTACATACTTTAGGTAATTCGGATAGTTTTCGATTTTCTTTCCGGTAAGCACGCGCAAACTTGGCTGGGCTGCCAGATCTTCAAATTGAATTCCGCCTTGATTATCAAATTTGAATTTTACTATCAGCTGCGGGGATGAATCCAAATCGGGTTCGCGCTCGGATGCGACAAACTCATTGGTTTTAAAATTGTAGGTTATATTAAAAAAAGTTTTAAATAAAGACCGCTCTTGGTCAGAAAGGGCCGCATAAATCAGGGATTCTTTTACCTGCACAAAAGTGAAAGTCCAATTTCTGCCTTTGGTATCAGCCAGTTGATAGGTTCCTTCAAGGCCATTTTGTGTTGTAATTAAATTGGCTGCAATCCGGCCTATGTAAAGCGATAGATCATAAGATTCTTTCGGCAAGTTGCTGACTTTCAGTTGTTCAATCAGCTTGTCAGCGACTTTCAAAAAAGTTTTCGTATAATTCTGCGAGGGCAAATGATCTGGAGATGTCAGTATCGCTGACAACGCACGCAAGTGTCTGATGGATAGCATCTTTAAAATAGATTCGAATTCATTTTCAGAAAAATCACTTTCAAGATACATAATCTTTTCCGTAATTTCAGTTGTTATATCACCTAAAAATCCAGTTAGACTTTGAGGCGGATTCGTTAAAACAACTTGGTAACGTTTCTGAATCGTGATCAAACGGTTAATGTATAAGTGCAAAAGTTCTTTGTTAGTTTCATTCACCGAAATTAATTTTTGCTGAATGTTATCAATCGCATCAGAAAAACCAGCAGGGGATGCAATGACAGAAACCCAAAACTGAATTTCAGATTCTGGCAGGTTATCTCGTTTTAAAAAAGTATTCGCCAGATTGGTTAAAATATTATTATAGGTCATTAATAAGTTTTTTTCGGCAGGAAAACGAACTTTGATCCAGGTAATCAAAGCATCCAGGTTAACAGCAGCCTGCTTGAATTCAGCATCAGTTAGCGTGTCAGCTAGATTATAATCAATTTCTCCGACGAAGGCAGAGGCAACATCGACATTCATCCAACGGTGATAGTAAAGAATTTTTTCAGTTGAATCCTTGCTGATAGAAAGCCATTTGATACCATGCCCAGATAGCGTTATTCCCAACTTTTCAACTGCCAAAGGAAAAATCTCGTCCAATGATTTTTCTATGGCTATAGCTTTAAGCTGATCAAGCATATAAAAATATTTTTCAAAAATAACAGGATCTCGCATTTCCGGGTAAGCCTGCTGAATATCTAAAATAACTTCGCGCAGTTGAATGCGTCCCTCAGAAGCTTTTGTTAGCAGCTTTTCCGGCGTGTCTAGGCGCAGTTCTGCAACTGCATGAAGTCCCAAAAAAAGGACAGAGAATGCGATTAATATATTATTCTTTAGCATCATAATTTACCTAACCTGTGTTTCTTTGCGTTTAGCCAATGTGTCTGTTTCAATAAAGGACTTTAGATCAATAAATTCATAACCTAACTTTTTAATTTCACTGACTAAAAATTTAAGCTCTGCAGGGTCACCTGGGAAGTAGCCGCGACCACCAGATTCGAAGCTATTAAATAAAAAAGGATGATAAAAGAACGAGGCCCATGAATCTCTGATTACCAGATTTCGTTTGGCGTCCCGAACCATCTGCTGAACTGAGCGTGTCCGAATGACATGTTGATTCTTAAACGGCTGAGAATTTCCTAAGTTTTCTGGAATAAGTCGCTGACCATAGATGTCACCATAGATTTCATAAGGGTAAAACTGTCCGTTCCAACGATCAAAATCGATCGTGACATTTAAATCTTTAAAATAATCTAAACGCCGTTGGTGATCAGTATTGGAAATATTTTTAATCCACAAGTCAGATTCGTTTTTCAGTTCAGGTAACGGGGTGGCCGAATGGTTGAAATAAATGACTCGGCCAACATTCCACTGAAAGATTTTTCCGAAAATAATATAATCTAAACTAGATGCCTGGTAGTGCGGAGTTAGCCAAGCTAAAATATCGATTTTGGCCTTATTTAATGTGAACATTCCGTCCATCATTCGATTTAATAACCATTTTGAATTATCAACCCCTAAAGGCTTAGCAGCAATTGCATCCCAAAATTCAAAATCTGAGCCCGACACCCCATCGTGTGGATTTTTTTGTCGACCTTGCTGGTGAGTGACTCCGTGCCAAATAAACTGAGCTCCATCGGCTTTCGCTTCGTTAATCCACTGCATGAAGGCCACATTTCGATCCATGGTTACGAACTCTTCCGTTGGAGCTCGTTCAGACCGAAAAAGTGGATCAAAAAATAACGGAATCAGTGATACATGCAGCGGAATGCTCTCTTCTTTCAGAACTTTTTGAATGTCATAAAGATAATTAAGCGGAGTCAGGGGATGCACATCTTCGATCCGCAGGAACCCTAATTTTTTTGTCCGTCTTGGTCGTTCATTTAGAATATCAAAAATTACATCCGTGAATATCAGATAGCGATCGGCTTCATGCATGAAACTAAAAGGAACATCCGCAAAATAGAATTTATTTTGTGCGCGGACAACATAAGGCAAAATTTCATTCGACGAGCTGTTTCTAGCTGTCGCTAACCATTCGGACTTTCCCGGGACAGTTTCTTTGTAGGCAGCCATTTCGAATGGTGCGATAAACTGTCCGGGTGTTGTTGGACTGAATTCACCAAATTTTTCAAATTCTTCGCCCTTGTACTGGATATATCGGAAAAAACTTGGCTGTCCGGTCGTATCTAATTTTTCGTAATCTAAAGTTGTTAATTTTTGGTATTGCAATCCAAACATTTGTTCTAGATCTTTTGGGTCAAATTTCCACAAAGAATAACCAAGCCAAGCTACATTTTTTTTAGTATTTTTAAAGTCAGAAAAAAATTCAGCTGGAATCTGGTTTTCAAAACGGCTGGCAATATAAATAGTGGCTTTACACTCTTCAATTTGCCCCGCTTTGTAATCTTCGATTGCCCCTAATTTTTGCTGCAGGTGTGGAAAGTGCGCAATAATATTTTGTGTGAAATTGGCATAGGTTCTGCCAATCCAGTAATCGGGTGTTGGTCCCCGGTCGTAGTAAATATTTACACATTCAGCATTGGCAAAAACGGATGTCACAGCCAGTATAAAAAAGATAATCAGTTTCATTTACACGACCTCAGCTTCAGTTGTTGACTCATTCAACGGACGAAATTTTTCATTGGTTTCAAAATCTAGATTCAGGCCAAAATTTTCGGGCAGTTTATGAGCCGTTTTGACCCATTTGATTTCATTACCGGTGTTTTGAAAACCCCGGTAATTCTGGAAAGATTTAATAGCAGCGACCGTATTGATTAAATTTCCTAATAACCAACGAACAGGTATTCCTAGGGTAAATTTCCAACCGTAGATAAAATTTACGTAATGAGCCCTTTGTGCCAGTCGCCAAATCATCGACACCAAGTTGATTGCGGTTAAATAAATAAACACCTGAGACTGAGTAAGAATAGAAAACACAGGGTTGATAAATTCGATCAAGAAAAAGGGAATCAGCAAAGTCGATGATAAAATTAAAATGGCATTCGGAAACCCTCTGCGGTCCCGCCATAAAAAGTATTTTTGCATTAATGTACCTTGCCACTTCAGGATGTCTTTTCCTTGAAAAGCAATACCCGTGGTCCAACGGGTTTTTTGTCGTATCGAGGCCTGAAAATTGTCGGGGAAATATTCCCGCGTAGCAATGAATGATTTTTTCTTGTTGATGACAAGGTAGTAATTTAAAAAAGTGGATTTAAATTTTAAGTAGTGGGCTGTAAGTCCCAAGACGTAATCTTCGGTTAAGCAATCTTGCCGTAAAAGCTGACCGTTTTGTTTTTCAAGCAAGGTTTTGACTAAATCGATACTGAACGCAGTTCCAACACCGGCAGAAGGGACTCCGCCACCTAAATGGTTTCTTACAAGCATATCCTTGCAGTGGGCTTCGCTGAATTCGTCGCAATAGATGCCCCCCGTCCAGTCATTCCATTTCTGTGCTAAAGAAAAAACAGGTATTTGTAAAAAGCTATAACTGTTTGAAAAATAGTTGATCAGCTTAAAAGCAAAAGGGTGAATTAAGTCTTCGGAATCATGCATTAAAAATAAATCAAACGGTGAGTGTTCGCTTAAAGTGATAATTTTTCGAGTCATCTCGTTCAGCATTTGCCCCTTCGTGGTCGGGCCATCATGCGTGTTGACGATGACGTGTACGTTAGAAAATCTATTTTCAAGTTTACGGCCGGCATCCCAAGTTAGTTGGTCGTTTGGGTACACACCGATAAAAAAAACATAATTGTCGTATTTAATATTTTGGATGTTGCCAGCGATCATGCGCTCGATGACTTCGTGTTCTTTCCAGTTGGCAATCAGAATCGCTATCTTTTTTTCAGGGGTCGACTGCATCGCTTGATTAATTTTTGTCGTAATTGGTTTTGGTTTTAAGCTAAAAATCAGAGCACAGATATCAATAAACAAATCATCGATCATAAAAAGTGTCACTAATAAAGCTGTAATAATAGCCCAGGATAAAACAAAATATTGGTAGGGGTGAAGTAAGAACTCAATCATTGCCATTCTCCGTAAACAGCAAGCAGGCCTCGAACATCCTGAGCCCTGTTCGCTAAGATATTCTTATAGATTTGTAATTGCAAAGAGGCTTTTGAAAATTGTTTCTGAAATTTAAAGCCATGTCGGAATTCTTGGTAAGATTCACCGAAGTTTTTATTTGGATTTTCAGCTGCGGCTAGTTCTAAATAAATATTGGATTTAATACCAGTTTCGGTCATCCAGTACTGCGCGCGTGCCCAACCTGTGGATGCAGCAGACTTGTCGCTTAATGATGGAATATAAAAGCTTTCTAAATAAAGGTCCCAGTCGTATTTTGGATTTTCAAAAGCAAAAGGCAAATGGCCTGTATTGAAGTAGTAAAAACCAAAGCGGGATTCATTGTGTTGGGATTCTAGATTCTCTGTGCCCGAGGTTTGTTTTTGAAAGCGTTCTTCAGCCCTGAAATAAATCTGGTAAGGCAGCTGCAAGTTCAGCCCCAGTTGTAATCCGCTTTTTGCATCGTTGTAGATGCTGTCGTAGGCTACGGTTTTTATAAAATGAGCACCGAAATATGGTTGGGTTTTCAATTGGTAAGATAGAAGCTCCAAATTAAAATTAAATTTCTGATCAATTCTGTTGTCTGTTTGGGTCAGTTGGTTTTGCTTATGAATAGTTTCGCTAGCTAGTGAAACCAAATTGGTCACTTCAAATGCTTGTGCTGTTTGGGTCCAAATTAAAGTGAAACCTAAAATTAAAAAAAATATATTTTTTTGGAATTGTTTGATACAAAGCCTTTTCGTTAAACAACATGTCTTGAGTTGCATGAACCTACGCCTTTTTTTTGAAGGATGAAAGAAACAAAATGTTACAGGAAAAAAGTCTGAAAAAAATTCCCAAATTGACTTTTATTTTTGGGACTCGGCCAGAAATCATAAAAATGTTTCCAGTCATCAAAGAAGCCAAAGATAAGGGTTTTTCAGTCACAACGATTTTCACAGGGCAGCACCGCGATTTATCAGGCCCTTTACTTAGTCTTTTCAATTTAAAAGCCACTGTAAATTTAGAAATCATGTCTCCGAATCAAAGCTTGAATGCGCTTTCTGCTAAGTTATTAGAAAAATTTTCATCACTGCTAACACCAGATTCAACGGATTTGATTCTGGTACAAGGTGATACGACTTCGGCCGCCATGGGCGCTTTAGCGGGATTTCAAAATCAAATTCCGGTGGCGCACATCGAAGCGGGTCTTAGAACTGATACCATTACCAGTCCCTTCCCCGAGGAGTATAATAGACGCCTGGTCGCTTTGTCTGCCAAACTTCATTTTGCTCCGACAGAAGATGCGGCACAAAATTTGCTGAATGAAAAAATTAATTCTTCTCAGATTGTAGTTACGGGGAACACTGGAATAGATACCTTGCTGTGGGCTACAAGTCAATTAGCGCCGACAAAACTGCCACCAATGTGTGATGGTAAAAAAATCATTTTGTGGACGCAGCACCGCCGAGAAAGCTTTGGTTTACCATTACTTCATTCATTCCAAGCACTTAAAAAAATTGCCCAGCGAGAAGATGTGATGATTGTGCTGCCACTTCATCCGAATCCAAAAGTTCGTGAAATTTTTGAAACAGTTTTTGGCATTTATAAACCAGGTTTTGTAGGATCATCGATCTGGGTGACTGAACCTTTAGATTACCAAGCAAACATTAATATTCTTCGTCAGTGCCATTTCATCATGACGGATTCAGGCGGTTTGCAAGAGGAAGGCCCTTGTCTTGCGAAGCCTGTTTTAGTTTTACGTGATTCCACTGAGCGGGCTCAGGGAATATCAGCCCAGGCAGCGAAGTTGATAGGCACGGACTATGATACGTTGGTTCAGTGGGCCGAAAAAATGTTGAATGAATCCGAGGAATTTAAAACAATGGCCAAGGTTCGTATGCTTTACGGAGATGGTCTTGCCAGTCAGCGAATAATAAAATCAATCGCTCAGTTTTTTTCTTACTGACGTTTTTTGTATCGATCTTTTTTTTTAATGTTTATAGCTATTTTATGCGCTATTCAGCGTCGATAAGATCGACAGGTAACACTTACAGCTGTGCAATTCATTACATCTAGTGGGGGTGAATTAGATCTGTTAAGGTGTTTCATCTGAATAGGATGTAAATATGCGACAAAATATGTTGATACTGCTTTTGTTAATTCTGGGCCAAAAAGCTTTTACACAGACGGCAACTGACGGTTTTACCCGTGATCTAGCAAATTCTTATTCCCGCGAATTTTTATCGGTTATTAATCAAGTCCAATTAGAATCAGACACGGCTTATTCCTTAGGTGGAACGATGGTGTCTGACAGCTGCGTGGCTTTTATGAATCAAAGCCATATCGTGGGCCCGGTCGGAAAAGCTGTATTTCACGAGATGACTACGAACAAAAATTTATACCCAAATCTTTTTGCAGGTGGGACTGTGAACCGATACTGTCGAAAGTATTCGGAAATGAATTCAAACCAGAAGGCATTGGTCTGGGTATTTGTCTTAACCACGATGGCACATTTTGAAAGCTCTTGCAGTGTAACGGCCCGGGCCCGGGGCCCGAACGGTACAGCTTATGGATATTTTCAGTTGCATAAAGGGAAAGAAAACGAATATGCCAGCGAGACCAAATCCTGTGTAAAAAACGCAAGCACGAATCCTGTTTTATCCAGTCAATGTGCGATGGGAATGCTGGAAAAACAAATGCAGCGATCTCGTGGAGCGCTTTTCAATAATAAATCTTACTGGGAAGTGCTGAGACCGAATGGTTCCGCAGACAAAGCTCGGGTTATCGCAAAAGCTTTGTCGCGGCTGTCACTTTGTAATCCTAAAATGATGTGATCAAAAAGCTAGTGCAACTTATCATGTTGATCAGAGCCCTCTGTTTTCACAATTTTATTGTAAATTCCCAGCAGTAAAAACGACGGCACCCACAGTCCCACGAAATTTGCTATGTCTTTACGTTCTTTTGTTAGCGCGAAGCCAATTGATAAAGCCATCGATCCTATGGCTAAGCCTAAGTAGCCCACAGAGGGAATTTTCGCAGTTACTTTTTCAATTTTTTTTGTTAGTTCGCCCTCAGTGGGTTGGCCTTTTGTAAAAGAGGCCTGGTTTGACATCGAATTTTTATTAGGAATTATGGGTTCGCGGGGTTCCTGTTGCATTTTGTCTCCTTCTGAAGAGTTTCAGACAGCAAATGCAATGGCTTAGCCAAACTTTTGATTATTAAAAAATTTAAATAAACTTTAGGATTGTTCGTTTAAAAGTTTTTCAGCACCCGAAACACGAAGCCAATTTTTCTCTGAGAAAAATAAAAACAGGCCTAAGCACGGAATTAAAAAAATCACACTAAAAGCAATTAATAAAATCCAAAGTTTTGTCTGCACATCGTTGGTTGGACAAAGCCAAACTCCAGTCACGACCATTCCAATTAAACCGAAGACCATTAACTGAAGTGCAACTAAAATAAGCACCGTTGCTAATAAGCTTTGGCGAACGATTCTGAGTGTTTTCAGGTAAGCCATCAGGGCTGTTTTTTTTACTTTGCGCATGAAAAACTGGTAAGCAAACTGCCCCACAAAATAGGAAAGCAATTGATTAAACCAGGACTTCATTTTGGTTCATCCTTTTTAGTCGAATTAAAAAAACAACCAAGGATAAAGCCAATTATTCCGACCATGGCCAGAGTTACCCAGGGATTTTTTGTCATTTGCGATTCCAAATCCGATTTAGATTTTCCAACCTGTGATTCCACCTTGGATTTAAAGTCTTCGAACTGTGGTTTTAAATCATCAATTGTTTTTTTAAGCTCGTTAAAGTCTTTTTCAAGAATATTTTTTAAATCATCTGTTTTGGTCTGACCAACTTTTTCTAGTTTTGCGATCGCTTCCGATAAAGTTTTTGTATCTTTGATGTCCGACATGGTGATTCCTTCGTTTTAGCTATCTGGCGTCTTACTAACCTGTCGGTTGAATCCAATTTCAAATGAACAGATGTTGTTTTTTTGTATCAAAGTGGGACGAATTTTCAAAAATGTATTTTGAAAACCTTACTCAGCGGTTTTAATTTGCCTTGGCAAGCCAAAATTTCGTGTGCTAAGACCCGCGTCTAGGAGAAATTTATGAAAAGTATTTTAATTGTTTTATTAACCGTAGTATCAACCTCGATGGTTCAGGCCAAATCCCTGAAATCCAACAGCCTGAAAGCTAATTCCGCTAACTCGATGGACGAAATCAATCCATTTGCAGAAAACATTGAAGCCACACTTCAAGAAATGGATGCCGATTACGAAGCGCAAACAGGAAAATCGGCGACTGACTTTGGTTTATCAATTCCACAAAACTTTTCGACTGGCAGCTGCAGCCAATTAACTTGTGAAGTTTATGCTCAGATTGTTAAGTCAGAACAAAAACTTTATCTTTATGTTAACGGCGTATTACAAGCTCGGTGGGATGTTTCAACGGGTGATGAAAATCACGAGACACCACTTTTAAATCAACATCCAGACGGCCGTATCTATGATGCTTACACATCAAAGAAATTTCCAGGTGGAGATTACAACGGCTTAGGCAAAATGCCCTATGCAGTATTCATCAAGGGTGGCTTTGCCGTGCACGGAACTGGTAAACCCAACTGGCCTAAGTTGGGCAAAAAAGCATCTCATGGTTGTGTTCGTGTGCACCCTGACAATGCGCTTTATTTCAATCGCCTTGTCAGACAAGCGGGTGTTGATAATACTTGGATATCTATTCAAAACTAAAA
>JAYUCH010000012.1:0-39238 GCA_043740435.1 Bdellovibrionales bacterium | reverse complement strand
CGTTTTTTTTGTCATAAGCTCTCGTGTTTCGCCACTCGAGCTCTGAATTTTTTCGTAATTTTCGTTCCCAAGACCTGTGCTAAAAGCTTCAATATCTTTTTGCAAACAGACTTCAACCATTTCTTGAGGCAAAAAATCTCTATCGTTTTTTCCTAAAAATTCGTGCCGTTTTTTACCAATCAAATTCTCGAATTCTGTGTTGCCAAACAAGCAGAGAAAGTCTTTGTCTTTGACAAAAATAGGATCCGGTAAAGCATCTATTACACGCTCAAAAAAAACTTTGGATTTAATCAGTTTCTTTTTCTGCAAAATCTCTTGGGTTGCGTCCCAGCAGACACCTGTTGCCGATGCAATTTGATCCGAATCATTTTTTAAACCTTGACCTCGCATACGGACATATCTTATTTTTTTTGATCGTAAATTAATCCTAAAAAAAATTTCCCAATGATCATTTTGTTGATTTTTCAGATTGATAGACTGTTTTACAGATTCCAGGTCTTTCAAATTAATTTTTTGATACCACACGCTTAAGGGAATTGAATCCCGTGCTTCTTCCGAAGTCATATCAAAAACAGCGGCCAAGTTTTCGCCAAGAAATATTTTATTGGCTAAAAAATTAATTTCCCAAAGTCCGATTTCAGCACTACTTAAAGCCTGCTGATATTTTTTTTCAGACAGATAATCATTTTTGTTAATCAAACGTTTCTCGATCCCCAACTAATCATAATGGTAGCCTCGCCTTTCATGACGATTTCACCATTTTCTTTTTTTGCTGTGGTCTGCACAGTTCCGAAGCCACGGGTCTTGTGTAATTTTGTAATTTCAAGTTCAAAGGTAAGAATATCATCAATAAAAACAGGATTTGTAAATTTTAAACTTTGTGCTAAATAAATTCCTCCAGAACCAATCGTTTCATTTAAATATCTAGAGCAGAGTGCACCTAAAATCATACCGTGAGCAATACGTCTTTTGAATCTTGTTGTCTTTGCAAACTCTTCATCCAAATGAATTGGATTTGTGTCTCCAGACATTTCTGCAAATTGCTTCACCATCTTATCAGTCACTTGAATAGTGCGTACGGCTTTAAAGCCGACCTCTTGGTGACTTGTTACTTCGCTCATTTATACATCCTATAAAATGTTAGCTGCTAATTCAGCTAATGGTGATCTTTCGCCCTTGGTTAACGTTACATGGGCTGCAATTGATTTTCCTTTGAAACGCTCGACCGCGTGGGTTAATCCTGAATTTGCAGAATCAACATAGGGATTATCGATTTGATAAACATCACCCGTTAAAACGATTTTTGTTCCAGAACCTGCTCGCGTAACGATTGTTTTAATTTCATGCGGTGTTAAATTTTGCGCCTCATCCACAATTAAATATTGTTTGGGAATACTTCGACCCCGAATATAAGTTAACGGTTCGATATTTAACATTCCCTGATTGATGAGCTCTTGCGCACGTCCCTGCGCTTTTTTGTCAGCACCCATAAGAAACTCGACATTATCAAAGATCGGCTGCATCCAAGGATTTAATTTTTGTTCGATGTCGCCCGGCAAGTATCCAATGTCACGCCCCATCGGAAAAATCGGCCGAGAAACTAAAAGTCTTTGGTAGCGACCTTCATCTAAAGTTTTAAAAAGTCCTGCAGCGATGGCCAACAATGTTTTACCTGTTCCTGCTTTACCAACTAATGAAACCATTTGGATTTCATCATTGAGTAGCGCGTCCAAAGCAAAGCTTTGTTCGACGTTACGAGCTTGAATTCCCCAGATACTGTCTGGCGGATTCAACAAAGGAATAATAGCTTTTTCTGTCAATGAATAACGGCCTATAGCTGAGTGATTTGGATTGGAATTGTCTTTCAGAATGACATACTGATTGCCATAAACTTTTTGTTCGACTTCAATTTTTTTAGTTTTGTAAAATTGATCTATTTTATCCGGAGCCACATTAATTTCTAGGTACCCTTCGTACAAAGACTCTTGATCTACATTCGAAGTATCATAGTCGGTCGCATAGATACCATAGACGTCCGCCTTGATACGAAGATTAATATCTTTAGTAATCAATTCGACTTTTGTGCGCGGATGTTGTTTTTGTAAAGCCAGAGCCGTGCTTAATATTCGATTGTCCGCTTTGGCCTGATCAAGCTCTGCGGGCAATCCTGACATACCAAGATCGGTCGTAATGTAAACCATCGTCTCGTGATTATCTATTTGCACACCATTAGCCAGGCTGCCTTTTTCACGAAGGACATCAACAAATCTAGAAAATTGACGTGCATTACGACCATTTTCACCTTGGTCTCTTTTAAATTTATCGACTTCCTCGATCACTGCAAATGGAATATGGATGTCGGCATCACCAAATTTTAACAATGCAAACGCATCAAATAAAATGACATTGGTATCAATAACTACTTTGCGCCGTTTTGTCTTTGGTGTTGCTGCTGTCAATTAGACCTCCTGTTGTCTTAACTAAATTCGACAATACAGAAGAGTCAAAGTCACTCTATTTACTTTGTTAACAAAAAATATTTAATTGGCTCTCAACTATGAAATTTTAGGCACCATCATGTCACCATCGTCTTTTTTTAGACCGTGACTAACTGATTCAATAAATCGTACAAAATACTGAAGTGCAGCATCTGACGAGGCCCCCTTCATAAAAATGGCTCCGTGACGAACTAAACCCTCGTCTTTTTCGTCTTTAAGATGCTTGATTTTGATCGATATTGGAAAATAAGTTTTGTGATTCAGATAAACCCTCATCGAAACGTCTTCATCCACTTGGAACTGACCGTATTCGTTTTCGATATCAAAAGAAATTCCCTCGTCAGAAATGTCATAGATTGCAACTTTCAATAAACCTTTTTCAGGTAAAACGACCATAGCACTGACGAACTCTGTTAAGATCGTCCTTTTAACTTCACGTCTTTCTTGATAAAGTAGTTTTTGACGAAGTTCATCGAAGTTCATCACCCCCGATGTGGATTTTAAATCTTCATTTTGCTGGTTTTGAGACTGCACAGCTACAGTTTTTAAACGCGGCACAAGATCGATAACTTTTGACATGAAACCCCCACCTTTAGTTTTATCGGCTAAAAACCGTATAAACTTGAGACCTAAAAAGGCAATCACTGGCTTATAAATTCGACTTAAAAACAGTTGAGACCAGACCTAAATCATAATAGGTTGAACGCTGTGAGATCCTTAGGCATATTTTTATTTTTAAGCTTACTGGTGCATTTAATATCTTACACTGGCTTCAATCTTATCGACCTACCCTTGGCAAAAAATCAGCTGACCACAATGACTGAGATTGAGGTTTTAGATGATGCACAATCTGAAAAAAAGGGGGCTGATGAAAAGCAGATAGTAAAACAACTGGATTCTGCAAATTCTCTTTTGGCAACTGCCGAAGCCCGTTTTAGTTCTGAAAAAACTCAGCGCGTAGAGCGCGAAACTAAAGTGCGCGAAATCGGACCGACTCAAAACCGAAGCGCTGCTGCAGCTAATAATTTTCCAGAGAAAAAATTGACAGCTACCGATGGTGACCTGCCAGAATTCACCAAAAGTATTCATTCGAAAACAAATCTGAATGAACGCTCACAACTTGGCAATGACCTTCCTGATGACATTCAAGATTCCGAGACCACAAATTTAAATACAGACTCAAACATTTATTACTCGTTTTATGACCGGGTGGAGCAACTTTTCAGAGTGCGCTGGAGCGAACGAATCAACTACTACTGGAGTCGCATCCCCAACGATTTTAAAAAAGAAAATCTAGCTGGTCGGGTTTGGTCGACAACGTTTGAAGTCGTACTAAAATCCAGTGGTGAATACTTTTCTGCAACGATCATTCGATCAAGTGGCTACAAACCATTCGATGAAGCAGCCATCTATGCCTTTAAAAATGCTAGATATTTTCCGAATGTACCACGGGCTAAAGTCGAGGCCGATGGATTTGTGCGTCTAAAGTATAGATTTAATCTGCATATTGGCCCATATCTGTGATCCTTAGTTTATAATCAGAGGATGAAGTTACAAATAATGCTTTTGCTTATTTTTGCAGTGACCTATGCTTCGACATCTGAAGCGATCGTTACGGAATTGGGATTGTCTTACAGTTTTCAAAAAAAAACGTTCAACGCTTCAAATTATTACCAGTCCGATTCTAAGTCGGCTTCGTTGTCTTTTTATTTTCTTGAAAAATTAGCCTTAGAACTTAGCTACACCGATGGATTTTACGAGGGTCAAGAATCTGACTCAAATTCAACGCGGACAATCCAGCAGTCCACGCGCATGGCTGACGCTTCACTTATTTATATGATTCTGGACAAAAAAAGTATTATTCAGCCGTATGTTAAAGCCGGTGTTGCTAACATTTCAAAAAAGCAAGAAATTCGCTATTTAAATGCATCCGTTATATCAATACCTGAATCTTCGGGATGGGCCCCTAGTTACGGCGCCGGATTAAAATTTGTTCTTTCCGAAAAATTTTCTATTCGCCTAGGGTATGATGTGTGGCAAACTCCACTCAGCGATGGTTCTAAGTCAGATGACTCGGCGTTCAAGGCTGGATTGACTTGGTTTTTATAAAAAATGTTTCGTTTAAAATTCCTTTTTATATTTTTTTTATTTCTTATCTCAGGTTGCCAAATAGGCTATTTGATTAGATCGGGTTATGATCATTTGTCGATGCTTTCAAGTCGCATTCCCATCGCTGAAGCATTAACTTCTGAACAACTGACGCTTGAGGAAAAGAAAAAAATTGAAATTTCACAGCAGGCTCGCGAATTTTCTTTTCAAGATTTAGGTTTAAAGCCAAGTGAAAACTACACTCACTTCGTGAAGCTTAATCGTCGTTACATTACCTATGCCGTAATGGCTTCTTACAAATGGAAATTTCAACCTTATCAGTGGGATTTTCCATTTATTGGTAAAGCTCCTTATAAAGGTTTTTACAATGAAACCTCTGCAAAAGAAGAGGCCGAAATCATGAAAGCCAAAGGCTTTGATGTGCATGTACGCGGAGTTTCAGCTTATTCAACTTTAGGAAAATTAAACGATCCACTTCTTTCATCGATGCTAGCTTACAAAGATTATGATTTGGTAAACACTATAATTCATGAGTTAGTTCACACAACCCTATTCATAAAAGATAACATTGACTTCAACGAACGCCTTGCGGTTTTTGTAGCTGCCAAGGGTACTGAGCTGTTTTATTTAAAATTTGAGGGCCCAGGTTCAGAAAAAATAAAATTGATTCAACAGGACAACGAAGATGATCGATTATTTTCTTTATTTATAACTGCCGAATTAAACAAATTAAAAAAATGGTACGATGATTTTAATCCCAGCTTTAGCCTGACACCAGAGGACAAAGAAAAAATAAGGCAAGAGCGTTTTGATGAGATCCGAAAAAGCTTTAACGAATCATTAAGATCTAAATTGAAAACAAAATCTTACTTACAATTTGTAGAAGGGCCCATGAACAATGCACGCCTTGGAAATTATCAAACCTATCTTAAGGACTTAGAAGATTTTGAAAAAGTCTATATAAAGTCTGGTCATCAGGTTTCTTCATTCTTAAAAAAATGTGAAGCATTGAATAAAGTTGATAATCCTGAAGCGGAATTAAAAAAATGGGCCCAGGAATAGGTTTTGACTTCAATTGTTATAGATAATACGAATAGAATCCATGCTAAAAGTTTTCAAGAATAATGCTGCTTTGACTTCAACAAAGCCATCGCCCGTTACATTAATTGTATCATTTTATATGAACACTCACATGCTTGATTTAGTCCTAACCTCTGTACTGAACCAGACTTTCAAAGATTTTAATTTAATAATCTGTGATGATGGCTCTGACTCTGAAAAAGTGGACCATGTACAAAATTATTTGCAAAATTTAAATATTCCAAGCCAGCATCTTTGGCACGAGGATATCGGGTTTCGAAAAAATCGCATACTTAACTCGGGACTGAATGCAGCAAACTCAGATTACTTAATTTTTATTGATCAGGATTGTATTTTGCACCCTGAATTTGTGGCAGAGCACATCAACGGAAAACAGAAAAACTCAGTGCTTTGTGGTCGACGAATTAATTTAACATCTTGGGTTAGCCAATTACTAATTCCGCAAAAAATTGCAACGGGGTTTATTGAAAAAAATATTTGGTGGATTGCTATCGGTGGTCTTTTTATGAAAGATAATAACGGTCTGAAAGGATTTTATTTCAAAAATAATTTAATAAGAAAATTTTTGAATAGAAAAAATCGTGGGATTGTCGGCTGCAATTTTTCATTATTTAAACATGATCTTTTGGCCATCAATGGCTTTGATACCCGCTACGAGGGGGCTGGCTTCGGAGAAGACTCAGACATTCAGCACCGTTTAGCATTACGTGGTTTACTTTTTCGGCCCGCTTGTAACACGGCCGTTCAGTATCATATTTATCACAGGCTACTAAAGCGTGCGGACAAAAATGAAGTCCTTTTCAATTCTGTCCTTAAAGAAAATGAATTCCAAACAAAATTTGGCTTCAGTCAGCAAATTGAAGAAAGCTCAATTAGTTCTTAGATCCTGACTGAACTTGCTGTTCCAAAAAGATTCTCGATTTAGACCATTTGGCTTTAGATTTAATTTCCGTTTTTTCTAAAGCTTGCATAATTTTATTATGCATCTGTTCAAAAAAAGAATCATCCATCGGTAATTCCAGAGGGTCTTCTTTTTTTAACTTTTTTTTGATTAAAAATTCTTTCTTCGGCATTTCCATTATTCAACCTCCGCATATTTTGAGTTTAGTTCTGTAAAAAATCCACCAACATCTTCCGTCCAACTTTTTAATTCAACTTGAGTTTCAAAAACTTCTTTAAGCTTAAGTAGCGCATGTCTGTAATTTGCTTTCGCTGTATCATATGGACACTGCATAATTTCAGCAATCTCAGCAAAACTAAGATCTTCGTAGACACGTAAAACTAAAGCTGTTTTTTGTTTGAATGGTAGGCGGTCGACTTCAAGCTGAATTAAATCTGTCACTGCAGCATGAATTAATTTTTTCTCTGCAACAGGTGCCACACTTAAATGCACGTCTTCAATATCTGAAAAATCGTATCTATTTTCTCGAAGCTTATTCCGAGCCGTGTTCACGGTAATCTGATACAACCAACTTTTAAAACTGGCTCGCCCTTCAAACATATTTAATTTTTCATATGCCTTGATGAACGCATCTTGTACCACATCTTGCGCCACATCTAAGTCTTTCATGAATCTCATACTCAACCGCAGCATTCCTCTTTGATGTCGTTTCACGAGCTCTGAGAATGAAGCTCGCTTTCCAGCACGAACTTCTTCTATCAACTGCTGATCGGTTTTATCAACCACTACAAGATCGACTTTACTGTTCAGGCCTTGATTGATTTCTCTTTTCATAGACACTTCCCCAGTTCATTTTCGGTTAAAAATACTTTTTTTCGTCACGAATTTTTCAAGCTCTTAGCCTGGTAGCACCTCGTCACTTGCTATAAGTTAAAGCAATAGAGAGGCCACTCGGAAGGGTCAAAAAGGGACTAACGGTCTGAATTTACTCATAATTTCAAAGATGTCTGATGTTTGATATTAAATTAACTTATGGGGGTCAGTTTAGAATACTAAACCGAAGCATGAATAAGATCGTCACAAAGATTAGCAATTTTGCTGTGTATAAGCGGAGTTTCCTGAACAAACTGAACGCCAATCAACTGGCCACTCTTATGGTTATATTTTACATGTTGAATCACAGCTTCAACAACCACAACGCCTCGGCGGTGCAATTTAAATTGCAGCGTGATCTTTTGTTTACGCTCGTAGCGCGGCAGCTCCGTTAAGGTATGAATTCTGATTCCTGACAGGGACATATCAACTAAACGTATTTTAGAATTCAACATTTTTTTTTCAGCCGAGACTATAAAACCACTTTGTGCCCAGTTCTCGGGGATAATGTACCTGGTGTTTTTTCTTCGCATGAGCTTAAAAACAATAAATGGACCTTGAATGATATAGGATTTTTTTTCTGTCTTGATGACTGTTTTGAAAAAAAATATCTCTGTTCCGATGACAACTTTAAACGTGGCTTCAGCCGCACTTGTTTGAAATCTATTTGAAACCGTCACTACGAATTTATTCCCGAAAGGAGTCGATAAAATTTGTGTATTTTCTACTTTACTGATGTCAGTTAATTTGTACGTAATTTTAAATTTATTATTTTTTATATTATTAAAAAAGTTTTCAGTTTCTTTCGGCGTCAGTTCATTTAAGAAACTTAAAATTTCCGAACTCATGTCGCTGCGGTAACTTTATTTCGTCCGCTTTGCTTGCTGACGTACAAGGCTTTGTCGGCACGGTTGTAAACTTGTTCCCAATTTTCGACAGCTAATTTTTCTGCAACACCGACTGAAATTGTGACTGGAATTTTTTTATCTTGAAAAATAAATGAGTGTGCTTGTACAGTTTGGCGAACACGCTCTGCCACGTCCTGAGCCGTTTTTAGGGTGGTGGCTTGCAAAATGATAACAAACTCTTCCCCGCCATATCTTGCAAAGTAATCGTTCGAGCGTACTAATTTATTCTGAACCATGACGCCCAGTTCTTTTAGGACATAATCTCCCCCTGGGTGACCATGCGTATCGTTTACTTTTTTAAAATGATCAATGTCAAAAGTTAATACAGACAGGGGTTCGTTTAAAGTTTCAGCGCGTTTAATAGCCTCGGGGCCTTTTTCTAAAAGGGCGCCTTTGCTGTAGGCCGTTGTTAAAGCATCTTTCTGCGCTTTTTCGAATACCGTTTGATTCGAAATAGCTTCTAAACTGCCGCGTTCTAAAAATTTAAAAATGATATTCCCGGCTTTTATTTGATCATTATTTGCTAAGCGTTTAGCAGTTAGAGCAGGTAAGACTTGGCCGTTAACAGATGTTTTATTTGTGGAACCCAAATCTAAAATTGAAACTTCACTGCCGACAACAACGAACTTCGCATGCGACCGGCTGATTGAAGCATCAGAAATGTAAACTTCACTTTCAACCGAGCGACCAATGGTTAAATCAGATTTAGTTAATAGCCACTGCTTACCCACATAACCCGTGGGGCCAACTAAAACAATGATTGCTGGTGGGGCTTCATCCGCTGCCCGTAACTTTCCTTTGAAAGTTTCACTAGCAACAATACTTGTTTTATCAGCCGTTTCAGACATTCAGTGATTCCTTAACCTAAGTTACTCTAGTATTCATGATTTGCAGCAAACAGACAATGGGACAAATGACTAGGCCACGGCAACATCTTCCTCAATACGGTGAAAGCCTTTCCATTCTTTAAGGCGTCCACGGGGTCTAGTGTCTTGATCGACATACTCTAGTAAAACGAATGTCAACTTCGTGATTTTACCTAGTGAAACAATATCTAATGAAGTTAGCTCGGTCCAAGTTCCTGTGTTGAAATATTCTTTTTGATGACCCCATTGTCGATACTCGTAGACATGAGTGTGACCAAAAATCACCGTGTGTATACGATTATCATTCAGAATTTTTCGGGCCGACGAGCTTAAATCTGGAAAAATAGCACTTTCCAAAGCAATTTTTAAAAGACCTTTTATATTCCAACGAAAACGCTGTTCCGTATGAAAAATAATTTTATAAGCATATTTAAAAAGCTCTAAAAAAGCTTTAAAAGCCATAGCCGTTTCATTCACTAAAGACCAGCGTATCATTTGTCCAAACGGACGAACTTTATCAATGTGTGGATACTTTTTTTTAATTTTAAGTACTAACTCGATAAAAAAGTGAGAACCAAATGGCAAATTAAGAATGGGCTCTGGCCAACCCTGCTTCAGAAAGAATTTTTTTGGATCCATTCGATTTGCAGCCTCGTGCATGTGGCCGTGTTCAATGTGCACGCCATCAAAGAAATAGATCAAATTTTTATATTGTAGTGCATGTCCGATAACCTGATTCAAATGATCTCTACATCCCTGGAACATCATCCCCTGATCGTGATTACCAATAATGTAAGTTATTTTTCGATTCGGCATAGAAAGAAAATCACCCATGGCTTTAAATACTTGCGGATGTCCTTTGATGACCGATTTTAAGATCTCGATAGCAATGGATTCGGTAATAACCGTTAGAAAATGCCCGCGATAGTCAACCTGCAGAAAGTTAAGAAAGTCTCCGTTAATGACGATTTCTACATCGTAGTCCCTGTAAGCGCCACTTGAATAATACTGAATAAATTCAACAAGTTTTTCGGCGTAATAAAATTCTTCAAGCGCATTGAGGCTGCCATTTTCTAATTGTCGACCTTTACCAAGATGTAAATCACTGACAACTAATTTTATTTTTTTCTGGGCAGGTGGTGTCGTTAAGCTCATATAGACTAATCAACTTTTTTTAAAGCTGGTTTATTTTCTTCTTGAAGCTCTAAATTAGCCATCGCTAGTCGCAGAGCCCTAGTCGTTCGTTTGAAAGAGTCCTGATTGACCTCTAAATTTTTATTCAAATCCACACATTTTTGACGGTAGCTATCAACTTCCATTTGCATGACATCCATTTTGCGACGCAAATCTAAAATTTGGTCGTCTTTAGATTTCGTCAGCGTATTTTTTTCAGCACGGATCAATTCTAAACGATTTTCTAATTCTCGTTCTCGGATACGAATCTTTTTCATATCAAATTTTAATCTTGAATCAAGATCATCAATCTTAAGCTGGGCTTTCTGCAAATCCGAATCTTTTCTCTGCAAATGTCCACGCAGCAGAGCGATTTCATTTTTAAAAGATTCTTCTAAATTTTGTTTGTCATTTTGGTAATCTGTAATTTGTGCAGTTAGTAAATCAGATCGTTCTTTAATAATGTCAGATGCAGAAATCAGATCTTCATTTTGCAGTCTTAAATTTTCATTAAGTTTTTCTAAATCCAGTATTTTTTCCTGGGCCATTCTTAAATTTTCGGCTTGACCTAAACTGCCCTCGGAACCACTGCCACCCCACGCCGCATAACCTGGAGAATACGCAGACCTGCTTTGTCCTATGGAAACTTTAACTTTATCTTCGTAATTTTCGATGGGTTTTTTGTGAAAACCTGTCACCGCCACGGTTTTGTCGTCTGGACCGTAATCACCATGATTGATTCTTGAATTTTTAATCTCTTCAGAAACTGCAGCAGTTGGCTGGTAATCATTGCCAGATTGATTCGAATTTAAAACTTGAGTTTTTAGTGCATCGGCATCTTCAGCCTCGAACAGTGACCTAGCAGGCATCTGCGGTTTTAGTTCTGGCTCTTCAACAAGTGATATAAAGTCTTCAGCGGGCTCTGCTTTTAAAGCCACAACCTCGTCACTTAAATCAGGTTTTAAACTGACGGCATTGTCATTAAAGTTCAAATCTAAAACAGAGGACACTTCAGTTCTAATACTTGTTTTTTCTGAATCTGACGGACCTCTAGTTTTTTCGTAATCAACGCTTGATTTGGCATCAAAGTTATTTGGATCAAAAGATAAAAATGAATTATTCGATTTGTTCGGGCTGGATGTTTTTTTGGCTGCATCCGGATTCAATTCCAGAGGTTCGAAATCATCAATTTCGACAGCTTTTAAATTTTCAGGATTATTGTTGCTGTCATCTTCGACCTCTTTTAAAAGAGAGGCCATCAGATCTACAGCAGGATTGTTTTTCGGATTTCCAGCCATGCTAAATTTATCGGTTTTGAGACACTCAAACTTAAACTTTTGTTATCGAATTCAAGATTTGTCTTAAATTGAGATTGTCTTCTTTAATGCAGCTAAGTGGTTTTCAAATCCTGCTGCATCGACCCTGAGCAATGCTTTTAAACTAAAGTCTTGGATGGTCTGACTGGATAAAACAGTGCCAGATAAAATCGCTTTTTTTAAATCATTCCACTGGGGTCTAGTTTTACAATGCGCAGCCAAAGTACCAAAAAATCCACCCGCAAAACTATCACCCGCGCCCGTCGGATCAATGACATTTTCAATTGGCAACGCTGGAATCTGAAAAAACCCATCAGCCTTCGAATACAATGTTGAACCGTATTCACCACGCTTGACGACGACATATTCTGGGCCCAGTTCAGCAACTTTTTTTACTGCACTGACTGGATTTCTAGTTTGCGTTAACATCTTTGCTTCTGTTTCGTTCATGAAAACGATATCAACTTTTTTTAAAACATTTAATAAATCTTTTTGTTTTGAGTCGATCCAAAAATTCATCGTGTCCATGCCGACAAATAATGGCTTATTAACTTGGGATAAGACCTCGAGTTGTAAAACGGGATCGATATTTGCCAGAAAGACAAATTGACTGTTTTTGTAAATTTCTGGCAACTGTGGATTAAAAGATGCAAAAACATTGAGTTCTGTTTTTAAGGTGATGGCATCACTTAAACTTTTTTCGTAAGACCCTTCCCAGTGGAAAGTTTCACCCTTAACTGTTTGCATTCCCGCAAGATCAACTTTTCGGTCCAACAGTATTTGACGATCAGATTCCAAATAATCTTCGCCCACTACACCGACAACTCGAACTTTTGAAAAAAGACTGGCTGCTACTGAAAAATAATTGGCAGAGCCACCTAAGGATTTATCGGCATTACCTGATGGCGTTCTTACTGAATCATACGCTAAGCTGCCCACGACTAAAACTTCTGACATTGACTCCCCCAATTTTAGAATTTGAAATGTCCATACTCTCTGGACGATCTATTTTTGTTGTTAACTGACCACAAGCTGCATAGATGTCTCGGCCCATCGTACGACGCAATAAAACATGTGCACCTAAATTCATGCACTCGGTGTGAAAAGCTTGAACAGTCTCATCGGAAGGTCTTTCGAAACCTGAACCTGGATGTTCATTAAATGGAATAAGATTTATTTTACAAGGCACATCTTTTAGTAATTTAACTAACTCTCGGGCGTGCGCAATTTGATCTGTTACACCTTTTAACAAAACATATTCCATGGTGATACGATCGTTGGTCGCACGGTAGTAACGTTTACATTCATTCAATAAATCTTTTAGTGGATATTTTTTATTTATCGGCATCACCTGCGAACGAACTTCATCGTTGAAACCATTTAAGCTAACGGCCAATCGAACTTTAGCTTCAGCAACACGGTACATCTCGGGGATCAAGCCTGATGTAGAAACGGTTATTTTTTTTCGTGATAAATTAACTCCCCAAGGCGAATGAATAACATCGATGGCCCCAAATACAGCTTCTGAATTATCTAGGGGCTCGCCCATTCCCATGAAGACGATATTTGATAACTTCAGACTACTTTTGCCAATGACATCTTGGACCTGCATAAACTGACCGACAATTTCAGAAATATCTAATCTTCTTTTTAATTTTTGCTTTCCAGTAAAACAAAAATGGCAGCCCATATTACAGCCAATTTCGGAAGACACACAAAGAGTCAGGCGGTCATCCGAAGGAATCACGACCGCTTCGATTGAGTTACCATCACGCACATCAAAAAGAAATTTTTGCGTTCCATCAACGCTAATCAAATGCTTTAAGATAGGCGGCAATTCGAAGGTGATTAATTTTTTTAATTCAGCCCGTAAGTCTTTCGACAGATTTAACATCAAATCGAAGTCGGTCACCCGTTGTTCGTACACCCATTTAAATATTTGTTGAGCACGAAATTTTTCTTTACCGTATTGTTTCAAATAAGCTTCTAAACCTTCCAGGGTAAATGAATAAAAATTGCGGATGGCTTGTGCTTCGTTGGCTTTTGGTTCTAAAACAGATTCCATTGGGTGCTCCTCTGGTTGCAGAAATATCTTCTGCTCTGCTTGCAACAGCAGTTGGGTTTATTCCCATTTGTTAAGCCCTATTAGATATAGAAAAGCGATCTGAATGTAAAGCTAATCCCAATTAAAAAATTCAGCTTTAATTTAAAGTGAACTAAACACCTGTCGACAATATAGAACTTATAAGATCTGCAGTTTCGCACGGGACACAACCCACTTTTGCAACGACCACACCCGCAGCGAAGTTCGCAATCATACAGGATTCCGTCAACGGCAAGCCCGCCGCAACCCCTAAAGCCAGGGCTGCTATGACTGTGTCTCCGGCCCCGGTAACATCAAAAACCTTTTTCGCAAATGTCGGCACTTGCGTAACGTCATTTTGTGAAAAAATAGTCATACCCCGGGCGCCTTGGGTCAAAACAACTTGCCCAGCTCCGGTGATTTTTTGTAACGAACGACCGACCAGCAAGACGCCTTCCGTAGGATCACTGATATCATCTTCATGAATTTGCGTTAAGGCCAAAGCCTCGTTGTAATTGGGTTTAATCAGATCGACACCCTTATAAAATTCTGCAAATTTCGTTTGATGCGGGTCTACCATTAAAAACTTTTTTGCAGTTTTTGCGATAGACACAATTTTTTGGATTAAGTTCTGAGAAAAAATTCCCTTGGCATAATCTTCTAAAACAACAACGTCGACCTCGTTGATCATTTTCTGTAGTTTTTCCAACAAAGCGACTTCAGATTTTTCTGAAAGGGCTTTACGAATTTCATGATCTACGCGAACCAAATGATGCTGACCGGTCATAACCCGCATTTTTCGAGTCGTTGGACGAGACGAATCTAAGATCAGGCCTTCAGAAGATACCTGAGATTTTTTTAACAGTGCTTTTAGAATTTCAGCGCCCGCATCAGAGCCTATAACCGATAGTAAGTAGACGGACCCGCCAAGACTTACTACATTTTGCGCCACGTTCGCGGCCAGACCTAAACGTTGATCTTCATTTTCAACTTCTAGTACAGGTACCGGGGCCTCTGGGCTTATACGTTTCACTGCGCCCATCACGTACTCATCAACACCCACGTCACCAATGACTAATATTTTTTTATTTTTAAATAACGAAATTTTTTCAACAAGCTTATTGCGGGTTGCAAGATCGACTGCTGGGGTTAGGATGAAATTTGACATGTGAGCCAACCTATTGCATTAAAAGATGTGTTTAAATCGAAATCTCATCATCCTAGCCGAAGTTTAAAACAATATCAAAATTTGATTTACAAGCCCGATTATATTAAGCCTGCTGCAAAAAATGAAATTTTAAATTATTTAGCTACCTTATATCCGATCTGGGAAATGCGTTTTTCGAACACAAATCCCCCGCAGAACGGTGAACCCAACCGTGAACTGAAGCGTCCAGTATACTGGTTGGGTAACTGGCAATTTGCGTGCTTAGATTATTACCATCCGCCGAAGGGAATTAAGAATCGTTGCGTGCAAGCCGAAAGTTATCCGTCCGTCTTAAGAAAAATTGTTTCAGAAATTGAAAGCGAAGTGCGCCAGACATTTTCACCGAAGGACGTTCCTGAGGACTGGCATTTAAATACCTGCCTGATTAATTTTTACGGAAATAAGTTTTACGATGACGTGGAGATCGACAGCGCACGTGTCGGCGAGCATAAAGATTTTGAACCCGGCCCAGTGGCTTCCGTCAGTTTTGGCGAAAAAGCGTTGTTCCAGTTCGTAAAAAGTGAAGGCAAACAACAAAAAAGTCAGGTCATACTTCAGCAATGGCTCGAAGATTCAAGTTTACAAATTTTTGGTGGAGACAAATTTAAAAAACAATTATTTCACCGCGTACAAAGGGTTGAAAACAAAGGAATTATTTTTAGTGATTTAAAAACAATGGGTTTTGAAACTAGACGAATCAATTTTACCTTTCGCTACGTACCCCGAGAACACATTCAGCCGTTTCGATCTTTTCCGGAACATCTGCAAAGTGACCTTAAAAATTATGTTACTGAACTGGCCAGTCACTCATCTTTCTGGAAAAACGAACTCATCTAACACGAACTCATGCGTTCGAAACTCGGACTCAGCTTTCGCCTCCGCTGTAATCTGAGGGTATCGGTCACGCCCACTTTATTGCAATAACGATTGCTATGAAAAAAAATCGAGTGAAATCCGTTGATAAACAACTGCATAAATGTTTCCGAAAGAATCTCAGCCATGGTGGCTCTTTGCGCAATAAAAGAATTGGTCGCACTTACAGGCCTTTGTCGACAAAAGATTCACTCCATTTAGTATTGAAAATTAATAAAGCATCACTCAAAAAAGGATTACGTCATCCAAAAAATTATTCGCTTATTCTTCGAGTTATCAAGAAGTATGCGAAACATTTTTTTATCCGAGTTGATCAAATTAGTATTCAACATGATCACATCCACTGTTTGATTCGTGCACCAAAACGTCATCTCTATTTGAATTTTTTCCGAGTTGTTGCTGGCCAGATAGCACAGCAGCTGCAAACCGTGACCGATACCCTTGCGGCAACAAAATTGTGGAAACATAGGCCGTTCAGTCGCATCGTTCGGGGCTTGAGGGCTTACGGTATTATTAGAAACTATATTCAGTTAAATGAAAAAGAGGCCTTGGGAGAAATTCGTTATAATAAAAATCGACTGAAGGGGTTATCAGCTGTTGAATGGGAAATTTTATGGAAGACAGTCTATGAATGAATCAGGCTTTATTTAGAATTAAGGTTTCGTTTAAATTTAAGGCTTTAGCTCACTTTACTTTGTTATTTAAACCCAGGCCTTTTTCATAAATTCGGTTCATGGTTGCATGCGGTACTTTTAGAAAAAATCCAACTTTTAAAACTTGGTTCATCAACGATTGGCGCCAAACTCCGTTTTTATCAAAACGAATGGCTGAAGTCTGTGAAATATAGGGAAGAATTTTGGGTTTTGAATGTTTTAAAAGTTCATAGCTTAACAGCGTATCTTCAAAAATTTCAACTGCGGGCAAATCATTTCTCCACAGCTCACGGTGAAAATAAATGCAATGATCTAAATACAATACACCAGCCAGGCCACCGCGAATTTTATTTGAATACCACGAAGTAAATTTTAAAATCCAGTGCTGCTTATCGAACTGGTGAGTAAAACCACCCCAAATTTTTGGATTTGCTGAACTCAAACTAAGCCTGGTTAAAAATTGTATACCTTCTGGATCAACGAAACTGCGCGGGTGATTAAATAAAATAATAGTACCGACAGCGCGATGAAAACCAATATTTAATCGTTCGGCACGCGAATGACCTTCGGACTGCGCGATACAAATTACTTCGATGTTGGGTTTATTTTTGAAAGCCTCAACTGTTTTTTTTAAAAAAGTATTCGTCGCTAGATCATCTGCAGGAACTACAATACTTAGCAAAATAAGCCTCTACATTCCAATTTTTTTTGCTTTGTTCATCATCTGAACACTGTGAACTAAGGTCGCACCGCCGCGGATAGCCGCTGCCACGTGAACAGCTTCCATCATCATCTTTTCGCTGGCCCCTTTTTCTAAACTGTCTGAAGTGTAGGCGTCGATACAATAAGGGCACTGCACAGCATGAGAAACGGCTAAAGCGATTAAAGATTTTTCCCGAACTGTTAATGCGCCTTCCTTAAAAACATCACCGTAATAGGAAAAAAATTTTTCAGCCAACTTCGGTTCAAATTCAGATATTTTTGAAAACTTACTTAAATCTTTGGGATCGTAATAGGTATCAGCCATTTTAATTTCTCCTTCGAACTATTGATGGGGCTTTCCCCACTGAGTTTTTAATAAATCTATGATGAAACTCCACTGATAGTCTGACCCTAAACCACAATGAATGCCACGATCTAATTGCAAAATTTGTGTTTTATTAAACTGCCCAGGTTGTTTTTTCTGCAGAATCAGATCGGTATTCAGTTTTTCCGACACCAGCACATCCTGGGGTGTCGTTACAATCAAAATGGGCGTTTTGTTGTTTAGATAAAATTGCCAGAAGTTATTTAATTCTGAAAATGATTTTGCATTCAGCAAATGATTTTCTAAACCAGGCGGCCACCGAGTACCGATTGGCATTTGCACAGATGGCCGGATTTGATGCGTTTCTAAATACTTCAAAACGGCCGGAACAAAGCGCGGTTTAAAATCGATTAAAGTCTTCCACCTGTCTTGAATTTCTAGTTCTGGCAGGCGCCGGGTGACGGCTTGAAGCCTGCGGCCATTCCATAAATCAATAAGCCCAAAATTCATCTTGGCCTCTTGTTGGTTCGACAAGGTCTCTACTAAATTAATGACCGGACAAAATGCTGTGACAGATTTAATCAAGTGTCTATTGATCTCATCGAGAGCTTCGGTAAAAAATATTCCGTGAGCGCCCAAACTTACACCTAATAAATGCGTTTCAGAAATAATATTTTTTAACGCAGATTCCTGCAGTTGATTCAAAATATAAAAAGTATGCAAGCCTTCGTCCACGCCTCCGAAAGTAATTGGATTGTCTTGTGCCAAATAGCCATGACTTGTCAAATTCTCAAGCGCAAGAAAATTAAAGTTAAAATCTTCATAAATAAGTTTTGCTAAAAATCTTTCGGCTAAAAATTCATCAATATTTCCATGAACACCCATTCGGAAAATAACCAGTGGTCTGGGTTTTTTGTCGTCATGAATGGCTAACAAACCACGAATATGAACTTTTTGATTTCCGTTTTGATCGGGAATGTTAAAAGTGATCTTACGAAAGTGTTTTGTATCCGACATGTCAAAATCAATGGACAAAGAATTCATAATTCGAAAAAGCTTCGAGGAATTTTTTGAAGACTGTAAGTAAACGCATTCTGGCTTTTGTTTAATAAATTGACTCACGTCAGAAACTTTATCGGCTAAATTTTCTGATGAAAAACTAAGCCGGCATCGCGCCTGATTTTCTTCCGTTATTTTGACTCGAGGCTCCCAACTTAGTAGCCAGCTGTAAATTGTCTGTAACCATAACGGATACGTCGAATAAACCAGACCTTGGCCGCTGGAATCGTTGGAAATGGTCCAATTTTCACTCTGATACCGAGCCCAAGAAACCGGATCGGAAGCTGCCAATACGGTTTCATTATTTACACTTTCAGCTGAAAGTATCGACGGCATGAAGCTTACAGCTAGCACCAATATAACGACAAACTTTACAAAAAAAATATTTGCTCGACAGGTCATAGGGGTTTTTCTACACTTATTTCATTATAATTCTAAGGAGTTTTTTCCGATGCTTAATCAACACAATTTGAATCCCGATTCTGAGTCTCATTTAAATGGACCACTTTTTCAAAATACTTTGCAGACTATTGATGAGGCTGCCAAGTTAATCAACTGTGATCCCAATATCATGGAGCGCTTACGAAAACCGCGCCGCTGCATAACTGTTTCCATCCCAGTTCGCATGGATGACCAATCCGTTAAAGTTTTTACTGGCTACCGTGTTCAATATAATTCTACTTTAGGCCCTTATAAAGGTGGAATTCGTTATCATCAAAACGTCGATCTAGCCGAAGTGGTTGGACTAGCAGCCTTGATGACTTTTAAAAATTCAGTTTTAGGATTGCCACTGGGCGGTGCCAAGGGCGGAGTTTGCGTGGATCCATCAAAACTTTCACGCACCGAGAAACAAAATTTAACTCGCAGATACACTTCTGAAATTTCACCGTTCATTGGTCCTAATAAAGATATTCCAGCACCCGATGTTGGAACGGATCCGCAAACCATGGCTTGGTTCATGGATACTTATTCACAAGAACAAGGCGGTTATGCACAGCCCGGAGTCGTGACTGGAAAACCCGTAGAAATCGGTGGCTCATTAGGTCGAAATCATGCGACAGGTTTAGGTGTTATTTACATTTGCGAGCGTGCAATGGAAATGAATAACATGGTCATGTCAGGTTCCAGAATAGTCATACAAGGTTTTGGAAACGTTGGCTCTTTTGCGGCAAAATTTGCATTTGAACGTGGTGCCCGCATCATTGCTGTCAGTGATGTTACAGGTGGAATCTTCAACGGAGATGGCTTAAATATTCCGGATGTTATTGAGTACGTAAAACAAAACAAGGGTGTTAAGGGTTACCCGAAATCCCAGCCAATGACCAACGAGCAAATTTTAGAAACAGAGTGCGATGCATTACTACCCTGCGCGCTTGAGGGCCAAATTGATATTCACAATGCCGAAAAAATTAAATGTAAACTGATTGTCGAAGGGGCCAACGGTCCTGTGACGAACGCAGCTACTAAAATTTTATATAAAAAAGGAATCTTTATTGCGCCCGATGTTGTTGCTAACGGGGGTGGCGTGATCGTTTCTTACTTTGAATGGGTGCAAGACATTATGTCGTTTTTTTGGGACGAAGCGGATGTAGATTTCAAATTAAAAGGCATTATTTTGAAAGCCTTCGACAATGTTTACAAATTGCATAAAGAAAAAAATGTCGACATGCGATCGGCGGCTTTAGCCGTATCTATCGCTCGTTTAGAAAAAGCGATGTTACTTCGTGGTCTTTATCCTCGATAAATGAAACCTTGGCTGCTGCTTCCCGCACAACTGGCCCATGATTTGAGCCCAGTTGGGTTGCAGCTTTATTCTTTATTTCATAAATCGCCAACTCCAGTCTGGAAATCTTTTGTCTGGAAAAATATTCTTTTCAAAAATCGCTTAGGCCTTGCCGGCGGAGTCGATAAAAATGGTGATCTTTTAAATGTATGGCAGCCCCTAGGTTGTGGATTCATTGAAATAGGCACTGTGGTTCCAGAGCCCCAAAAATCAAATACCGGAAAAATCTTAGATCGAAGCCTTACCGATTTGGCCTTGTGGAACCAAATGGGATTTCCATCGGCTGGCAGTGAAGAAGTTTTTTTTAACCTTAGAAACTATAAAGAATCCAAAGAACATTTACCGCTTCCCGTGCTGGTTAATATTGGAAAAAATAGAACGACTGCAAATGAATCGGCGCATGCCGATTATCTGGTTTTACTAAATAAATTTTATCACTTGGCAGATGCATTTGTGATCAATATTAGTAGCCCCAATACCAATGGACTTCGAGAATTAGTAAAACCTGAAAATTTAAAATTTTTTTTGCAGCCGCTTTTAGCAGGGCGCGAAGAATTAGCTTCCGTCGGGGGGGCAAAAAAACCGTTTCTGCTTAAGCTAAGCCCCGATATTGAACCCGAGGATCTAAAGGGAATTATCGACACCTGTGTTGAAATGAATATCGATGGTTATGTCTTAACAAACACCACTTTAAATCGAAATACGCAGAAAACATTTCCTAGCCACGGTGGTGTTTCAGGAAAACCATTACAAGACTTGTCAAAAAAATCACTTCAGATCGTCTGCAGCCACTTAGGAGGTAATAAATCTAAAAATTTAATTATTTCTGTCGGTGGGGTGATGACAGCAGAAGATGTTTTTGAAAGAATTGAAATGGGCGCCGATTTGGTGGAAGTCTATTCCGCTCTGATTTTTGAAGGACCAAGTTTTTTTAGGGAAGTTTCACGAAAGTTTTATGGCAAAAATGGAAAATAACAACCTAAAAAATAGTGATATAAAACCGCGAAAAGCGCATGTCAAAAAAAATTGGATTCCTGTGGTTGCAGGCATTCTAAAAAAAGATGCTAAAATTCTGATTGGACAAAGACCAGAAAACCACACCCTAGCAGGACTGTGGGAATTCCCTGGCGGTAAAATCGAATTGGGTGAAACTCCGGAAGAGGCTTTAGCCCGCGAACTTAACGAAGAGCTTGGAATTGAAGCCATGGTCGGAGAGCTGAAATTGGCCTGTTCGCATTCTTACGGTGATGTCGGAATTTTAATACTTTTTTATGAAATTTTATTTTGGAAGGGCGAACCAAAAACCCAGCATCATGTACAACTGGAATGGATTCTGCCAAGTCATTTAGCGGATAAAAAAATTCCTGATGCCAACCGCAAAAATTTATCACGTATTTTTAAAACTTTTAATCTTAAGGGCGAAAAATAATTAAGGACGAAATATTAAATGACTTCGGTTTTAATTTATTCAAAAAAACATGATGAAATGGTAAAAATCATGGTCGAGCAACTGGGTCAACTCGGTTTTAAGACTGAGCAATCTTCGACTATAAATTTGCCAAGAATAATTTTAAACCCTTATCAGGTGATCCATTTTGTAGTTTCCAGCTTGCCGCTGACCTTGAATGAAGTGATTTGTATGGCCTCTGCGAAAGCACTTGGTAAAGCCGTTGTGCTATCTTTACTTGATGCGCCAACACCCGAATCAAACCTACAAAAATTACCCTTGGCTAATCCCGACGGGTTAACTGTCAGTCAAACGAATTATTTGAAATTATTTCGTAATAAAACAAGTAATAAAATGATTATTCCTACCCTTTTTGAAAACTTAAATAAACATCCAAATACACCCATCACACCAGTTGGCTTTCTATTTCCACTTCATGAAAATCTGGCTGAAAGCATTCATTTTAAAGCTGAAAAACCAGTGTATTTTGACGGTCGTAAACTTTTAAAAAAATACAGTTCAAGTGCTCTTCGAAAAAAATGGACTGCACTGATCTTACAAAATAAAATTAAGCCCCATTATCACCTTATTTTATCTGATGATAAAATCGAATCCTTACTTAGTGAAAAGTGTTTGACCCTTGTTTTAGCTTCTGCAAAAACTCGGAATAGCGATTTTACCCATTGGCTAAAATTAGCTTTGAAATACCGCCATTTAATAGTGCTAAATCAGTATCAGGCCACCGGTTTTTCGAATCACTGGACTTCAGGCCATAACTGCATCGTAACCACAGCGGCAGACTGGGTTTCTGAACTGAATGAAAAAATTGTCAATGCCGTGTTCGAGAATGAATTTATGAGTGATCAGCTAGAAAAAAAATCATTGGATTCAATATTTAATGACTTATCCAGACTTTATCTAAAAATTATTTATCAAAAGACTTCCCTGATAGAATCAGACACAGCTAAAATATAAAGATGAATTCTAAACCTCTGCCAGAAAAATTACGCATTTGTCTGGTCGGCCAAAAAATTCCGGTTTTAAGCAGAGCCTCAGATACGGGTTTGCTTTGGCCGCTAGCCCGCGGTTTAACGGAGCGAGGTCATGATGTGACTATCATTTCGACTTCAACACCGCTAAAAAAGCCAGAGCTTTTTAGAGATGGAATTAAGGCTTATTACCTGAACGAAGGACAACCCCAGTACAAAACTATTCGCTTTTCTGATGCAGCCCACAGAAAGTTTGTCGCCTTAAATACTGAAAATCCTTTTCACTTGGTGCACAGTTTAGATCAAAGTGGCTTTAAAATTGGTCGACACAAAAAAAATCTAAAAATTTGTATGGCTTATGATGTTGAAGCCACGCAAATGGCACAGCTGTTTACTATTTTATCTGAAAAACAAAATTCCGTCTGGGCCATGATTCGAAATTCAATTCGCTTGAGTTTTCGATTTTTACAAACTTATTTTATGCAAGACCGAGCATTACTCGACACAGCCGATGGTTTATTTGTGACGACGCCGCAACAGCGATTGATTCTGGAACGGTATTATCTTTATCCTGACTTTCATACTTACACCGTACCGTATGGAATTAATTTAGGTGATTTGGCACCGAAAGCTGAATCTGAATATTTTAAACTAAAATTAAATATTCCAGATAATGCACAAATTATTTTAGCTATTTCTGATTTTACCAATTCTTTTGAAGTAAAGCCTTTGCTAAAAGCTTTTGAACGAATCGTTTTAAAAAAACCGAATACCTATTTGTTATTACTTGGACACGGACCGCAGTGGAAAGATGTCGAGTACGAGATGCTTAATTTAGCACTAGGCAGCCGAGTCATCATGGCGGGTGCCGTAATTGCCGAAGAAATGTTAGAGTGTATTTTAGCGTCTCCGATATATGTGGATCTAAGTTCAAGATCGACAGGGCTCGAGCCTAGCTTGATTGAAGCTATGGCACAAAAGAAAATCGTGATCGGATCTGAATTAAGTCCCATATCAGAAATCATTGAAGATGGAGTCGATGGCTTTTTAGTTAGGCCCGCCGACGTTGAAACTTTGGCGGCTCTTTTAGATAAGTTAATTACTAATGAAAACGCAGAAAACGAACAAATTGGCGAAAAAGCTAGACGTAAAGTGATCGAGGTCTTTAACCGGCAAAAGATGATAGATTCGCTTATAAATGCATACATGCAAATATTAAAAAATTCGGGTAAATTTAAACACCGCGCAACGTTGAAGAGCTTCTTTTCAAAGCCTGCAAAAACGGTATAATAAAAGTGTTTTCAATAACTTAGGGGAATTCATGACCAAAGCGGACTTAATCAATCTCGTTTCAGAAAAAGCAAGCATCACTCGGGTGAAAGCTGAAGCCGTGGTCAACACGATTTTTGATACGATGGTTGAAGCGTTGATGAAGGATGACCGTATTGAAATTCGAGGATTCGGATCTTTCGTTAATCGTAAGTATGACTCGTACAAAGGTAGAAACCCGCGAACGGGTGAAGTGATCGCGGTCGATGAAAAAAAGCTGCCGTTTTTTAAAGTCGGCAAAGAACTTAAAGAAGAAATTAATAAAGCTTAATTATTTACTTAAATTATTTTGAATCCACTCGTTATAAGAAAAAGCCAAAGTCAAAGTTGATGTTCCGTTACACGAATCATCTTTGGGACCCCGAACAAAAGAATTTACCCCCAAGATCTGTGATTCACCGTTGATGTTCACAAGCCCCGGTCCACCTGAATCACCAAAGCAAATTCCAGTTCCACTATTTTGTTTAACACGAATTCTGTCTAAACCGACTTCCACTAAAAAATCGTTGTTTGAAAAACTGGTTTTACGAAGTATTCCCGAGCCATGTTCGTTGCTACCCGTCACTCCGTAACCATAAAGGAACAGTTTGCTGTCCGCCAATTTTTCGGGGTCAGCGATTTTATAAATCGGGTAATTGGCCGGAGCTTTATCTTCTAAAACAACTAAAGCGATATCGTTTTTTCCTTCTTTGTCGCTTTCTGAAGCCTGATAATTTTCATGGGGAATAGTTCTTTTAACGGCCTGACTATTTTTTCCGATATCGAAACCACTTTCACATGTTATTGACGAATAAAAAATAGCTCGTATTTTATTGGCAGGCTTCGTTATACAGTGGGCGGCCGTTAATAAAACCCTGGGGCTTATTAGCGCCGCTGTGCAAATTTCCATGTTATCGTCACCTTCGGCTAAAATCATTACGACAGCATTAGCATCTTTGTCGTCCTGATTGACCCGCTTTCCACCAATAATTCCACTAGCAAGTAGCTTTGATTCCGGAATACAGGTTTTATTTGCATCCGATTTATTTACTTTCGATTGCGTATCCGATGTCGTCGACGAGCACGATGAAAATAAAACCAAAAGACAACATAACACTAAAGAATTAGCCACGAATCCCCCGATTGCTAGAAAAGTTAACTTATTCTTAATTTGCCGGGATTACGAATTTAAAATTAAAGTTAGTAAATACGACTGTAGTGTCAAAAGTAAATACACTGAAATTTTCGCTTAAAACCTATTTGATCACTTGGTTGATGTTATTCTTCCGGTAAAGAGCCATAAACAGCCTTTCTAACCCGACAGCTATGCCACCGGAAGGCGGCATTCCGTAGTCTAAAGCTGTAAAAAAATCAGCGTCTAGCGTGATTTCTTTTTTACCCAATAATTTCTTTTTAATCAAATCTTCCTCGGCACGCAGGCGCTGCACGTCCGGATTATTAAGTTCATGAAATGCGTTTCCTAATTCTAAACCATTCCAATAGACTTCAAATCTTTCAGCCCAACCATCACTACCAATACGTGCAAGTGCAGCCTGATAAGGTGGATACTTTTCGACGAATACCAAGCGGTCTGCAGGCCACTGAAATTCAATTTTTTCTATAAAAATTAAATAAAAATAGTCATCGATCGTTTGCGCTGCGGATATATCCACATTAAGTTTTGTCGCCAAAGTTTTTAATTCAACTTCGGTGGTCGATGGTTTTAATTCAAACTGACAATACTTTAGAAACAAATCAGAAATTGTAAACGTTAAAACTTCTAAAGGTCTATCGACTTTCATTTGATCCGATAAGTATTCTACCAGCTCGATCATATCCATTTTTATGGCCGAATAATTACTAAAGGCTCGGTACCATTCTAGCATCGTGAATTCGGGCTGATGTTTGTCGGTCAGTTCACCGTTTCTAAAAACGGGCGCAATTTCAAAAATACGCTCGGCCCCTTCAGCTAATAATTTTTTTAGATTCAGTTCCGGAGAAGTCGGTAAAAAGAATTTTGTTTTTTTGGTGCCCAAAGAAAATTCGATATCAAAAACTTCAAGCGTGGGCTCGGTTCCCGGGCAGACAACTAAAGTCGAAGTTTTTACATCTTGAAAACGCTTTTCTTTAAAAAATGTACGGACCAAATTTAAAAAATCAAACCATTTTTTTTGTTCGGGCCACTTATCAAATTTTGGTTTACGGTCTGTGCGATTTGCGGCCAACATGATCAGCTGATTCGTTGGCATCAAAGCCAGCAAGTCACCGTCAACCAAAACATCACCCGCTTTAATTTCTGGGGCATCTTTGAATGTCCACTCGGTTAAATTCTGGGTGCCCATGCGCATTTGTTCACAGCGACCATAGCGCAAAGCGCCGCGAGGCATCTCGGGGTATTTGATCCAGTGTTTTTCTAAATATTCGTCTCTTCTTTTGCTCATCGGTAAAAGATGGCTTATAAAAAAAGGCTATGCAAACTGAATTTAATAAATATAAAAAAGAGGCCGACTTCGTAGCTTTTAAAACCATTCATGAGCGCACGCGCGACATCAGTGTTCGTGATGGAAAACCCGATTCATTCCAGGAATTTGATGATTCAGGATTGTTGATCGAAGTCATGCGAAATGGTCACATGGGCTACAGTGCCACTTGTGAAACGACACCCGAGGGGATAAAAAACGCTTTTGATAAAGCCATCGCCATGACTGACACCAGCAGCAAATTTCCAGTTTTTAAATTTGATCAACGCATCCGCCCACCATCAAAGGGTACTTACCAAACAGCCAGCCAACGAAAATTAGACCAACTTTCCATGGCAGAAATTTATGATTTTTTAAAACAAACTTCATTAAAATTAAAAGTAAGTGACAAAATAATTTCTACAACTTCCGATGCGATGATTATCACTTGCCAGCAAAAATATATGTCCAGTGCCGGTGCTGAGTTTGATCAATCTTTTGATATTGTCATTAATTCGATGGCGGCCACTGCACGTGAAGGCAAAGAAACCCAAACTCGGTCTTTGCATGGGGGCCGAGGTAATTGTTTACAAATCGGAGCCGAACATTTTCAATTAGAAGCGGCTTTGAAAGACTGTGACCAAATATCATCGGAAGCTTTAGAATTATTAACTGCAGAAAACTGCCCGACTGAAACCTGTGATCTGATTTTAGCACCCGATCAAATGCTGCTGCAGATTCATGAATCCATTGGCCACCCCTTAGAATTAGACCGCATTTTAGGAGACGAAAGAAATTTTGCAGGTTGGAGTTTTGTGCAGCCCAGTGATTTCGGGCAGCTGCAATATGGAAGCTCGATGATGAATATTATTTTTGATCCCACCGTCGGCCACGAAATGGCCAGCTACAAATTTGATGAAGTTGGAAATCCCGCAGAAAAAAAATATCTGATAAAAAACGGTATTCTGCAAGCAGGACTAGGTAGCCTTGAAAGCCAAATGCGCTCGGGACTTCGCGGTGTGGCCAATTCACGATCTAGTTCTTGGAACCGCCCCCCCATTGACCGCATGGCCAATATTAACTTAGAAGGCGGCGACCTGACCTTGAATGAAATGATTGCAAAAGTTGAAAACGGAGTAATCATGTTTGCCAATAAGTCGTGGTCGATCGATGATTATCGCCGTAAATTTCAATTTGGTTGCGAATACGCTAAAAAAATTGAAAATGGAAAAATAACCAAAACTTTAAAAAATCCGAATTACCGTGGTATCACCGTTCCTTTTTGGAATGCACTTTCGGGGTTGACTAAACCAGACACGATTGAAACCTATGGCTCTCCGTATTGTGGTAAGGGTGAACCCAGCCAAATTATTCGCGTCGGTCACTCTTCACCCTATGCTTTATTTAAAAATATTGAAATTTTTGGTGGCGGCTAAATATGAAAATAGATTTACTAACTTATCTGAAAAAATATTCGCAAAATGCATTTAAACAGTTAAAACAAGATGAAGAACTTTCTTTTAATTTGCACTCGGAAGAAAGTGATTTTATTCGTTTTAGTCAGTCGAAAGTGCGGCAGAATACAACCGTGCAACAACATGAATTAACGTTACAGTATCAACTCAACCAACGAACGTACCGTTTCAGGTACAACTTAAGTTTGGATTTTGAAAAAGACATGGAAACATTTCGGTCCGTCTTAGCTCGATTACGAAAAGACTTGCCGCAAACAGATCCGAATCCGCAGTACGTGCCCATCGTTAATAATGGCACTTCAGAAACTTTTAAAAAAGCAACGCGGCCATCGACTGCTGAAATTATTCCCATCATCTGTTCAACATTTTCTGATTCAGACATGGCGGGGCTTTGGTGTTCGGGTCCAGTTCGGCAAGCGGCCATCAATTCAAAAGGTCAATTTCATTATTTTGAAACGGATTATTTTTTCTTAGATTATTCGCTTTACGACGGCCCCCGAGCGGCAAAATCTTTTTATGCCGAAAATGATTGGAATCAGAAAAGTTTTCTAGATGGGGCGCAGCAGACCAAAAATACCCTGTCCTTACTTAGTAGACCGGCACAGAAAATAAAACCCGGGAATTACAAAACCTATTTAGGACCGATGGCTGTTGCCGAACTGATGGGAATGTTTTATTGGCGCGCGCTAAGCCGTGCCGCTTTCGAGCAAGGTTTTGCTCCGCTAAAAAAATTGCATGATAAAGATGTTTTATTTTCAGAGCAGTTTACTTTAAAGGAAAACTTATCTTTAGGTTATTCGACGCCGTTTAACGTTTTGGGGGAATTAAGTCCGCCAGAACTGATGCTGATTGAAAAAGGACGTTTGCAAAATTTTCTAATCAGCACGCCCACAGCTGTTGAGTATAAACTAACTTCTAATTTTGCTGAGCCCAGCGAAACGATGAAGTCCCCAGAAATTAGAGCTGGCACTCTAGAAGAAAGTGAAATTTTAAAAGAATTAGGAACAGGTTTATATCTTTCTAATTTGCATTACATTAACTGGAGTGACCCGCAAATGGCTCGGATAACCGGTATGACTCGGTTTGCATGCTTCTGGGTTGAAAAAGGCGAAATTCAGGGGCCTATTCAAGATTTGCGTTTTGATGAAACGCTATTTAACATCTTCGGTAAAAATTTAATTAATTTAACAAAAAACCAACACGTTTACGCCAATACATCGACTTACTTAAAACGTGAATTGGGTGCGATGAAAGTTCCGGGTGCCTTAGTTCAAGATATGAATTTCACGCTTTAATCATTCCCCGTCTTAATAAACCATTTAACTATTGTGCAATTTAGAAAAATCCCTTATAAAACAAGGGATTTTGCATTTTATACTAAACTGCAATTTAAAACCTAAACTAGCTAAATAAAAAGGGGTCTGAAGTGGCATTAAATAAAATTCAAACATTCATCAAGAAATTATCAGAATCACAAAACGTAAAACGTGTTGTTGGTGATATTCAAACGATTTCTGAAGATTTACAAAAACGCGTTAAGCATTTATCAAAAGATGATGCGATTAAAAAATACAAAGAGATCATGAAAAAAGTTTCCCAAACTGAAGGCGATCTTGAAAAAGAAGTTAACAAGGTGATCGTGAAAATTAAAAAATCGAAAACCAACGTAGAAAAAAGTTTGCAAGATTACAAAAAGAAAGCCGTTGCTCGGAAAAATGAATTTGAAAAGATTTTGAAATCCAGCGCTGGCAAAGGCGCTGCTAAAAAAGCGACAGCAAAGAAATCTGTAAAAAAAGCGACTAAAAAAGTAAGCCGTAAAAAAGCGACAACTAAGTAAAGCAACTTTCAGTATCCAAATAAATTTCAAAAAATTTTCGCGAAAGGGCCCGCATCTTTTAAAAGCGGGTCCGACAGCTTCAGAACTTTGATTACCAACACTTTTTCTTACGCAAAAGAATCTGCCGATCTGCTGGATCCGTAAGCCTGCTTATTTTCTAGACACATCTACTAGTAGCCTCGTAAAATATGCGTTCAAGCTTTCTCATTTCTAAGCTGTTGTGCTAAGGTTTCTTAAATTTTCAAAGCTCATTCTCTACAGCGAAAACCAGCGGGAGTCCTTTATGCAAACAAACATTTCTGAAACACCAGCAACAGCGGCCAATTCTTCTGCGCTCACGAAAACTGTGTCTTCGATTCTATCGACTCATGCGGAATTTCAGCGCCGACATATCGGTCCCTCGGAATCTGAAAAAACCGAAATGTTGAAAACTTTGGGGTTTACTCACGTAGACGAAATGATGGCGAAAGTTGTTCCAAAAAGTATTATGACAAAAGAAAAAATGGCGGTCGGTGATGGAGTTTCAGAATATGAAATTTTAAATCAACTGAAAACCATGATGTCTAAAAATAAAATTTTTCAATCACTGATCGGTATGGGCTACCATGACACAATTACGCCATCAGTTATTGTTAGAAACGTTTTTGAAAATCCGGTTTGGTACACGGCTTACACCCCGTACCAGCCAGAAATTTCACAAGGGCGCCTGGAAAGTCTTTTGAATTTTCAAACGATGGTTTGTGATCTAACCGGAATGGAAATTTCGAATGCGTCGTTATTGGATGAGGGCACGGCGGCTGCAGAAGCCATGGCCATGGCATTAGGAGCCTCTAAAAAAAATGATGTGAATGCATTTTTAGTTCATCCAGAAATGCACCCGCACGTGATTGAAGTTTTGCAAACTCGCGCCGAGCCTTTGGGTTTAGAACTTATTATACAAGATCCGCTGACTTACGATTTCAAAAAAGAAATTTTTGCTGCCTTTTTTCAGTATCCGACAACGACTGGAAAAATTGAAAACTACAAAGCCATTACAGAAAAGTTACACAACCACGGAGCCCTAGTTATTGCTTCGGTGGATTTATTGGCATTAACACTGATTACGCCACCCGGAGAATGGGGTGCCGATATGGTTGTGGGTAACACCCAACGGTTCGGAGTTCCGTTGGGTTTTGGCGGACCGCACGCGGCCTACTTGGCCACGAAAGATGCGTTTAAGCGATCACTACCCGGTCGACTGGTTGGAGTTTCTGTTGATAGCCAAGGCAAAAAAGCTTTACGGCTGACTTTACAAACACGCGAACAACATATTCGCCGAGAAAAAGCGACATCAAATATTTGCACAGCCCAGGTTCTGTTAGCGAACATGGCTGCAATGTACGCTATTTATCATGGACCAAAGGGTCTTAAAAAAATGGCGAATCGTATTCACCATCTGACTCAGATTGCAAAAATTGGTTTAGAAAAATTAGGCCATACTGTTATTACGAAAAACTTTTTCGACACTTTACAGATATCATCAAAAGCGCATGCAGAGCTCAAGTCCGAGTCTGAAAAATTACAAATTAACTTGCGCTATTTTTCTGACAGCGTTGGTTTTTCTTTAAATGAAATTTCAAATTTAAAAACGGTCGATGATTTGTTCAGAATTTTTAATCATGGCAAAACGCCTGCATTTTCTGCTGCGGAACTTGAAGCGAATGTTACTTCTGTCATTCCAGCTGAACTTGTGCGAAAAACGGAAATACTAACGCATCCTGTGTTTCATAACTATCACTCTGAAACAGAACTGATGCGCTATATTTATTCTCTGCAAAATAAAGATGTCACACTGACCATGTCCATGATTCCACTTGGATCTTGCACGATGAAGTTAAATGCCGCGACCGAGTTAATTCCAGTTTCTTGGCCCGAGGTTAACAAAATTCATCCGTTTGCACCGGTTCAGCAGACAGAAGGCTATTTGCATTTAATTAAAGATCTTGAAGCCAAGCTTTGCGCGATCACTGGTTTTGCAGCTGTTTCTTTACAGCCTAATTCAGGTGCCCAAGGTGAATACGCGGGTTTACTGGTCATCCGAGAATTTTTTAAACAAAAAAAAGAAGCCCACAGAAATATCTGCTTAATTCCAGCATCAGCCCATGGAACAAACCCGGCATCTGCGGTGATGGTTGGTTTTCATGTGGTGGTCGTTGCTTGTGATAGCAACGGCAACGTCGATGTCGAAGATCTAAAAACAAAAGCTGAATTGCATAAAAATAATTTGGCGGCACTGATGATTACTTACCCGTCTACACACGGAGTTTTCGAAGAAGCCATCAGCGAAATTTGCGAAGCCGTCCACCATCATGGCGGACAAGTTTACATGGATGGTGCCAATTTAAATGCCTTAGTTGGAGTTGCAAGACCTGGAAAATTCGGACCTGATGTTTCGCATATGAATTTACATAAAACTTTTTCTATTCCACATGGTGGCGGCGGACCTGGAGTCGGCCCCATTGGAGTAGCTGCGCACTTAGCGCCTTATTTACCAAAGCAAAGTCTGGTCAAAGAATCAGGCCCGGTGAGCGGTGTTTCAAGCACAACATCAGCGCCATGGGGAAGCGCAAGTATTTTACCAATCAGTTGGTCGTACATTACAATGATGGGTGATGCTGGCCTTAGGGAATCTTCAGTTGTTAGTATTTTAAACGCAAATTACATGGCAAAAAGATTAGAGCCTTATTACCCAGTTGTTTACAAAGGTAAAGAAGGGTTAGTCGCGCACGAATGCATTATCGACATCAGACCGCTTAAGAAATCACACAACATTGATGTGACTGATATTGCAAAACGTTTGATGGATTACGGATATCACGCACCGACAATGTCTTGGCCAGTCACTGGTACATTAATGATTGAGCCCACCGAGTCAGAAAATAAAAAAGAATTAGACCGATTTTGTGATGCCATGATTGAAATTCGAAAAGAAGCTGACAGCATTCCAGATATTTTAAAAAATGCTCCGCATACGGCTGAAATGCTGTTAGTCACAGATTGGAAGCACAATTATTCGCGTGAGAAAGCGGCTTACCCACTTAAATGGGTGCAGGCTAGCAAGTATTGGCCGCCTGTTGGCCGTGTTGATAATGCGTTCGGGGATAAAAATATTGTTTGTTCATGTCCCGCTATGGATGAATACAAATAAACTGTGATTAAAAAAAAGGTCGTTTGCATTCGCTTAGATAAAATCGGAGATTTGATCTGCACCTTACCAGTAGATCAAATCTTGGACGACTCTGAATACGACATCATGTGGATCGTACAAAAAGGTTTAGGTCATGTTGTCGATCTGGGCGTAAAAAAAAGAAATTACCTAGAGCTTGATAAACAAGATCCAAAATCTGCTGCCAAAGTATTAAAAAAATTTCTACAAGATTTCAAACCTGATGTTGCTATTAGTTTTCAAGGACCCTGGTGGGTCAATTTTGAATTATTTAAAGCTGGCATAGAGGTACGTAGCGGAGTTTATAGCCAGTGGCATAGCTTTTTGTTTTTAAACCAAGGACTTCGACAAAAAAGATCAAAAGCCTTACAGCATGAATTTGATTACAACAAAGATCTGGTATTAAAAACTTTTTCGCTCAAGGATGATCGGCGTTTTCATTATTTTGAAATTTCAAATCCTGAACAGAATCAGATTTTGCAAAAATTTAATATAGAACCAAAAAAATATATTATTGTTCACCCAGGCATGATGGGATCAGCATTGAACTGGAGCCAACCTCAATACATTGATTTCATTCATAAAAAAATCCGCGAACAAAAAATATTATGTATCACCGGAACGATGTCAGACGATCCGTATCTGACACAAATAAAAAAAGAATTCCAGAATCACCCCTCCGTTCGTTGGTTGCAAAACCAACTTAGCTTACAAGAACTGGTTTACATTTTATCACACTCAGAATTTGTGTTAGCTCCGTCCACAGGTGTTGCCCATTTAGCCGCTAGTGTTGGTGCAGTTATTCACGGAATTTATTCACCTGTATTGGTGCACCACCCGCGCAGGTGGGCACCACGAGGACCTAATGTAATTGTACATGTCCCTGAAAATGTAAGCTCTGGTGAAGAACGCGCCAGCATGTTAAAACTGAAAATAGAGGTCTAATTTTTTATGTTTTCAGAACTAAGCCCCGAAAATTTATCTCAGTTGGCAAAAGATGTGCTTAGACTATCTGATTATTTTATCGAAAACCCGGATGGCCAAACTCCGTGGAACGAAAATTTTTGTCAAAATGCTTATCGCAATTATTTTTTACCGTTAAATTATTTACGAAATGCGGGTGTTATCAACCGCGGTTTACAAGTTGGATTTTTTAAAGGCTTTCAAACGACCATTGATTGGGGCGCAGGTCCTGGAACCGCAAGTTTTGCTACTGCCGATTTATTAACGGATCAAATTCGGAATCAAATTCTTATTGAAAAATCTTCGACGGCCATTAATAAATTCGCTGATCTGCATAAAAAATTAATCAAACCCGAAACCACAACGATGCTGAATTTAAAAGATCTTAATTGTTCTCCAGAAAGATCTTTATTGATTTTTTCTTACGCGCTAACAGAAATGAATGCCTTACCACCTAATTGGGATCAGTTTGAAGGATTAATGATCTTAGAACCTGCCACCAGTGATGACGGACGCAAACTTTTGGCGACTCGGCAAATGCTGATTGAAAAAGGCTACACAATTTGGGCACCGTGCACGCATCAAGACACTTGTCCGTTATTAACAGAGTCAAAAAATGATTGGTGCCATGACCGATTTCATGTGGATGCACCAGATTGGTTTTCCGATTTAGAAGATTTTTTGCCTATGCGAAATAAAACTGTGACGACCAGTTATTTGCTGGCCAGAAAATCAAAGCCCAGTTTTGATTTTACGGGACTTGCGCGACTGACCGGGGATTCGTTAAAAGAAAATGGTAAAACTCGGCAGCTGCTGTGCCAGGGGCCACAGCGTGAATTCTTAACGTGGATGCACAAAGAAATTACGGCTCAGGTTTTAAATCGCGGTGATCTGGTCGAAGTACCAACAAAAGCTTTTTCAAAATCCAATGAACTGCGAACGCAGCAGGCTGTCGTTGTAAAAAGTTAGCGCTTGCAGCTTAAATACCTGAAATGATATTCATTCAGGATGTCAAATTCACAAAAAACTCCGCTTTACGATGAACATGTTAAATTGAATGCTCGGATGGTTGATTTTGCTGGTTGGGTTATGCCCATTCAGTACGAAGGACTTAAAGAAGAACATTTTGCGACCAGAAATAATATTGGTTTATTTGATGTGTCCCACATGGGTGAAATTCGCGTGAAAGGTCCCAAAGCTGTAGAAACCTTGCAATGGTTAACAACCAATGATGTTTCCAAATTAGAAAATGGACAAGCCCAATATGCTTTATTACCGAATGATAAGGGTGGCTTGGTTGATGATATTTTTATTTATTGCTTAGAAAAAAATGCAGATTATCTGGTGTGCGTGAATGCTTCAAACACCGATAAAGATTTTGCTTGGATGACCAAACACAACAAAGGTGCCGACATCGTCAACGAATCGACAAGTTGGGGACAAATTGCAATTCAAGGACCCAATGCTATCGAACTTTGTGATGCTGTTTTGCAACTACCGAATTCAGAAAAAATAAGCTCACTGAACCGAAATGAAATTAGAACTTCCACTTTTCAAAATTACAAAATCATGGTCGCAACAACGGGCTACACCGGCGAAAAAGGTTGCGAAGTTTTTATCGAAGCTGCAGGTACCACCAAGCTTTGGAATGCGCTGCTAAATAATCCGCTGAACGCAAGACCAATTGGGCTTGGCGCACGGGATACTTTGCGCACGGAAATGAAATATTCACTTTATGGTCATGAAATTGATGACACCACAAATCCGTACGAGGCAGGCCTTGGTTGGGCCATGAAACCGGCTGCTAAAGATTTTATGAACAAGGCCACAATCATGGCCGTCAAAGAAAACGGCTTAAAGAAAAAGCTGATTGGCTTTAAAATGCGTGACCGAGGCATTCCCCGACAAGGTTACGAGATTAAAACCGCCGATGGTCAAAAAATAGGCTGGGTTACTAGCGGAACGCACTCACCAACTCTTGATGAACCCATCGGAATCGCTTATGTTGATTCTTCCAAATCAAGCGAAAATTCAGAATTCTTTGTGGATATCCGCGGAAAACTAGTTAAAGCTTGCGTTGTTAAAACACCGTTTGTTATGAAGTAAGTCTCACCGACTACAGGAGTTTAAAATGGCATTTCATATACCAGAAGATTTTTACTACACAAAAGATCACGAGTGGGCTCAGGTTGACGAAAATATCGTGACTGTTGGTATTACTGAATTTGCCCAAGATCAACTTGGCGAAGTCGTTTATGTCGATCTTCCAGAAGAAGGACAAAAAATCACGCAAAACCAAACCTTTGGCGTTGTTGAATCGGTGAAAGCTGTTTCTGATTTGTATGCTCCGGTTTCAGGAACTGTAATCGAAATTAATTCTGCCTTAATCGATGACCCGTCATCTTTAAACGATGATCCAAACAACGAAGGTTGGTTGGTCCGCATCGAAATGGATTCAGAAAAAGAATTGGCGAACTTAATGCGTTCACCAGAATACAAAAGACTTATTGCCGAGAAGTAAATTCTTTTAGGTATTTGATTCACTCTTACAAATAGTAAGAGTTTTTGCCCGCACGTAATTATTTACAGACTTTACAGTGCCCAGTTGGTGGAATTGGCAGACACACTAGGCTTAGAACCTAGCGCCGCAAGGCATGGGGGTTCGACTCCCTCACTGGGCACCAAATAATCAATGATTTCAAGTACTTAGGTCTATAAATCCCCACTTTTTTATGGGGATTATGGGGACTCCCAGTTTAGATGCATCTTACCTCCTCCGATAACTTATCTGGAGGCCTTAATGGGTATTGCTATTTACAGGTCAAAGAAGAGCTTTAGGGCAACTTTTGAAAGCTACAAGCCAGAACGTAAGACTGTAACTATTGAGCCAACGGAATATCATACTTATGGCCTAAAAGCTGATATGACTTTCGATGAAGCGTTAGCCGTCGCCAAACAATACCGAAGCAAAACAAAAGTTGAACGCGATAAAACTCAAAAAGCCATCAAGTATCAAAGAAATAAGAAAGCCATCGACACGGTTTATTTACCTTCTATTTTAACTGAACAATTCGTTAGCGAATTAGAAGTCATGTACAAAAATAATCATGAGCGGTTAGAAACTGTTTTGCAGCACTGGACATCTGCGCAGAAGATAATTGAACAGATCCAACAGACTCCTGAAAAGTTCTTTGAAAATCGCTTTGGCATCTATGCTTATTTTAAAACTAAAGCATGGAGTCCCGATTATATGAAGCGCATTACCAAGATACTAAACCAATGGGGCGGCTTCTATGGTCGCAAAACAGGTAAGTTTTTTGAAGAGATTCCACGAATTTCTGGCTCATGGAAAGAAGATGTCTTGGACGCTCGAGAAGAAAAGCATTATGTCCGCGTACCTGCAACTCCGCTTGAATGGTCTAATCTGCAAAATACCGAAACTGAATTTAAAAATGCAGGACTTGAAGAGAAATGGAATTGGTTATTTATAGCTTTTCATTTTGGATTACGTCCTAGCGAAGTTGACTCACTTAAGGATATTAAGAGTTATAAAATAGAAACTGATGCAAATAATAAAATACCCGTGCTTCGTGTGTATCAAAGCAAGTTAAAAATGTTGGCTAAAGATTACCGCTGGAAAACAATTCCGATTCATTCTAAGCGTCAGCAAAAAGCGATTGAATTAATTAAGTCGGGTCAGTTTGACCGTCCATTAACTAAGACTATAAGTCGTTTAATTGGTGACGGCTTTGATACCTACTCACCGCGAAAAGGATTTACAGATATGATGCTGAACGAAGGTTGGCAATTAGAGGATATCTCTGTGTTCATGGGGCACAGTTCAATTGAGACTACCTGGCGGCATTATAAGAATAAGGCGACTTTTAAAATGCCAAAAGCGTCTTAAAATGAGACTAATAGACCATTAATGTCTATATTTACATATAAGTCTTTATTTACTAATTTGTTTATGTTAATTTAATGCTAGGAAGCTTATGAAAAAGAAACTACAACCGTTACCAAGCTTTAACTCTGAAGGACTACTGCCCGTTGGGGACTATGAACTTAGCCTGGATGAACTAAAAACATCTTGGCTTGTTACTGGAGAAAACCTTCAGTCAACCACATGGGATAGTGAATGGAGACGCAAGCTTGTCGATAATCTTGAGGTTATGACTTTGCAGCTGTGGCAAGTTGGTGTTACTGAAATTTATATTGACGGCTCCTTTGTAGAAGATAAGGACCGCCCGAACGATATTGATGGATATTTTGTTATTGATGTTGAAAAATTTGAAGAGTCTGTTGCTAAGCTGAATCAGTTGGATAAATGGTCTGTTTGGACATGGAGCTTAAAATCAAGAACACAATATAAGAATTATCCAAAATTGCAGTTACCGATGTGGCACAAATACCGCGTGGAACTTTTTCCTGAGTTCGGTCAACTTTCTGGAATTAAAGACGAGTTCGGAAATAATCAAATATTTCCAGCTGCCTTTAGAAGAGCCAGACGCAATGGTACACCTAAAGGAATTATTAAAATTCAATCACCAATTATCGGAGGTTCAAAATGATAAGAAATGAATCTGAATATAAAGAAGCTCTAAAACGAATTGAAGAAGAAAAGTCTTTAATTAAAATTCAGTACAAAAAATTAAAAGAAAAAAAACTTAAAGAATCTGCTGTTGAACTAGCTATGGAACCCATATTAACTTTCCATCAACAATTAGTTGAAGAAGTTGAAAGTTATGAAAAATTGAAGCGTGGTCAAATTGGTGAATTCTATAATCTTGAAGGACTTGGGCGAACATTAATAGCACTAAGAATTGCTAAAGGACTGACTCAGAAAGAACTTGCAAAAACGCTTGATGTTCATGAAACGCAAATTTCTAGGGACGAAAGAAATGAGTATCGCGGAGCATCTATTGAAAAGGTAAACGCGGTTCTTAATGCGCTAAAGGTTCAAATGATTTCTAAAGTGAAATCACTAGAAGCCTAATAAGGTTTTAAGTATACCTTAAATGAAACATACAGTGATGGTTGGCGTTGCAGCCTTATACAGAATAAAACTCGCCAGAAGCCATTTAAAGCGTTTCAAAGGCATATTCCAAACACTTCGATACTTTTC
>JAYUCH010000011.1:0-4985 GCA_043740435.1 Bdellovibrionales bacterium | reverse complement strand
CTGCCTGATTTTAAAAAACGTAACGATTCAATTCATGCCGTTTTGAAGACTCATGAAAAAAAACTTTTGCTAGGACAAACCGAAGTTTTTCTTTCGGGCACAGTTGGTGATGATGGTCGAATGGTCGGGCTTAAGGCCGCGCTGGATATGAAATCCTTGGAAGCCGGTTCAGTGCATGGATCGTTGACAATTACTCGAGCAGCCCGCTTGGGTCGCGAAAATTTTCCCGCAGAATTTGATCTGTCTAAAGGGGCTGCATTTTTTATCGTGGACACCCTGACTCGGCAAAATTTCGCAGCTGAGAAGGCCAGTTTGAATATGCCTCCATTTCAAGTGTTTAAATCTCTTGATTTTATGGCACAAAAAACCAAATTTGTTATTCTTCTAGAGCCCGATATCAAATAGGGCCTAAAATAAACCGCGTAACAGTCCTCGTTAGACCTTTACTGGCCGCTAGAAAAAGGCTTGAATAAGGCATCTTTCGAAGGAGCCCAATATGAATGCAAAAAGTCTACGTTTATCGTCTTATATTTCTGAAGAGCAATTGCAAAAAAAAGTTACGGAAATGGGAGCCATTTTAACGGATAAATTTAGGAACAAAAAAGTAACTGTCGTCTGCGTCCTGAAGGGTTCTTTTATTTTTTTCTCTGATTTAATTCGGCAAATCAACACAGATATTACCTGTGAATTTTTTGGCGTATCTAGTTATTCCGGTATGACTTCAACCGGTGAGGTAAAAATCACCTTGGATTTAACCAGCCCAGTAACTGGCCAGCATGTTATTTTGATTGAAGACATTGTCGACACCGGCATCACCATGAATTATTTAAAAAAAGCCATCGAAGCCAGAAATCCGGCGTCTTTAACAACCGTTGCTTTACTGGAAAAACCTGAAGCCCTGAAAGTTCCCTGCAAAGTTGACCACGTTGGTTTCAAAATCACGAATGAATTCGTTGTCGGCTACGGCTTAGATTACCAAGGATATTATCGCAATTTACCCTATATAGCCCAAGTCCAAAATTTTCAGTAATCCGAAAAGGTACCTGCTGACTTCTGGTAAGGCAGCGCATAACAAAAAGGAACTTATATTATGAAAAAAATTTTATTATTTTTAATTCTGGGCAGTTTCAATGTTTGGGCGCAGTCCGATGTCAATCCGACCGAGCCTAATCCAGAAGAAGTTGGTGCCATCGTAAAGCCTACGACTGTGCAAAAAAATTCGGTCGATCAAGCTGCTAAAAAAGCCACGAAGAGCGAATCGTTAAAACTTAATGAAGAACTTTCTGAAAAAAAAGTGGCGAATCCTTCAACCATTTGGCCCCATTTCGGTTTGCATGCGGATTTGAATGTGCCGCACGTTTTAAACTACGGTTTGGATTATTGGCACTCGTCGCAGTGGTTTTCGACCGCTTTGAATTTTGGTGGATATTCGGTTTCTGGGGTCGCTAAAAATTCAGATGTACCCAACGGATTAAATATAAAAATAGCGAACCAGGATTTGATGCTTCGTTGGCATCCTGCCAAAGGTTCTTTTTATGTTGGCCTTGGATATGGATCTCATGCAATCACGGTTGAAACAAAACAGACCATCACCGTGACATCACCTTTCCCGGGCTCTGCAGATGTTGAAATCTCAGATGAAATAAAAGCCAATTATTTACTGCCGCATGTGGGATGGCTTTGGAGACTTCCGGTTGGATTAACTTTCGGAATAGATCTTGGTTATTTATCACCCATAAGTCCCAGCGTGGATTTAAAATCAAATGTTTCTAACATTAGTAATCCGCTTGTTACTAAAGGCGATATTGAAGCCACCACAGAATATAAAAATGCACGCCGAGATTTAATCGACAAGTCAGAACAGTTTGGAAAAATGGGCTTACCGTACTGGACAGTTTTTCGAGTTGGTTGGTTGTTCTAATGAAGCAGTTTCATGATTTACTGACACATGTTTTAGAACAAGGTCATAAAAAATCTGACCGCACGGGCACAGGAACGATGAGCGTCTTCGGGTATCAAATGCGCTTTAATTTGCAGAATGGTTTTCCGCTTCTGACGACAAAAAAACTTCATACCCGTTCTATTTTTCATGAGTTGTTATGGTTTTTAAAAGGTGAAACAAACATCAAGTACTTGAATGAAAACAATGTTAGCATTTGGGATGAATGGGCTGACGAAAAGGGCGAACTTGGGCCCGTTTACGGTAAACAATGGCGCTCTTGGGAATCCGCGGACGGCCAAACTGTGGACCAGATTTCTAACGTTATCGAACAAATAAAAATAAATCCTGATTCACGACGACTTTTAGTTGTGGCTTTTAATCCTGGCGAATTAGAAAAAATGGCTTTGCCACCGTGCCATGCTTTTTTTCAGTTTTACGTAGCCGATGGAAAATTATCCTGTCAGTTGTACCAAAGAAGCGCCGATATTTTCTTGGGCGTACCCTTTAATATCGCAAGCTATGCTTTACTGACCCATATGGTGGCGCAGGTTTGTAATTTACAGGTCGGAGAATTTGTTCATACACTTGGTGATGCCCATATTTATTCGAACCACATGGAGCAAGTTAAATTATTATTATCTAGAACACCAAAAAATTTACCGACGCTGAAGCTAAATCCGATTGTAAAAAATATTTTTGATTTTAAATATGAAGATATTACGATTGAAGGTTACGACCCATTACCAGCGATCAAAGCCGAGGTTGCTGTTTGATTTTATCCCATATCGTGGCCGTCAGCGAAAATGGAGTCATCGGTAAAGACAATAAATTATTGTGGCATTTTCCGGAAGATTTAACGTATTTTAAAAAGCGTACGACGGGTAAAATCATGATCATGGGTCGAAAGACTTATGATTCGTTAGGGAAGCCGCTACCTAAGCGCTTTCATATTGTCATTTCTCGTAAAGCGCAAACATCCACCGACAATCAGGTTCAGTATGTGTCATCATTGATTGAAGCCTATACCGTTGCAGAAAAATTAATTTCAACAGATGTATGGCCTGAAGAAGTCATGATTGTTGGTGGCGGTGAAATATATAAAGAAAGTTTACCAGATACGAATTTTATTTATATCACCCGTATTCCAGGCACCTATGAAGGCGATACGCTATATAATACGAATATTCCCAAGAACTTTGGCATCGCCTACAGCCAGTTCAGCCAAGCCCATCCAGGACTACGTTATGAAATCTGGTCCAAAGAACAAATTATTGCCGACTGAATAGAAACTCGAAAAACCGCCTAACTTTTTTACGATTTTTTAAAAATTTAGCGTTCAATATTTGCCAGAAAAAAGCCGATACATTTCTTAAGTGAGGCCTTATGCCAGAACAATCCTCTGAAAACTTAGCCACGAAACGTTTTCTTACGAAAGAACACGCGCAGATTGAAATCTATGGACGTTTTGGAAAAATATTTTGCCGAGTTGCTAATCTTTCGATGACGGGTGCTTTTTTAGAAATCATTAACGCCAAATATGTACCCCGCCCCGGCGAACTGATGCGTATAACAATCATGTTACGTCAGGTTAACAAAACTCACACTTTGGATGCTGAAATTATCTGGAGCAAAGGGTTAGGTTTAGGAATCGCATTCATCAAAAAAGATCGACTGTTCGAAAAGCTTTCTTCCCGTTCTGCTTAACCGGCAGCTTTATCTAAATAACCGCTTAAATATTAATCATTATTTTTTCATGACATAGGTCTAGTTTGAACCTAAAGTCTTGGTTCCAAAATGGGACATGCTAGTCTTTTCAGAACAGCATTCCAGGGAAGGAACACCATGAAAAAAATTATTATCACAACACTTTCTATTTTTTGTCTTTTGACTTTGTCGTCAGTCAAAAAAGTTCAATCGACAGATTATCAGTACTACTGGATGAAAGTAGCGGCCACTGACAAATTTCAAAGATCGGTCATTGCCAACACAGGAGCAGCCATTGAAATCGTAAAAGACGACTATGTCATTGCTTACGGTAACGATATTCAAAAAGCCCAATTTGAAAAACTGGGTTGGTTAAAAGCCGCTTCGAACTTGGCCTTTGAAATCAAAGATTTTCCTGCAAAAGATGGTGCTTATCATAACTACGACGAGCTTGTTAATGAACTGACGAAGTTAGCTAATGAAAATCCGGATTTAGTTAAATTAACAAGTATCGCAAAGACAAACGAGGGTCATGATATCTGGGCCCTAAGAATTACCGACGATCATGCGCACGCTTCCGAAAAGCCAGCGGCAATTTTTATGGGTGGTCATCACGCCCGAGAACATTTATCGGTCGAGATGCCGTTGATGTGGGCGAAGTATTTAATTTCACAGTACCGCGCTGGCAATCAGACCGTGGTGAATTTAGTCCATTCGCGTGACACACACATTATCCCCGTCGTAAATCCGGATGGAATGGAATACGACATTAAAGATGGCAGCTACAAAATGTGGAGAAAAAATCGCACTCGTAACGGTGATGGCACTTACGGAGTTGATTTAAATCGCAACTATGGTTTCCAATGGGGAACTGGTGGATCATCAAGTGATCCAAATAACGAGACTTACAAGGGCACTAAACCTTTCTCAGAAATTGAATCGACTGCTATTAAAAATTATGTTGATGCCAATACAAACATTACTGTTTTGCTTTCGTTTCATTCTTTTTCAAAATTGATTTTGTATCCTTGGGGTCACAAGTATGACGGCATCGAAACAATTAGTGACCATTCTGTTCATAAAAAAATGGCTGAAACAATGGCGCAGTGGAATGGATACACACCACAGCAAAGCTCTGAGCTTTATATCGCCAGCGGAGACACAACTGACTGGTCTTACGGAGTTCATAAAATTATTTCTTTCACTTTTGAACTGGATCCAGCAAATAACGGTTTCGGTGGTGGTGGATTTTACCCCGGAGCTGGTGTGATCGAACCTGTTTTTCAAAAGAACATCGAACCTTTACTTTACTTACTTGAATACTCAGACAATCCATACC
>JAYUCH010000010.1:0-39738 GCA_043740435.1 Bdellovibrionales bacterium | reverse complement strand
GTTGCCATGATGGCTTCCAGCGAAGGCGGCGTAGATATCGAAGAAGTCGCTGAACACAACCCAAGCGCTATCGTTAAAGTTGATATTGATCCCGTGACCGGATTAGGTGCGTGGCAAGCTCGGGAATTGGCGTTTGCCATCGGCATGTCTGCAGATGTCGTTAATAAAACAACAAAGTTTTTTATGGGCTTGTACGAAGCTTTTATTAAATGTGATTGTTCAATTGCAGAAATAAATCCCCTTGTAGTGACCAAAGAAAATGATGTGATCTGCCTAGATGCAAAAATGAATTTTGATTCAAACGCACTTTACAGACAGCCGGCAATTTTAGAATTGCGTGATCTGAACGAAGAAGAGCCCACCGAAATCGAGGCCTCTAAGTTTGACTTAGCTTTTATTAAATTAGATGGAACCATTGGCTGCTTGGTGAATGGTGCCGGGTTAGCGATGGCCACATTGGACATTATCAAACTGCACGGTGCAACACCTGCAAACTTTCTAGATGTCGGCGGCGGCGCTAATAAAGAAAAAGTAACAAACGCCTTCAAAATTATTTTGCGTGATCCAAACGTCAAAGGAATTTTAGTTAACATTTTTGGCGGAATCATGAAGTGTGATGTGATTGCTGACGGTGTTATTGCCGCATCAAAAGAAGTCGGTTTAAAAGTACCGCTGGTCGTTCGCTTAGAAGGCACAAACGTCGAACTTGGTAAAAAAATTCTTGCGGAAAGTGGATTAAATATTATCCCAGCAAATGACTTAACAGATGCAGCTAAAAAAATTACCGCTGCAATTAAAGGGAAATAATTTTATGGCTATTCTAATTGATAAAAATACGAAAGTAATCTGTCAGGGTTTAACGGGATCGCAAGGATCTTTTCACTCTGAACAATGTAAAGCCTACGGCACACAAATGGTCGGTGGCGTAACCCCAGGTAAGGGTGGCACAACCCACTTAGGAATTCCAGTTTTTAACACTGTCAAAGAGGCCAAGCTTAAAACCAACTGCAATGTTTCGATGATTTTTGTTCCACCACCTTTTGCTGCGGACTCAATTATGGAAGCGGTCGATGCAGGTCTTGATTTAGTTATCTGTATCACCGAAGGAATTCCAGTTTTAGACATGGTCCGCGTAAAAAAATACATGGAAGGCAAAAAAACTCGGTTGATTGGGCCTAACTGCCCGGGTGTAATTACTCCGGGACAATGTAAAATTGGAATTATGCCAGGCCACATTCATAAAGTGGGGCGCATTGGTGTTCTTTCAAGGTCTGGAACTTTAACTTACGAAGCTGTTGGCCAACTGACCGCACTTGGTTTAGGTCAATCCACATGCGTCGGTATCGGCGGCGACCCAGTCAACGGAACCAATTTTATTGATGTTTTAAAGCTTTTTAACGCGGATCCTGATACTGACGCAGTCATCATGATCGGTGAAATCGGCGGCTCGGCCGAAGAAGAAGCTGCCGAATATATCAAAAAAGAATTTAAAAAACCGGTGGCTGCTTTTATTGCCGGAGCTTCAGCTCCTGTTGGTAAGCGCATGGGTCATGCGGGTGCCATTATCAGTGGTGGCAAAGGCACGGCGGAAGCAAAATTTGCAGCCCTTGAAGCTGCTGGTTGCAAAATCGCTAGATCTCCTGCAGATATGGGTACAACTTTAAAATCAATGCTAAAGTAATTAATGAATCAAACAAAGGAATAAAAAATGGCTACAGAAAGAACTTTTTCAATCATCAAACCAAACGCAGTTAAAAAAAATGCAATTGGTGACATCATTCACACTTTTGAAACATCTGGATTAAAAATTGCCGGAGCCAAATTAGGCATGCTTTCAAAAGAAAAATGCGAACTTTTTTATGCAGAACACAAAGAGCGTCCTTTTTTTGGTGAATTGGTTTCATTTATGACCTCTGGTCCCGTAGTTATGATGTGTTTAACAGGTGAAAACGCTGTCTTAAAAAATCGCGAAATCATGGGTGCAACAGATCCTAAAAAAGCAAATTCGGGAACGATCCGTGCAAAACACGGTGATTCTATGGGTGAAAATGCAGTGCACGGCTCAGATTCTGTAGCCTCTGCAGAGCGCGAATTGGCGATCTTTTTTGACCGCCATGAATTAGTAAACATGTAATCTATTTTTGTGAATACAAAACCACTTTCCAAAAGGGACTCGCTTGAGTCCCTTTTAAATTCAGAGCACATCGTAAACATTGAAAAAATGGCCATTGGCGGCGATGGCGTGGCTCGTATTACCTTTCAAGATAAATCATTAGTGGTTTTTATAAGTAAATCGGCCCCGAAAGATCAATTAAAAATCAAAATCACAGCCGTCGAAAAAAATTATCTTTTGGGTGGGATCTTAGAGATCATAAAGCCAGGTGATAGCCGTCGCGAACCACCTTGTAAGTATTCATTTCGCTGCGGTGGTTGTTCGTGGCAACAGATAGCGGATGACGAACAAATTTACCAAAAGGAAATGCTTTTAAAAGAATTATTTAAAAAATTCCTGCCAGATTTTTCCTATGACTTGCTACCGACCGTTCGTTCCCCAAAAACTTTACATTATAGAAACCGCATTCAACTGAAGCGACAAGACAGCCTGCTTGGTTATTTCGAAGAAAAAACGCACACCATCGTCGATATTGATGCTTGTTTGATTGCAGATTCTCGAATTTCCGATGAAATAGTCGGTTTAAAACAAAGCTTAAAAAAACTTCCGGAAATGACCAAATACGAATTGAAAATTTCGCAGGATGAATTGTTTGAATACAATAAAATCGGCGACAAAGGACAGGGGTTGTCTTTTGCGCAAGTGAATACCCAAGTTAACATCCTTTTGCAAGACCACGTAGCCGCACTGGTTGCGGGTGTGCAGCCAAAACAAATCACAGAACTTTATGCCGGCGCTGGAAATTTCACCTTGGATTTAGCTGTAAAAAACCCAGCTGTTTTTTTCGAAGCCGTTGAATTAAATTCTGATTTGACCACAGCCGCTGTCAAAAAAATCACAGCCTTGAATTTACAAAAACGTATTTATTTTTTCACTTCAGATTGCGATTCTTTTGTAAAAAGAAGACCGCTTTCAGCAGACTTAATTTTATTAGATCCCCCACGCCAAGGTTGCTCCGATTTGATCCTTAACAAAATTGCGGCCACTGGTTCTAAAAATATTCTATATATCAGCTGTCACCCAACCAATTTGGTGCGGGATTTACAAAAATTAAATCTCAAACAAGCTGGATACGCTATCTCAAGTTTGCAAATTTTCGACATGTTTCCGCAAACAGATCACTTCGAAACTGTGGTGCTACTAACAAAATCCTAGTCTGATCCATTGACTCAAAAACCCTGAGTGATAGGCTTGAAACATGAAGTTTATACTTTCCTTGTTTATATCACTGCTTATTTATGTAGGCTGCGCTTCAAAAAGAGGTATCGAGCAACAAGAAACCGCCGAACTGCATATGGAAATTGCAGTATCGTATATTCAAAAAGATAACCTTCCGCTGGCCTTAAAAGAATTATTGATTGCTGAAGACCTCAGTCCAAAAAATCCAGTTATACAAAGCAACTTGGGATTGGTTTATTTTCTACGTGAACGCTTTGAGCTTTCAGAACGACATTATTTACAAGCGATTTCTTATAAACCCGATTACACCGAAGCAAAAAATAACTTGGCTCGGGTTTACATTGAACTGGGGCAGTATAAAAAGGCCGAGCCCTATCTGATCGAAGCTTTGAAAGATTTAACATTTCCAGGCTACGCTACTGTGTATGGAAATTATGGAATTCTTGAATTTAAGAAAAAAAATTATGTGGCAGCAAAAAGCTTTTTGAAAAAATCGTTGGAATCTGATCGCGAAAATTGTTTAACCCATGTTTACCTGGGACGCAGCTTTCTAGAACTTAAAGAATTAGCCTTAGCCACAGATCAGCTTGAAAAAGCAATCTCATTTTGTAAGCCTAACGGTATCGATGAAGCCCATTACTTTGCGGCTTTGGCTTTTTACAGAAATAATCAACGTGACCGAGCCATGGTCCGCTTCGAAGAATTAATAAAATTTTTTCCTAACGGCCAGCATTTTGATAAAGCCAAGCAAATGTTGACACTTATTAAAAAGGGCACCCTATGAAAATAACCGGAGAATTATTAAAAACAGAGCGAATTAAGAAAAACTATACGGTTTCTGAAGTTGCCAATTCGCTTAAGCTTAGTTCGCGTATAATTAATTCTATCGAATCTGGCGATGTCAGTGAATTACCAGCAAAAACATTTATCCGAGGTTTTGTAAAAAGTTACGCCCAGTTTTTGAAGCTAGATGCAGACCTTATTCTTCGGCAATTTTTAGAAGAAATGGGATCGACTCAACCATTGCCAAAAGTTCCACCTCCGCAGGCCAATTCAGATAGCTCGAAGCTGCGGGCGGCTTCAGCGAAAGCAAGCCCGAATAGGACAACAGAATTAAATATCAATCACGACAGTAAAAAGAAAACGATTCTTTATTCTTTTTTAGCTGCAGGTCTGCTGTTCATAATTATTGGCATCAACAGCATCATCGATAAGTATCAAAAAGAATCGGTCGTGGATCCCGTGACCATTCAGGCGCAAGCCCTGCCGCCTGTAGAACCCATTTTATCTCCAATAAGTTCAGCAGAACCAAGCGAAGCAGAAAAAGTGGTTTCCTCGGTTAGCCCCATAAAAGCTTTGGTTTCTGAAAATGTGAAACCTTCTGCCGAAATTCAGGAAAAGCCGATCTCAGAAGTCAGTATCACCACAACTCAACCCAGTGACTTCGAGCCCTCTTCCGCATTGCCCGTTGAACTTATTGTAGAGGCTAAAAAAGAAACCGAATTCTTTTATGCAAAGGGAAATACAAAAAACTTCACCCGGGTCAAATTATCTGCAAAGGAAGTTCACGTTATTCGCTCTCCGGCAGGCCTTCACTTAAAATCTGAAGACGGAAGCGCCTTTCGGTTAATTCTAAATGGGATTGATAAGGGCCAAGCTTCGGTCAGTAGCAAGCCAGTTCGACTTACTTTTTAATGTCCAAAAAGGTTTTTATTTTTTTAGTTTTGATTTTTTTCACAAAATGTTTGCTAGGCTATTATTTACCTTTAGCTGCAGATGAAACCTATTATTATATTTGGTCTTTGTTCCCCAGATTAAGTTATTTTGATCACCCTGCGATGGTCAGCTGGCTTATTTATCTTGGGGGTCATTTAGTTTCATCGCACAATGCGCTGGCTATAAGAATTCTTTTTATTTTTTTAAGCACCGGAACCCTTTTAATCTGGCTTAAGCTGTTGATTGAAAAACAAGCCACACGGCCCCAGCAATTCGCCTTTTTATGTCTATTTGTCTTAAACCCCCTGCTGGGTGTGGGCTCGGTCTTAGCCACGCCGGATGTGCCTTTGGTATTTTTCTGGAGCCTTTCATACTATTGCTTTTCAAAAATTTTAGAAAATTATCAGTTGAAGTGGTATTTGCTGCTGGGAAGTTTTTTGGGGCTAGGCTTTTGTTCGAAATATCATATTGTTCTTTTTCTTATAGCCGGAATCATCAGTTTAATTATATCAAAAAAGCTGATCAAACTGCGTCCTTTAGGTGTTTTTATCACAATTTTATCGGGATTCATTTTTTCACTACCCGTGCTGGTTTGGAATTATAACAATCAGTGGTCTTCCTTTCTGTTTCAGATAAATCATGGTTTCGGTCGTTCATATTATGATTTTGAATGGACCTGGTCCTATGTGCTGGGCCAAATTTTGATCATGAGTCCCTTTGTATTTCTGCAATTGTTCACTGGTTCTAAAAAATCTACAAATTCTGTTTTTTCTTTAACTCAACTGATGTTTTTTTTCACCAGCACGTTTAAATCGGTTGTCGAAGCCAATTGGCCTATCGTTTCGCAGCCCCATGCGCTCAGTGAATTTGTTATCACCTCAGATGCAAAAAAAATACGTTATACGTTTTATTATTGGCTTTTTATTTACGTCACATTGGCCGTGCTTTTAACAACCACTACAGGAAAAGCATTGCTCAGTAATCAATACACAACCAACGATGTCCAAGAAATTTCAGCATTACCAAAAAAATATCAGCCACTTTACGGGCCTACTTATCAGATTTCTTCGCTGCTATCATGGCAAAGTCAAACTTTGGTTCCAAAATTAAGGGGTTTTTCACGAAAAGATTTCTTCGACGATCTTCAAATTTCTTTTCCCACAGAAAAAAAATTCTTTGTTTTAAAAGAACTTGGTGTGGGCTGGCCAAGTTACTTGAATGCCGCTAGGTATGAAAAATTGGAATCCTTTGACAACTTAAGCTTAGAACTTTATCAGGTAAGCTATGAATAGGTTTTTTTCCGTGTTCGCTTTTTTGCTAATCACTTTTTTTATCTATGGATTTTACGTTTCTCAGTTCGAGCTCAATTTTGTTCCTCGAAAAGTTAAGACCTCTGATTTTTTTTATGACTACAGACTTAGTATGAACATTCATACCAATCAATCCATCGGGTCCGAGCCTTTAAGCGTGGTTCTGAGCGAAGCCAAAAAAGCAGAAAATAATTTTATTTTAATCACAGATTTAAACCCAGCATTAAAAATTCCAGATGATAGCTATTTGCAAACAGTTGGCGTGTTGCAAGGTGCAAAGTACAGCTACAAAGATTCTCGTTTACTTTATTTTTCGACCTCAGAAAAAAATCTGGGTTTAGGTAAGGGCGAATCTCAGTTGCAGTTGTCTGATTTATTATCCGAAGAGGTCGCTAAAAACACGACCGACTTTATTTCCTTGGCCCACCCATTTGCCAAGGGTTTTCGATGGACTGGTGATCTGCCCAAAGGTTTAGATGCTGTTGAAATCGTTAATCTAAAAGGTTTGTCGCAGTTGTCGTGGGACAAATCAAAATTATCAACTTTGTGGAGCCTGCTCATTTACCCATTTAATCCGAAACTAGCACTCATTCGGTTGTTCCAAGAACCCTCAGAAGAAATTAGTTTTTTCGATCAAATTTCACAAAAACGTCCGTTGGTTGCCACCGCCGGCGCCGAGGCCTCGGCCCGAGCTATCCCTCTAGCAGATTGGCTGGTTAAATTTCCAAGTTATGAAAGATCACTCAGCATTGTTTCCAATCATTTATTACTGTCTTCAGAATTAAGCGGAAATATGCAAAATGACCGTGAATCTATTTTAAACGCTTTAAAAAAAGGTCAATTTTATATTTGTTTCGATGCCCTTGGTGACTCTCGTGGATTTCAAACATATTTGACGACAGAAGCAGATAAAAAAAGAATTTCTTTAGGTACAACTGTGAAACACCGTCAAGATTTGAAAGTTTATTTTAAACTTCCATCTGAGCCCACAGCTTATTACGAAGTGGTTCTTTATAAAAACGGAGAACCTATCGATATTTTAAATACATTCGAAGGCTTATTTCCATTGAAAGGATCCGGCACCTACCGCCTTCAAGTGCGCATCAGTCCACGGCTGCCGCTACCCGATGCGGTGAAGTGGTTAACTTGGATTTACACAAATAATTATTACATCGAATAATTTTTTAAATGACCACCTGAGGAATTTCAATCTCTGCATCGTCTAATAAAAAAGTCTGACAAGCTAATCGTTCGTCATCGCCATACTGGCGCTCATGGGCTCTTTCAGTTTCAATTTCAGTTCGTTCAGAAAAAGATTTTTTTTCGCCGATAACTGTAACTCGACAAGTGGTGCAAGATCCACTCGCACCACAGGCCTGATTGATGCTTATTTTATTCGCATTAAGCAGTTCAAGTAAATTCTGCTTCGGCTTGAACGAAATAGATTTATTTTCTCTAACAATTTGTAGTGTTTTTGTTGATACGGCCACGTTTTGTTTGTATCAAACTTAGTATGAGATTCATAGCTTTTGACTTAGAAACAACAGGAACTGTGCCGGGTGTCGATCAAATCGTCGAAATCGGTGCGGTCAGATTTAATAATGGTTCTGTGGAAAGCGTGTTCTCAACGCTTGTAGATCCGCAACGGGCTATCCCTCCGGGCGCCAGTGCCGTGAATGGAATTACCGACGACATGGTCATCGGTAAACCGCGAATTGATTCGCTATTAACTTCCTTTGCAAATTTTTGTGAAGATTCAATTTTAGTCGCTCACAACGCGCCTTTCGATGCCGGGTTTTTAACGACGGCTATCAGAAAATATGAATCTCCGGCTCCGCAGGGTTTAATCATCGATACGCTCACGATCAGTCGCAAAGTTTTTCCTGGGTTACCCAATTACAAACTGGGAACCTTGGTTCAACACTTAAAAATTCCATCAACTGGTTTTCACCGCGCTGAAGAAGACGCGACTTACTGCGGTCATGTTTTTTTAGAAATGATAAAAAGAATTTCTGTAGCTGGTAAATTACCACAGGTTGAAAATTTGATCGCCTTAACTGGAAAAGCAGAACTTCGTTTTCCACAAATCGAACGCAAACCTAAACAGATGGATTTTGTTTTTAGTTAAATTTCCTTGGCTTCATGAGTAATCGGATATCTGCGGCCCCGACCAAACGAGTGCTCAGATATTTTTAAGATAGGTGCTGCCTGCCATCTTTTAAATTCCGTTTTTATTAATACCTGCGCCAACCAAACTTCGGTTTTATTTCTAGCTTTCGCTTTCTTTTCCACAAGGTTAACAACGGCTTTATCTAATAGATCGTATTCTGGCAAAGAGTCCTGATCTTTTTGGTTGGGTTTAAGCTCTGCGGTCGGAGCCCTGGTTATAATTTCGTGTGGAATTATTTTTGCCTCACTGTTGTAAAGTGCAGCCAACTGATGAATTTGTTTCTTAGTCAAATCACCTAACGGAGCCAAACCCCCACACATATCTCCGTAAAGAGTCGCATAACCTGTGGCATATTCAGACTTGTTGCCGGTGGTCAGTAATAAACTGCCGGTGAAGTTGGAATACGCCATCAGCACTAATCCGCGCAAACGGGACTGCAAATTTTCATGCATCAAATGAAACTGAGTCACTGAAAATTCAAGATCTAAAATATTTTTTATAAATGAAAACATGCCATCAATAGAAATTGTCTTCAGATTTATATTTAAAGTATTCGCTAATTTTTCTGCAAGCGTAAAACTTTCTTGCGAATTAAATTGTGTCGGTAAAGCGAACAGCTGAACATTTTGTGGACCCATGGCATCCGCCGCTAAGCAAGCTAGCACGGCTGAATCAATTCCACCGGACAAACCAAAGTGAACTTTTTGGACTTTATTTTTCTGGGTAAAATCCTTGATTCCCAGCACCAGTGCTTTACGCAAAAGCTCTGCCTCTGAATCTTTTGGCTGACGGCTGGTGGCATTCCAGTCCGCAAGTGTTTCCAGATCAAAAACATTTAGATCTTCAGCAAATGCCAAACATGAAAGTTTTTTTTCACCTTTGGGGGTCATTAAAAAACTTTGACCATCATAAATAATTTCATCTTGTGCGCCAACCATATTTACGTAAACAACTGCAGCCTTAAAATGCTGGGCCGTTTTTTTGACGACATAATCGCGCTGCTGGCCTTTATTTGTAAAGTAGGGTGAAGCACTCATGTTGATGACCAGATCAAACTTTTTTTTCGGCAATTTTAATAATGGGTTTTCCGTATAACTTGATTTGGAATGCTGATCTTCCCAAGCCCAGATATCTTCACAGATAGTCAGGAAAAACTTTTTATTCTTAAATTTAAATGCATTGTCCTTCAGACGACCTTTTTCAATAAACCGAGCTTCATCAAAAACATCACCTGTTGGCAGCAATTCTTTGTGAAAAGTTTTAACAATTTTATTTTTTTCACACAAATAAGCCGTGTTAAAATAAGGGCGGCCTTTTTTATTTTTGTTTTTCTCAAAACCACCAATTAAAATAGAAATACCTTTGGGAAGTTTTTTTATCAGATCTTTCAATTCTTTATTTTGCTGATCGACTAGGTTTTCGCGCTCAAGCAAGTCAAACGGGTGATACCCAAACAAACACGCTTCCGGAAAAATAACTAATTCAGCTTTTTTTTCTTGGGCCCGATGGACATATTCTAAAATTTTATTTTTATTTTTTTCAAAACCCGCTAGGTTTGAATTAATTTGTGCTAGGGCAATTCTCATTGGCTTCCTCGTTAGAGGAAATCAGTATACGACCTGTAAAGCCGTCTTGGTAGCCATGTTTGTGCAAAATTGCGGTTTCTGGGAATTTCCAACAAAAATAACCATCACCATTATCAAAATCTGCCAGCCACAAGCCTTTTGGCTTTGCACCTAGGCGCTCTAATTTATTTTGCCATTTTTCAATGATGGAATTGATTTGATCTTGAATCTCTAAGGCACGATTTGATTTTTTATCCGGAAGAGCATCAATACAAGCCATAAGGTACCGGACTTCCCGCGCAGAATCCTCGGTCACACGGTAGACAAGTGGCAAAAGTTCTTGAGCTTGATGCAGTTTAAAAAAGCGAACTTGATCGTGCTTAACTATTTCTATCAATGTAAACCTCAGAAGGCTTTTATTTTCGATTTTGGACAAAGATTCAACTAGGAACTCAGCGATTGTATATTATTTAGATCGTGCAAGGCGTTGTGGAAAAGCTAAATTCGCTTTATTTCTCTTTGGATTTCATAAAACCCATGACCTGATTTCCGAAAAAAATGAATATCGTGATGGCCATTCCTGCAATAATAACCCACTTCAAAATATTTCCAAACTGAAAGCCACTGTTATCATCTTCACTAATGCTAGCTGCCTTTATTTCGGGCGGAGTAAAAATATTTTGCCGTGGACCAAAGCGGTAACCCTCGTCAACTTTCGCTAGTGTTCTTGATGTCGGAGCTCGTGCAGCTTTTGATTTCTTATCAAGATCGTCAGCTAGCTTGCCGGTAATTGCTTTGTAGCGTGATCGTTCGTGAATAACCCGAGTTGATCGTATTTCACCAGAGCCACGTCTGCTGCCCCCTGTGCCATCCTCGTCCTCAAGCACTTTGGTCTTACTGGCATCAGCTGAGTTACTGCCGTTGTCAGCCGTCCCTGTTCCGGGCGCATTCGACGATCTTCTTATTCTTCCACCCGCATAACTTGAAGAGGAATTTTTTCCAGAGGATGATTCACTTGATGTAGATTCAGAGGACGATTTTTTGTTTTCAGCAACTTTGGAATTTGCCTCGGCCGCAGCAGATTGTGAAGAATTTTTACTGCTCGATTGACCGAAAGATTTGCTTCCACCGGTACTTGAATTTTTATTTTCTTGGATACCACCATTTAGAGTAAAACCGCCAAATTTAGAATTGCAGACTTTTCCGCCACCACTGCCGCCATCTTTATTGTTTTTTAACTCGGAGGTTTCAACTCCCCGGGCCGGTAACTCTCCATATTCCATCAAGCAAGAAACATAAGCTCCCATATAGCTATACATGAAATCGTCTATTGATTTGAATGCACCCCTTAAAGATAACAACATCGTAATTGTGATGATAAGTATCAGCACATACTCGACTACAGCCTGGCCTTTTTTACACCTAAGCAAAGCCAATGCAGATTTAGATTTCTTCTTACGGATTACTTGTTTCACTTAAAAACTTATCGGATGATTACACTAAGAATCCAACAACCGAGGGGTGCTTTGAAAGTTTTAATCTTGCTGTTAACAGCTATAAGTTGTCTCAAACTGAGCCATGCTCAGGCTCCGCCCGCACCTGCTGCGGCGCAAACGCCTGCGACCAGTCCAGGTGTCGGAACAACACCGAATCCAGCAGCTCAGGTTAATGCAACGGGCGCTCCGGGCGCTGCACTGAATTCCATTTTAAATTCAGCCCAACCGCCTATTCCCCCGGGAAGCACAGTCACCGTTGGAAAATACGAAGAGTATCAGTCCGTTTGTCGAAACAAAGACTTTGATTCGATTTATTATTACAGCGATAAAATAAAAGATCTTCGAATCGGACTTATAAAAGATCGGCTCAGCAAAAATCCTGAATCGACTGCGTTGCTGTTGCGCCTTCTGAAAGAATTCATAGACCAAAAAAAAACTAAAGAAGCCGAAGCCCTTATGACCCAACTTAAAACAAAAAAAATTTCCAAAGCCGATCAGCAGATTGCAGATTCCATTTTATCATTTTCTAAAGGAGATAAAAAATCTGCTCGAACTCAGTTGAATGCCCTTCTGGTCGAGGACCCAAAAAATACCGTCGCCTTAAAATTACTAGCAGAGGTTTATTTAGCCGAAAGCAATTATTTTGAATCTGCATCTATTTTTTTTGATCTCGGAAAATTTACTGGAAAACACTTTGATGAAGAGCTTTGTGAGTCTTACACTCTAGATGGTCACTATGCCGAAGCTGAAGAATACTGTTTTAAAGAAATTGCTAGGACCAAAAACCCTTTACCCTATATTTATTTAGGAATCGCTAACCGAGAGCAAAAAAAATACAAAGAGGCAAAAAAATATTTTCTAAGTTCTGTTAAAATAAAAGAGTCTGAGATGGGCTATCTTTGTTTAGGTGAAATCTACAGTATTGAAATTAATAATAAAGAAGCTTCTGCCAGTTTCGAAAAAGCTATCGCTACAATGCCCAAATCAGACAGAGCTCACACGGCGCTAGCTTGGAATTATTTTAATGATAATAAACGTGAACAGGCGCTGCAGCAATTTCAAATGGCATGCGCCCTCAATCCAAAAGTCGTGGTAGAAATTAGACGCTCTTTAAAAAAACTAATTGATGAAAAATCCGAAAAAATCACGGCCTACAGTCAACTTTTGCAAAAATGCGAAGCGATGTGATCTAAAAGATAAGCGCTATGATTTAATTTTCAAAAACAAAAAAAGATTTAAGCTTTTTTTGAACCTTCGGAATTAATGTCATTTTTTCCTGGGGATAATCCAGCATAAACTGATTCAACTTTTCCACCGATTCACTGGTAGCTGTAAGGATTAAGTTAGGGGGACTTGTGCGAACGGCACGAAAGTCTAAGATGAACAAACCCTTGTCCACTAAATTTTGTGCTGTCTTAAATGCTGTAGAAAAAAAAGTGGTTTCTACGAACAGCAAATTAGATTCTATATGTGGTTTTTGTTGGCTCAAATAAGGATCTAGAACATGACTTTGAACTTTTTCTACCAAACTGCTGCTTAAGATGTCGGCCGCGTACAAAGACTGACATTGATTCTGTATCAGCTGTAATAAAATTAAATCTTTCGACATTAAGATTAAAACGGCTTGCGTGCCGATGGGGCTTATTTCAAAAACGTGAATAGCTTCACTGTCCGTAAACATGTTTACAATCTGGTAGGCTGCACCCAGCTTTGTTAAATCAAAAACTAAAAGATTATCCGTATTATTCAACGATTTCACCAATCAGGTCATACTCCATGCTATCTGTTATTTTAACTTTAACAAACTGTCCAATTTGGGCTTGCCCGTCATTAATCAGAACAACGCCATCAATTTCTGGTGCCTGCTGCGACATTCGACCCTGCAGCAGCAATTCCGTTTCTTCACTGTGGCCCTCAACAACAACCTCTAGGGTTTTTCCAATAAAGGCTTTGTGCTTTTCTCGCGAGATATTTTGCTGCACTTCCATCAGAGCGTCATGCCGGAAATCTTTAATCTTATCTTCGATTTGATTTTCCATTTTCCCACCTGGCGTATTTTCTTCCGGTGAATATTTAAAACAGCCAACGCGGTCAAATTTTTGCTCGGTCACGAAACGCAGTAAATCTTCGAACTGTTCCGACGTTTCACCAGGAAAACCGACGATAAATTGTGTTCTGATAACTGCATCTGGAATTTCAGAACGAATTTTAGTTAAGACACTGACAATTTCTTCTTTAGTCATTTTGCGATTCATGCTTTTTAATACATCGTTATTGATGTGCTGCAGGGGCATATCAAAATATTTAACAAATTTAGGATTATTTTTTATCAATTCAATCATTTCGTCAGAAATTCCATCCGGATACAAATACAATAACCGAATCCAACGAATGCCATCGACTTTCGCTAATTCACGTAAAAGTTCAACTGGATTTTCTTTGGCTTCAGGATTTTTTCTTTTGATGTCCCAACCATAATCAGTGAAATCGTGACTGATAATTATTAATTCCTCAACTCCGCTTGCAGCTAAAAGCTTGGCTTCGTTAACAATGTTCGTAATTTGCCGAGATTGTAAATTCCCACGAATCAACGGAATGGCACAAAACGCGCAGCGCTTCATGCAACCCTCAGAAATTTTTAAATACGCCCGGTGCTTCGGCTGTGAATTCACTCGTGGAGTGGATTCTTCTTGCAAATAAGTTGGCAAATTAAAAAATGTTTTACCTTTTTTGCCGGCCTCATGATTTTTCAGAATTTTTGCAATGTTTTGAAATTCTCCGGATCCAATAAAAAGATCCGCTTCAGGTAAGCCTTCAACTAAATCATTTTTATATCTTTGGGTTAAACAGCCGGCCACAACAATTTTTTTAATTTTACCGTCTTGTTTTAATGAAGCCATATCAAGAATTCTTTGGATGGATTCTTTCTTCGAATCTTCAACAAATCCACAGGTATTGACTACGACTGTGTCAGCACCTTCGGCGTCAGCCACAACGTCATAACCATCTTTCATTAAAGTTCCTGCCATAATTTCACTGTCGACCAAATTCTTCGGGCAGCCCAAGCTGATGAAATGGACTTTCTTTTTTGTTGGATCGCTTTGTTTTACTGAATTTACTGTGTTCACTGGGATACCACCTGGTCTGATGCTATTGTTTTGAAGTCGAAAGTATTTTTTGATATTTTTGTTTTTAGATTCACATCTTTAAAGTTAATCGAAGTCATCGTGCTCACATCATCGACAAACGATATCGCTTCGACTGTTTTGTGCTTCACGTCTAGCACCAGCTTAAAGTCTTTCAAGCTTTCGACGTTGGCCTTTAAACTCAAGGTCAATAAATTACTTTTTAATTCAGACTTTGTGGTTTTGAAATCGGTAAAGAATATTTTGGGATTTGAAAACAAATTAACTAAACTTTGTAAAAAAACAGGCATTTTTTTTGTAATTACAGTTACTTTGCGTTTTCCGTTTTTATCAAAGTCTTGATCCGGATAATCAACTAAAGTTAATTTTCCGTCTTTAAAATAAAGTTCTGTTTTTTTGTCAGAATTTAAAATTAAATAAACTTTCCCAGCCGAGTATTTGATTGTACCTTTGCTTACGGTTTTTGTTCCCAGTGTTAATTTTTCATCCTCTTTTTCAATATCGACCGTAATGTATTTTGCAGTGGCATATTTTTGCAAAATTTTGGAAGCCGTTTTTTTTTCTTCTTTAAAATCGTTATTTGTTTTGCACCACGCGCTGAGCGAGAACTGGCTTAACAGAATAAGAATGAGAACTGGTTTTTTCATACAAAACAATATAACAAAACCAAGCTAAGAAACAAGTGGCGACTAGGCTTTGGCTTTTCGATGAAACAGTGTCAAAAGCGTAGCTTTTTTTACAGGTCCTAACACGGCCACAGCCTGTCTAAAGCTGCTGCCAGTTGTGCGAATATCGTCAACCAGCAGGATGTGTTTTGAATGCAGGTTCAGTTTGCCAAGGGATTGTGTAAAATGTTCACTGAGTTGAAACTTACTTTCTTCGCGGTCGTGCCTATTTCGTTTTTTTTGTTCTGCATCTAAAGTATTTGATTTGGCTTTTTCTAAGATGTTAAGCACGGGTTTATTAATTTCTAATTGCACCATGCTGGCAAAAATTTTCGAATGAACTGAGCTTTTTTTCGATCCGGGAATAACCACTACATAATCAATATCTGGGATAAAGATTGTTTTACTTAAAAGTTTGACAGCCAAACCAGAATAAAATTTCCAGGCTAAAACGCAGCGGTCAGATTTAAATCGATAAACCATTTCAGAAATTAGATCACTTTCGTCAGGAATCCAATCCATCAAATGAATGTAACTCACAGCTTGATCAACGCATAAATTTTCCTGCAAAAGACGGGGATGAATTTTATATTTGAAACAATCTTTGCAGAACAAGTGATGCAGAACGAAATAAGATCCACAACTTAGACAAATCGGATTGTATATTTTCTGCTTTAATTTATTAAACACTTTAATTAACACTGCAAACTACGAAAACTTTAAGCTCTTGTTTAAATTTGGACGATTATACGTTATGGTACGGAATTCGGTTTAAAATGGTCTGCGCGCGGTAAAATTGTTCAAGTACGACGACTTCGGCTACCAAATGATTCATTGTTAAGTCAGACAAAGTCACAGTAGCCAAAGCCTTATTTTTGATCGTGTCACTGACGCCATAAGCGCCGCCTAGAATCAGAACGCCACGTTTTTTTCCAGACTGTTTGGCTTTTTCGATCAACTTTGAAAATGAAAGTGAATCCTGTTTTTTTCCTTTTTCATCAAACAGTATAATGAAATCATCATCCGTTAGTTTTTCTAATAAGCGAGTCTCTTCAAATTTAATTTTCAACTGTGAAATTTCGCGGTCGGCTTTGTTGGTTTTTAAGTGCACGGTTTCAAACTTGGAAAAATAATTTATTTTTTTAATGTAAACCGACTCAGCCTGTTCGAACCAGGACTCTTGAGCCGATTTAAAATCAAATAGCACCCATTTCATCAATTAGGATTTGCTAGGAATTTTTTGGTCGGTCAGTGATAACTCTCGGCCATCTTTCCACAGGTCTTCTAAACGATATTCTTGACGAACAAAGTCGTAAAACAAATGTACAATCAAAATTCCGTAATCGACAACAACCCAGCGGCCTTCGTCAACGCCTTCAACGCTTAGTGGGTATACGTTAAACTCATCTTTGATCGCTTTCACCAAGTTATCAGCCATCGATGATGTGTGGCGAGTACTGGTGCCAGAACCAACTAATGCATAATCACACATTGTGGAATGGTTTTGTAAATCAAAACCACGTACTGCGATGGCTTTTTTATCAAATAGCACTTGAGAACAAAATTCCGTAAATTTTTTGTAATCAGAAATCTTTTCTTTCGAAACTTTATAAAGGTTATTGGCTTTTATATAGCTTTCAACAGCCAAGGGTAGAAATTTTTCTGTTGGTCTTCCTAATCTTAGTTTTTTACGCAGTTCTGAAGACGAAATTTCTAAATCATTTAGAGTTATAAATTCAATGGATCGGCCCGTGATTAACTCTAGCGTTCCAAAGTCGCTGTCTGCAACAAGAGGTGTTAAGTAAGCCGGCCATTCTTTTTCGCTTTCCGGAATTTGAAAGCCTGGACGTGTGGTAACAACAATATTAACCAGTTCCAGAATTTTTTTATAATCTTTCCACTGTGAAAACGTTTCGAAATTATCAGCACCAATGATTAAGTACAGCTCATTGCTTTTGTACTGCTTTAAAAGTTCGTTAACTGTATCGATTGTATAGCTTTTGCCACCGCGTTTTAGTTCAAGGTCACTGACCACAAAGGCTTTACCATAGGAACTGAAAGCGCTTCGGCACATTTCTAATCGATGTTCGTTAGCTGGCCCTTCCATTGGAATTTTCAAAGGGTTTTGGCTGTTTGGCATAATGTGAATAAGATCAAAGCCCATTTTTTTCTGAACGGTCGTTAAACTATTCACGTGGCCATTGTGCGGAGGATTAAAACTGCCACCGAAAATTCCAATTTTCATACTGATCCTTTATAAGCGCTCTTGAATTGAATTTGCATCCGAGTCGATTTCTTTTGATTTCATAATTTTTTCAGCAATGAAGCCTAAAAATTCTTTCATGTTTTTTCCAGTGACAGCAGACACTGTAAAAACATCGACATTGAACTTCTTTTTGAATTGAAGCTTTAATTTTTCAGCTTGGTCGGTTCCTAACAAATCGATTTTATTAAGGACTACAATTTGTTCGCGCGATGACAGCGGAAAAAATTCATCTTTTTCTTTGTTTAAATCGTCGTACATTTTAAGTTCGTAATTAATATCTTCAAAATCCACCATTGGGTCACGGCCACTCATTCCGGATACGTCTACAATGTGAATGAATAAACTGGTGCGTTCGATGTGTTTTAAAAATTGAATTCCTAAGCCGACCCCCTGGTGGGCCCCTTTTATAAGGCCGGGAATATCCGCCAGGACAAAGTTGCTATATTCACCTACCTTTACAACACCTAGTTGCGGAGTCAAAGTGGTGAAGGGGTAATTTGCAATCTTGGGACGGGCTGCAGAGACCCGAGATATAAAAGTCGACTTCCCCGCATTTGGAAAACCAATAATTCCCACGTCAGCAATTAATTTTAATTCTAAAGTAATTTCTAAAGATTCACCGTCTTCGCCAGGCTGAGCATGTTCTGGCGCCTGATTGATACTGTTTTTGAAAAAGGTATTTCCTTTTCCACCGCGACCACCGCGCAGGACAGTCACTTGTTGATTTTTATTTAAGTCATACATCACTTCGCCCGTTTCGCTGCGAATGATCGTTCCTTCGGGAACAATGATCACAAGATCGCTACCTTGTGACCCAAAACAATTATCGCGGGCTCCGGCTTGACCATTTTCTGCTGCATATTTTTTATGGGATTTGATATCGACTAAAGAATTAATATGCCGAGATGTTTTAAAAATAAGATCTCCGCCCTTACCACCGTCGCCGCCATCAGGGCCGCCACGTGGAGTTCCGGATTCCCGGCGAAAGCTGACACTACCCGGGCCACCGCGGCCAGATGAGATTTTAATTTTTACTTCGTCGACGAATTTCATATTTTTCTACTTTAGCTTTTATAAGTTGATCCTCAAAACAAAAGGAGCCTTTAGGCTCCTTTTAAAAGAAACAACAATTTGATATTGTCTTTGTACTACGCTGTTTTTGGGTAAACGCTAACTTTAAATTTTTCTTTCGAAAATCTTTCAAATTTAACTAAACCTTCGATGACTGCATAAATCGTATGATCACGACCAATTTTAACGTTGTTACCAGTTTGGAATTTTGTTCCACGCTGACGAACGATAATTGTTCCTGATTTAACATTTTGGCCGCCAAAACGTTTCACGCCCAATCTCTTCGACTGTGAATCCCGGCCATTCTTGGTACTACCACCCGCTTTTTTCGATGCCATACTAACTCCGTGTTTACTTTATTAAAGTTAAATAATTACTTTTGCTTTACTACTTTTTTTTCTTCGTTGCTTTTTTGGCAGACTTTTTAACAGCGCGCTTAGAATTAACTTTTTTAGCTACTTTTTTTGCAGCCTTTTTCTTTTTCGGAGCTGCTGCTTTTTTTGCTGGCTTTTCAACAGGAGTTGATTGACCAACAGCGGCCTCGGCACGCGCACGGCTATCAGAAACTTTTAATAAAATACGCTCTTCACGTAATGCAGCCATATCTTTAACGATTGGTGTTGCATCTGTTTTTGAAGTTTGACCGTCTGGAGACGTGATTGATTTAATGAAAATTTCAGTAAAGTTTTGTTTGTGAGTCGCAAATTTTCTGTAACCTTGACGACGTTTCTTTTTGAAAACTAAAACTTTGCGAGTCTTAGCTTGCTTAGTTACCACAACTGTTACGGAAGCATTCTTAACAAGTGGCGCTCCTACGTGCGCTTTGTCGCCACCGACCATCAAGATTTCAGTGATCTTAAATTCTGAACCCAATGCTTGTTCGACTTTTTCAATCTGTAATACATCACCAGCTTGAACTTTATATTGCTTACCGCCGGTCTTAATAATAGCGTACATTTTTCCTCCGCTTGAAAATTTCACTCGTAATTAACTCATGACAAGATTTGTTTTTTTGCCATTTCTTAAGCAGAGTTGTCAATGCGATTTAATCTTTTTCAGACGAATTAGTGTTTCACAGCTTGATTTGTTTTCAAGCGTTTTGAAACAGCGCTCTGAAATACTGGACTTTGCCGAATTTTTCTTCAAAAATACCATAAATATCAAGCACTTACTTATCTTGAAAAATCTCGTATTGTTCCGTGTGATATTTAGGCTCTATTTTAAAGGCAATTGATCTGTTCAACCTTTTTTCCAAGATTTCTAAGGTTTCAGATTCGACTTCATAAACCCAATCCACGATTGAAGCATGGCAATGCACAATAATTCCCTTACGCTTTGAAGAATCCTGTAGGCCTGATTCGCGCTCAAGTTCACGGAAAATTTCATTCGCGATCGTGTTTTTTCTTTTGATATAACCTTTGCCGTCACAATAACTACAGGGCTCGCACAGTGTTTTTACAAGGCTTGGGCGAATGCGTTTTCGAGTCATTTCAACTAGACCCAGTTCGGACATAGAAATAATATTTGTGCGACTGCGATCTTTTTTCAACTCTTCAGCAAAAGAAGATAAAACTTGATCACGATGCACTTGTTTTTCCATATCAATAAAATCAATAATTATAATTCCACCGGCATTTCGTACACGCAACTGATGTGCAATTTCTTTTACGGCTTCAAGATTCGTTTTTAAAATGGTGTCTTCTAAATCTTTTTTCCCGACAAACCGGCCCGTATTCACATCGACAACAACCAAAGCTTCAGCTTCATCGACAACTATATACCCGCCGGATTTCAACCAAACTTTTCGTTCCAATGAGCGTGATATTTCTAAATCGATATCGTACAAATCAAACAGCGGTTTTCGCTCTTCGTACAGAATAATGTTTTGGCGATACTTCGGCATTAACTGTGTCACAAATTTGGAGACTTTTTTGAAGGCTTCGATATCATCGACCCAAACGGTTGTGACTTGCTCGCTCATTAAGTCACGTAGGGCCCTTAATTCGACGTCTAATTCTGCGTGAATGCTGCCCGCGGTTTTTTTCTTCTCGTAATTTTTTTGAATTTCTTTTCCCAAACGGTCTAAGTATTCGATATCGGCTCGAAGAGATTCTTCGGTTGCACCTTCAGAGGCTGTGCGTACGATCACGCCACCTGCAGGATTTATTTTTTGGATTATTTTTTTGAGTCTTTCTTTTTCACTTTCGTCTTCTATTTTTCGTGAAATCCCTGTGTGTTTTATGTAAGGCATGTAAACAATTCCGCGCCCAGGTAATGAAATGTGAGTAGTGATTCGTGCGCCTTTTGTTCCCAAAGGATCTTTCGCCACTTGAACCATAAGGTGATCGCCCTCTTTCACCAAATCTTGAATCGGAGTTTTAATTTCTCGGGACGGTCTGTGGTCATCCGCATTTTCTGTAGAGTCGGTTTCTGATTCATCATGTTCGAAGAATTCTTTTGCATCTTCGGTTAAAATATCTCCGACATAAAGAAATGCGGCTTTATCTAAACCGATATCCACGAATGCGGCCTGCATACCGGGCAGCACCCTGGTGATAACACCGCGATGAATAGTACCGACCAAAGTCGGTGAAGTTTTTCTTTCGATTTTAAGGTCCATCAAAATGCCAGCTTCAACGTAAGCCACGCGGGTTTCATGGGATCTTACGTTGATAAGAATTTCGGCTGCCATATCGACCTTTCCAGAACCAACTGTTTCAAAAAAACACTATTTAGACATTGGCCCTGTTGAAAACTAACCCAGTCATACCGAAGAATTGTACGATAAGCAATTTTTGGAGAACACTATGGCTACAATAGATGACCTATTCCGATTAATGGTAGAGCAAAAAGCCTCTGATCTTCACTTAACAAGTGGTGCTCCGCCCTATTTACGGCTGCATGGTGACATGAAACCGTTAAATTACCGCGAACTTTCTAATCAAGATATCCAAGGTTTAATATTTGAAATTCTTAGCGAAAAACAAAAAAAATCTTTTGTTGAAAAATGGGAGCTTGATTTTGCATACGTGGTTGAAGGCTTAGGCCGTTTTCGTTGCAACGTGTTTATGCAAAGACGTGGCTTGGGTGCCGTTTTTAGAACAATTCCTGAAAAAATCAAAACTGCCGCAGAGTTAAATTTACCCGCAACAATTATTGATCTGGTCGATTGCGATCGGGGTTTAATTTTAGTCACAGGGCCTACAGGTTCTGGTAAATCAACGACGCTGGCCGCGATGATTCAACATATTAATGCGACTCGTGAAGGGCATATTCTGACGGTTGAAGATCCGATCGAATTTGTGCATCCGAATTTAAAATGTTTAATCAACCAACGTGAAGTGGGAACGCATACAAAAACTTATGCAAACGCTTTAAAAGCAGCACTGCGTGAAGATCCAGATATCATTCTAGTCGGAGAGCTTCGTGATCTAGAAACAATTTCTTTGGCCTTAACAGCCGCAGAAACCGGACACTTAGTTTTCGCAACACTTCATACCAGTTCAGCTGCCAAAACAATTGATCGTATCATTGACGTTTTTCCTTCTGGTCAACAAAGTCAAATACGCACCATGCTAGCAGAATCGCTTCGCGGCGTTGTGGCTCAAGCGTTATTCTCTCGTGCTGACGGTCAAGGACGGGTCGCCGCATTTGAAATTATGAAGGGCACAAAAGCCATTGCAAATTTAATTCGGGAAGCAAAGATTCATCAAATTCCTTCCATCATTCAGACGAGTGCTGCACAAGGCATGATTCTGTTTGAAAAATACGTCGAAGACCTGGTTAAAAAAGGTCTTGTGACTTCCGCAGATGCGAAAACGTTTTTGGGTAAGGATGACCCTTCCGTGAATTTAAACCCGCTGCAGGGTAAAAAGTCAGCTTAGTTAGTTTTTAATTATTAATTCAATACATCTGTTGCTTGAGGTTTAAAAAAGCCTTAATTTCAAACGTGATGATTTCAGCTAACAAGTTAGAACCAAAAGATTTAGCATCGTATATAGACCATACATTGTTAAAGCCAGAGGCCACAAAACAACAAATTCGTAAACTTTGCGAAGAGGCTTTGACCTATCACTTTTATGCGGTCTGTGTGAATTCATTTCATGTTGCAACCTGCACAGAAATTCTTCGAAACACTAAAGTAAAGATTGCCTGCGTGGTTGGTTTTCCCTTGGGCGCCAACGAGGCCTCCGTCAAATCCTATGAGGCCACTCGAGCTATTACTTTAGGGGCTCATGAAATCGATATGGTTTTAAATATAGGTGCATTGAAAGCAAAAGATTATTCGTTTGTAGAAAAAGAAATTTTAGAAATTGTTCGCGTGGCCAAAGGTAATCCAGTAAAAGTTATTTTAGAAACTTCCTTATTAACTGCAGAAGAAAAGATAAAAGCATGTGAAATCAGTATGCAAGCTGGCGCTCACTTTGTAAAAACTTCGACGGGGTTTAACGGTGGCAGCGCGTTAGTCGAAGACGTACAACTGATGAAAAACACAGTCCGTGAAAAAGCCTTGGTTAAAGCCAGCGGTGGAATTAAAAATTTTCAAAGTGCGGTTGCTTTGATTAACGCCGGAGCCAGCCGCTTGGGTACAAGCGCGGGCGTGCAATTGATCACGGATCAAGAAATCAAGTCGGGGTATTAACGATGCTTGCCCGAGAAATTATTAAGAAAAAAAGAAATAATTTTGAATTAAGCGCTGCTGAAATTGAATTTTTTATTTTGAGCTTCACCCGCGGTGAAATACCGGATTATCAAATGTCTGCTTTGCTGATGGCTATTTATTTTAACGGTATGTCCAGCGCTGAGTCCGTCTCGTTGACGAAAACAATGTTAAATTCAGGCACGACCGTTAATACGGCCTCTATACCCGGATTCAAAGTTGATAAACACTCGACCGGTGGAGTGGGTGATAAAACCAGTTTAATTTTGGGCCCCATCGTGGCTGCCGTTGGAATTCCCGTTCCCATGATTTCGGGCCGCGGACTGGGCCACACGGGTGGAACATTGGACAAATTAGAAAGTATTCCTGGTTTTAATACACAGCTTAGTATTATTCAGTTTATTGAACAGACTAAAAAAATCGGAACCTGCTTCATCGGGCAAACCACAGATATTTGTCCAGCCGACAAAAAAATCTATGCACTTCGCGATGTCACTGCAACGATTGAAAGCTTGCCGTTAATATGTGCCAGCATCATGTCAAAAAAATTAGCCGAAGGAATTGATGGACTTGTCCTTGATGTCAAATTTGGTTCAGGTGCTTTTATGAAAACTTTAGCTGACGCAAGACAGCTGGCCAAAGCACTCATGGATATTGGAAAAAATCACGGAAAAAAAGTTTCTGCTTTGCTGACCTCGATGGATCAACCTTTGGGCCGATTTTCTGGTAATTCCTTAGAGGTTTTTGAATGTTTAGAAATCATGGAAAATAGAAAATTTATTTCAACGGCGGGTCATGATTTGTACGCCGACACGCGCGAACTTTCGCTGCAGTTGTCAGCTCATATGATTTTTTTATCTGAAAAGACAGAAACGTTGAACGCTGCCTATCAACTTGCCACAGAGGCTTTAACATCGGGTAAAGCTTTAGAAAAGTTTCAGCAAATGTGTTTAGCGCAAGGCGGAGATTTAACAAAACTTCCGAAAGCTTCGCAAAAGTATGAATTACGTGCAGCGGAAACAGGTTTTTTAACTTCGCTGGATGTTGAAAAAATTGGTTTGGCAGGAATTATTTTACGGGCTGGCCGAAAAGTTTCTGCGGATACCCTTAATTTAACGGCAGGAATTGAATTTCATAAACAACTTGGCGATCATGTCGAATTAGGCGATCTTATTTTTACCATTCATGGTGACGAGCCCACTTTGTTTGAGCCCGCAAAACAAATGCTATCATCTAGCTATTTAATTTCATTGCAAAAGCCCGCCCAACACGTTTTGATTAGCGAAGTGCTACAGTAATTGCTGAGGGAAAAAATGGTCATTCAAAAATTAACAGAAACCGTCAATTACATAAAAACGAAAACAAAAACAAAACCTAAAATAGGAATTATTTTAGGTTCGGGTCTTGGACATTTTGTTCAGCACATGAATATTGAATCAACGATTCCCTTTCATGAAATTCCGCACTTTATACCACCCACGGTTGAAGGCCACTCTGGAAATTTAATTTTTGGAAAAATAGATAACTCTGAAATCGTAGTGCTACAAGGTCGACTTCATTATTATGAAGGACACAGTATGGATGTGGTGGTGTTTCCCGCTCGCACGATGGCTATGCTAGGAATAGAAATTCTAATCGTCACCAACTCAGCGGGCGGTTATGGTGACGGAATGAAGCCCGGAGATTTCATGATTATTGAAGATCATATTAATCTGATGGGAACAAATCCACTGATGGGTCCGAACATTAAAGAATTGGGTCCCCGTTTTCCAGACATGACAGAAGCTTATGATAAACAATTAATTTCATTGGCAGAAAGAATTCTTAGGGCTCAGCAAACATTTTTTCATAAGGGGATTTATGTTGGTGTTACGGGACCCACTTATGAAACTCCGTCAGAAATTAAAATGTTTAAGTCTTTTGGCGGTAAAGCCGTTGGTATGTCGACAGTTCCCGAAGTTATCGCCGCCAATCACCTTGGCGTTCGTGTCGCTGCGATTTCATGTATCACCAATCTAGCCGCGGGAATTTCACAAAATAAATTAACCCATTCTGAAGTCACCGAAACAGCTAAAAAAGTAGAACAAAAATTTTGTTCTTTTTTGAAAGAATTTGTAATGCAGGTCTAGCTATAACAAGTGTGCGCAGACTTTAGACCTGCAACCAGACCTAATCTCGACTCATTATAAGACGAAACGAATCCGATCAATTAACCATCACAGAGGCACAAAAGGGTCTTAATTTCTAAGATCAAAGATGATCTTGTGATGGAGTCAACATGGATGTTGTCAAAGTCTTAAGTGTTCTTATTGCCGCGTGTTTTTTAATGACTTCTTGTGATCAGAAAAAAACGATAGAATCCGTTTCGATCACTGCAAAAGAATGCTTAGGCGAAGCTTCGCAAAGTCGCTACGTCGTCGAATGGGAAGACGGTACTTTTTCTGTCGAACACGGCCAAAACATTGACGAATTTCGCGCCACCTTTATTAAAGAAAATCTTCCGTTCATAAAACACGTGGATCCAGATCACATTATTCATTTAAAAACTGAAAATCAAATACCAGATGTTCAAAGTATGAGTGGTTCTGCGCCCGTCAACTGGGGTCCTTCGATAATTCAGGCTGCCGATTTGTGGAATCAAAATATTTTAGGTGAAAATGTTATTGTTGGCGTTGTCGATGGAATGGTGGACGTAACCCACGCGCAGCTTCGTCCCAACATTTTAGTGAATACCCACGAAATACCCGACAACGGAATCGATGATGACAACAATGGTGTTATCGACGACTACTTAGGCGCGCAGTTTAATCATGAAGTGAATGACCCCAACACAAACACCCACGGATCCCATGTCTCTGGAATAATTGGGGCGGACTTTACGCAAGGCCCAATTCAAGGTGTAGCACCCAAGGTAAAAATTCTGCCTGCGCAATTTATTGGAAACGATGGCGCCGGGAATATTGGTGATGCTATCATGGCTATGAATTATGCCGCCAGTCGTGGAGCAAAAATATTAAATTTAAGTTGGGGTGGAGCTCCGTGTTTGCCAAGCCTAGCTTCGGCGATGGAAAATTTATCTGCTAAAGGTCTATTAATTGTGACAGCAGCAGGCAACGGGGACAGCTATGGAAATGGAATAAATGTCGATGAGCGCCCAGACTATCCGTCGGGGTTTGGTTTATTAAATCAAATCAATGTTGCAGCATCGACCGTCGATAATTTTATGATTCACTTTTCGAATTTTGGAATGCGTAAAGTTCAAGTCGCTGCACCCGGCGTTGACATTGCGTCCACCGTCCCCGGAAACCGAATCGAGCGCATGAGTGGTACCAGCATGGCCGCACCACTTACAGCGGGCGCCGCTGCGCTGCTATGGAGTGCATATCCAAATGCGACAACACAACAAATTAAATTGGCCTTGTTACGTGGTGTCGACATCCAAGAGGGTCACTTATTTCAAGTATCAACGCGCGGGCGCATCAATGTAAAAAAATCCTTAGCTGAATTGAAAAAACTGCTAGGATTGTAAAACCGTGAGTTTTTATAAATTAATTTTTTTTTCATCACTTTTATTTTTTCAAAATACATTCGCTGAGCCTGTACGTTTATCTGTCAGTGAAGAAACACAGTATTTTTATTTGTATCCCAAAAACAGCGCTTTTTTATTCTCTAAAGTGGAATTAAGTCTTTTTGGATCGTGGGAAATAAGCCCGGATTTGTCTTTTCGTTACGACACTACGGCCAACTACGTGCATTTATCAAAGCAAGACTTAAAGCAAGGTCTACTCATACCAACGCGGCTGGGTTTTTTTGGAGCCGCATCTGTTTTTGATTATCAGATCGGATTCTGGCAGTACGCGCCCGAGGGCACCGACCTTAATAATTTATTTGATGTCATTCACGGAAAAGATTTCCGACAACCTTTGGCCAGCGAAAATCTTAGTTCTTTGGGTTTATTACTACGCACTAGTTTTAATTTTATCGATTGGAAACTTTTTTATATACCTTACAACACAAAATCCATTCTACCTGAGACGCAATCCCCGTGGTGGCCGCGCACAGAGGCTTTACCCGTGCAAAATGCAAGTGGCACTTTTTTAATTCCTGATAATATAAGTTATAAATACCGCAGTGAAACAGAACTGAATAAGCCTTTTCAAAATAACTTTGGCAGTACGATAAAGCTGACTTTTAATAAAATTGATTTACATTTTCTGTATTTTTCAGGTGCAAACCAAATTCCGAATATATACCCCAATTTTAATATCGATGTGACTTCGATAACTCCGCTTATAGGGGTCGTCAAACCCCCAATTGAACTTGATATTACCTGGATCAAATCCGAGCACCTGGGCGCGGGCGCATCGACAGTTATTGACCCCGTTATTTTGAAAGCCTTTTGTAAAAAACAAAAAAACTTTTATCAGGACGTTACTGAAACTGTGGCCTGCAATGCGGCGATTGAAAGCAACTTGGATTTTTCTAAGTATACACTTCATTATTTTTTTCAAGTGAATCGACTTTGGAAAAAATCAGATACGGCCAATGAATTAGAAACTTTGCTTGGATTCTTCGAAAAATCTGTGGCTGTCGGATATTTACTTGAACTTAATCCAGAAAATAGAATATCGGGTGCCGTTGTCTACAATGAAAAAAATCCATCAACCTTAACCTCCGTTCGCTTCGAAAAAAAATGGACAGAACACTTTAAAACAACTTTTGCAGTCAACGTTATTACCGCTGAAGAGGGCACTTTGGCTAAGGCGTACGATCAGACTGACAATGTAAGTCTGAAGTTAAGTTATGATTTTTAATTTTCTTTTAATTGGATCAAAAGCGTTTCTGCATTGATCAGCCTGGCTTTTTGCACATCAAAAAGATTAAATAATCTAATTTTTGTTTCATTTAATTTTAGTTTTTGCAGTTCTTGCGTCAGTCCGGTCTGTAGTACGGATTGAATAATTCCTGTAGAAATTCGCGAAGACCCGCCAGACCATGACAAAAAATCTGGAAAATGTTTGGCTTTCAAAGCAGTAATTTCTGAAACCATCGTCGAAAACGTGACATGACTTGTGGTATTAAAAACAGCAATATTTTTTTTCTGATTCACAGCCGATGCCATGGATTTCAAACTGAATTTAAAATTCATCGTGGTAGGGTCCAAAAGTTTTACCTCTTCAAGCTTGGAATCTATTTCTAAATTAAAGCATTTAGGCAAAGACATCAGCGCTGGCCAAGTTAAAAACTGGGACCAGCGGGAGCAGGTTAGCTTTTGTAAACCTGAATTTAAATTTGAGTAGAGTGGTTTTTTTTCAAACTCTTGATTGACTCGCTGAAGAATCAGTTTTTCCAAAAATTCTTTCTTTATCAAAAGTGCCGTTACCTTGCTGTCGCTAATACCCGCCATTTCATCCGTATTAAAAGGGCTTTTAGTTGGGGTAATCCAAAGATTTAGCTTTTCATCGATACTGTACTTAAGCGGCTGTAGATTTTCTACATCACTTAAAATCGAGCTTGCTAATTCATTTAATTTTTTTGTTAACTGCATGCTAATTTCATCTGAAAGAAACTGATGAAGTTGCTCGTTGATGATTTGCGCCTGAATATATTTTAGAATTTTTTCCTGAATGGCCTGATCTAAGCCAGTGACCGCAGTGCAACCGACAAGATTTGTTTTCAGCGATTCATTCCGTAAATCAGTATTTATATTTTTTACTTTTAAGTTTCCATCCAGCACGGCGAATAATTTTTGTGAAGTCATTGCTTGAACAGAAATTGCAGCACACTGAACATCTAATTTTACATGGGCTAATCCGAAACCCAGGTCTTGGTCCATCAGAATCTGAATTTTGACATTTTTGGCCAGGATCTCGGCGTTTTCAATTTGGAAGTCTACATTAAAATGATTAGTGGAAAACTCTGGGGATATATTACTTAAGCGAAACCGACCCACAACGCTGACGTCTTCAGACTGGATTTTTCCGTTTGGAATTACTAAACTCAGCTGGCTATTTTTTTCGAACTCGTAAACAAAAGCTTTGATATTTCTGTTTAAAGCTGGAATCCAGCGGGAAGCGGGGCTTACCACAAGGACCTGGGCCAGCAGAACTGGACTAAAAAGAAGTACCGCGAAAGCCGATAACAGAAGTGAAAGTTTTATGTTTAATTTGTTCATCAAGTTACTAGACCTTTCGGCAGGAATCCTATGCAACTGAAAGCAAAAGTGAATGTATCTTTGCAAATTTTCAAAGCTAAAGCTTTAGAAAATGTCAGATTAATTAACACTTTTGCAGGTCTTCTCTGTTTGGCACTTTTTTTATTTTGCGGCTACTCGGTGCTGCAGTTGAAAACGGAATATTCTTTAAAACAATTTTATCCAGCTAACCATCCCCTATTGCGACAAGAAAATAAATTGCGGTCACTTTTTCACTTCGATAAAGATCTTTCTTTACTGCTTGTTTTAAAATCACCCGACAAAAACAGCTGGCTTGATGAAAAAAATTATCTTTTGCTGAAGCAAATTCATAATTCTTTTGCGATCAATTCATTCCTGAAATCTGTAGTGTCTATGGCCTCTATACATGGGGCTGCACGATCTGCAAATGAAATCTCGGTGGGAAATATTTTTGATAACACGACATTAGCTGAAAGATTTAATCTGGCTGCGACTCACCCGTTTGTACGACCACATCTATTGGATCCTGAATCAACTGCAACATTGATGATACTTAATTTAAAAGAATCAAGCCCCGCAGAGATTTTTGCATACACGCAAAGCTTAAAAGAATATTTTGCAAAAAATTATCCGGCGTTGCAGGTCCAATACGGTGGCTTGCCTATCGTGCAAGCCGATATCAGCATGCTTCTAAAAAAAGAACTTATACGGTCGCTAGGTTTTGGCTTTATTCTTTTCATTTTGGGATTGCTGCTGGTCTATAAAAAAGCCACATCCATCATCCCAGTTTTCTTAACGCTACTGTTTGTGAATACCGTTATTCTAGGGTTGCTTAGTTTTTTTGGCATTTCGCTGAATGTTTTATTAACGACTTTACCTGTTTTAATTTCTTTGGATGCCTTGTCACTGGTTATTCATATTCAGGCACATCATTTAAAAACTAAAAACATTTGGCTGACTTATCGACAGCTGTTTTGGGAAAACTTGCTGGCTGTCACGACGACAGGTATGGGTTTTTTAATGTTACAAACTTCGTCTTCGGGTTTAATAAAAAATTACGGACTGATTGTAGGTATCAGTTCTTTAGGCGTATGGTTTTTGGTTCATTTGGTGACGGTACCGCTACTATTAATCTTTAAATCCTGTGAATTTCGACATTGGATACATCAACCTGCTTATTGGTCTTTATGGTCTATCAAGAACCGCAAAGTCATTTTGACGGCCTCGTTTTTTATTTTTGTTTTTGGCTTCTATAGTCTGACGCAAATTAATTGGAACTCTCGAATTTTAGACGATTTGCCAGATCAACAGCAAGCCCGTCTGACCACAGAATTTATTGATACCCAGTTTGGTGGCACGCTCGAGGCTAACTTTGTCCTGTCATTAACTGAAGGATGGCATAAACCCTTGGCATTTAAAAAATTGGATTCTGCGATTGGTAAAATTAAAAATCTTAGTCCCGTGGGTTCGGTCATATCCGTCACCGATTTTTACAAAACTCTTTCTGGTGATAATCGCCAGCGGCTTCCGTCTTCGGTCGGTGATCTGAACGAGAAAAATTTTATGTTTTCATTATCAAGCACAAACCCCTTAGATAAGTTCATGTCGCAAAATCAAAAAAGTGTTTTGGTTCAAGTTAGATACAAAGATTTGACCTCAGATAAAATCAGCTCAGCGAAATCCAGCATTATTTCAATTTTGAAAACAGCTTTTCCAAAATCTAAGCTGTCTTTTTTTGGTTTTGGAACCCAGTTTCATACTATTAATCAAGAGGTCTCGAAAGATTTAGTCTTTAATTTTTGGCATGCTTTTTTGACCATCGGTCTAGTGCTGGCTTTTGTATTTAGATCTTGGCGCTGGGCGCTTCTGGCCTGCTTGCCGAATTTGATTCCCCCACTTGTTTTGTTTATTTTTTTAAATTTAAGTCAAGTTGCCATGAAGCCTAGTGTAGCCATTATTTTTTCGATTGCGATCGGTTTAGCGTTTACCAATACCGTTTATGTCATCGGAAGAGTTTTGAAGTTGCAGCGAAAAAACATTTATCACAGTTATTTCCCATTAAAAAAAGCGTTGATCGAAGAATCTAACCCATGTTTACTGGCAACAACGTTGGTCGTGTTGGGTTTTGTCGTGTTTTTATTTTCGTACTTTGGGATGAATCGAATGTTCGGACAGTACATGATTCTTTCCGTCGTCGCTGCAATGTTTGGAGATCTTATTTTTTTACCAAGTTTTTTATACCAATTTCGAAAGTACTTCATGAGTTTAATTTTATTTGTTTTTCTGTTCTCGGGACAGCGTGCTTCGGCCGCTTCGAACGAAGCCGCAGAGCTATTAAAAAAGTCACAAAGTTTACTTTCATCAGTTGATGATTCTTCTGTTGTTAGTATGAAAATTATCGAAGCCGATGGAGCCAAAAAAGAACGTCAACTTTTAATAAAGCGAAAGTTTTCAGATAAAAAAAACTATATTCTGGTTAAAGTTCAGAAACCTCTAGATCAAAAGGGGGCAGGACTTTTGACTGTGATTGAAAAAGATTCCGAGCAGCAGTGGCTGTATTTGCCCAGTTCAAAACAGGTTCGCCGCTTTATTTCAAAAAATAAGCAAGAGGGTGTGCTGGGTTCTGAGCTTAGCCCCCAGGATTTAGACCTAACCACCGTTCAATCATCACAAGCTACTTTGGTGAAAAAAATGAAGGTCGGCTCGGCAGAAGTTACGCTGATTGAAGTTAAATCAAAATTGAACAATACAGCTTACAGCAAAGCCGTACTTTGGATTGATCAAAAGCAATTCCTTCCGCTGCGCATCGAATATTTTGGAGCCAAAGACACTGTATTAAAACGCATCGATTTTCAAAATTATAAAGCTTTCAATGGTATATACCGCGCACAAAAAATTGCTATTAAAAATCTTGAAAATAAAAGAGGCACCGACTTGCAACTTTCACAAGTGAAGGTCAATTCTGGGCTATCCGACAGTGAATTCACACAACGCGCCCTCTCGAAAGACTAATCCCCTTGTTGATCTGATAAGACATCGCTAGAATTCGTAGTCTAAAGAACTGTCTTTTCAGGAGTTGAAAGATGCGAATTTACATAAGTGATTTAAAAGACCACGTCGGTCAAACCATTGAACTTAAAGGTTGGGCATACCAAACCAGATCGTCCGGTAAAGTCAAATTTTTAGAACTGCGTGATGGCACTGGAATGATTTCTTGTGTTTTTTTTGCAGCAGACTGTGGTGCCGAAGTTTTTACAAACTTTGATCAATTAACTCAAGAATGCTCTTTGAAAATTACCGGCACGATCAGACAGCACCCGAAGCAGCCAAATGTTTTTGAAATGGGTGTGAAAAATTTTGAAATTATTGGCAAATCAGAAAACTATCCCATATCGCCAAAAGAACATGGCACTGATTTTTTAATGGAAAACCGCCACCTTTGGATACGATCAAAACGCCAACATGCTATTTTGCGTATTCGTCATGAAATTATTTCTGCAATCCGAGATTTTTTTGATGGTCGTGGATTTACTTTAACAGATGCTCCGATTTTTACTCCGGCCGCGTGTGAAGGAACTTCCAATTTATTTGAAACTAAATTTTTCGATGAAAAAATGTATTTGTCGCAGTCGGGTCAGCTGTACATGGAGGCTACTGCTAGAGCCTTCGGTAAAGTCTATTGTTTTGGGCCGACTTTCCGTGCTGAAAAATCAAAAACACGTCGTCACTTGATTGAATTTTGGATGATTGAACCCGAAGTGGCCTTCAATGATATGTATGACAACATGGATTTAGCGGAACAGTTCACCGAATACATTGTTCAACGCGTACTAAAAAACCGCAGCGAAGAACTTAAAGTCTTAGAACGTGATCTATCAAAATTAGAAGTGATTAAAGGAAAATTTCCTCGACTTCACTACAAAGAGGCCGTTGAAATAATAAAAAAACAAAATCCTGAATTTGTGATGGGTGATGATTTCGGTGCGCCGGATGAAACAATTATTTCTTCTCAGTTCGACAAGCCGGTTTTTGTGCATCATTATCCACAAGCCATCAAGGCGTTTTACATGAAAGAAGATCCTAACGACAAAGGCTTTGCAATGGGCTGTGATATGTTAGCTACTGAAGGCTACGGCGAAGTCATCGGCGGAGGCCAACGTGAAGAAAGCGTTGAAACTTTGATTCAAAGAATTAAAGAGCATAAATTAGATCAAAAGGATTTCGAATGGTACTTAGATATTCGTCGCTATGGCAGCGTTCCTAGTTCTGGCTTTGGCTTGGGCTTAGAGCGTGCCGTAACTTGGATTTGCGGACTTCCGCACGTTCGTGAAACAGGTGCGTTTCCGCGGCTGTATGGCAGAGCTTACCCGTAAACAGGAGTTTTCATGACAGAAATGATGCAAAAAAAAATTGATGAGTTAGAAAAAAGAAACGATCATGCCTTGGCAGGTGGTGGCCCAGAAAAATTAGCCAAGCACAAACAGGGTGGCCGACTTTCAGCCCGCGAGCGTGTCGATGTGCTGATGGATCCAGGAAGCTTTGTTGAAATGGATCGTTTTGTAACTCACCGATGCACTAATTTCGGAATGGAAAAAAATAAGCCATTAGGCGATGGCATCATCACGGGTTATGGCCGCATCAACGGCAAATTAGTTTATGTGTCATCACAAGATTTCACAGTGACCGGCGGTTCGATGTCACGTACGCAGGCGAATAAAATTTGTAAAGTGATGGACCTAGCTTTAAAAAATGGAGCTCCGTTTGTTTCGATCAATGACTCGGGCGGTGCTCGCATTCAAGAGGGCATTGAATCACTTGGCGGCTACGCCGATATTTTTTCTAGAAATGTATTGGCCTCGGGCGTAATTCCACAGATTACGGCTATCATGGGTCCTTGCGCAGGCGGCGCTGTTTATTCTCCGTCGATTACTGATTTTGTTTTTATGGTCGAAAATACCAGTTATATGTTTGTGACCGGTCCAGAAGTTATTAAAGCGGTAACTCACGAAGAAGTTACAAAAGAAGATTTGGGTGGCGCGATCACGCATTCACAAAAATCGGGCGTTGCCCACTTTACTGCGCGTGATGATAAGCACTGTTTACTGCTTATTCGAGAGTTGATGAGCTTTCTGCCATCAAATAATTTAGATGACAGTGTTTCTTTGGCTACCAAAGATAGACCTGATCGTATTGTTGAGTCTTTGAATAACTTGATTCCAGATAGTCCAAAGAAACCGTATGATATGCTTCAGCTGATTTCTGAAGTGGTTGATGAAGGCTATTTTTTAGAAATTCATAAGCAATTTGCTGCCAACATTATCGTTGGCTTTGCGCGTTTTAACGGAAGACCTGTTGGCGTTGTTGCAAACCAACCCCAGGTGCTAGCAGGCTGTTTAAATATCGAAGCCTCGCGGAAAGCCGCACGGTTTATTCGTTTTTGTGACGCCTTTAATTTACCAGTTGTCTCATTCGTTGACGTGCCAGGGTTTCTTCCTGGTAAAGATCAAGAGTGGAACGGAATCATCACGCATGGTGCAAAATTACTTTACGCTTATGCAGAAGCAACCGTTCCAAAAATAACGGTGATCACGCGTAAAGCCTACGGCGGCGCATACATTGTGATGGGCTCGAAACTTTTACGCAGCGATGTAAATTTAGCTTTTCCGTCTGCAGAAATTGCAGTCATGGGTGCTGACGGTGCGGTGAATATTATTCACCGCGAGGCCATTTCAAAAGCGAAAGATCCAGTAGCAGAACGTGCGCGACTGACTGCTGAATATGAAGAGATGTTCAGTAATCCGTATGTCTCGGCAGAGCTTGGCTACACAGATGAAGTCATTGAACCTGCACTAACGCGAAAACGTGTCATTGATTCTTTAGAAATGTTGAAAAATAAACGAGATATCCTTCCACCAAAAAAACATGGAAATATTCCGTTATGAGTGAAGCTCCTTTTAAAAAAATCTTGATTGCAAATCGTGGTGAAATCGCCATTCGTATTACCCGAGCTTGTCGTGAACTAAATATCGAATCGGTCGCTGTTTTCAGCGATGCCGATCGGGACAGTTTACATGTGTTTCTAGCCGACGAGGCTTATCACATAGGCCCCAGTCCTTCGAAAGAAAGTTATTTAAATTACAAAAAAATTATTGAAGTAGCAAAACAAGCTAAAGTTGATGCCATTCACCCCGGCTACGGTTTCTTATCGGAAAATTCCACTTTTGTGCGCGCTTGTCAGGAAGCGGGAATTGTTTTTATTGGTCCAACGCCCGAAAATATGGACGCAATGGGTGACAAACTTTCGGCAAAAGCTTTAATGAAAAAAGCTGGTGTTCCTTTGGTTCCAGGCAGTGAAGGTGGCATCGAATCCGTCGAAGAAGCGCAAGCTTTAGCGACTCAGATTGGCTATCCGATTATTATCAAAGCCTCTGCAGGCGGTGGTGGTAAGGGTATGCGTGTTGTTCGTGCTGACAATGAATTAGAAAGTGCTTTTCGTGCTTGCCGTTCTGAGGGCCAAAATTATTTTGCCAACCCGACTGTGTACATCGAAAAGTTTATCAATGATCCAAAGCATATTGAAATTCAAGTCTTTGGCGACACCCACGGAAATGTCGTTCACTTGTTCGAGCGAGAATGTTCTGTGCAAAGACGCCATCAAAAAATAATCGAAGAATCTCCGTCCCCGTCTGTACCGAATGATGTTCGTTTAAAAATGGGCGATGCGGCGGTGAAAGCCGCGCAGTCTATCAATTACATTGGTGCGGGAACGATCGAATTTATTTTTGATAACAAAACTAAAGAATTTTTCTTTATGGAAATGAATACTCGACTGCAAGTTGAACACCCGATCACCGAATTGGTGACAGGATATGATTTAGTGAAAGAACAAATCTGGGTAGCTAAGGGAAAACCACTTAGCTTCAAACAAGCCGATATCAAGCAAAAAGGCCACGCAATCGAAGCCCGCATTTGTGCAGAAGATCCGGTAACCTATAAACCAAATCCCGGAGTAATCAGAGCTTGTCGTCATCCGCAAGGCCCGTTTCTGCGAATCGATTCTTATGCGTACCCTGGTTACGAAGTTCCAATTTATTACGATCCAATGATTGCAAAAGTAATCACCTGGGGAGAAACCCGAGAAGAAGCCATTAATCGTATGCAGCGTGCTTTAACGGAATTTGTCTTAACGGGAATTAAAACAAATATTGTTTTGCATAAAACCATATTGAAACATCCAAAATTTTTAGACGGTACCTACACGACGCAGTTTATTGAAAAAAATTTCGAAGTGCTAGAGCCCGAATTATTTAAAGAAATTGATGACCCTGTATTTTTAATCAGTGCAGCTATTACGGCTTACCGAGACCGTGAATCCAAAGATGTGCGCCGGCTGAACGTGGCCTCGACGTGGCGACGAATTGGTCGCAAATTACAACTTAGAACCTAGACTTAAAACATAGTAGGATAATTTATGTATTTTGAAGCAGAGCTTAGAAACAGAAAATATAAAGTTGACGTTACCGAAGGCCGCCACACATGGAAGGTTTCGCTGCAGCTTGAAGGTCAGGACTGGAAACATTACGATATTTCTAAAAGTGATTTTAAATCCGCAGAAGAATACATCAGTTTTCTTTTTGAAGGAAAATCCTATCTGATTGACGTCGTTGGACAGGACACGGAATATACCGTATTTACCCGAAATTCTTTCCGTAATATAAAAATATTTAATGACGAAATGCTTTTGCATGAATCCTTAAAAAAAGGGGGCTCTTTTGGAAACGAGTCCCAGTTAAAATCTGGCATGCCTGGTAAAGTCATAGAAATTTTTGTAAAGCCTGGTGACTCTGTCAAAGCTGGTAAACCCTTACTGATTATGGAAGCCATGAAAATGGAAAACGAGATGCGTGCTCCAAGTGATGTCGTCATCAAAGAAATCTGTGTCAAACAAGGTGATTCGATTGAATCTGGAGCTATCTTAATTAAATTTGGAAAATAACATGTCTCTTTGGCTTTGAATCAGCCACTAAACATGAAACACTGGATCTAATGAAACTTGTTACCATTTTATTTTTGATGTTTTTCATAGGCTCGTGCACCAAAATAGGTTTTGGATATAAATTAGCACCTGGCTCGATGATGAGTAAACTTGACGATACCTTTAACTTCAAATCCGAGCGTTTTAATCAAGTGCGCTCAAAACTAGATGAAGACTTCAAAGCAAATCGTGCCCAGGTTGCAGGCCTTTTGTTGTCCCATGTCGATGAACTATCAATATTAGCTAGCAAAACTGAAGTGACCCGCACAGATTTTAAAGCGTTAATGGATTCCATTCAAAGGACTCGTGGTTCATTGATTAACTTATTTAAAAAATCTTTTGAAATTGTCATTCAAAACTTAACTGCGGAAGAAATCCAAAATTTAGACAAGTTTTCACTGAAAAAATTGAAAGAAGATGATAAAAAAATTGCCCTAAAGGATGACTACCTGGAAAAACAGTTAGATTCCTTTGAAAAAGTGATGGATTTTTTATTCGACTCAACAAACAAATCGCAGCGCGAAATTTATAATCAGTTCCTTACTGATAACTATGCTTTTTTCGAAGCCCAAAGCGAAAGCCGAAAAGCTTTTGTTAAAAAATTTGATTCTTTAACTTCAAAAAAAGAACAGCTTTTGACTTTTGTCATGAAATATTATGAAGGCGATGATTCAATTAAAGATTTAACGGAAGTAAGAAACAAAGAAACATTTTCTAATAACTTTAATGAAGTTCTATTCAAAGTTTGGACAGCCTCTTCTTCAAAGCAAAGAAATTATTTGAAAAACAGTTTGATGGATTTAAAAGAAGATTTGAAAAAAATGGTTGCAGACTAACGGGCTACTAATCAATTGTATCTTTGTCTAACTTTCGTTTTAAAAAATACACTGCAAAAAAGCTTATAATCGCTAAAAAAAACCCTAAAATTAACGAGCCACTAATCAAAGTTACTGCCACAGATGACTTTACATTGAAATAGTTAAATACATATTTCCCAATACGTTGCGATCCAAATATTAAAAAGGGCATCAAAGGTGGTAGTGAAATTTGTGTCCCCAGAAAAAGATGAATAAAGTTTAATTTAAAAATGAATGCTAAGCCCGCACATAGACCGGTGTGCAACCCATAAAACGGAGTTGTCCCCATAAAAACACCAAGCGCAACTTCAAAGGCCGTTTTGGCTGGAGAAGATTTTTCTGTAAGCAGCGAAGCCACGACGACACCTGTATTAAGCAAACTGTTGATTAAATAAGTTTTAGATTTTTCAAAAAAACCGAGGTTAGGGTTGTCACGACTTAAACCAGAAACTTTTATATTTACCATTTTTCTGCGCGCAAAGATTAAACGAATTAGAATTTCAAACTCTGAACCCTGCTTATTAAAAATTAAATTCATCGAACTGATGCCATCGATGGGATAACATCGAAAATTGCACTCGGGGTTAGTAATTTTAAGTTTACTTTGATATTTGTCTTTTAATTTTTTTAAATGCAAACTCATTTTATTTGCTTTGATAGCATCCTCAACAACAATAGCTGGCATACCAACCGCTACCGCCCGGGGTTGGCTCACAGCAAAATCTGTGAAAAAAAGGATTTCTTCGCTGTTTTTTTGATAAGCACATGGAACCAAAACCAGATGGGTGTATTGGTGTAACAGTGCAAACTGAATGGCTTCGTTTCTGCTATAGGTGGTGGTTAGTGCGCCTTTAAGGTCTTGTAAATAATATGTATAGGGTTCGGCTGTTTCAAAGCAAACAAGAGCTTTTGCCGCCATGCTATTCTTTTAAAGCTTCAGAAGCTTTTTTACGTTCGAAAAAACCAACCACCAGAATTGAAATTTCATACAAAAACCATAAAGGCAGCATTAATAAAATCATGCTGAGTGCATCTGGTGGCGCCAGAATAGCTGACAGTGCCGTAATCACGACGACAGCATAGCGACGGTTATCTTTTAGAAATCTTTGGCTTACAAGCCCGACCAATCCCAAAAACGAAATGATCACCGGCATCTCGAAAGCTAAGCCAAAAACCAGTGATGTTTGGGTAAAAAATCCAAGATAGTGATCTATCGTAATCATGGGCTTATCCACGTCACCACCGAAATTCATC
>JAYUCH010000009.1:0-40284 GCA_043740435.1 Bdellovibrionales bacterium | reverse complement strand
CGAATCATTATTATATCGGCCGCTTTTGGATTCTTTAGTTGTTCCCCAAAAATACCAAATTCGGATTCGGCGGATGCACCGCTAAATTTAACCGGAAGTTTAAATTTGGCTATCACAAGTCAAAGTTTTATAGCAGAAAAGCTAGCAGTTAATCCCATAACCAGTCTGGGAAAAATAACCGAAGAAAATGTATCTGCGATGTCAGTGGATTTTACATTATATACGGTGACGTGTGCAACATCGACAACCCCGGTGCAGTACGGCACTGCAACTGTCGCAGCAAATGGCTCGTTTAATATCAATATTACCGGGGGAAAAAATCAACCCCTTGCGTGTTACTTAGTTGATGCCCTTGGCGTTCGACAAGCTGATTTTATTATTTCTGATTCTTCGAAAAAAGATTTAAACGGCGCCGCCCAAGTTTCTAATTCGGCGACGTATTCTAAAAGTGCAGACCTGGGCGCAGTATCTTTTGATCCAAATGCCGGAGAAGTCACCGTTCCGAAATCAGCGATCTCGGCGTCAGTTAGTGATGATGCGGCATCAACGGGTGTGGTTTTTGATCCAACGGGCGCATGGACAATCGGCGCAGTTGATTTCGCATTACCTTCTGGAGTTAAAGGCCCTTGTGCCGGTGGTGGTGGCGGAGGTGGTGGCGGTAATAACTGCAACGGACCTCCGGACGGGCAGTCGATTTACTTGAAGTTATGGAAAGGATCACAAATCGTAGGCGGTGCCGATGCATTTGGATTACAAGTCTGGGAAAGCCCTTCGCAATTTTCTGCATGTGGTAGTAAAATTGGATTAACACCAGCAATTAAAACTTCAATCGGAGTGGATTTCAGCGCTAATGGTTCTGCGGATGCTGCATTTTCGTTTGTATCTTCTGTCGCTAATTTTCATGATGATGTTTCAGGTTTAACAGGCACCGTGAATTTAACGAACAACTGGAAAATGGATACGGCAAAGGCACAGTGGGATATTAATCCAAATTGTGGTCCGCGTGATATGACGATTGGTGGAATTACTTACAGTAATTCATGGGTCTGCGGTCCTGATAGTGCCTCTAATTACCAAGCGCAACTTGGTGGTGGTTGCGTTGATTCAGCGGGAAATCCTGTTCAGTTGCAGGACTGGTCGACAATTACTTGTGGTGCGCAAGTTATTAATTCAGATGGAATTCGAAGCACAACATGCAGCGGAAATGCGATGATCAATTCTGTTTCAAAAGCAGTAACGTGTACAAATAAATGGGCTGTTACAAACGCATCCTACAATGTATTACCATCACCATCAGCCAGCTTTACATGGGCTGATATGAATTCTTCGAAAGTGGCACAAAATACTTTATGCTCTGCAATTCCGACAGGAACACAGTCCGGTCAAATTGCACAACTTCAGTGTTATGCCAATTATTATGAGCGGTCAGGATTAGAGCGTTCAGGCGCATGTTTACCGAAAGTCGAAATGGATTGGTCTGCAACGTCAGCTGCCAATTTTGTATCCGTGGATCAAATTCGCCCCAGCGGATTAGTATTTTTTGAACAGTTTAAGCCATTCACTGATGGAAACGGCGGCACCATGGTAACTCGGCAAGAGCATTATGACGGCGTGCAGGTGAACGGTAACAGCTGGGTAAATTGCCGAGTTATTGAAACGGGTGGTCTTACAATTAAAAAATTATCCGATTCAAAATTGTTAGCAACCTATCAACAATCAACAGTGACAACCAGTTTGTCAAAGCCTGCGTGTCTAGCAAAATTTAACGGAGCCCGAGAATCGTTTATGTTTTACTTAACGAAATAAAAGAGAGATGAATTCTGACTTGTAAAAAGGAAAAGCTCTTCACGGAGCTTTTTCTTTTTTGCACAGGACTTATCTGAGCCTAATCTTTTAAAAATTTGAAACGGGGGACTGTTGCACCATTTATTTCGACCGATTCTAAAAACATACTAAGCGGCCTGACCCAAATTTTTCCGCTGGGATTGTCATAAAGAGCCTCGTAAACAACTAGGTCTTCCAAAGATTCACTTGATTTTGCCTGGTACAAAATCTTGTAATGTTTGCCTTTGAAGTGTTGATAAATGCTTCCGATTTTTAAACTATTCATCGCTTTGGTGGCTCCACACAGTCGATATAACATAAGGGTCATTTATAAGGTTGTCACGGATACATTTTGGAGTGGTGCAAAGTGGTCTTGCTGAAAGCAGTTAGATTAAGGTTTAACTGCTTTTATGAAATGATAGTTTTTTTCTTCGGTTTTTGTCAGGAATTCGTTTGAATCGGGTGCTGTGAAAAGCCTTATTGCCATCCCAATTTCTGATAAATGAACGACCAGATGACAGCTTTTTCACGAATCGCAATCAGGTCTTCATATTGTGTTGAATCGATCCAGTGGCCCGCATTTTTTAAAAACAAGCTGTTGAAATGACTTGAATCGGCAACAGTGCTGCGAATCTTCTTCATTATTTTTAGCGAATGTATCACGTTGACCCGCGAATCATTCAAGCCCGCGATGAATAAAAAAGAACAAGAAATTTTACTAAGATCTAATTCAAGCGGCGCATAAGTCATCATATAATCTTTGATTTCAGGTTTACTAGGGTCTCCATAGTCTCCGACCCAACCACCACTACTTGGGTTAAGGCGTGCGGCACCTAACAGGTCGTAGACTCCGCTAACTGGAACAACCAAGCCAAAAGATTGCGGAGATAATAAACCTGCAGATGCGACCACCATGCCGCCATTTGAAGTTCCGGTGATGACGATCTTTGCTGGCTGACTCAGATTGTTTTTAGTTAAGTCATTAGCAATATCAATAAGATCTTCCATGGTTGTCAGCTTATTCGTGCTGATTGCGCTTATGTGCCAAGCTTCGCCGAATTCATCGCCACCACGAATCATCGGAGTTACAAGCACGCCACCTTTTATGATAAAAAAATCTCGGATGTCAGAATCAGCCTTAGAATAAAAATTGCCGACCTGATCAAAGCCGCCATAAACCTTTATTAAAGCCGGAGTATCGTGGCTTGGTGGAGTGTCCTGTCGATAAACTAATCGTGTCGGCAACACAGTTCCGTCCCGACTGGTGATCATTCGTATTTCCGAGACATACTGAATATTATTTTTAGTTAAAAGTTCCTTTTCTGAAAAGGGGCGATCCCATTGATCAGCAACGTAATCATAGACAAAGTTGTTACCGCTTAGAACCGAAGTTTCGACTGAAATTTGTACTGACTGCCCCGCGACTTTCGATGTCATATTTTTAATCGACAAGTAAGAAGGTAGCTTAATTTCACGTAAGATTTTTCCATCCATGTCGATCAGTAAAAGACTTTGATCAGGACCCCAAAAAGTTTGAACAAAAAAGTAATTTCCGATGTGATTCAATTTTTTGATAATTCCTTTTGTGGAACCGATCGTCGCCAAGGTCTGCGCTGCAGCTGACCACTTGATGATATTCGAATCTTGTCCACTTCCGAAAAAAATTAAATCGTTATTTTTAAGCCAAAAATAATTTTTCCAGCGGGCGCATTTAACACCTTGAAGCGGTGTCAAGACCGGGTTGGTTTTATCAGTTTGATCAACAGCAACAACATCCGGTCCAGTGCACTTAAGATTTTTAGGATAAGTTCCAAAGTAAGTAATGGGATCTATTTTTTGATTGGCTAATGTTTCAATATCAAAAGTCCACTGAGACTTATCGTTTAAAGGTAAATACATAAACTGATTTTCACCCATCCACGTGATCGTTACGTCTCCGCCACCGTGACCGACGATATCTTGCGATATCAGCTTTCCTGATTTTAATTCTACGACATAAAGGTGAAATGCATCGATCGAACCGCCTTCTTCGGCGTGGACGATCACATATTTTTCACTTGGACTAACACTGTAAGAAAGAAACGCAATCGAATTATTTTTTTTCAAGTCTAAGTTCGATAACAACGGCCTAGTTTGAGTACCCGATACAATACTAAGAATTGTAGCCTTACCCAAACCTGTATCGACTAATGACAAAATAGAACCGTCTGACAAAGTCGAAGACTGGGTTGTTAGTGAAGCATCCCATTTTCGCGTAAGATTTTTTTGTAGTGATGACAATTGCTTATTCTGCGAGGCTTTCAAATTGGTTAGATGATTTTCGCTATGGCTAAGCTCCAGACGTTCTTGAGCCCCATCAGCAGCTTCTAAATAACTTAGACGGTCAGACCAGCTTGATGCATCTTGCGCCAAAACCGGCTGTGTAGCAGTAATCAACGCTAATACCAAAAGCAGGCTGTGAAAATGGATCTTGTACATTATGCCAAATACATAACACGAAAAATTGCGACTTTTTGAATTTTCTGAGTTGAATCAAAATCGGCAATAATATTTTACACATATGTCGAATGTTTTGACGTCTGGGTCAGTTGAGTTCTGCATATTTACAGAACTATCGTTTTCACAATCTTTCTAACATCCGGAACAACTTCTTTTTCAAACCAAGGATTTTTATGCAACCAAATATTATTGCGCGGTGATGGGTGCGGCAGAGGTACATAATTGGGAAGAAAATTTCTCCAGTGGCGAATTGTCTCAGTGGCATTGGCATTGGCTTTAGCTTCAGTTTTTAAATATTTTGTTTGGGCAAAGTTTCCGACAAGTAAGGTCAATCGAATATTTTTCAGATAAGAACTAATGGGCTTGTGCCAGAGTTCATAACATTCTTTCCTTGGCGGAGCGTCTCCGGATTTAGCGCGTCCCGGATAACAAAAACCTATTGGGATAATTGCAATGAGCTTCGGATCATAGAGGTCTTCCGTTTTCAAACCAAGCCACTCACGAAGTCGGGCGCCGCTGGCATCATGCCACGGGATTCCCGTTTGATGAACAATTAAACCTGGCGCTTGTCCCACAATTAGCAGACGAGCGCTGCTATCTCCTTGAACTATTGGACGCGGCCCCAATGGCAATTTTGTCTCGCAAACGCGACAGGCCCTTATTTCTTTTAGAAGATTAAGCATTCTTAATTTTACCTTAGCAAACCTGATTTACAAAGTTATTACTCGCCTCTGAAGAAAGCGTGTGTTTAACCTGGTATATGACACGTAGAAGTCGAAAAATTGTATCGCCACGAATTTTCACCATAGGACATTCTAATCGAACAATTCAAGATTTTTTGGAAATCTTAAAATCTTATAAACTAAAATTAGTCATCGATATCCGAACAGTTCCGAAGTCTAGACACAATCCCCAATTTGAAATTAAAAAGTTTGGAAAGACCTTAGCCCGGAATGGAATAGAATATGTTCATATGTCGGAACTCGGTGGATTTCGTCACTCGCTTAAAAATTCTGTCAATACAGCGTGGAGAAATTCTGCCTTTCGCGGTTATGCAGATTATATGCAGACAAAGGATTTCACGAAGAACCTAAAGCGATTAATTGCAAGGTCTAAGCGCAAACGTTTAGTAATGATGTGTGCAGAGGCCGTACCATGGCGCTGCCATCGTTCCTTAGTCGGAGATGCACTTTTAGTTCATGGCTTATTGGTTGAAGACATATTTAGCATAGCATCTCATCGACCCCACCACATGACTTCATTTGCGAAGGTTCGAGGAAAAAAATTAACTTATCCTTCCGATCCTTCTAAATTATCACCTGCCATTCGTTAGTGACAGTGTGAAACAGAAAGCTGAGGACGCAGATTTAATTTAATTCGATCTGACATCTTTTTTTGAGAAAGCGGCTCGTGAATTTTTCGTTTCAAAAAGAATGAGCTTATGTAACTTCATGAAATGAAAGAAAATTATTCATTACGATTTCATGTGGAACATTGCCATCGACGGTGACCTTCATCTGGAAATGATCCGCTTCAGAAATAATAATTTCTTTCGGCTTTGAAATGTTAGGCCATTTGTAATGGGGTCCTAAAATCTTTACAGCTTTAATCGTTTCGGATCGTGTTTCAGGCGTTAAATGCGAAAGATTAATATTGGGGTTATCAATGGGACGGGTACTTTTTGGAATAATGAAAATCTTTAGCAGCACTTGATCTTCTCCGTTTGATTTATGAATGTAAATAACGGACCTATGCAGGTTATTCTGAAGTTGAAAAAAAACCACGGAAAGACTCAAGATGCGCTCGGTCGTGCTCAAAGGGAATCAAAATCTTAAACGGATCAGGAAATTTTGCCTTTTAAGAGTGGACCATCCAAAGGTATAAAAGAGAGCGGATCATTTTATTTGCGAGGATATTGTAGGCCGCAGTTTCCAGCACAAAGCCCACGACACTCATCTGATGGCAAAGATTTGGAACAAAAGACTGCGCACTCCGCAGGTCCTTGGCGACAATTGCAATAATTCTTTTTTCGAAGCTCTGTACTGATGAAATCCCTGAGTAAAAAGTTTTGATCGACCCTTGAACAATCAATCGAAGAATCTAACCCGGCTTGAATATCACATCGCGCTTGTGACATTCTATCGTGGACAGCACGGCCAACGGGGTCAAACAGATCAGCTGCTCCATTCACACACTGAACCTCGTTTAATTGCAGCTCATACTTTTTGCCGGCAATCTCCAAGGAGTCTAAAGCAAAGCAAGGGCCGGAGATAAGAAGGCAGAGAAGTAGTAATTTCATAAGTTTCCCTCAGACAACACGATCTACGATAGATGGTAAAAACAGTCAACTTGGGAATCGTTGATGACCAAATATTTTTCATAAAAATAAGAGGTTTTATTCAGTATAAGGATGAAATTTTCCAGATAATTCGAATACGACAGGTTTATGAAAGATTTGATTCGAATGAGAATCAGTGAACTTCACATTTATTTCAAGATTACCATCACTAAGCGTATTGAATGTCATTCGCTGAATTTTCGAATCATTATCCCAATCGGCTCCGCTATTTAACACGATTGAATTTTCATTAGCAGTCCCAACTTTTACGCCAAATTTATCCATAACATCATTTCCAACTTGCTGGAATACGTAAGACCTATTGCCGAACCAGCCGACTCCACAATGACCGTTTGATTCAATTCTGAACCATCCGTTATTCCATTTATCAATTCGTAGCCACCCTGAATTTTCATAAAAATCTGCCGGCTTGCTTTTGTCATGTGAACAGAAAGCATGATCATTCAATTTCAAATCAGAACCTCCAGTCCAGATGGTTTCAATTATTTTTGCTTGCACTGCAACCGATAAGAAAAGAAACAGTCCTAGTATAGAAATAAAGTTACGCATAATTTCCCCTGATTTGTTTAGCAGTACATTTATCTTAAGTAATTGATTATGTAAAGAAACCAAATCCATCGCATCAGGATGTCGATTTCAATCGAGCTCAAGTGCACGCGATTTAGGATTAACAAAAAAAGTGCTACACGCTCAATCTTTATATAGCCCTAGGTTTTCCGTTAAGAAATTAAGATTTTCTTTGCTTGTGACAGAGGTCGCAGTGCTTACCGCAGGTAGGCCATATTTAATCGATTGCAGTAGGGTAGTTGTAGTCATCACTGCAATTACATTTTGAGTTGTTGCATCAACAACGGGTCCACCGGAGTCATTCGGTGCGACCGATGTGTCTATTCCAAGGTTTTCGATGACATTTTGCCTTTTGCCTAAAAAAAATAAAACTGAGCCAATTGCAAAAAATGAATTTTCGCCCGACAATCTAGCACGCAAATTTTTTTCTAAATCATATTTCCCTGTGCCAAAAAGAATAATGTGACCACTGAATTTTTTCGTTTCGACTGCTAGATGGAACTCGCCTTTAAAGTTTTTATTTTCAGTGGTCTTAATAACTCCGATATCATAGGCGGGCCAAAACTGTGCTGAGTAGTGCGGGTGTTGCTTCAGTGCAACAACCGCGACAGAAACGAGCTGATCGTTCGCAGATAAAATTTTGCTAATTTTTGGAGTTACCCCAGGCGCTGGTGGGCCTAGGCAATGCGAAGCTGTTAGTATCGTGAACTGATCAATGAAGAATCCAGAACACATCCAGCCATTTTCAAAAACAATCCTGACTAGATCTGGTTTTTCCGATAAGGGTTTTCCATTAATCAATGAACTTACTTTCAACGAAAGAGTAAGAATTAAAATCGAGACAATGAGATTCATTTTTTTAAAAATCATAAGACTTAAGAATTTGCCACAATGAATAGTTGGTCAACAAAGGAATCCTTTATGACAAACTTATGTTCATACATTAAGTGGTTTGGACTTACCGATGTTTGAATCCTAAGACTGATTCGCGGCTTGGATCGAGTTGATCTGCAATTGAAGTCGGTTCGATAATCAAATTATTGTTCTGCGGAATCTGATAGAACTGCTCAGAGTCCTCAAAAAGCACGTAGATGGGAAAGCTCATATTATGTTTATCGTGGAGCACCCACAAAAGTTCAACGGTTATTTGGTCGACTTTGAATTCGACTTTGCTAGAAATATCAGGCTTTTCAAGAATGATGTTATTCATTTTGTCAATGAATGCATTAACAAATTCACCGTGAGCGTAAATCAAAAGGCTACTGATCAGTTAAGAAAAGCTCGCGTCTTAAAGAGTTTAAAAAAATATTCATAGTCTGAAGCCGCAACGTGCCCTCTGTTTTGGCCGAAGCCGTGTTTAGTCGCTCGTGAAGGTGTAGTAATTTGGTAAAAAAATGATCCAGTGTAATGTTATTGTCGTCAGCAGATCTTTGAATACAAAATGGATCCTCTGGTCGATAAAGCGGCCTGTTAGCCAATCCACTAAAAGCAAAACATCGAAATATTCCAGTGGCACCCATGGCATCTAAGCGATCTGCATCTTGCACGATCATTGCCTCAGCAATTTCAGTTTGAATATTTGCAGAAAAACTATGCGCTGCAATAGCATGGTGAATTTCAGGTAAAAGAGCACGCGAGTAATTCCATGCCGCGAGCAACTCAACAGCTTTGTCGGCTGAAATTCTGGATGCCTGTTTCCGACGGTTGTCAGTTTTTGGTATATAGACGCAGTCATGCAAGTAAGCCGCGGGAATAACAACATCTAAATTTGCTTTTTCCTGAATAGCCAATTTTTTCGCGAGATGCACAACTCGTTTTACATGAAGAATGTCATGCGATGGATCAGGGTTAGCCAAACATACTGTAAGCATATAGTCTTCAAAGATTTTTTCAAAATTTTCCATTAATACCAGATAGCGCAAATCATTTTGGCGGTCACGAAAGTAATCCTTCATAACCAACTGTTTCCCGTAAAATAAGTGGTTAATCACCTTAAGCGCGTTTGTGGTTTAAACGTCCATTTAAAACCGAACTCTTCGCAAGTCGCTGAGTACATGACTAGATCTACCCACGTATTATTTAAAGCTAAAAAAATAGATCTGCGATTCGTTGGTTCAATGCCAGCTTCTAATCGATGTAATTTGAGATCTTTAAATGCAATATCAATAAGCGCCAGGACTGCTTGTTTACCATAACCTTTTCCCCAGAACTGATTATTAATGAAGTAGCCTAAATAGGCTGATTGCCCAAGCCCTCGTAAGACATCCATTGCTGCGACTGTACCTACATGATTCCCGGTTTTTTTCTCGAAAACAGATAAGTCATAAAATTTATCTTGGTCTCTTAAATTTTTCTGACTTTTTATAATTTTCTTAAAATTTTTCAACGACGCTTCTGCGGGTGTTTTATTTTTTCTATCCCATCTGTTTTTTGAAGGTAGCATTGTGGTATTTGCTGTTTTCCAGTTCGCATAATCGGCTAGCTGTAATGGTCTAATGATAAGGTCTTTAGTTTTTCTGTATAAGTAAGGCATAGAGCAATTAAATCAAGGTTGTAAATCGCGGTCACGAAAGTAATGAATCGCAGCAGTGAGTCGGGCGGCTTCAAAAACCTTAGGTGCTGTGACTTTTGGAGCCCCGAAAAGAAGGGGTTTTGGTCAATGCTTTTAAACCAACGAAAAAAGAAATAATTGATTACAAACATTGGAAACACCAGAACAAAAAATCCATAAAAAAGATAAGCAGCACCAACAAATGCCGCAATTAATGAAAACTCCATGGCGCAGAAAAATCCAACAACAGGTATCAAAAATGAGCTAATAAGGCTTAACACTCTGGTGCATTAAAACGTTTTTCAAACTGCATAACAAATATCGGCCTGTCAGGTGTATATCGCAAATTGAGACAATCAGTATTTGAATAAAACGAGGTGGCCGGCCGCACTCTTGCTGGGTAGTTCTGTAAGAGGTGATTGTGAAGTTAACTAGGCTCATTTCTTTAAAACCATCAATGCTAGGCAAAGTTTTTATATTTATCATGGCTTCAACGATCGCATCTTTGGGCTACGCCGGCGATTGGGTTCGTATATCTACCACGGCGATATCTTTTTCAGGTCATATTGAAAAAGACGAACTCAGTCGATTTCTAAAAGTTTATAAACCCACAGATGAAACTCTTACGCTCAATTCTGCAGGTGGGCATATGGGCGCCGCACTTGATATTGGAAGTCTTTTGATTAAGAATAAAAATCTTTCCGTTGTCGTTCATGGCCTATGTGCTTCGTCGTGTGCAAACTATTTATTCCTTGCGGGCCACACAAAAAAAATTGATCACGGCATTGTGGGATTTCATGGAAACTGGAAAGCGATGGTTGCCACTGATAAATTTAAAATGGAAGCGTGGTCGATAGCTCCCGCGCAACGTTACGACATCCTAGATTACCATCAGCAAAAAGTTCGACAAGAATCCGATTTTTTTTCTAGGGCTGGAGTTGATCAATCACTTTTTGATAAAACCCAGAAAGAAAATGACGAAGGCCTTTACGATATTTATGTACCAGGACCAAATATATTTGAAAAATATGGAATTCACGATGTCATCGGCGCTCAAGATAAAAGCGTAATGAAAGAATGGGCCGGAGCAAAAGTTCTTTTCGACAGTGGACCTTCTGCACAGGTTAAAGATGCCCTGCCAACAGCGAACACGACATCCAGCAGCGCCGGAGTAAGATGAATTTTATATCAACGGTGCTTACGAAAGTGAGCGGCCGGTGTATTTATAAAAAGTGGACTAGTTCAAATCATTTTTTTAAAAATTTAGTTCTATCCCACATGTATGTGGCAATCTCAGACTTTTTTTAATCTGCTAAAAAACGCAGAAGAATATGCCCATCTTTACGCACAGCAAAGGGACGCGCTAAATAAAGATGAAATCGAGACATATCTTTGCCAGGAAAAAGATTATTAACAACGACATCTTCAAATTTTAATGAAGTAAGCTTCTTGTCTGCTAGCGAGTAAGCACCTTGGACGCCGCTAAAGCTGCCTGATCCAGACATCACATAAATTATTAGATATTCTTTTTTTCCATCATTATTAAAATCGTCCCAATACAGCATATATGATTCTGAATCTATGCTAAATACGGCACTGCCTTCTTCTGGAATTTCTTTATAACTAAGCTTTCCGGTTGGTAGTCCCACAGTTTTTTGATTTTCAGAACTATTTAATAAAGCCATGAATTTTTCTATTTCAGATTTACCAAGCGGGAATACGATATCTTTTTTTGTAAAATTATCTTTCGAAGCAAATACAAGCGAACCCGCGAAAGAAGTTAAAAGGATCAAAGTTTTAAATAAACTCATCTTAATACCTCATACGTTTAGGTTAGTTGCATTTTTTATTCTTGTCTAGAAACCAAAACGAACTCGGCAGGATGTCGGTTAATTTGTCGCCGTTAAACGGTATTGACAGTTCTGTTGACCGGTTTGAAACCCACGGTAGCTATTGCTAAACCATTCAGACTTCATGTTGAAAATAAGCCCGACATCACTACGCACGATAGACTTCGTAATTTTCGATGCGCCATGGTCTTGGCGGTCATACCAACGCGTCCCTTTTTCTTCGGTCATCGTGGCGGTGTCGCTGTCGCCAGTAACTAACATGACCCCATTGCCTGCGTTATTGTAAAACGAAGTCGTGGCTGACATTGAACCATATTTTTCGGTGACATTCACAACAGGTAGGTTGTCCACCGGGTATTGAACAATTCCGCCGGCAAGCTCAACTGATTTTAAATTTTGGAATGAATTGTAACCCTTCGGATCCGTTGTTTCGCATGTGATCACTGTAGCTAAATATTTTCCGGAAAATTGCTGCCAGGGATGGGGTTCGTTCAAGCTGTCAGGCATTGTAAAGTGGACTAGTGGTTCATTAAAGCCAATCCAACGAACTTGCGTAGACAGCTCATGCATAAATAATTTTACCAGTCGCAGGTCACCAATGGCTTCCGCACCAGTGGTTGCCTTTTTGAAAACGTAACCTTGATCAAAAATTTTATCCCAGATCAAATCACAATTCGCTTTGATCTGTTCTGCTGAAACTTCTGTTTTATCGCCAAAACATTTTTCATAGCGGGCTTTTGATTCGCTTGAAAGTGGATTTGTTGAGTCTAGGCCGTCAAGAAAAATGCTGACTAAACGAAGATGGCCTTGAAGCACTGTCTTATAATTTTCTAATTTGTAATCTAAAAATGCAAATGGCAGATTTTCAAAATATTTATTGTAAGACGTTAATTTATTATAGGCTTCGTCAATTTCTGCACGGGCCTCTTGAATTTGGCCATTTTTAATTTTTTGCAAAGCATTTTCTTGAAACTTTGCACCCTGAGATAATCGATCACTGGCGTCAATGAAGGGTATGAAGCTGGCCAATTTGTCCTGTTCGGTTAAAGAGACTTTCGCTAAAAAAATAGCAGCCAACTGTTGAAGTTGAACGGCTTCGTCTTCGGTGGATCCTAAGAAGTGTGAAAGTTCATGAACCAGCAAGGCAACGATTTCTTTATTCGCAATTTCTTCAACCAGTTTAGGTGCTACCCGGTAAGCGCTAAAACAAATTGTATTCGGGCGGGTGGCAACAATGCTGGCGTCGACTTCGTGGCCATTGCGATCTAGACAAGGTTTGTCTTCTAAAATTTCGATGCTGGTTTTTTCTAGCTGGGTCGCTAGGTTCAGATCGCCGAAAAAAAACTTTTGATCAAGATCTGTCTTGTATTCTCGGTTATATTTTCTTATGAAGTTAAAGTACAGACGAAGTTGTCTTTGTGATTCTGCTAAAATCTGCGTAACTCGAAACGGGTAGATTGGATGGGCAGGTAGCGTCCCGCCGCCGCCTGCACTGATGCCGCCTTCGTTGGTTGTGGCCTGGTTCGGATTAACTGTCGGCACGGCCCCACCGTTAAGATTCAAGCTGTCGTTCGAGCTTTTGCAACCACTTGCGCCTAGCAGTAGCGCTGCCGTGAAAATTAACCCAGTGATCTTTATTGTGAATGTTTTCATAATCATTTCCCCTTTAGAAATCATAGTTATTGTTCAGTTTCAATTTGTTTAAAAAGATCTGAAAATATGTTTACGTCGATTCAAAACACACCGATAGTAAAACTTGCTATAAATGAATGATTATTCTATAGTAAAACTAAAGAATAAATTATAACACATGGAAACAATTGCTAAAATATGAATATTCAGATTTTTGATTTTAAGGACTACCGCAGTTATTTGAAGCAACTTTTAAAATCTTATCCTAAAAAAGGTCATGGCATTCGAAGTCATTGGGCCAATGCAATGGGCTGCCAGGGCGCCTATGTCTCGCATGTCTTGCATGGACATAACGATCTGAGTGTCGAGCAAGGCGAGGCTTTGTCGCGGTTCCTAGCCCATAACAAAGACGAGGCAGAATACTGGCTTATGTTAATTCAAAAAGAAAGGGCCGGAACACACCAACTTAAAAAATTTTATAGGGAATTGATTGATGAAAAGATCGCACACCGTGAAAATATTCGCGAGCGGATGAAAATAAAAGATAACTTAAACTTGGAAGATCAGGCTATTTATTATTCGCATTGGTTGTACGCTGCAGTTCATATTCTTTTAACGATTCCAAAATTTCAAACTCAACCAGAAAAAATCGCCGAATATTTTAATGCGTCTTTGATGCAAATTCGTAGCGTACTGAATTTTCTTGAAATGCGCAAACTCATTACCCTGAAAGAGGGTCGACACAAAGTCGAAAATAATTTTTTATTCATTAATAAAAATTCCCCACTGTTTGCCCATCAGCAAAGCTGCTGGCGGCAAAAGGCCATTGAATCAATTTACCAAAACAAACCCGAAGACATCCATTTTTCCTCAGTCTTTACTATTTCCGAAGTGGACGTAGCAAAAGTTAAAGAGATTTTACTAAAATCCATAGAGGCCAGCACGGATGTCATCAAGCCATCGAAGGAAGAAAAACTTTATTCAATCGGGCTCGATTTTTTTGAAATGAAGTAGGTTGTTGTTTTTGTTATTCTTCGCACGTCGTGAATTGTGACGGATAGTTTTCCATTGATTTTTTTATAGCTGAGCTTAACTGCGGGTTTGCTTCAATAAGAGCTTGGTTTGCAGATTCCGTGTATGACACAAAGTTTGTCGCAACATCGCCTACTTGTAAACTATTGAGATCAAGCATCTGAGTGCCTGATCTGCAGGATGGGTCGAACTTACTCAGCTGAACTGATTTTAGCTGTGGTGACTTAAAAGTTTTTAGATAAACTGTATTAGTTTTCAAAGCAAACGCCATACTCCAATAGGTTTGCTCTGTAGGAAGAACCTGCGATAAATTTTTAAGACTTGAAAATGCATATTCAATTTCATCGACTTTTGATGGAACTTGAACTGAAAAAAGAGCTGCGCGTGAGAACCTATCAAGTGATCTCATACTTGGGTTTGATAAAATCGCTAAACCGTTAACCTGTCCGCGATTTACTTCAAGATACGATAGCGAATTTGCGTAGCTTGAATTTGCTAAAGCTGAATAAGGCCTATCAGTATTCGTTTTTTGAATATGCAACTGGCCATCAATATTTTCAAAACTAGCACAGGATCCTTGTTGATCACATACGAAATAATGAAGCGTTGAAAGGACAGCAACCCGCACTTTTCCAGCATTAGATATTGCTTCATCCACAGTGCTAGAAGTATCTAAAATATATTGGATCCACTGAAGCATTTCGATTCCGGGTTTAGAGTCAACTGTGGGTGGGTTTTGAGTTGGTAGTAATCTTAAGCTATTTACAGAAAGGCCCATCTCGTTCATGCCCTCGAAAGGGAATTCAAGCCCACTTTGCGTTAGCGTTAAACTCATGTATTTTGAAGACCATTTTAATGGATTTTGACCACCAATTAAAATCGCTTGTTTCCTAACATGCCTTTTGTTGATGTAAATCACGCCTTGACCGCTAAAGTAGTCAAAATTCTTAGCGACAACTGCGCTTGGACTTCCTTGTTCAAAGAATACAGTGCAAGAAAATCCGAATGGAATCAAAAGTAAATTTGAGATTAATATTATCGAAACAAATTTCGGAATTTTCAACATGTCTTAATTTTAACAAGACATAAATAATGTTTCAACTGTAGTTATCTTGACAGTCGTGAACTGTTTACAAAAATAATGGATTACAGCAAGTAGACGGTTTCAGATCAAGCCGAAGGCAAACTATTATTTGGCTGAGTCGAAAAAGTATAAAGTAACTTGGCCATCTTTGTTTTTAATTGGTGAGAGCTCGCAGCAGGATTTACCCGACATCATTTCAGATGTTACTTTCTTTTCATCTGCTGCTGGCACTGTTTTGGTTGAACATGTTACTTTGGACGCATTATCCTTACAAAATTTTTCAAATAATTTAATGGCTTCATCAGCAGGGCCGTGAATAAATTTTTGAACCATCAAATCCCTGCCTTTAATTTCAGGGGCTTGGTAGCAGTTCGAACTGGCAAAAGATATACTTGAAGCAAAGATCAAAATTAAGGTCAGTGATTTCATGATAACTCCTTGTGTGCAGATTAAGATAACCAATTAACAATTGCTAGAAAAGAAATCCTTCATGAGCAGCTACTGGTCCCAATAGCTAGTATTACTATTCAAAGATCGTAATGATCTTTAGTCCGGGCATAGCGGGTGGCAAGCTACGTTTAAGATTTGCATTTGTATCAAATTCGGCTTTGCTCATTGTCCAGTGAAAGACGCCTTTAGGTTTTTCGTTATTGCACTTTTGAACGCGTCGCCATCTTTCTTCAGCAGATATTTGAAAATTATAAATTTCAATTTTAGAATCTGCCGCATCGGCAAGTTGCATAAGCCAGGGCCACCGACCCACATCAAATACTACAGATTGGCCACTTTGAAGCGCCTCGAGCGCTTTCGAAAACATGAGATCCAACGCTTTAGGCATTAGACTTTCATAGCCTTTTAAATCTTCGATCGGTTCATTAAAAGCTTTAATAGTCCCATCGAGTGTCTGAAAAAGTGCTTTATGCTTGGATGCAATTTTTAAGGCTAAAGTCGTTTTACCGGATCCCATTGGTCCGGCCATTGCGTAAATTGTGGTGGGCGAATCTGGATTCATTCATTTCTCCGGAGCTTATCTGATTTACGTTTATCAAAACTATCAAAAAATGCTGTTTCATTAGCAACCATCATTTAGCAGTGAAAATAAGTGAGTTAAAAAATTCAGCCTTTTCTGCAAATAAATTTGGAAGTGGTTTACCTGCAGGAACTCGCGCGCTTATGTTCATCATTATATAACTGTAAGTTTTTGAATTAATGCACCACTTGCCGTCGTTTGAAATTGGCATTTTTTCGTTATCTTCGCCTGTCTGGGAAAAGATCAGACAGCTTCCGCTTTCATATTTCTTTTCTTCAAACTTAGTTTTTATATTTTTAACCCGGCCAAGTTTAGCATCTGCTTCAATGTTTTTCTTGAAACTTAAAATGATTTCTTCGGTTGAATGTGCTTTTATCTTTCCAGTTTTTTTAAGTTCCGCAAGTTCAGTATTGGTCACACCAATTGGACCATATTTTAAGGTTGCAAGGACAGATACTTTGGCACCTTCGGTATTTTTTCTGATTGTAACGTTGCCAGGATTTACGCTGCCAAGAATCCAATCTCCGGTTTCGGGATATTTATATTCAAAACCCGGAGCTGTATTTGTCATGTTTGAATCTACTTTTGTCTGCAGTAAGGAACATGAAGCAACTAGCAACGGCAAAAATAATAACACGTACTTTTTCATTTAATTCTCCAGTGTAAGAAAATTATTGAAGGCTGCGTGTGGGCTGTCAACCTTCTAAATTTAGAAGGGGTTTTTTTTTGGGCTACAGTTTTTGGCCTTAGATCTCTAAATTTACCTTGGCTACTTTTCAGCGACGTGATTATGTAAAGGCTTGAATAACCATACAAAATCAATTTTTCGGATGACGTTGGCTTCATTATTATGGGGATTTGGTTTTGTTGCCACGGTTTGGACAATTCAATCCTACACGCCCACTGAAGTTGTGGTTTACCGATTTTTTCTGGCCTCTATTTTTGGAACCATCGCTTTATTTTTTATTATTGGCAAAAAAGGTTTATTAAATAAACAAGATTTCTGTAAGTCTTTTCCTGCCGGATTTATTTTGGGGTTAATGCAGCTGACACAAACCATTGGCCTGAAATCGACAACTGCTGGAAAAAGTGGATTCATAACCAGTTTGTATGTCATTCTTGTGCCACTTATTGGTTCAGTTTTTTTAAAAAAATATTCATCACTTTTAATTTATGCGTTGGCAGTATTGGCTTTAATTGGAACGGCACTTTTAGTGAAAACTGATTTTAGAAGTTTCGATGTGGGCGATGCGTGGACTTTTGCGTGTGCTATTTTAGCTGCGTTACATATAATTTATATTGGCTTAATTGTTGTTAAAATTGCCGAACCCTTTCGCTTTAATACCTATCAGTCCTTGTGGGCTTTTTTAACGATGGCACCACTACTTTTTTTTCAAACAGAAATTAATGTATTTCATTTCAGTTGGATTTCTTTAGCTGGATTATTATTTTTGTGTATTGGTTCGAGTGTGTTGGCTTTCTATTTTCAGATCAAAGCCCAACGGTATTTGTCGGATTCTACAACCACGATGATTTCATTATTGGAATCGCCGATCGCGGCTACGTTTGGATTTTTTCTATTGGCCGAAGTTCTAAACGCTGTTCAGTTTTTTGGAGTCCTTTTAATCTTAATTTCGTCATTCCTGACGATTATTGTAAGCCGTCGAAAAACTGACTAAAGTGTCGACGGCCCCAAGCCCAATTTGTCAGTGATATTGGGATTTTGTCTGAACGCTCTATAATTGTATCAAAATCGAATTTAAAGCGTTTAATTGGCTTCAAGGTTGAGTCGCACCCACCGCAAATTCGAAAGTGAAAGTCGTGGATCTCGGAGATCTGCATGAGAAGATCGATATTTCGTACACTTTATATTTAGATGAAAAAGGAAACGTTAATGACGGTGAATGGAGCCAAACCAAAAATTTATGTGGTTTCGATTTTGTTTGGTTTGGAGCTGGCCAGGGAACAGATCAAAAGTCTTTTGATAAAAATATTTCCAGTAATAAATATTTAGATTTCGCAAGCGTCCGGCAGCTAGTCAATATTTCGGCTGGAAGAATGTGCCATCAACTTTTTTAGGCTAAATCTGCTTTCACTGGAAATGAAAAAAGCAGCATGGTCATTGCTGCAAGAGCTCCGCAGGCTCCGAAAAAAAATGTATAATTTGAACCCAAATGATCCCACAGAACGCCGGCCACGATGCTTGCGAAGATAGTGCAAAATCCAGTGACCGTTCCTAAAACACCAAGGCCCGTGGCTTTCAAATGGGTGGGGGTTAGATCTACAGCTAAAGCTTTTCCGACACCTTCGGTGGCGCCCATATAGAGCCCGTAGATTAAAAATAAAGTCCAAAAATGCCAAGGTTGGGACGCAAAACCAAAACTTAAGTAAACCAGAAAAAATACAAAAAGTCCTAATGCCATTATTTTTTTTCTGTCAATTCGATCAGATAAATGGCCAAGATAGGGACTGGAAAGTGAATAAGTTAAATTATAAAGACAGAATAAAAAAATCACAGACGGCGTAGAAAGGCCTGATGATTTGGCTTTCATCAATAAAAAAACATCACTGGAATTAGCCAATGAAAAAGCACTCCAGGAATAAATATATTTTTTAAATGCTGGGCTAAAATGTTTCCAGGAAGCAAATGGATTTTCGAAAGTTTTTTTTTGGGGTTCATGTTTGGGCTCTTGGATTAGAAAAATGACGACGACAGATAAAATACCCGGAATCAAAGCCCAAAAATAAAGTGATCTTAAATTATTTGAATTCAGTGAAAGTAAAAGGATGGCCAACAGGGGTCCAACGGCCGCTCCGAAGGTATCCATTCCGCGGTGCCATCCAAAGGCGGCTCCTCTTTTTGAGGGCTCGACAGAATCCGCGATTAAAGCGTCTCGTGGAGCGGACCTTAAGCCTTTACCGGTGCGGTCAAGAGCTCTGGCGGCAAGTACATGCATCCACGTTGCTGACAAACCAATGAACGGCTTTGATATTGCGCCCAAAGCATAGCCGATAATTATAAAAGGTTTTCTTTTTGCGATCGAATCAGACCAGCTTCCTGAATAAGTTTTAAGTAAACTTGCAGTGGCTTCAGCGATTCCTTCAATTAATCCGATTGAAGACATGGAAGCACCCAGCACGGTCGCCAGAAAAATGGGAGTCACGGGGTAAAGCATTTCGCTGGCAACATCAGCAAAAAAAGAGACGATACCAAGCTTTACCACGGTGGGATTAAGGGCTGGATTAAGGGTTGAATTAAGAGTTTTTGTTTTCACCGTAAACTCACTGTACTGTTCCAGTCGTGTAGGCTTTGCGGATAAGTCGTCCGCAATTGACCGAATCAAAAGCGGCATTTGCGCTGACTGTATCGTACCTGGCTAGAATTCCGTAGCGGGTTTTGTCAGCGCTAATCCAGGGATAAAATCCAAAAAGTCCTGGGCTACTGAAGCTGCCATCACCTTGCACGGGATCATTTTCAATCCAGTGCCCTAGGGAATAATACCAAGTTTCTGCTGTGGGTATAGGTGTTGAATTAGAGGAACTTGCGCAAGAATTCGTATTTGTACAAATAGAATTTGTTCCTAAAAAATTAAAAATCTTTAACTGTTGATTCAAAATTTTTCTTAGAAATACAGCGTAATTTGTTGGCGTAAATACGATTCCGCCAGCAGGTTGCGGCACTGAAAAGGTAACGGCCACATCAGAACCTAAGTACGTATTAAGTTCTGCGGATAAAGCACTGCTGTTCAAGGCACTTAAACTTAAATCAACTGACGCAAATTTTTGAAAGTGCCCACCGCTATAATAAAATTTTCCATCATCGGCTGGAACGTAGGCTGTCACTGCCGAATAACACGAACCCACTGTCGAGTATCCTGAACACGAAGTGAATGTTGAATAGCCCGATGTAAATTTAAGATGCTTAATATCATTCGCCGTTAGAATTCCTTTTTTTTTCTCGATGACGTAACTGGCAAATAATAACTTCGAGGCGCTGGCCACCCCCATTAAAGTCGATGCCGCTTGCACACGTGTTACCTCTGAAAGCGGAACTGAAGTCGGCGCAGAGCCATCTTTTTTTGAGCAGCTCATGAACGCAAACAAAGCTAAAGTTAATAAAAAAGTAATTGTCGATGTTTTTTTATATTTCGCAGAAACCATCATGAAGGTGATGTTATATCTTTTTTGGATTCAATTGCAATAATGTAAAACTTAAATCGATCGATCTGTGGTGTGGTTTGCAGACCGTTCAATGTATTTATGTGGCAATGCAATTTTAAAAATACAACCTTTACCTGGAAGATTCTGCACCGTGATCGAGCCATGATTTAATTTAATTCCACGCTGTGCAATCGTAAGTCCTAGTCCCAGTCCTGTGCGATTTGCATTTTGCTGTTCGAACGCCTTAAAAAGATCTGCCTTTGTGTTTGAAAGGCCGCCACATTCGTCTTCGATTTCTATGACGACAACCTGGCGGTCGGAGCGGCTACGGACTTGAATGACTCCGCCGTCACGGGTGTACTTGAGTGCATTTTGAATTAAGTTGGATAATGCCGAATAAAAAAGTTGGCGGTCAACTTGAATAACGAGATCCGAATCGATTTCAATTTTTAAAATTTGATTTTTTGACCGAGCTTCGATTTTTGCAGTTAAAACGATTTGCTCTACAAGCATAAGTAGCTGAACAGATTCTGGAACAACTTTGGGCTCGACACTGAGCTTTACTTCGGATAACGAACGATCAATTAATTCTTTCATTCGATTTAGACCGCGGTTCAAAACCTGACCGGTATTTCCGTTAAAACCGACAGTTCCTTCTTTGATTAAATCAAGTGACATCGTGACTGTCAGCAGCGCGTTTCGTAATTCATGGGCAAGTTGCCCCAGATGCTGGACTTCATGGGCACGAGATTGCACATTTTGTAAATCTTGAAAAGTTGTTACTGCGCCCGCAATGGCGACATCTAAACACCGATTCAAGGCATTGAATTCATGGGGGGTAATTTCAATTTTTTTTTCTGTCGCAACTTCTGTGATAGCCTGGCACATCGAGCCGTAAATATGAACAACATGTGAAAGGGTATAACCTAAGCGAAGAAGCTCTGCACCGTGTAATCCAGCATCGTTCGCTACGCTGATTTCTTCGGGGTGGGCCGAGGCTTTAACAACACCGGCTTCGTCATTTTGATCAGCCGCATTGGCCATTTCGGGTTTATCTTCGGTGTATTTGACTTTCAAATCATCGATAACCAATTTAAGCGCAGCTAGAAGTTGATTGAAGAAAACGGGCAGTCCTTTTTTAAGTTGATCCGAGTTTGGCCGAACACCCGCTAACGCCAGTGTTTTTTTTCTGAAGCTGCAAGAATTTCTTTTTGGTTTTTGAGCAAAAATTCATACAGCATAGTTCATTCTCCGAGGTAAGCTTATCCATGATTTAGGAATGCAAAACCGAGACCTTTTTAACGGATGTGGAATTGTGTTCTTTGAAAAATTTTGACGGTAAATAACGCAATGTACATAACTCACTCAGCTTGATTTTCTTAAAGTGAGTTTTTTGAAAATTAAGATTTCTTAACATTTTCCATAAGATTCCCAGAAAATCTTTCTGTACACATTTTCATTTACTCGATATTATTTTTTTGGAATAAAAACAAATTTTAAATTTTCACAAACAAAGGGGTTGCAATTGACACAACGAAAATCACAGCTGGCGGCACTTTTACAGAAACATCAAGAAAGCGTTTTAGTGGCTTGGACGGCCGAGCAATCCCGGGTTGGTTCATCTAAAATTTCAGCAGGTGAAATTAAAACTCAGTGCCACGATTTTTTTCGAATTTTTATTGAAGCTATTCACGTGACTGACACCGAAGGGATTGAGGCTCCGGCTTGGGATCCTGTTAAAAAAATGCTTTCCGAAATTTCTAAGTCGCGCGGTCTTCGTGGTTTTTCGCCAAGCCAGACAGCTATATTTGTTTTTTCATTGAAACGTCCCTTATTTAATTTATTGCGCCAAGAATTAAGTACGACTCCACAAAGTTTTGCCGATGAAACGTGGTTAGTGACTTCGATAGTTGATCAATTAGGTCTTTACACGACGGAAGCTTATCAGAAAACTCGGGATGAAGTGATCATTCGCCAGCAAGAAGAAATGCTAGAACTTTCGACGCCAGTTATAAAATTATGGGATGGTATCTTAGCGCTGCCAATGATCGGAACTTTGGACAGTTCACGAACACAAATTGTGATGGAAAGTTTACTGCAAAAAATTGTTGAAACGGGAAGTGAAATTGCCATTATTGACATTACCGGAGTGCCAACGGTGGATACCTTGGTCGCTCAGTATTTAATTAAAACAGTTACGGCCGCAAGATTAATGGGTGCTGATTGCATCATCAGTGGTATCCGACCACAAATTGCGGCGACAATTGTGCATTTAGGAATCGATTTAGGCGGAGTGACTACGAAGGCGACGTTAGCTGATGCTTTTATTGTGGCGCTGAAGCGCTCGGGAAAATCTGTTGTCAAAACGGCAGCGTTACCTGCCATCACGAACAACAGCACGCAGCCACCCCGAGAGATCAGGGCTTAAATGGAACGCATTCCAATTTTAAAAATGGGAAGTTTTCTTCTTGTGACGATCCAAGTGGATTTGCACGATCAGTTGGCGATGTCGTTGCAAGAAGATCTGACAAACAAAATCGTCGATACGGGCGCAAAGGCCGTGTTGATTGATATTTCAAGTTTAGATGTTGTAGATTCTTTCATTGGCAGAATGCTTTCTGGAATTGCAACGATGGCGCGCATCTTAGACGCTGAAACTGTCGTTGTTGGAATGCAGCCCGCAGTTGCCATCACTTTGGTTGAACTGGGTTTGTCATTGACAGGAATTAAAACGGCGTTGGATGTCGAGCGCGGTATGGCCTTATTGGGTTTATCTTTAAAGTCAGAAACTACCGTAGATTCCAACGAGTCTATTCGGCACGGATCTTTGCACGAGAGTCAGCACCACGAACCTAGTTTGTAATGATGGAGCTTATGAAATCTGAATGTCTTCCTGTTTTGACAGATAAAGATATCGTTTTCGTTAGAAAAAAAGTGCGTGATTGGTCTATTGCTGTGGGATTTAGCTTAGTTGATCAAACCAAAGTCACAACAGCTGCCAGCGAACTTGCACGAAATGCTGTGCAACATGGCGGTGGCGGTGAAATGGAAATCTCGGTCGTTACCAAACCCGTTCGCGAAATTTTACGCTCTGGATTAAGACTGGTATTTGCTGATAAAGGTCCCGGAATCAAGGATACTGGTCTGGCATTAACCGATGGGTACACAACCGCTGGCGGAATGGGCTTAGGTCTTTCAGGATCAAAGCGGTTGATGGATGAATTTAATTTGGAAACCGAGATTGGAAAAGGAACACGTGTTACAGTCATTAAGTGGAAATAATCCCGAGCACACCAGTTATCGCTTTGCCGTTGATGAAACCAGCCAAGTTGGTGAAGCTCGTCGGTTTGCATTGGTATTATGTGCGGACTTAGATTTTGATGAAACCAGATCTGGTCGCGTCGGAATTATCGTTAATGAACTTGGTAATAACTTGGTTCGCTACGCAAAAAAATCTTATTTAATTTTTCGCAAATACAGTACGAAAACAGAAGCAGGAATTGAAATTTTATCTGTTGATTCTGGTCCTGGCATGGATGATTCGATAACTATTCAAGATGGTTTTACCACAGGTAAAACATTAGGTACGGGCTTAGGGGCCGCTAAAAGACAATCGGATATTTTTGATATTTATTCAGTGATTGGATCTGGAACTGTTATTCTAGCTCGAGTAAATTCAAAAAGTGCAGTGGTTGATCCTGGCACCGAAAAAGAATCAGACAGTTTTGAAATCGGTGCAATTAATAATCCGATGACGGGTGAACTGATCAGCGGAGATGGTTGGTGCGTGCACGAAACAAAGACGGGTCTGGCCGTGACAATCGTCGATGGTCTTGGGCATGGACCGTTAGCCAATCATGCGTCGATCAAGGCTTTGCATGTGTTTGCTGAAAATTATCAAGCTCCGGTGACTGAAGTATTAAATAAAATTCATTTGGATTTAAAGTCCACTCGCGGTGCTGCGGTATTTTTACTTTCGACAGTTGGTGATTCAATTTCTTACACGGGCGTTGGAAATATTTTTGCCGTGCTGCATTCGCCGCTAAAAAATAAAGTACTTACTTCGCAGAATGGAACTGCAGGTTTAAGAATAAATGCAGCAAAGTCTGTGAATGATCAGTGGAAAGTAAATGATTATTTTATATTTCATTCGGATGGATTAAGTAGCCGGTGGAGCTTAGAACAATACCCGGGGGTAACCACCAAACATCCAGCCATACTTGCAGCGCTATTACTTCGTGATTTTGACCGAAAAACCGATGACACAACCGTTGTTGTGGTTCGGAGAAAAAAGTGACCGCAGTGAGCCTTGGAGAGCTATTATTTAAAATAGCTATTCGTTTCGAGCCAGATATTGTGACTTCAAGGCAGAAAACAAAAATGATTACCGCCGAGCTTGGGTTTGATAGCCAAGATCAAATTCGATTTGCAACAGCCGTCTCTGAACTGGCCCGAAATGTTTTTCAGTACGCCAAAACGGGCACATTAGAATATTATTTTTCTTCGGAACGGCCTCAGTTTTTTTATATTGTTGTTTCAGATTCAGGTCCGGGAATCCTTGCGATCAATAAAATCCTTGAAGGCACTTATTCTTCAACCAGCGGCATGGGTCTGGGGCTGATGGGTGCAAAAAAATTGATGGATTATTTTGATGTTAAAACAAGTCCAAACGGAACAAAAGTAACGATCGGAAAAAAGTTACGCCTTTTTGTTTCAGAAGAAAAAACTGAAAATTTAAAAGAAATTATTACCGCATTGGTGTGCACTCCGGCATCAAATCCGTTCGAGCTGCTGCAAAATCAAAACCGCGAATTATCTATGGCCTTGGAAGAAGTGCGTTTGGCAAAACAAGAACTATCTAAACTTTATCAAGAATTGGCAGAAACCAATCGTGCAGTCGTGGTACTTTACGAGGAACTCGATGGTCGGGCCCTTTCGTTGAAATCAGCAAACGAAGCGCTGGTCGCTGCCACAGAACAGGCCGAGCTTGCAAACCTTGCGAAAAGTCGCTTTCTATCGAACATGAGTCATGAAATTCGAACGCCGCTTGGAATTATTCAAGGTTTTTCTGAATTGGCTTTGAATCCGCATTTATCAAATACAGAACGCGAAGGTTTTTTAAACACCGTTAGACGAAATGCGGCGAACTTAACAAAATTAATTGGTGAAGTTTTAGATCTTTCGAAAGTTGAAGCCGGTGTCGTAGAACTAGAAAATACTTATTTTTCTTTGCGTGAATTAATTTCTGAAGTGTTGACTGGGTTTGAACTGCAGGCCAGTCACAAAAATGTGCGGTTATCTTTTTCTTTTCATGATAATTGTCCGTGGTTCGTTATTAGTGATCAAATGCGTCTGCGCCAAATTTTAATAAATGTTATTGGCAATGCTTTAAAATTTACCGCCGCTGGCGAAGTGACATTAGTCGTCAGTGCACAGGCCACTGATAAAGAACTGTCAAATGAACCTGAATCTTCGATGATCCAGTTTCTAATTAAAGATACAGGTATTGGGCTGTCACCAGAAAATCAACTCAAGCTTTTTCAACCCTTCGTGCAAGCGGACAGTTCCACCACTCGTAAGTTTGGCGGAACTGGCTTAGGATTAAGCCTTTCTAAAAAATTAGCGCAAGCCCTGGGTGGAGATTTAGTTTTAGTTGAAAGTCGTCTTGATGTGGGCAGTACCTTTTCGTTGATAATAAAAAATGATGCGTTGTTAGCAGCTGGTCAAGAGCCCATCTTTTTGGAAGATTCTGAAACCCCAGTGGCGCCAGAAAAAGTATTAACCGGGCTGCATGTTTTATTGGTCGAAGATTCGGACGATAATCAATTATTATTTTCAACTTATCTGACTCAAGCCGGTGCGAACGTTGATATTGGCGCTGATGGAATTTTCGGTGTGGCTTTGGCTTTAAAAAAATCTTACGACGTGATTTTGATGGATGTGCAAATGCCAAACCTTGATGGTTTTAGTGCAACGGCGCAATTGCGTGCGGCGGGCATTAAGGCTCCGATTGTTGCGCTAACATCGCATGCGATGAAAGAAGACCGTGACCGGGCTTTAGCCAGTGGATTTACGCACTATTTAACGAAGCCGCTGGAATCAAAATTATTGGTCCAGACATTGCTTCCACTGAAAAAAAACATCACGGTGCCCACAACGTATTTTAGTTCACAAACCTAGCCTAACAGGCCCATCGACTTTCGCATGTACTTTATTGTTTTTCACATTTTCGTAACTTTTCATTTCCGATAATTATTTTAAGCAATTGATATCAAGAAAATGGAGAGATTATGAAAACTGAAATGAATTTACAAATTTTAACTAGCAACTGCGAAATCACGGACGTGATGCGGGAACGGATCACGCAGGATCTGGAAGCTGAAGTGAAGCGATTTCCTGATCATTCACAAATTAAACTGTTTATTTCAAAGCACAATGATCGACACTGGACATTTGATCTGTCGATGAGATACACGCGTGGTCACGTGGCCACTTCAAAAAGTGCTGTGACTTTCGAGAAAGCCCTACAAGGTGGCCTCAGTGATTTTAAAAATGATTTAAGAATGCATCAGCTGCAGTGGTCGATTGAAACATTTCATTTTGATAGAACGGGCGAATATGATTATTACACAGAAGTCAGCCGCGCCATACTGCCGCTGCCAAAACGAAAACTGCAAGCCCTTATTGTTGAAGATGATCCTGCGGCATCGGTTGTTTTAAAAGCCACGTTAGAGTCCCATGGCTGCCAAGTAAACCATTTCGATCTGCCGACAAAAGCTTTGCATGCCTTGGTAGATAATCGGTATGATTTATTAATTCTGGATTGGAATTTACCTTACATGAAGGGTGGCGAGTTTTTGGTTGCAGCTGATTTACTTTTACAAAAAGCCGATCGCGTGGGCCAGCCCCAACGTCAAATACCAGTGGTGATTTGCACAAGTATGCCACCAGGCAGTTTTAACATTCCCGAAGTTTCACATTTTTTTGTAGTTAATTACTGGCATAAAAGTTTACCATTTTCTTCGATACTTGGATCCGTTGAAGAAACAACTAAAAAAGTCACCGTTCGTAATCAACATGCAGCTTGATTTTAAAGGATAGCAAAATGAGTAACGGAAAAAGAATTTTAATTGTCGAAGATGAGCCAACTTGTCAGATTATGTTGACGCAGGCGTTGGCTTTTAAATTTCATTTAGAATTAGCAGCAACGATCACCAGGGCTAAAGATCTTTTACTGAAGCAAAAGCCCGAACTTATTTTATTAGATTTTTATCTTCCAGATGGTGATGCCTTCGAGTTGATCGAGTTTATTAAAAGCGCCGAAGATTTATCAAGTATTCCGATCATTTTATTGACGCAGGAATCGGCCATTCCGATCAAAGTGCGCAGTTTTTCTGAGGGAGTTTATGATTTCATAACTAAACCTTTTGCTTCGGCCGAGCTTTTGGCACGCATAGATTCCCATCTAGCACGTGCCGAAGAGCTAAGTGTTGCCAATTATAAAGCGCAGCAGTTAGGGGATTTGATTTTAGATGCTGAGGCTAAAAGTGTTTGCTTAAAATCAGGTGATCAAATGAGTCCTTTAAATTTATCGCCGATTGAATTTAAAATACTGCAATGTCTGATGACCAATTCCAACAAAGTTCGAACGCGTGAACAACTGGCGCTGGCCGCCTGGAAACGTAAATTTTTTCAAAGCCGTACGATCGATCGTCACATCAGTTCGATTCGAAAAAAACTTGGTCCGTGTTCAAATTATTTACAAACGGTCAGTCAAGGTGGCTACCGATTAAGTAATAATAATGCATCCGAGGTGGATTTATGATTTCAGAACTAGGAAATAATTTTATTTTTGAAACTTCAGTCATCGTGCGCGATATCCAACTGAATTTCCCCCGCATTAAATTAGAAAAGATTACGGAGCTTAAAAAACTAGATCCCACAAAGGCGCTATTCACAAAACTGGTGAACATCTTTGACGTTGAAGTCTCGGCCCGAGTTCCAGAAATGAAAAATTTCTGCCAAAATAAAGATTTCGCAAACTTAGCCTGCAGCATTCATCGATTTAAATCGACGACTTATAATCTAGGAGCTTCACGAGCGGTCGAATTAACGACTGCAATTGAAAGCGCTATGGTTCGTGCAGCCAGTCCAACAGAGATAAAACAATTGATTGCAGTACTTCACGAGGAATGCCTCGAAACGCATGAGCTTTTGCTAACTTTTCTTTAAGGCTAGTCTAGAAATAAGACAGTCCTGTTCGAAGACAGCTTTCCGGAATATCATAATGAGACACCAGCTAAAGTTTTTACGATTTTTTGTCGATATCTCATACAACGATTAAAACTCGTTTTTAAAAACACTAACCGCGGGACGTATATGAAGGCATTCAATTTAATTAATGGATTTTTTATAATTGCAGCGCTTTTTTTATCATCGTGCAAAGGGCCCGATTCAGGTTTTGCCCCCAGTCAAGATAGCGCAACTCCGGGTGTAATTACAGCGGTGGTGATTTCTCCGGCTTCTATGACGTTAGCTATTTCTAACACCCAATTATTTACAGCCTCGGGCGGAGTGGCGCCGTACAGTTATTCATTATTTACTGGTAGTGGTTCTGTTTCTTTGACGACCGGAGTTTTTACAGCTCCGGGTGCGGCTGGTTTTGCAACCGTTCGCGTGACCGATGCTTCGGGACAAACTTCGGATGCAGTTATTACGGTGAATGCAGCCTTGCAGATTTCTCCGGCCAGTCACAGCAGCACGGTGAACGCGACACAAACGTTTTCGACCACAGGTGGAGTGCCGCCGGTTACTTACTCAATCATCAACGGATTAGGGACAATCGATCCCAACTCAGGTCTTTACACTGCACCTAGCGGCCCGGGCAGTGCGATCATTCGCGCTTTAGATTCGCGCGGAAATTCTTCGGATGCAGCTGTGAATATTTTTGCGGCTTTGGGAATAACGCCTTCGCCAATTACTTTAGCTGTGAATAATACGACGACATTTAGTGCGGGCGGTGGTTCGGCTCCGTATGTTTATTCGATTTTTTCTGGCACAGGAACTGTTGACCCTTCGACGGGTATTTACACAGCGCCTGCACTTTCTGGCAATGCGACTGTGCGCGTGACCGATAGCCTCGGCGCTACTGCAAATGCATTAGTAACTGTAAACCCAGCGTTAACAATTTCGCCGACGTCGCAAACAATTTTTGTGAATTCAACAATTTCTTTTACGGGTACAAACGGCGTAAGTCCGTACACGTTTTCAATTGTAACAGGGACCGGTTCTATTAACGCCACTACGGGGGATTTTACTGCGCCCGCAACTAACGGCACAGCTACTGTTCGCGTGACTGATTCAGTCGGTAACTTTGCTAATGCAAGCTTAACAATAACCACGCCGCTTAGTCTGACACCAGCTTCAACCACAATGGCAGTGAATAATTCAGCTACATTTACGCCTGTTGGTGGAACTGGTCCTTATACTTTTTCACGTTTCAGTGGTACCGGATCAGTCAATGCCACAACCGGCATTTACACAGCACCCGCAGCTTCTGGAACTGCCGTTGTTCGAGTCACCGACAGTTTGGGTGCCACTGCGGATTCATCTGTCATAATAAATCCGGCTTTAACAATTTCTCCGACCGCACAAATAATTTTTATAAATGCAACGATTTCATTTTCTGGTTCTGGCGGAGTTTCTCCGTATACATTTTCGCTAGCATCTGGCGCCGGCAGTATTAATATGTCGACCGGTTTGTACACGGCACCGGCCGCAAATGGTTCGGCAGTTGTTAGTGTGACGGATTCATTGGGTAATTCAGCCAGTGCGAATATCATTATTACCTCGCCTTTAAGTTTATCTCCGGCAGCGGTAACCTTAGCCATCAATAACACGACAACTTTTTCTGCCGTGGGTGGTACCGGACCGTTTACTTATTCTATTTCTTCTGGCACAGGAACAATCAATGCTGCAACCGGAGTTTACACCGCACCTGCAGCTTCGGGCGTCGCCGTTGTGCGCGTGACTGATAGCTTAGGTGCAACAGCTACTTCGAATGTGACTGTGAATCCAGCTTTAACGATTTCACCGGCGTCTTTAACGATTTTTGTGAACGGCACGGCGACATTTTCTGAAACGGGCGGAGTGGCTCCGTACACTTTTTCTGTTTTTAGCGGAACGGGAACTATTAATTCTGCAACTGGTGTTTTTACGGCGCCTGCTGCCAACGGATCTGCGGTTATCCGAGTCACTGATAGCATCGGTAACATTGCAAGTGCTAATGTGATTATCACAACTCCGTTAACTTTATCGCCAATTTCTGTGACGGTTGCAGTTAATAACACGACCACTTTTACTCCAGTCGGCGGTACAGGCCCATTTACTTTTTCTATAGTCTCAGGAACAGGAACTATCAATTCTGCAACGGGGGTTTATACAGCTCCGGCCGCTTCGGGCTCAGCTGTTGTGCGCGTGACCGATAGCCTTGGTGCGACGGACACTTCCATGGTGACTGTGAATCCCGCATTGGCAATTTCGCCGGCTTCACAAACAGTGACTGTCACAGGTACTGTTAATTTTTCTGCAGCAGGCGGAGTTTCTCCGTATGTGTATTCTGTTTTTAGTGGAACAGGTACTGTGAATGCATCAACCGGCGTTTATACAGCAGGGGCATCGGCTGGTTCTGCCGTCGTGCGCGTGACCGATAGTCTTGGAAATATTTCCAGTTCAAATATAACAATCACAAACGGTCTTGGAATTTCTCCGTCAGCAATTACGTTAGCTGTAAATAACTCGACGACTTTTTCTGGTCTTGCCGGTTCTTCGCCGTACACTTATGCAGTTATTGCAGGTGGTGGAACGATCACGGCGGGCGGAGTTTACACAGCACCTGCTGCCGCCGGTTCTGCGACTGTGCGCGTGACCGATAGTATTGGTGGAACAGCTACGGCCACAGTGACTATCAATGCGGCCTTAGCGATAACTCCAAGTACAAAAATTTTAGCGGTCACGAACACCTTTACTTTTTCTGCAACCGGCGGAGTTTCTCCGTTTACGTATTCTATTTTTGCTGGCGGCGGAACAATTAATTCAGCATCAGGACTTTACACGGCAGCCGCAGCCGCTGGAACGGCAACGGTGCGCGTGACAGACAGTCGTGGAAATATATCGGATTCAACTGTTACCATAAATGCAGCGCTAACAATTTCTCCGGCGTCAGTGACTGTGCTTGCGAACTCGGTGACAAATTTTACTGGAGCCAACGGAATTTCACCTTACACCTACGCCAAACTTTCTGGCGGTGGTTCGATCAATGCAGCAACGGGCGCCTACACGGCTGGTGCCATCAATGATTCTGTGACTTTACAAGTTACAGACAGTTATGGAAATACAGCCAATGCCAATGTGATTGTGACCACTCCGCTCAGCATTACGCCGTCAGCAAAAACTTTAGCCGTGAATAATGCTTTTTCTTTTTCTGCAGTCGGTGGAACAAGTCCATTTACTTTTTCAGTCGTAGCAGGCGGTGGTACGGTTAACGCAAGCTCTGGACTTTACACGGCTTCGGCAGTTACGGGCACAGCCACGGTTCGGGTTACAGATTCTGTAGGACAAACGGCCAATGCGACAGTTACCATTAATGCAGCGTTAGCGATTGCGCCGGCATCTCAAGTCGTTTTAATTAATTCGGTGACTTCATTTACAGCGTCAAACGGAGTTTCTCCGTACACGTACGCAGTTGTTACCGGTGGCGGAACTATCAACGTATCAACGGGTTCTTACACGGCTCCAGCGTCAAACGGAACCGCAACTTTGCGTGCCACAGATAGTTTAGGAAACACGGCTGATGCAGCTGTCACGATCACGACGACATTAGGAATTTCTCCAGCCAGCAAAACTTTAGCCGTGAACAACACTGTAACTTTCAGTGCAACAGGCGGTACGGGGCCTTTTAGTTACTCCGTTTTTTCAGGAACGGGAACAATCAATTCCGCTTCTGGTCTGTATACGGCTCCGGCAACGTCTGGAATAGCCACTGTGCGGGTGACAGATGCCTTAGGTGCAACTGCAAATGCGTCCGTAACCATAAATGCGGCTTTAGCAATTAGTCCTGCAACTGCAACCATTGCATCGACAGGAACTCAAACATTTACTTCAACGGGTGGTGTATCGCCGTTCGTGTATTCGATTGTCAGCGGACCCGGAACAATAAATGCTAGCACCGGAGTTTACACAGGCGTTTCGGCAGGAACGGCAAACGTGCGTGTGACCGACAGTTTAGCTAACGTTAGTAACGCCGTACTGACAGTGAACGGTCCCTTATCAGTGACCCCAGCTTCAGCTTATGTCGTTATCAGCTCCGATCTTTTAATCGCAGCCATAGGCGGAGTTGCTCCGTATTCGTTCGCAGTCTTTGCTGGATTAGGAGTGGTTGATCCAGTCACGGGTATTTACACGGCTCCGGCCACCACTGGAACGGCCACTGTGCGAACCACAGATACGGCAACACCCACAGCTGCCACAGCAGACACAGCAATTACAATTTACAATGCGTTAACACTTTCACCGCTAACAATAACAATTGCAGCAAACGGCACGCAAACTTTTACAGCCACGGGCGGAGTGGGAACCAGAACCTTTTCTGTTTTCAGCGGCACCGGAACAATCAATTCTTCGACGGGGGCGTATGTTGCACCTGCTGTTGCCGGAACTAATTTAGTGCAAGTGACGGACACAATCGGAAATGTTGTGCAAGCCCAAGTTCGAATTGTATCTTCGTTATCGATCACGCCGAATATTTTAAAACTTCCGGTTTTTTCGACGATGACTTTTACTTCTATATTAGGCACAGCCCCTTACACATATTCGATTTTTGCAGGAACAGGCTCAGTAGTTCCAGCTACCGGAGTTTACACAGCGCCATCACTTGCAGGCACCGGAACTGTGCGTGTGACAGATAATATTTCTAATACCTCGGATGCAGCAGTGACTCATATCGAGCCCGTGGACATTTCTGCCGGAGCCACGCACACGTGTGCACTTTATAATGAAGGCTCTGTGAAATGTTGGGGACTTGGATCGTCCGGACAACTTGGTAACGGAGCTACAACCAACTTAGCAGATACAACCGCAACACTGGGTGGAAATTTACCATTCGTCAATTTGGGTACCGGGTTAACCGCAACATCGATTGCAACGGGTTATTACCACAACTGTGCGCTGCTGAATACGGGCGCCGTTAAATGTTGGGGTCAAAATACTTATGGTCAATTAGGTACTGGAAACACAACCAGTTATGGTTCTGGGGCTAACCAAATGGGTGACAACCTTCCAGCGGTTAATTTGGGAACGGGAAAAACAGCCACTAAAATATTTGCTTTCGGATACATGTCATGTGCAATTTTAAATGATGCGACAACAAAATGCTGGGGCCGAAATTCGACGTACCAGCTGGGACTTGGTGATATTGTCAATCGTGGAACCGCTGCATCCCAAATGGGTGATAGTCTTCCGATAGTCATCTTAGGTGCGGGTCGTACGGCGACAAAGCTTGTGGGCGGACTTGATTTTGCTTGCGCACTTTTAGATAATTTTACTGTAAAATGTTGGGGCGCCAATCGCTATGGCCAGATCGGAAATGATTCAACGGTTACAACTGGAACAAGTGTTGCCAATATGAATGCTTTGCCGGCTATCAACTTAGGAAGTAACGCAACAGAACTTGCTGGCGGCTATTCGCATGCATGTGCAATTCTAAGTAACGGCACTGCAAAATGTTGGGGCCGAAACGTAAAAGGTCAATTAGGAATCGATAACGGAGCCAACACGTGGGGATCTGCAGCGGGAGACATGGCAACATTACCGATTGTGAAAGTAACAAGTTACACGCCCACATTCATGTATGGCGGAAATCAGATGACCTGCGCAATTAACTCAACCGGCGGAGTCCGCTGCTTTGGTTTGGGTGCTTCGGGGCAGATGTTACTTGGTAGCATCGTGAATATCGGTGACAACAACGGTGAAGTCGCGGGTCTTGCCAACGTGAATTTGGGTACCGGCGTAACGGCTGCAAAACTAAGTGTAGGATTTAATCATGCGTGCGTAATCACGAATGCCAAACGAATTAAATGTTGGGGAGCTGTAGCCAGCGGAGCAACTGGCAGCGGACAAACGGCCAACAACTTAGGTGATGTGGTCGGCGAATTAGGTGACTCACTTCCTTTCGTGAATCACTAAAGTTTTTCGTGCAAAGCGGTTAACCAAAAAAGGACTTCAAGTTATTGAAGTCCTTTTTTTTATAAATAAATATTAAGCATCAACCACCAATAATCAGTGGCTTCTTGTCCGTACGTTTTTTCTTTTCCTAGATAAGCCATCATTTCAAAATGTGGATACGGTAGCCATTGAACACCCGGTCCGTAACTGTCGTATTTGGTCATTTCATCACTTGTATCAAGAAAGCTTCGATCAAACTGTGCAAATAAATGAAGACCCTTTGTTAGTTCAAAACCAAGTCGGTGAAATGTGGCATAGCCGTTCAAAGTAACTGAAGTTGGTTCTATTTTTTTTTGCTGAAAGAAGATTTCTGAATCCAAATAAATATTTTTTGAAATCGACCAGATCCAATAAGGTCCAATCACTGAGCGGTCATAAAGGGTTTGACCACCAAAAAAAGCACTTAAACCAATTTTAGAATCTGTTCCTAAAAAATAAGATTCATTAATTGCAAAACCATTATCTTTGACGGCTAGGTTTTCACCAGGTGAGTTTGACCTGATTGATAAAATTGTCGAAGTTTTTTCAGAAATATAACTGGTTTCTAAATTATAGCTTTCCGATCCTTGATCCCAACCAAGTCCTCGGCGCGTGGCCGTCACATGATCGGGGCCATTTAAGCCAAAAGAAAACATAAATTTGCCGGCACGAAGGGACCAATTATCATTGAAGCGGTAAAGTGCATAATGCCGTCTTGAAAAAAGCTGTGAAAGTTCTTTTGATTGGGATGAATCGGGCGCTTTAAAACCGACGCTGGTAACGACGGCAAATTTTTCTGTATCGATACCGCCTTCAAAGTCAGCTTGCATCGGAAAGAACTGAGCTTTTTCGACAGTTGCTGTATTTCTTCGTGTTTGCACTCCACGCAGAAATACGTTGGCGCGCCACCACGGCGGATTTTTATTTTCATCTTCGTTATCACTAAAAAAAAATCCAGAATTTTTTGCAGTTCCCCACGTGCTCATCAGTTCTGCGGAAAGCGATCGCCCGTAAGGTGTAAGAACTCCGCCACCCGAAGGTGATACGTGGCACGCCGTACAACTGAAGTATCCGTGACGTACATTTTCAGGAAAAGCCCAAACGCTTAAACCAGAAAATAATAAAACAATGCTTAAGAAAAACTTCATTATTTTTTAATCTTGAAATCCACTTTGATTTCAACTTCGTCTGCTACTTTAATACCAAGATAATTTGGCAAATCAATTTTATGGGCTGTGATATTCGTTTTTGTTTGGGCATGGACAAAAATATTTTTCTGGTCAGAATTAATATCTGCAGTTCCTTCAACGGGTGATTCCTGGCCGTGAATTTTTAAATTTCCTTTAAAAGGCAAATCTTTTTGTGCTCCTTCATGATTTAAAAAATCAGTGGTAGTTTTTAAATCTGTAATTTGTAAAATGGCCTCAGGAAATTTATCGGTCTCTAAATATTTTTCTTTCAGGTGTTTGTCACGAAGACTAACACCTGTAACAACTGTATCTAAAGGAACAATAAATTCAGCTGCAATAATTAAATTTGCAAATGAAACGCTGCCTTTTAGTTTACCACCTGTACCGTTAATTCTGATAAGACTTGGTTTACCGATAGCTGTAAATTCGACATTTGATTCCTGAGTGGATAAATCAAAAGATTTTGCCACAGCCTGCGAATTTATTGCAGGTGCAGCACTTGCATTAATTGTCAGAAAGATACTACATAAGACTGGAAAGATAATTTTCATAGATTCCTTTTTTATTTAAAATATGATGGGCTAATGAACTATAATCACACCTTCAGAAGGCCAATTTGCCCCATGAAATCCACAAGTAAATTTGAATTGTCCTTCATTTTCTACAGATAGAGTTTTTTTGGATGAACCATTATTCTCTGCCATGATTTCTAATCCTAAGTCCACAGACTCAAGCTTAAACATTTTGTTGGTAGCCTTTAGTGTAAGGTCAACAACTTGACCCTTTTTTAGCGTGATTTCCAGTGGTGAACACGTGCCGTCGTCGTTGCCTTTTATCACGATGCTTGAGTCTGCGACTCGAACTAAGTCAATAATGAAATCCTTCTTCCACTGCTTTGCGATATCGTAAGCAGTTTTTCCTGATTTGTTTTTCAATCTGCGGTCAGGATCACCGTTAAGCAACTGGTGGACGACTTCTAAATTCCCGTTGAACACTGCATACATCAGGGCTGTGTTACCATCGTTGTCTTGGATGTTAAAATCCGCATCCAACGCAACAAATGTATCGTAAACATTCGAAATATTCATCTTAGCTGCTTTGATTAGGGGACTTTCACCTTTGATGTCAATTGTGTTAACGAAAGCTCCATTTTTTATTAATGTATCAACAACTTGAGCGGTTCTTGCAAAAGGTGAAACATAATTGACTGGATTTACTGCACCACATGCAGGTTCCAAAGCAATCATAAGTGGCGTGCAGCCATTTTTATCCGTTTGATTCACGTTCGCACCACATTCAATATTGGTTTCAATAGAATCAATATCAGAATTTTTAATAGCCTCGATTAAAAATTTCGAATTGGCTGTGCTTTCATGGCAAACAGGCCTAAGAGGTAAAATTCCAAAAAATTTACAATCGAGGACTTGGTTTTGGATGACTGAATCATAATTCATGACAACGTTTCGTGGCTGTCCGTCAGGGCCATAGTTTATTGTTAAATTCCTTGAATCTTTTTTCAAACCATAGAAAGTAATGGTATTCATTTTTGTCGACACGAAATCTACTAAATCAAGACCTGTCGATCCGTTGTAATTGGGTTGGTAGTATTTAATCGTAGATTTATAAAAAGGACTGAATTGACCTAAGGTCAAGATCGAATCTTTTTTGATTTCAACTTTAAATTTTACGTTTTCGCTCGCGTTGGGATCATTTGTCGTGCCCGTGCAGCTGATGGTCTCTGAAGTAGCGATTTGTGAAATAAGAAAGGTCATAACAGTAATTAATAAAATTTTCATTTAAGTTCCTTTTAAGTTAAAATTAATCTGAAGCGCCGTTTTCAATCCACTTTCGAATCGCAGCTTTAGCGTCAGCTTTTAAAGCAGCATAACCTTCTTTGGCAGAGGGCATCCGCTTGTTGTCGTTTCTTTCAACGGCCAAAACCAGACCTGATTCATCTGGATTACCAGGAATAACAAGTTCAAGTGGTGAATTCAAAAGGGATTCTTTATCTAATAATATTCTTTTTCCTGTGCCGGTTATGGTGTGACAGTCTTTGCAGGAAGTTTGAAAAACATTTTTATTTATAGATTCATAAGTCGGAAGTATGGGCTCGGGCACCGGTTCAGCCGTGCCATTTTGTGCTTGCTCTGGGGCGCCAAGTTTTATCCAAACCCACAGGTAGGAAAGTTCTTCGTCGGTAAGAACTCCTTTTTTGGGCATCGTTTTTTCATCAAAAACCGTTTTTTTAATAAGGTCTAAATTTCGTTTTACTTCGGTATAAGATTCAAGATTGATATTGCCGGAATTTCCATGACAAGAAACACATCTGCTAGAAAATATCTTTTGTGAAATGACGGAATAAGACAGCGCCTGAACACTTTCTTCAGGCAGTGAAAATTTTTGACTATCATCAGCTGCAGTTTGCTTCAGATTGGTGTAATTGCAACCAAGCAAAGCAAAAGATAAAAAAAGATTAATGATACAAAAATATTTCATTTTTTTATTATTTAACGATTTCAGCTGAAATAAAAGTTCCATCTAACTTAACGTAGATATTTAATTTATCTGTTGTTAAAGTTGAAGTAGCTTGTCCACGCGCTACAGTTTCACCAGCCAAAACTCCTTTTGTTAAAGTGAATGAAGAAGCTCCTTTATCGAATAATGCTACTTTTGCATCTGCATTATTTTCTAAAATATAGTGAAGTGCATTTTCAGCTAGTGAACCAGCGTCTTTATCACCCCAGCCTGCATCCGGACCAGCAACGCCGCCTGTTATAACTGCAAACGCCAGGGGCTTTCCATCTTCGTCATAAGAAATATCAAGTTGCAAAGGAGCACCCTGTGCAGGTTTCGTCTGTGATACACGAACTTTGTAGTAAACAGGTGCTTGGTTTTGCACAACCATAACTTCCATTTTTTCTAAATTCTTTAAAAAAGAAGCATCAATCTTTCCTAAAGTGACAAGTCGGTCAATTCGGTGAGCCGATAATTCGATCGCTTTAGAATTGGTGACTCCTGGACCGTTCGGATGCGCAAAAGCCCCTATTGTTAATAGGACTGTGCTTGCAATCAGTAATAAGTTTTTCATTTTTTTTCTCTCCTGTTTAAAGTGTTTGGTTTTTTAATTATTCAATACCACAATGGTTGGACTTAAAAGCATCGGGGTCCATCGCCATCCTTGCGAACTCTATGCCAGCCGGACGCATTTCAGATGTTGGAACTTTTGCCGATGTTAAAATGTCTGAAACAATATCATGAAGCATGTGATTGTTATCAAATGAAGCTGATAATAAAGGATAGGCTGTAAAAAATGTCGGCGCTTCTTTTTTAGTCTCAGGCATCATATCAAATTCGGCCGAATCCGGCAGATCACTGATCAGTTGCCAAAAATCATCGACAGTTTTTTGAACAGCGATATCTCTTTCAGCTTGGGTCGGAAACATCAGTGCTTCGTACAATCTGATTTGGAACCAATGATAAGACCAAATCAGCAAATTAAAACTAGGAAACTGCCGTCTGAAATCTTTTGAAAAATAATGTCCATCCATAAAAAGCATTGTTTTACAAACTTCCGTGATGGCCAGTGGCTTGTTTGCTTGATATTGATGAAACAGCTGTTGAATGCGATTATTCATTCCATCGCCGCGGTCTTTAGAAGTGGCTAAAACATCTAAAACAAATTGGTGCAGCATATGTGACCAATCAAAAGTATCGACCATCAGCGGAAAAGTAAAAACATACTGCGGGGCTATGTCGCCCTCTTCGACTTTTATATTGGGCGGATTTTTTAATATCGCCATCACATCGATTAAAATCTTTTTTTCAAAATCTTTTGGGTTTGCAATTTGACCACGATTTTGTAAAAGCCTTTCATAGACCAAGGCATGGCCGTAATCAAAAGCAAACAAAAGTTTTTGCGCTTTCGGATATAGTTGTCCAAATTTGTAGGCCTCTGGCGGCATAGGATACCAAGTGGGTGAAGCCTTTGCAGACATTGAAATGACAGCGAACAAAATTGTGCAAACTATAAATTTCAATTGCCACCTCGATCAACTAAAACTGCGTTGTATTCGTTCCATCGGTAACGAAGCACTGCATCCACGGGTAACATAATTGTTGGGTCTTTTATTTCATAATATAGATAAGTTTCCCAATGTTCTTTTTTACCACCTGTGTCCGGCCACCCTGGCGTCACGGGGCCCTGGCAACTGAAGTCATTAGCAACTAAATAAACTTTGATCACGAA
>JAYUCH010000008.1:0-15173 GCA_043740435.1 Bdellovibrionales bacterium | reverse complement strand
TAAAGCTTTTGTTAAAACTAGGCTTTAGCAGCAGGCGTAACAGGAATATGAACATGTTTTGGTTTTTTCTTTGGACCACGAACTTGTTTTTTAGAAGGCTTTGTTTCAATACCTGCTAATTTAAGTACGTGACGAACAGTATCTGAAGGCTGCGCACCTTGAGTTAACCAAGCCTTTGTTTTTTCAGCATTCACGGTAACTTTTTGCTCTTTACCCATCGGAGTTGGAATGTAAGTTCCTAAAACTTCAATAAATTTACCAGTCACATATTTGCGAGAATCTGCAACAGTGATTCTGTATTTTGGATCGTGCTTCTTACCAACTCGGGCTAAACGTATAACTACCATGGGGTACCTTTCGTATTGACAACATAAATCGAATATAACTTTTTATACGGAGTTAGCCGGATTATCAAATAATTTTATTAAAAATAATTAAATGAGACCGACTACTCAGGGAAACTTCATCCCGCCAGAGCCAAAAGGATTTCCTTTAGATTTACCTTTACCTCGGCCACCCAGGCCCATTTTCATTAAGCCGGACATCATTTTTTTAGACTCTTCAAACTGTTTCATCAGCTTGTTGACGTCCTGAACCTGCGTTCCGCTGCCTAATGCAATCCTTTGACGCCTAGAGCCATTTAAGATGCGATGGTCATATCTTTCCTGCAAGGTCATCGAACGAATTATGGCTTCAATTTTTTTAATTTCTGTATCAGGCGGAGTCATACTTTTTATTTTTTTTGAAATTTCACCCATACCTGGCAGCATTTTAAGCATGCTTTCCATACCACCAAGTTTTTTCAGCTGCTGAATTTGAGATAAAAAATCTTCAAGCGTGAATTCATTATTCATCATTCTTTTGGCCGACCGTTCAGCCTCTTTGTGGTCAATCAAGTCTTGAGCCCTTTCAACCAGGCTTAAAACATCCCCCATATCTAGAATGCGCCCTGCCAGTCGATCGGGATGAAAGACCTCCAAAGCTGAAACTTTTTCACCGACTCCCATAAATTTGATGGGAATTCCCGTCATTTCACGAATGGATAAAGCAGCTCCACCGCGGGCATCGCCGTCGACTTTGGTAAGAATTAGACCGCTTAGCTGAAGTTTTTTATGAAAAGTTTCTGCGACATTCACAGCCTGCTGACCGAGCATAGCATCTGCGACCAATAAGATTTCGGTCGGTGGAATAACGGCTTTTAAATTTTCAAGTTCTTCCATAAGCAAATCATCAATTTGCAACCGACCTGCCGTGTCGAGCACCAGAACATCAATCATTTCTTTTTCAGCCCAAAGCAAAGCTTCTTTTAATATATCTGTGGGCTTCATGGACGTTGTCGACGAGAAACAACTGAAATTATTTTGTTTAGCTAGTGTTTGTAATTGTTCGATTGCAGCCGGTCGATAGACATCGGCTGGAACAAAGCCAACTTTTTTTCCTAATTTTTGACGAAGATACAAACCTAGTTTTGCTGTCGAAGTTGTTTTGCCAGCGCCTTGCAAGCCGACCATCATAATGACGGACGGCTTTTCTCGAACGTTGATATCAACAACTTCCCCACCAAGGGTACTTACTAATTCTTCATGAATAATTTTTGTAAACATTTGGCCGGGGTTAACATTTTTTATAACTTCAGTGCCAATCGCTTTGACTTTAACACGGTCAATAAAGTTTTTCACAACTTTAAAATTAACATCAGCTTCAAGTAAGCTCAGTCTAATTTCTTTAATCACATCTTCGATGTTTGTTTCGGTGATGTGACTTTGGCCTTTTAATTTTTTAACTGAACTTAAAATTTTATCTGACAAACTTTCAAAAAGCATATTACCACCGTGAAAAAGAGCCATTAACTAATGCAAATCGAGCCATAAGATATGTTACTAAAACACCTAAACTACAAACCAAAACAGATGTTAGTAAATTAACATCTGAAACACCAATGACCGAATAGCGAAATCCATTTATTAAATAAAATAAAGGATTAAACTTTGAAAGGAGTTGCCAAACAGGATGCAAGCTTTCAATCGACACGAAAACTCCACCCAAATAAGTCAGTGGCAGTAAGATAAAAGTACTAAAGGCACTTAACTGATCGAAGGTTCTAGCAATAAACGCGACAAATATACCAATAAATGAAAAGGTCAGGCCTCCGGCTAATATAAAAAATAAAATCCAACCCGGATGCGAAATTGTTAAAAATTCGCCGATCTTGTAATAGTGAAATGTTGTGCCTACTAGACCGGTAACTAATGCCACTAAAGTTCCACGGATGACGCCACCCAAACCCATAGCGAAAATAATTTGGCTGTTCGTGATCGGTACGACCCTTAAATCTTCTAGATCACCAGAAAATTTTGAAGTGACCACCGAAGACGATGTGTTTTGAAACGCATTATTAATTAAACCCATAGCCATCAGACCCGGAATCAAAAATGATAAGTAAGGAATTCCACTGTTTAATTTTACACTTCCACCCAGCGACACTCCAAAAACCAACAGGTACAAAAAAGAACTGATTATCGGACTAATTAAAGTCTGGATGATAACTTTTAGAAAGCGTTTAATTTCTCGCTCCAACAGTGTTAAAAAACCAATCATACATTCACCATTTTTGAAAAAGCTTCTTCCAAACGACCTTCTTCAACTTTAAGATTTTTAATATCACTGAACTGAATTTTATGCCGAGCTAATATTTCGACTAAGTCAGTGGCCGCAGAAGCCGTTACGGTCATGGTTTCACCAGAAATAAATTCGACATGGACCTTTTTGGTTGAATACTGAGAAATAGCATCCGCCGTTGAGCCTAAAAAAATAATTTTTCCTTTACTGATGACTCCGACTCGTTGACATAACTTTTCGGCCTCTTCCAGATAATGAGTCGTTAACAAAATGCAGATACCTTCGTTTTTTAATTCGTTTACAAACTGCCATAAAGATTCACGCAAACCAACGTCGACGCCAGCTGTTGGTTCATCTAACAGAAGTATTTTCGGAGAATGCACTAAGGCTTTTGCAATCATCAACCTTCTTTTCATTCCGCCCGATAACTGCTTCACATTTTTCTGACGATGATCTTTTAATCCTAATTTTTCTAATAAATAATCGATACGGTCATGATTTTTTAAAATGCCGTAATATCCCGATTGAAACTTTAATATTTCTTGCACCGTAAAAAAACCTGTATTGATAATTTCCTGATGCACGACCCCCAACTGTTTTTTTGTGTAGTTGGGATTTTCGCTAACGTCTTGACCGAAAATCATGACTTTTCCGTCCGTGGCCTTTTCAAGTGTCGTGATCGTTGAAATTATAGATGTTTTACCGGCCCCGTTAGGACCTAATAAACCGAAAATTTCGCCACCTTTGATGTGAAACGAAACATCACGCACGGCTTCAACAGATTTGCCATCTTTCATTTGATACGTCTTTACCAAATTTTTTATTTCTAATGGATAAGTATTATGTAACATCACCGCGCCCGCGAAATGCTGCTAGCAAAATCGATATCTGGGTTTTCTTTTTTGGCCCAGTTTAAATCCCACTCTTGGTTTAATAAAAGCACGGGTTGTTGAATCATGTCTTGAAACAGTTGAAAATTTCCCTTGAGTTCTGTCACACCGACACCCGCAGAATTTCGTGGCCAACGGGCGACTGTGTAAGGTAGCCGAGTTAATTTAACTTCTAAATTGTATTCATCTTGTAAACGATGAACCAGCACTTCGAACTGCAACTCTCCAACTGCACCAACAATAGATTCCTGGTGACCTATGATGGGGTCGATGAATAATTGAATAGCGCCCTCTTCCGACAAATGCTGAAGGGCTACATTCAGTTTAATACGCCTTAAAGCATCGCGCACCGTTACTTTTGCAAAAAGTTCGGGTGCAAACTTTGGAATGTCTTCAAATTCAATCTTACCTTGAGACGAAATACTGTCACCGATTGCAAAATTTCCCGTGTCACTGACACCGATGATGTCACCGGCGTAGGCTTCATCCACAGTTTCTTTATCCGCTGCAACAAATTGATTTGAATACGATAACCTAAGCTCACGACCTAGGCGCGCATGATTGACCTTCATTCCACGATCAAATTTTCCAGAGCAGATTCTTAAAAATGCAATTCGGTCACGGTGTCTGCGATCCATGTTGGCTTGTATTTTAAAAACGAAACCAGTGAAATTCGTCGACAGCGGATCAATTGCGACACCTTTTTTTATAGGGCGTGGCTTCGGTGATGGTGCGTATTTGGTAAAGAACTGCAAAAAAGTGTCGACACCAAAATTTTGCTTGGCCGAACCGAAAGTTACAGGACTTATGCGTCCTGCTAAAAATTCCTCGGGATCAAACGGTGGTAATGCGTTTTCGATCAGGTCTAATTCGTCTCTAACTTGTGCAGCACTTTCGACATCCAAATATTTATCTAGAATTGGATCGTTAGGTCCCTGCAGCATGACGGTTGTCACTTCGTCACCTTCACGGCGCTGGTCATAGAAGTGCGCTTCTTTGGTGATGCGGTTGTAAATTCCCTTAAAACGCTGACCTATTCCTAAGGGCCACGTGACTGGGTAACACTGCATATTTAATGTTTTTTCAATTTCATCAAGTAAGGTCAGTGGATCTTTTCCTTCGCGGTCTAATTTATTAACAAAAGTAAAAATAGGAATGTTTCTAAAACGGCAAACATCGTACAGTTTTTTTGTTCGCTCTTCGACACCTTTGGCAACGTCAATTAGCATGCACGCCGATTCAACCGCCATCAAAACTCGGTATGTATCTTCCGAGAAATCTTTGTGGCCCGGTGTATCGAGTAAGTTGATCCGCAAAGATTGAAAATCAAATGTCATCACGGATGAAGTGATTGAAATTCCTTTTTGTCGCTCAAGTTCCATCCAGTCAGACGTTACGGCCTTGGTGCCTGACTTACCTTTGACTTCTCCGGTTTCATGAATCACTCCACCGTGATAAAGTAATTTTTCGGTCAGAGTGGTTTTTCCCGCATCCGGATGAGAAATAATTGCAAAAGTTCTGCGACGTTTTATTTCTTTTTGGACCACGGGGGATGCTAAATTTGACATTCAGCAAATATAGGCTGCGAAGGCTCTGACATCAACCTTGACGTTGTGCACACAATTGAATATGCCTACAGTGCGTTGACTCGATTAGCTCAAGGTGGTTTGGAGCCACCAGCTGACAACTAAGGAAGGTCCCAATGTCTGAAACGTTGCCAAATAATGTTCCCGCACATTTTTTCATCACAACATTTTATAAATTTACGCCGATTGAAAATCCTGAAGAATTCAAAACAAAATTAATTGATTTAGCCCTCCGAACCGGAACCATAGGTCTGATCGTTCTGGGTTCCGAGGGGATCAATGCAACTATTGCATCAACCACAACCGAAGGGTTGCTGCAATTCAAGTCAGAAATAGGAAAAAAAATAGGAGCTTCAAGTTTGATGTTCAAAGACTCGGAATCTAATAAGCCTCCGTTTCGGCGCTTTAAAGTCAAAATAAGAGAGGAAATAGTTACTCTTGGTACACCTGAATTAATACCCAGTGAAAATAAAAATCATCACCTCACTCCAACGGAATGGAACCACGTTTTAAAAAATGAAAAAGATGTTATTCTTATTGATACTCGGAATTGGTATGAGACTAAAATCGGAACATTTAAAAATGCGATTAATCCCAAGACAGATCAGTTCACAGACTTTCCAGAATTCATGGAAACAAATAATTTAAATAAAGAAAAAAAAGTACTTATTTTTTGCACTGGGGGAATCCGCTGCGAACGAGGTATTTTAGAACTGCAAAGAAAAGGATTTAAAGATGTTCACCAATTAGAAGGCGGCATTTTAAATTATTTAAAAGAGTATCCCAATCAAGAATTTGAAGGCGAATGTTTTGTTTTTGATTCCCGCGTATCAGTTGACCAAAATCTGCAACCTACGGAAAAATACCTGTCTTGTCCGCATTGTGGTCAACCTGCCGATGTACCAATTGATTGCAAAAGGTGTGATACGCACGCGCTGATTTGTGATGATTGCCTTCAATTGGACTGGAAAAAAGAAACTTGTTCAAAAAATTGTTCTTTTAAATATGAGCTTCATCCCGGTCGAAAGGGTCCAAGACAAAGACCTGGATATCAAGGTGAAAAGTAAATTTTAATCATGGGTGATGTTAAATTTTACGGTATAAATTGTTTCAGTGGGAACCGCTTGCGGGCCAATTCTAGCAGGAACAAAAAGTAATTTCCAGGCCGCTGCAACAGCCACTTCGTCTAACCCGAAGCCCAACTTTGATAAAACTGTTACCTGTCTGACTTTACCAGCATCGTCGATAAAAAGTTTTAATTTAATTTGTCCTTCAATATTTTTTTCAATCGCTTCCTGGGTGCGCTTTATCGATTTATTTATCTCGGGTAGATTTATTGGTCTTAACCCCTGAGTGATCAACTGACTATCCCCAGTCAAAGGCAACACGTTTTCATTTTTTGAATCGGGCGCGGCCGCAACTGAATCAGCGGGCCTAGTTTCTGCGCTTGCGGTTAACTGAGAAATCGATTTACTATTTATTTTTTTTTGTGAGGCTGCAGTTATTTGTAGAACTGATCTGGAATTCTTTGTTTCGCGCACAGCTACGTCAAAATTTGTGTACTCAACCAACTGAGACTTTGAACGGGCAAAATAAAATAAGCCCGAACCTAAAAATAAGTGCGTCAAAATGGATAATAAAAAGTAAGTTGTGATCTGCTTTTTCGGCATCTAGACCATTAATAAACTCTGGATTTCAAATATTGACAAATATGTAAATTATATGTAAGTTAAATTATGACAGTCAGCTGGATGCTTTTTGATTTAAATTCTTTTTTTGCCTCTTGCGAGCAGCAAGAAAACTCTACCCTTCGAGGTAAACCTGTTGCTGTTGTTCCCACTTTAACTGACTCGACCAGCGTCATTGCCTCCAGTTATGAGGCCAGAAAGTACGGTATAAAAACAGGAACAAATGTGGGTGAAGCGAAAAAACTTTGTCCTGGGCTTATCATCAAACTTGGAAATCACAAACTTTATACAGAATATCATCATAAGATTATCAAAGCCGTGCATGAAATTATACCTATCGAAAAAATTTTATCCATTGATGAAGTGGCTTGCAAATTAATTGGCCGCGAACAATCCCTAGAGGCCGCTAAACAAATTGCTATAAAATTAAAAGCACATGTGAAGGCCACCGTAGGTTCAGAAATAAATAGCTCGATTGGCTTTGGTCCTAATATTTTAATTGCTAAAATGGCTTCAGACATGCAGAAGCCAGATGGACTGATCTTGATTCCCAAAGAAAAAATTTTAGAAAAACTAGGTCCCTTACCGATCGAAGCCATCTCGGGGGTGGGACAGCAGATGAAACATAAATTAAATTTGAAAGGGCATTTTATTATTTCAGACTTATTAAAAGTTTCTGAGCAGCAGTTAAAAAAACAATGGGGCAGCATTTTAGGTCTAAGGATAGCAAAAGAATTGCGCGGAGAAGATTTAAGTTGGCGTGCAAGCGCCACAAAAAAATCAGTCAGTCATCAGCATGTTTTGCCACCAGAACTACGAAATTTTGAAAGCAGTTATCAGATTTTACTTAAATTATTGATGAAAGCAGCATTCAGACTTCGAACAGAAAAACTGAAAACGGGATCACTGACCGTTTTAATTAAATTTTTAGATGGAACACGTCATGAAAAAACAATTCAGTTTCAACACTCGGATGAATCTTACTTTTTAGCACATAAACTGAAAGAGTGTTGGCATGCTTATCATATAAAAAAACCACTGCGTGTTGCTGTTGTTTTAGCCGACTTAAGCGAAGGGTTTAATCAGCTTTCATTTTTTGACGATCCCAAAAATCCGCGTAGAGACAAAGCTTTGGATTCTATCAACTCCAAATTTGGAAAAAATACGCTTTTTCTGGCCCAAACGATGGATGTTTTATCCCACGGAAAAACGAAAATCTCATTCAACCACATCCCACAAAAAGATGACGAGTTTGAAAATGTTTAATTATTTTTTGATAAAAAACATTTTTGAGTGCAGGATTCACCCTCGATTTGGACTCGTGGGGCTAAACATTCTGCCGTTCCCTTGTGTCGAAGAAATCCCCACGAACTGCTTTTGGGTTTAATATTTTTATTTTCAAAATAAGCTAAACAAGCCTGTTTTCCCATTTCAACAAAGGCCGTGCGCATTTTCCCGGATTCTTCAAGATAATCACGAACTGCATATTTATTAATACCAATACCATTTTTTGAAGGACTACTTTGGCTAACAACAATGTCAAAATTCTTGTAACTGAGTGTCAGACACTGTGATTCGTTTTGTAAAAGGGTTAAGCCAAAAGGATCTACTCCGACCCGGTCAACCGCAACAACGTGGCCTGAAACACCCACAATATCACCAGGCTTTATTGAAGAGCTTTTTGAAACAGTAACATTTTCAAAACAGGAAAATCCAGAGACTTCGGCATCAATAAATTTGGCCGAGTTTTGACGAATGAAAATGGGTTTATTTTCTAATCCTGGTTTGTACCGTAGTCCGCTAGCTGCAATTCCCGACGAAATGTAAGCAGAGCAGTCCACGCCTAAAGCATTAGTTCCACTGCCAGCATCGGTAAAAAAATTGATGCTGGTACTGGTTACCGCTGGAGATCCACCGTAATCGTAAATCAAAGGATTACTTTTGATATCTCTACAGCTGGATTCAGAAGCTATCCCACGAATGTAATAGTGCGTGTTGACCACAGCTTTAAGATCGGTGATGAATCGCTTTCCGCCAATTCCATCTGCATGCGAGCCTTCCCGAGTTATGCCGACCACATTTGATGTTCCCCGATCCATTTCGGGTAAATCAAGGACACGGCAACTTTGATAAGCCGTCGCAAAAACTTTGTTAAGACCCTTTGCCATCAGCAGTGGTTTAACTGCTGATGAATTTCCGTTCGAGCCTGGTTCTGGGTTAACATTGTGCGGAGCTGAGGCAGTGGGTGTTGCACAAGAAGCTGAAACAGACTGACTGATTTTTTTTATTTCGCCAACTTTATTGTTAACATTTTTTGTACTTTCAACGACAGCTGCATTGGATTGATCTTCCATTTCATATTCGATTAATTTTTGTATTTGTTCTTTCCATGAAATTTTTGGATTGTTAATTGATTCTGAAAGTAATAAATCAATCAAGTCATGCATAGATAGTTTAAGTGCTTTGATTTGCGTTACTTTTGACTGGTTAACTGCTTTTTGTGCTAATTCATCAATTTTTTTATCCAGTTCAGCTTTTAGTTCACTGGCCGATGGTAAAGACCGATCTTGGTCAATCAAAGTATAAAAAGAATCAAAAATTTTACTTTGCAGATCGGAACATCCCAGCGAATCAGAAATACTTTGCGAAGCTTGCTGGACTGATTGGCTGTTTTTTTGCGAACAGCCGGATATTAAAACAAAACCTGTAAGAACTAAAATAATTGAATTTCGACGGGAAACTGGCTTCTGGCTTGATTTCTTCATCCTTTCATATCGGGATTTAGTATGAAAATTTGAATCTCGTTAAAAGTGAAAAAAAGATTTACGCTATTAATTAATATTCATCAAAAAAGACTAAGGTCTAGAGATGCTGATCGACAGTTGGTTTGTTAATGTACTTTTTGACCTGATTAATCAAAGTTCTGCGGTCAATTGGCTTTGTTAAATGATCATCACACCCAGCATTCAAAGAATTGATTTTTTCTTGCTTCAAGGCATGCGCTGTCAGCGCAATAATCGGTTTGTGATAACCCTGTTGACGAAGTTGAATTGTTGCTTTGTAACCATCAAGCTTAGGCATTTGAATGTCCATCAAAATGATTTCATAATTTTTTGCTAATGCTTTTGAAACCCCTTCTTCTCCATCGATAGCACAGTCGACAATAGCTCCGGCGGCCAATAAAAACTGAGTTATTAAATTTCGGTTGTCCGTCGAGTCGTCCACCACTAAAATATTTAAATTTTTCAAAGCATTATGATAATTCAGCTGAGGCAACTCGAAATCTGATAATAAAGTATCAATTCGACTAACAAAAGGTGATTGCTGAGTCGCAACGGTTCGAATTTCAACTAAAAAGGTACTGCCTTCATTTATTTTACTTTCTTGGATGATGGCTTTCCCATTAAGGGCGCGCGCCAGTCTTAAGGAAAGTGCTAAACCCAAACCAGTCCCGCCAAATCGTCTGGATTTTGAACTATCAACTTGAACGAAAGGTTGAAATAATTTTGTTGCCTCATCTGGATCTATGCCAATTCCTGTATCTTTCACAATAAAACGAAGTAAACCTGTTTTTGCAGATTTCTCATCCGGATGCCAAGAAACATCCATCTCTACTTTTCCAGTTTGGGTAAACTTCACAGAATTTCCAATAATATTAACCAAAATTTGTCGCAACCGAGTTGGATCCGTGATAATTTTTCTAGGAATTAAATTCGAGCAGCTAAAATTAAGTTCTAAACTTTTTTCTTGTGCGTGAACGTTCAGTAAAGAGTGTAAATCAGCTAATAAATGGCAAAAATCTGTTTCTATTTCTTCGATTTCGAGATGCCCTGTTTCTACTTTAGAAATATCTAATATTTCATCAATAATTTTTAATAGCAGCTGGCCATTTTTGCGAATCGTCGCCAGATTTTTTGCCTGATCAGCTTCTGAAATTTCAGCACTTAGCATCAATTCAGTAAATCCTAAAATTGAATTCAGCGGGGTGCGAATTTCGTGACTCATATTCGCTAAAAAATTAGTCTTGGCATTGCTAGCCGCATCAGCCTCTTGTTGAGCTTTAATAAGAATTTTCTCGGTAGCAATTCTTTCATGAATGTTTGTGCATGTACCTAGCCAAGCTAAAATTTCGTCATTGGCACCGCAGTCAGCAATAGCTCTGATCAAATGCCAAATGTAATCACCATTTTTATTTTTTATTCGACATTCAACTTCAAAGTCTTGCGCAGGACCAATATTTTTTATCCAAGTTTTTAAAAAGTGCCTTAAATCTTCATCGTGAAATACACTTTGCCATCCAGCACCAACACTTTGCTGAGCGGTAAGACCTGTAAAATTAGTCCAGACTTTATTAAAATAATCCATCGAACCATCTGCTTTCGCCCGCCAAACTGCATGCGGAATGGAATTGGCTAAATTTTGATAACGTTTCAGATTTTCTACTTCTAACTGCGCCACGCGAAGATAACGTTCGTTGTGCGCATTTTCTTTAATCAGCTTTGCTTGAATTTCAATCTGTTTATTTTTTTCAAAAAGGTCAGCAAAAATACCCACCTTAGAGCGTAATATATTTTCGTCAAAAGGTTTAAATATATAATCAATTGCGCCCGACTGATAACCTTTAAAAACGTACGTATCGTCTTTGTTAGTTGCTGTCACAAAGACAATAGGGACATAATTTCCATTCGGAAGATGTTTGATTTTAGTCGCCGTTTCGAAACCATCCATCCCCGCCATTTGTACATCCAACAATATCACAGCGAAGTTATACTTCGGAAAAAGATTTAAGGCTTCGTATCCCGATTTAGCCTTTACCACGTTATAACGGGGTCCGGTCAGAATAGCTTCTAAGGCAATCAGGCCATCATCGCGGTCATCAACAATTAATATATCAATTTTGTTTTTCATATTTGATGCTCACTCAAATTTTGATTTTTCTTAAGCCAAGTGTACATAATAGCCAATAAATTTTTCTCTTCGACGGGTTTTGTTATGTAATCAGAAGCTCCGGCTTCCAAGCACTTTTCTCGGTCGCCCTTCATCGCTTTTGCAGTCAAAGAAATTATGGGTAGATTTAAAAATTCAGGCATTTTCCTGATTCTTCGGGTGGCTTCCAATCCGTCCATCTCGGGCATCATGGTATCCATTAGTACTAAATCTGTATCTGGGTTTGATTTCAAAATTTGTAAACCTTCGATTCCGTTCTCGGCATAAATAACATCCATTTCATAAGATTTTAAAACGCTGGTTAAAGCAAAAATATTTCTCATATCATCATCTACAACCAATATTTTATAATATTTAAATGTCACATCTGCCGGTAAGTCAGCAATCCGAGTTCCACCCTCAGCCTGCGCAATCAAAGGTTCGTTATTTTCTGCACTGAAATACTTAACTGGAAGAATCAATGTGAACGTACTGCCTTTGTCGACATCACTTTCTACTTCGATAATTCCACCCAGCAGTCTTGCGATTTCACGACTGATGGTAAGTCCTAAACCCGTGCCGCCATATTTTCGGCTGGTTGTACCATCGGCTTGTTGAAAAGCTTCAAAAATCATGTCTTGCTTTTCTTCAGGAATGCCAATGCCTGTGTCGGAAACTTTAAATAATACCACGGCCGAGTTATTTAGATGTTCAAGCGCGTACTTATGCTGACCGTCTCCGGGTTCAATATCTAAACGCACACTGCCTTTTTCAGTAAATTTAAACGCGTTCGAAAGTAAATTTTTTAATATTTGTTGTAATCGGTTTTCATCACTAAAGATTTGAGGATTTAATTTTTCATGAATTTTAATTTCAAAGTTTAATGATTTGTTTTCAGCAACAGGCCTAAATGTTTGCTCTAAGTATTCTTCGATTTCTTCGACAGATATGTCTTTAGGGCTGACTGGCATTTTGCCAGTTTCGACTTTCGATAAATCTAAAATCTCGTTGATAAGTGCTAACAGGTCCTGACCCGACGAATAGACAGTGGTCGCAAACTTCACTTGCTCTGGGGTTAGATTTTTTTCTTTATTATTGGCCAAGTTCTTAGATAAAATTAGCAAACTATTTAAAGGTGTACGTAATTCATGTGACATATTTGCTAAAAATTCTGACTTGTATTTCGAGATCAGTGATAATTGTTCGGCTTTTTCTTCAAGTGAAAATGAAGCCAATTCTACTTCATGATTTTTTACTTCAAGTAGTTTTGCTTTATCTTCAAGCTCTTTAGCTTGAGCTTCTAATTCTATGTTCGAGCGTTTTAGCTCTTGCAAAAGCTCTTCAGTACGCATCGAACTAGAAATCATATTTAATATGACCCCGATGGAATCAACCAACTGGTACAAGAAGTTAACGTAATTCTGATTGAACATTTTCACAGAGGATAATTCGATCACGGCTTTCAGTTCACCTTTAAACAAAACCGGCAGTACAATCACGTTTTCGGGTCTAAGTTCAACTAAACTTGAAGTTATCATTGAGTAATCTAGATTGGGATGCTCAAGAATAATCGGTTTTTTCTCGAATGCGCACTGGCCGATGAGCCCTTCTTTCAAGCGGTATTTTTTTGAGGCATTTTGATGATTCGAAAAGGCATAGCAGGCAATTAACTGAAGAATGACTTCATCATTTTCTGTTTCAACTAAGAAAAACGTACCCTGACTTGCGCCGATCAAAGGACTTAGCTCTGACATAATTAGCTGAGCCACCGCAGTTATACTGCGCTGCCCTTGCATCATCCCAGAAAATTTAGCTAAGTTTGTTTTTAACCAGTCCTGCTCTTTATTTTTTTCAGTGGTATCTTTTAAGTTTGAAATCATTTGATTGATATTATTTTTAAGCGCGGCAACTTCACCTTGCGCTTCAACAGAAATACTTCGGGTTAAGTCGCCTTTGGTCACGGCCGTTGAAACTTCGGCGATCGCACGCACCTGAGCTGTTAAATTATTTGCCAGCCCATTCACGTTGTCCGTTAAATCTTTCCAGGTTCCAGACACTCCGTGCACGTCAGCTTGCCCGCCCAGCTTTCCTTCCGTTCCCACTTCTTTGGCCACGCGAGTAACTTCGGCCGCAAAAGATCTTAATGTTCCAACCATGGTATTGATGGTATTTTTTAGTTCTAAAATTTCACCTTTAGCATCCACTGTAATTTTTTGTGATAAATCTCCGTTAGCCACAGCTGTCGTAACTTTTGCAATATTTCGCACTTGCGCAGTTAAATTATTGGCTAAGCCATTCACATTATCTGTTAAGTTTTTCCACGTACCACTGACTCCGCGAACATCGGCTTGTCCGCCTAATTTACCCTCGGTACCCACATCTTTGGCGACACGTGTGACTTCAGCTGCGAAAGACCTTAATTGATCCACCATGGTGTTAATCGTATTTTTCAATTCAAAGATTTCACCTCGAGCATCGACCGTAATTTTTTGTGATAGATCACCTTTAGCAACAGCTGTTGTTACTTTTGCAATGTTTCGCACTTGGTTTGTTAAATTAGACGCTAAACCATTTACATTATCGGTAAGATCACGCCAAATTCCTAAAGCTCCTTTTACTTGGGCTTGACCGCCCAGCTTACCCTCGGTACCGACCTCTTTCGCAACCCGAGTTACCTCGGAAGCAAATGAATTTAATTGATCAACCATTTGGTTGACTGTGTTTCCGATGCGAAGAAAATCACCTTTAATTATTCGACCATCGATTTCAAGTGTCATTTTTTGTGAAAGGTCGCCTTTTGCAACTGAAGTAATAACCCGGGCAACTTCGGTTGTGGGTTGCACTAAATCACCGATAAGCAGATTGATTGATTGAATTCCTGTGGCCCAAGAACCCTTGACGGAGCTTAAGGATATACGCTCTGTCATCAAACCCTCTTGTCCGACTTTATCCCGAACTCGAACAAATTCGTTGGCCATCAATTCATTCAGTTTTATAACATCATTCAGCACGTCCGCAATTTCTTTAATAATCTTGTCGTTGTGCACCGTTTTCATTCGAACTGTAAAATCACCACTACGAACAGAACTTATGACCTGCAAAAGCTCCTGTAAACTTTTGCGTGGACTGGAACTATTTTTTTTCAAAAGTATTTTTTTTTTCATACAAAGCATCCCCTCCCCGCAAAGGCCAATGTTACGAAATGTGAAGTTAGCTGGGTCCCCGTCCATTTGGCAATTAGGTTGGAAAAGTTAAGAATTATAAACACTCCGTTTGTATTATATATAAAGACAATAGTATTTAACTTTAATGACTCTTTAACACGCGAGAAGGTAAAAATGATTTATTGCTGTCAATATTTTTTGTTAGATTCAGTTATCTTTTCTTAACATTTATCCTTAAAATTGTTATTTCGGAATTGTTATACAATTATCTCAATCGATTCAGCAGGAACCTACAATTAT
>JAYUCH010000007.1:0-2167 GCA_043740435.1 Bdellovibrionales bacterium | reverse complement strand
TTTTTTGTAGGCGGCTTTGATTTTTTTAGAATCAAAAGTAGATCCCTTTTCGTAACCCTTTTCATTTTTAACATAATTCGGCATACAACTTCCTTTCTTTCTGACTCATTTCACGGGCTGAGATAACCGTAGAATTCCAAAGCGGGGCTCTTGTGGAGAATGGCTCACTTGTTCACCCAAAGCCCTGGTGGCTTCAGCCATCAAAAAGACCTCTTCAATTTCATCAGAAGTCACTTTATGCTTTTGATGACTTTTTGTCTGATTTCCTTGATCCCAGTCAAACTGAAAACTTCCTTGTGAAAGTAACCATTCAACCAGCCATTGTATAAACCGAAACGAAGGAATGTCCTGCCCTATGTGCGGTGGTATGGGCTGGGGTGGTATGATTTTAGGCGGCGCATTGATGATCAGTGTGATTGTTGCAGTTATTTCCCTAACCGTTTTCCTGATTCGCAGAAGTCGTGTTCATTAAACACGGCGCTAGCGTTATTAAATAGACACAACAATACAATCTACCTAATATTTTAGGCGTGAGAAAATGGCACCGTTGGTTAAGCATACCGGCACTTATATTTTTAATTATCACTTCAATTTCTGGGCTTGTTTTACAAGTACAGGGTTTCCTCAATGAAGACGAAGAACATGCTGAACAGCTAGATCATCAAAAATCAAAAACACTCTTAAGCTCAGCACTGAATTATGCAGATAATTTAAAAGCGGCTCAAAAAATTATTTTAAGTAAAACTGGCGATGTTGAAATTAAGAAAATTGAACTCGAATTCAGGCAAGAGCCTTCAGTAGTGTCAGTTTACACAGACGAAAAAGAAGCTAGAGTATTTCAAGTCGATACCACAACTGGTCAAATAGTTTCTGAAAAATTTGATGATTCAAGTAATTTTTGGATGAAACTTCACTCTGGTGAATTGTACGGCGACTTTGGAAGAAGCACGGGTATTTTTTCTGGATTATCCCTATTATTTTTTTCGATCAGCGGTTTTTGGATTTATTTTCAAATGTTTAAGCGCCGACCGAAAGAAGAGCCAATTTGGAAAAGAATTTTTTGGTAAACTGTACGCCTCAAAAAATTATATTTATTTTTATATTTTTCTTGGCCCGACTTTCTTTGGCGGCCGTTGAAACGATTGGTTCATATTCACTCACAAGTAATGTCTCTGCAGAAAATTCAAAAACATATTATTTTGCCCATAAATTTCAATTTAATTTTAAACCCGAAGGCTCAAAGCATTCTTTAGATTTTAGAGATGAAAATTATTCCGAAGCTTCTTTTCACGGAACTGACCCTGCCGAAGTTATCGTCGAGAATAAAGCAGAGACACAGCTTAGTTATAATTATGCTTTCAACGAAAATTTATCCTGGTTTATTGGTGGACTACACCACGCCAATTACACGATCAGAGACACTTATGGTTGGTATTTGACTGGTTTAAACGTCAGTCTATCCCCGTTTGAATTAATATCCTTCAGCGGTAGCCTCACCGCTACTAAAAGAGCGCAAGGTGGTCGTATTTTTTATGATGCCGCTTTTGGCTTTGAAAATACCTTTCATCCGATGTTTACGCTATTTACGTCGTTACATCGATATGAAAATTTTGGCGAGACCGATATTTCTCCGTCAAAAAAGATGGAGTATGAACTTGGGATCAGCCACAAACCTTCAGGTCGGTTTTCGTTTGCGTTGTCTTATTTTAAACATACCCAAGACGATGACAGTCTGGATACTTTTTCGGCCTATCGTCTTAGGTCAACTTACCTATTTTAGGAGTTGCTACATCATATTTAAAACTTGAATAAAATCGATGGAGTTCAACTAGGGATCGCCAAAGAAAACGTCGGACTCGCAAAACTAAGTACAACGGATGAATATTTTCGATCTGCCGGCATTAACATCAAATGCCAAACAGATGGCTTTCCTTAAGCGGCCTTTTTAAGACAAGCAATCGCATCAAGCACAAGCAATCGCATCAATGTCTGATAAGGTAACCCCTTTTTAGTCGCTAAGGCCTTCAGCTCAGAAACAGTCTCCTCACTGAGGTTGATGCTCGTAGGGTGCTTTTTTGCGACCTTGATTTTTTTGTAGGCGGCTTTGATTTTTTTAGAATCAAAAGTAGATCCCTTTTCGTAACCCTTTTCATTTTTAACATAATTC
>JAYUCH010000006.1:0-42527 GCA_043740435.1 Bdellovibrionales bacterium | reverse complement strand
TGATTGTTTTGCTAGACGACTTGGTAAATCCGAATAACCAATAATTGTTACATCATGTTTGACGACGACTTTTCCAGGTTCGGTTAGTTCGCAGTTTCCACCCTGTTCTGCGGCCATATCAACAATCACACTGCCCGCGTTCATCGATTTTACCATTTCGGCCGTAATTAATTTTGGAGCTGGCTTTCCAGGAATTAACGCCGTCGTAATAATGATATCAACTTCACGGGCTTGTTTACTAAAAGTTTCACGCTGCGCTTTTAAAAATCCTTCACTCATCGTTTTTGCATAGCCACCGACGCCAGTACCTTCTTCGAGATAATCAACAGAGATGAATTCTCCACCCATGGATTTGACTTGATCACCAACTTCGGGCCGCGTGTCATTGGCGCGCACAATAGCCCCTAATCCACTGGCTGCACCGATCGCTGCTAAGCCCGCAACACCCGCTCCGATAACAAATACTTTTGCAGGTGGAACTTTACCCGCAGCCGTAATTTGGCCAGTAAAAAAACGTCCAAAGTGATGAGCCGCTTCAATGACAGCACGGTATCCACCGATGTTAGCCATCGAACTTAATGCATCCATTTTTTGTGCGCGAGAAATACGCGGCACACAATCCATCGCAAGCACAGTTACCTTTTTTTCAGATAACTTTTTCAGTAGATCAGCGTTTTGTGCAGGCCAAATAAAACTTATTAAAGTAGATCCTTGTCGTAATTTTGAAACTTCTGCAAAATCTGGCGCACGTACTTTAAAAATAATATCTGAACTTTCATACAACTTATCTGCACCATCAACGATAGCAGCGCCGACACTTTTGTAGGCTTCATCATTAAACTGCGCACCAGCACCTGCACCCGATTGTATGTTGACGGTGAATCCAAGCTTTATCAGTTTTTTTATAACTTCTGGAACCGTGGCCACACGTTTTTCACCAGGAAAGATTTCTTTAGGCACACCAATACTTAATGGCATATTAATAGGCTCCTTTTTGCACTTTTTTAAAAAAGATTTTCTCAAGCTTAAAATACAGCATCAAATCCAGACGTCAATCTTGCCGAAAGGGTATTTTCACTTCACACTGCAGAAAGCTTATGAATTTCTTAAGACTGCAAGATAAACTGCTATCCGTATTGTTTGAAAATGACGACATAATCGCTATCGATAAGCCTTATGGTTTTAATGCGCATACAAATGACTCAAAAATTGAACATTCTGAATTTATTCAAGATGGCCTAATAGAAATTTACGAAAAACAGATGGGAATAAAGCTGCACATTATTCATCGCCTAGATCAGACCACAACCGGCGTTATGATCTTTGGAAAATCTGCAGATTCTGCAAAAAAGTATGCGGAATACTTTTTTAACCGATTGGTAAAAAAAACTTACTTATTTATTACCAAAAGTATTTCCAAAAACTCAAGTTTTCTTATTGATCAAGAAATTATTCATAAAGGTAAAAACCTTGATGCAAAGACACAGTTAACTTTTTTAAAAAAATCAAAATCCTTTGAATTGTGGCAAGCTAATCCACTGACTGGTAGAAATCATCAAATCCGAATTCATGCAAAAGCCGCACAGATTTCAATTTTGGGCGATTCAAAATACGAAGGCCATCCTTATCCATTTCTGTGTTTACATAATCAAAAAATCGAATTTCCGAACGGAATACTTATCAATTCAAAGCTGCCTGTGTATTTTGAGGATTTAAATATCCTTGAAGATACTCAGTTAGCAAAAATATGCTTTGAAGTCGACAGACGGCTTCGCCTTTATCAAAATTTTTCCCACTTGAATTATTGTTTTCGGCTGATTCACAGCCATTCCAAGGATGCAGGTTTTACTTTGGATGTTTTTGGCCCTTTTATGATTTTATCTTGGTTTAAAGATAACTGGGGAGAAAGTGATTTGAATCGATTTACTTTTTTATCGAAGTCTATGCAAAAAAATATTCTTGTTCGCTTTGCCAACAAGAACCAACTGACGATTCTGGCAGATAAAACTTTGCAACTGCCCAAGTGGACTCTAAAAGAAAATGACATTTTTTTTGAAATTCGCACAGATTCCGGAAACTCGGTAGGTCTTTTTTTAAATCAACGGCTTCAAAGAAACTGGGTTACAGAAAATGCAACAAACAAAACTGTTTTAAATTTATTTTCTCATACGGGGACCTTCAGTATTTGTGCGGCTAAAGGTATGGCCACTGCAGTCACCTCTATCGACACAAATAAATCTGCACTGAGCTGGAGCAAACAAAATTTTGAACTGAACCACTTGCCAATCCAGAAATATACATTTTTATGTCGAGACAGCCTAAGTTTTATTGAAAGCGCCAGTATAAAAAAACAAAAATTTGACCTGATTATTTGTGATGCTCCGTCATTTGTTAGACGTGAAAAAGGTGTTTTTAAAATTGAAAATAACTTGGAAGACCTGATAAAAAATTGTCTGATGTGTTTAAATCCAAACGGAAAATTTCTTTTTTCAACAACCTTCGATGATTTCTATATAAACTCGATTCAAAAGATAATTTTGAAAGTGCAAACAGCATTAAAAATAAACTTGCAGGTTAACTGTGTTTTGCCAAGCTTAGATTTTGAACTCCCCGATGAAAAGGCCAATCTTAAATCTTTTTTGATAAACCTTGAGTAGCTTCGTTATTTCGTATCTTTCATAAATTCTTGAAGCCTTTTTTTAATTTCGTCCCGCACCGATCTGAAGTTCAACAATTGCTCGGCCTCGGTCTTTTGCGCGGTTGCTGGATCGGTCAACGGCCAATGTAGTTTTTTTGCTTTTGGAAATTCGCCAACAGGACATACTTCTTCGGCGCAAAGAGTGATGACGTAATTAACTTCATTGCAAAACTCAGGTGGCAAATCAGCACAGGATTTTGAATGGGGATCTGTTAGGGTAATATTTAATTCTCGTAGAACGTCGATGGCCAGCGGGTGAACCGTTTTGGGTTTAGAACCTGCACTACGGATGTCAGTACCAGTAGGAAACAAAGTTTTTGCTAGACCTTCAGCCATTTGACTTCGTGCTGCATTGGCGACACACATAAAAAGAATTTTCATTCGCTGTCCTTTATTCGATTGTACTTTGCAGTCCATATACAATCTGACAAAATCAAGACTGTCTATACACAAAACAGTGGTTTTTAAAAAATATATCTGCCAAAATAAAAGCTTCAAATTCACAGAGGGACCAACCGATGAATCCAGAAACGCGAACTGCAAAAAGTAACACAAAAGAAATTCAAACTCTTGATAGCGTTAAATCCTATTACGGTCAGTTTCTGAAGACCAATAGCGATTTGCAAACAAGTGCTTGCTGCACAGCTGAAGCAATGCCCGTTCATTTAAGGCCGCTGTTAAAAGAAATTCACGAAGAGGTTCAAGAAAAGTTTTACGGTTGTGGATCACCGATCCCGCCAGAACTTGAGGGAAAAACTGTTTTGGATTTAGGCTCTGGTTCCGGGCGTGATTGCTTTTTACTTTCAAAATTAGTTGGTCCAAAAGGCAAAGTTATCGGCGTGGATATGACCAACGAACAGTTGGCCGTAGCCCGCAAACATTTAGATTACCACACAGAAAAATTTGGCTATTCGAAGCCCAATATTGAATTCAAACAAGCGTACATCGAAGATTTAGAAAGTGCTGGCATCGCTACGGGCTCGGTTGACGTTGTTGTTTCTAATTGTGTCTTAAATCTGTCGCCCGCAAAAAGTCGAGTGTTTGCTGAAATTATGCGAGTATTAAAACCGGGTGGTGAACTTTATTTTTCAGATGTATTTGCTGACCGTCGTATTCCGACACATTTGGCAGAAGATCATGTTTTACTGGGTGAATGCCTGGGTGGAGCACTTTATATCGAAGATTTCAGACGCTTAATGGCTGACAAAGGCTGCAATGATTTTAGAATTGTTTCTAAAACTAAATTAGAATTACAAACAGGCCCGATTCAAAAACAAATTGGTATGGTTAATTTTTATTCCATGACCATTCGTGCGTTTAAGATGGAATTAGAAGACCGCTGTGAAGATTACGGTCAAGTGGCCTACTATCTTGGAACCGTTCCAGAAACTCCGCATGCATTTACGTTGGATGATCATCATTTATTTAAAACAGGTCAGCCGATGTTGGTATGTAGCAATACCGCAAAGATGCTAAGTGGTTCTCGTTATCAAAAGCACTTCAAAGTGGTGGGCGAAACGACGACTCATTACGGAATTTTTGACTGCGGCCCTGATTCAAATGCAGCTAGTAATAACGGCGTACCAGCAGCTTGTTGTTAATTTAGAATAAATATTTAACGCCCAGATCTAAGCTGGTGCTAAGTCGAAGCTTGTTACCAAAGCTGGATTCACTTGGTGCCGGTGAAGCTGATCTTAAGTCAGCTGACAATGGGTCTAAAGCCGTTCTTAGAAAAAGTCTAAGCCCGATATCGAAGCTCCAGTTTTTTGTAAAATAAATCCCATTTAAAATACCGATTCCAACTAACGGAAGATTTCTTGAACCATACCTAATCATTCCCGCTTCGTAAACAACGGCTAAAGTGGCTGGCCTTACAATGCCCTTAGAGAAACTTAACTTACCATACAGTATGCGGCTATTATAAGATGCTAACAAGCCCATCTCTGGTCCGCTGGATCGGGTAAATTGTAGATTTGCCGTGGTTTTTGAAAACTGATTGGCGTAATCAGATATTCCCTTACTCCAGGAAAGTCCGCGCACAGTCACACTGTCGAATTCGGTCCATGAATAAGATAATCCTGCCGCCACGTAGCTACTTTGATAAAAAGGTTCGTCTAATAAAAACCCGTAAGAAAGCTGGGGTTCCCACCTGTTCTTAAACGTTACAACCCGGGTCACCACGGCTTGCGGGGAATCTAATTGTGGCGGGAACGATTCGTTCGGAAGTTCTTCCTGCGGAAAACTAATTTCGACGGCGCTGGCCGCGAATGAATAACACATGATGACTATTAAAACACTTTTTAAAATCCAATTATTTCGAGCCACTGAATTCTCGTTTCCCTTTTTTAACTTCAGGTAAAAAACTATCACGAAGTTTCATCATTTTTTTATAATTTGCTTCTTTTCTTGTAAACATATAATCCATCTGCGGATTATCTCTTTTGCCATCTACCAATTCATTATCGAACTGAATATAAATCTTTTTACTGGCTTTGGTCGAAGAAGCACTTGATTCAGACTCGGAAACTCCCTGAGCCATACCCAGTGCTGGAATAAGTAAGAAAAGTACGACACCTATTTTCATTTTATTTCTGACACCGATTGAGTCCAACATATTGGAAACTTCCTATCTCGTCTCGCCAAAACTCGCCATCAAAGGGCCAGTAGCGATAACCGTTTTGTGCGTAATAATCTCGGGACACATCACTGTCCAAAGTTTCTTTGGCATCAACCATCATTTTTTCTTTCATCTGTAACCTTTGACCGTTCAATGCTTCATATTTAATAAAACCAATCTGATCGGCAAGTTCCACGGTTTTAGCAAGATATGATTTTAAATAAAGTTCGACGTCTTTTGCTAATTTTCGTTTTGCAGCTAAAGATCTGCCTTTAAGAATTTTTTTGGCATATACAACAAAAGGACTTTCTGGAAAGTTTTCTTTTATTTTTTGAAGTTCGCCATCCAACCGTTTTAAATATTTAAATCCGCCCTGAATTTCGGGTTCAGAAATAATTGTTCGTAACACAAAAAATGGTAACAAACCCTGACTTTCAATGCGTCCCGTTTTATTTAAATACTCGAGTGACTTTTGCGCTTTCACCAATTCAGCATAAAAGTCATCGGCAGTTCGTGAGCCTTTTAGCCATGTGTCTATCTGGTTAATAGTTGGCAAATAATTTTTTTCAAATGATTCTGCAGCTGCAAAAGCATCATCAAACTGACATGAAAAAATAAAAATACTGCTGGAAAGTACAAACGTTTCAGGGTCATAAAACTGAGAATAAAATGGCGTTAATAATGATTGCAGCGGCGACAAAGCACTGCGCAACTGAGCGCCTCGTAAAAGACTCCAAGAAAGCTCTTGCATCGCAACACGGTAATCGGGATGGTCTTTAGAAATTTGACGATAAAATTCGGCAGCCTTGGCCCAGTCTTTCATTTGGTAATAAACCCGAGCAATATTTAAAGTGGCAATACCTCTTTTTTTATCTGAAGGGCTTTTATTTTTATATTTTTCTAAAAGTTGTGAGAAATAAGCCAGTGATTCAGGGTATTTATTTTTTTCTAACGCTAAAGTCGCTAACTGATACAGGGCTTCGTCATTTTTTGGACTGGAATCTAAACTTTTCTGGGCCCACGAGATAGCACTATCAATCTTACCATCTTCGTAACTGATGTCAGACATGTTGAGGAAGAAAACTGATTTAGATAAGTCAGTTAATTCTTCAGGTGACAATTTTTCGATGGTAAATTTTAACAGAGCTTTTTCGTCAAGCTTGTTCGCAAACAGAGCCAACTGATTTAAAGATTTATTTCGGTATTTACCTTCACCGGAACGAACCACGTCGACCAACGGAAATGTGGCCACTTGAAAAATATCCAGTTTAGCCAAAGCAATACCTAAAAAATATTTGGCTTCTTGTTTTTCACTGACAGATTTTGCCTGCCTTGACCACTTGTAAAAACTAATAATAGCTTGCGGATAAGTCTTAGCTTGAAAAGCGGCTAACCCTTCTTGGCGAAGCGGATTAGCAGCCGCCCACAAATAAGCGGGAGAACTCAAAACCAACAAAAAAACTATTTTTGCGTTTTTTGAAAAATTTTTCATCGTCTACCCACCCAAGGAAACAAGTTTGCATACGAGATCGAAACTAACAAGGATGTTGCCTGCTGCTTTTCAGTTGTCAAAGTTTCCGTTTGATAAAAAAGTAAACTAAGATCAACACGAAGAGCATCATTTCTGGATAAGGACAGCAGCTGACCCACGCCAAGACTGATTGCGGGGCTTGAAGATTTGTCAGTCACAACAGAACCAAAACCGAGCGTTTCATAAATTTCAAAGGGAAATATTTTTCGATCACTCAACGCATATTTGCCGTAAGAATTACTATAATAAAGGTTAGCACCGAAATAATTTTTTAAGGTCGCCAAATTATTTGCGGTGACACTTTGCTTACCTTCCAAATCCTGAAGCTCGGCACTTTTAGATGAGGTTAGCAAAATCCCGCTTAACTCGGCACCCCAAGTTTCGTTGAAGTGATAACTGGCTTTTAACTGAGCTCCGTAAGTTTTAAAAAAAACATCCGAAGGAAACAAAGTAATTCCGCCAGACAGATTAAAGCGCCCCGATTTGGGCATGTAATTTTTCTGAATCACCACGATCTGAGACCTAGGTCTTGGATTCTTGTTCGAATCCAATTCGACGACGTCTTGCTTTTTGCCAACTACTACAGTTTTTTGACCTACGGGTTCTGTCCGCTTTGGAATATTTTTTTCAAGCTCGGATTCGACACTTTTTATTTCATCATCTTCCTGCGAATCTTTTGCATCTTGAACAACAGGGCTGCCTGGCGACGGCGGATTTGTTGAATTTTCTTGGGCTTGTAGACGAATACTCCAGAAGCCCGTTACCAAAATTAATTTTGCTAAGAATACTTTAAACAACTTCATTAATTCAGCATGCAGGAAGTCTTAAGCTTTATCAAAGCCTAAAATGACTTCATTTTAAATTTTCCATCAAACTTTTGAATAACGCTGTTTACGCTTTTCACAACACCATCATGATCCATAATCATTCTGACTCGAGAATTAACTAAAATCAGATCTCCGTGCACTTTTTCAATCAGATCTACATCTGCGTTGCAAAGAATCAGTTTTCCGTGGAACTGGCTGATTTTATCAATGTGCGTTCTGCCGGATGCAGCGTGAACTAAGAATTTACCATGGTTGTCGCTAATCTCTGCGATTTGGTTGGACTGAATTTTGTATTTTCCATGTAAATTCATAAAAGATGATCCCGTTAAAGAATTTTTCATATCTTTCTCGAGACAAGCTTGAAATGCATCGGATTCCTTGCGGATTTCTTTTTTATCTTTATCTTCATCTTCTTTATCTTCATCTTCTTTATCTTCGTCTTCTTTATCTTGATCAATTTTAACTACGGCCACAACTTCACCAGACTTTGGTTGGGATAAAACGGGTTCAACTTTTACTTCAGTTGGTACAGCTTTCACTTCACTGGACTTTATTTCTTCTGCTTTGACTTCCTGAGCAGTCACTTGACCAGCTGCGGGTGTCTCGTCAATCGTAGAAATCATTGTTGAGGTGCTGCTACCCACAAGCGGAGCTGACTGGCCAGAGGCCGTGACACTTAAATCCATTGTTTTTGCCGCAAGATCTTGTGTGGCTATCTTCGAACAGTTTTGAAAAAAGCCTACGCAAACAACAGAGCCAACAACCAAAAGACCAAGACCAGTAATTTTTTTCATCACGTACCCCCACATTTATGTTAAGCAAACTGAATACCACCGACTTTAGGCTTGAGCTCGAAAGTAAGTGATAGCGAGGTGCCAACTATTAAGACCTGTCTAGAAGATTATCGGCCTTTAAACTCGGAAAATTTAACTTGTTGAAACATTTGATTTAAATCAAAAACATTCTCTGAATAAGACACATTTCTGATGGAAAAAAAATTTATTTGATCAAAAGATTGTCAAATTCTTATTCTGAAACAGATTTTCAGCAACTTTCAACACACAAAGAATTCCAAACTTGGCAGCTGCGCGGTTCTGTTTTAAGATTTGCCAATGGATTCATTATTTATGCTGGTTTATACAAGCAAGTCCAAGGTCCCGATTGATGAGATCCTTTTGAAAAATATTTTAACCAAATGTAATCAAAATAACCGTCGTGATAACATCACAGGTTTCTTGGCCGCCCGAGCTGGATATTTTTTGCAATTATTAGAAGGTTCTGAAATCGATGTCATGGCTTGTTACGAGCGCATCAAACTAGATCCACGCCATCGACAAATTACTTTACAAGGTACGGCGTCTATTACATCCCGGATTATGCCTAATTGGAAAATGGGATTTGTTGAAAAAAGCGTTGATTCCAGCGTTGCCGAGCAGCTGCTAGATCTTTTTGAATTGGGGCGCGCTGGAAAACCCTACACGAGCAACCTTCCACTTGAGGCGATGTTGCGATCTTTTTCTAAAGATGCGAAAATTATAGTCCTGTAATTTTTTTCAAATAAAAAGCTCTAGCTTTTTATGCCAGAGCTTTCTGAAATACGTTAATGAATTGATGAAGAACTATTAGTTTTATTAAAACCAATTTTTTCTTTAGCAGCATCAATCCCACGATCGATTCCACGATCAATCGTATCCATAGCTTGATGAGCTTGTTGCGGCAGAACTCCTTTTTTATTCAGCAGATGAAGCCCATAATAAGCTAATGCACCGATTGCGAGCCAACGCAGTTTCAAGCGCGTTAAAATTGCCGGAACTAATATTCCTGCTGCAATATTTTTTACTGTCGGGGTCATAAAAGCTTCTAAATTTGGTAATTGCGATTTCATTCCGGTTTGGGTCGGTGTTGACGAATAATTCACGAAACCTCCATTTTTATTTAAGTTGTTAATGCGCTAGTGAGTCAAAGAATCTTCTTTTGCTTTTTGGCTTTCGAGGCACTCTTTATCATTCATGTCACAGTTTTTGTCCAGATAAGCGCGCTTTGATCCTTTATCCAAAGCTGATCGTTTGTCCGTGCTTGAACCTGTAGTTGATCCCGTAGTTGTACCTGAATCCATTCCGGCGCTTGTGTCATTACTTGAAGTTGGCGGGGTTGATCGAACGGAAGAATCATATGCAGGATTAGTTGTAGCCGCTGCGTTCGTGTCGGTATTGGTATTATAGGTCGGTTGCCGATTTGCCGAATCTGTATCTGCAGCTGTACTGTTATAGGGTTTAGATTCGACACCTGCGCGATCTGTTTTATTTCTGGAACTTGACATAGCCAAAGTACTAACCGAAAACAAAAACGTTGCGCATATTAAAGTAACAATTTTTTTAATCATTTCATTTCTCCTTGTTTCTCATAAGCCTAAGCAACACGCGGACCAACTGCGAGAATCAAGAAACTTGGCGTTGAATTAATTTTGAATGTTATTTAACCCTAATTGCCCCAAAAATTTGAAATATCTTTGAAATAACTCTACAGATTTAAAAAGTTACTTAGATGAACTTGATTTTGAAGATGGCTTTGACGATCCTTATAGCCCGGAAGGATACTTTCTAATAGCTGCCAAAAATGATCAGAATGATTTAAATGTTTCAGATGACAAAGCTCGTGGACAATCACGTAATCGATTAACGGTGCAGGCTGACATATAAGTTTCCAGTTCAGCGAAATGTGTTGGTTTGACGAACAACTTCCCCAGCGCGACCTGGGCGCTCGGAAGTTAACTTTTTTAGGATACAAACCCGTTTGCTCCGACCACAACTGAAGGCGTTTTCCTAAGTAAGCGATGGCTTCTTTTTTATAGAAATTATTTAATTTTTTTTGCAAAACTTCATGATTCAGATCTGCATCTACGGGTCGAGAACAAACTAAAAATCCATCTTCAATTATAAAATTTATTTTTTTTTGCTGGGAATCTGCAAACTGAAAATATTTTTGCTCGCCGAGGTACGGAAATAACGAACCGTTTTCAAACTCAGGCTTTACTGTTGCTGGCTGCCTCTGCTGAATTTTTTTTATGTTTTTTTCAATCCAACTTTTCTTGCTATTTAAAAAAAGCAACATGGTTTCTGTGGTCACGGTTGAATTAGCGACGATACATAAGGGCTGATCGGGCTGAATTTTTAAAGTGATCGAACGCCGAAACGCCTTGCGGGTTACGACAACTGGATACTGATTAAATAAAAATGTCTCACGCGGAGCTGCGCTTTGTTTCATACCCTAAACATTACTTATTTTTTAGACACATGTCTATCAACAGAACCTGAACGCAGAAGCTTAACCGGCTTTTTTCAAAATGGTTTCAGGTGCGTCAGTTTGCAATTTTTTCGAGCTTTCAACATGGTCAGCTATTTTTTTAAGTAATAATTTTGTGTTGATAGGTTTTTCACAGTAGGTGATGCCAGGTGAAGCTAAAAACTGATCGGTCTCAGCGTTAACACTGCCACCCGTTAAAAAAATGATACGTTCCAAATAATGTGGAGCTACTTTTTTCAAAGAACTGAAAAATTCAATGCCAGACATTTTTGGCATCATTAAATCACAAATTATACAATCATAGGTCGCATTGTCTTTCAGAACTTCAAGCGCCGTTTGTGCGTTCGTAAAACAAATGCTGTCATGATTAACAGAAACTATTTCTTCTAAAACTTCGAGCAAATCAGCGTCATCATCGATCATCAGAACTTGACCTTTAAGTTTTTTATTTTTTGGCTGAATATCGATTGCATTTGATTTCATTGTCATTACCTCTTCCGATGCTGGAAATATTATATGAAATACTGTGCCTACGTTCGGCATACTTTTTAATTCAATCGTGCCATGAAACTGATTCACAATGTTCTGACAAATGGCAAGCCCAAGACCTGTGCCAACCCCGATAGCTTTGGTTGTAAAAAAAGGTTCGAATATTCTTTTTTGAACATCTTCAGACATTCCCGTCCCTGTATCACTGATTTCAATAACGACTTGATGATGACTATTCATATAAGTTTTTACTTGAATCAAATTTTCATCGACCATTCCGATTTGAATGGCCTGACTTGCATTGATTATAATGTTTAGCAGAACCTGCGCCAACCGAGTTTCATCAATATAGATGGGTTCAACAACTGACGGCGAATATTTCAAAATTGCCCGGGTCTGGATGTCGTTACGAGTAATTGCTAAGACGGATTCTAAAACTGAATTGACATCCACATTTGTAAGCACTTCATCGGCAGTCCCGCGGGAAACAGACTTTAAATCACTAATAATTGTTTTAATTCGACCCAGCCCTTTTTGAATTGTTGCAATTTGTTTTGTTGAGTTAGTTAAATCGTGCGCAGCTAAACTTTCAGCCAGCATTTCAATATTCAACATGACGTAGCACAAGGGGTTGTTAATCTCGTGTCCGATCCCCGCTGCAACGTGACCTAAGGCAATCATGCGATCAGCTGTCATAGTTTGCGCTTGTAATTTTTTTCGTTCGCTGACATCACGAAAAATAACAATGGCACACTTTTCATTATCTAACACGATCGACATGGATGTGACCTCGGCGAAAAATCGGATCTCGGGGTTTCTTGTTAAGACTTCAAATTCCATCAGCGGATTTACAAAATCTTCACTTGTAGACAAAGCAAAAGATCTTTTTTTAACGGTTTCAACGAATTCGGGGGCTACCATAACATCGTAAATACTGCAGCCAATTAGCTCGAGGCTACTTTGGTATTTCAGGTTTTTTGTTAAAACATGATTTACGTACAAAATAATTCCGTCCTTGTGTATGCAAACACCCTCAGAAAAGTTATTTATTAAGCTTTTAAATTCTTTTTGCTTTTGGAAAAGTAAAGTATTGGTTTTTAAAACTTGATCTTGGCTTTGGATTAATTGCTCAAGAAACGAACGACTGGCTAAAAAAAGTGTTAATCTTCTTTTTAACCGTAGAAAATTTCTTTTAATAAAGTGTTCTTGCATTGAATCTGATCGGTATTAATATTCTTAAGCTTTATGCTTTAGCAATTGTTTTTCACCTTGTGCAGTTACATTATGATACACACTTGACGAGTTCTTAACAAAACGATGATACTGTAACCCTATGGCTACACTTGTATCTGCTTATTTACTTACAAAAAGTTTCGCAACAAAAACTCTTTTTCAAAATATATCATTTGCTATCGACGAAGGTGATCACGTAGGGCTTATTGGACCAAACGGGGCTGGCAAATCCACTTTACTTTCGCTGATGGCCAAAGAGCAAAAAGCGGATAGTGGTCAAATTTCTTTCGCGAACCATTTGCGTTTAGGATATTTAAAACAAAAGCCAACTTTTTTATCAGATGATACAATCTACATGAGCTTACTATCTGTGTGTGAAGATCCTTATGATTCTGAAAATATTGCCTTAGCATACCAACTGATTGCACGTTTTGAACTGGATCAATTTCCGGATGCAGAACATAAATTAGCTTCCGAACTTTCAGGTGGATGGCAAAAAAAATTAGCTTTAGCCCGTGAACTGATGAAACGACCAAATCTGCTTTTATTAGATGAACCGACGAATCATTTAGATTTAGAAAGCATCTTGTGGCTTGAAGATTACATGAATCGGGAAAGACAAATCGCTTTTTTAACAGTGACCCATGATCGACGTTTTTTACAGAATACCTCGAAGGCTGTTTTTGATTTAGATCCGCGATTACCCAATGGACTTTTACGCACCAATGGCAGCTATGCGGACCACATCGAAAGTAAAATGCAGTTACTGCAAGGGCAAAAACGTCTGGAAGAAAAACGCCGAAATACAATGCTGGTTGAAAAAGATTGGTTATCACGCGGACCACAGGCCCGGCTAACCAAACAAAAAGCACGCATCGACCGAGCCCACGAAATCATCGAAGAAGTCTCTGGCTTAGAAAGTAAAAATAGACAAAATAAAATCAGCCTAGATTTTGGGAAAACAGACAGCTCTCCGAAAAAATTAATTGCTGCTGAAAATATTAAAAAATCTTACGGGAACCGCATCTTATTTCAGAATTTTAATGCCATGATTAGTCCGGGCCACCGTTACGGCTTAATTGGTACCAACGGCTGCGGAAAATCCACTTTGCTAAAAGCCCTGATAGGCCAGGTAGCTGTTGATTCAGGAATTGCTTTTGTGAACGAAGATATCGAAATTTGTTATTTCGAACAAGGTAAAGACAGCTTAATACCAGAAGTTTCGGTGATGAAAACCATTTGTCCTGAAGGTGACTATGTTCATTTGCACGGAAGCCCCGTCTACGCGAAATCTTATCTCAGTCGATTTTATTTTCGCTCGGAACAGTTTGATATGCCCGTGGCGCAGTTATCAGGCGGAGAACAAAGTCGGTTGATTCTTGCAAAATTAATGCTGCAGTCATCCCATGTGCTTATTCTGGATGAACCCACAAACGATTTGGATGTGGAAACATTAGATGCATTAACAGAGTGTTTACAAGAATTTCGTGGCGCGATTATCATCGTAAGTCATGATCGTTTTTTCATGGACCAAAATTGCAATGTCATTTGGTCTTTCGGTGATAGCGAAGGACATATTCAAAAATTTGCCGACACTTTCCAGTGGGAAGAATGGCACCAAGAAAAAAAAATTAATGACAAATTAAATTTAAAGCAAGCTCCGAAGGTTGAAGAATTAATTAAAAATACGTCTGCAGTGAAATTATCAAATAAAGAAAAATTCGAACTTGATAACATGGAGAAAAACATCGCATTGGAAGAAAAGAAATTATCGGCTTTACAGCTAGAACTGGCAGATCCGAAATCTCAGTCTAATTATGCGCGCCTGAATGAATTGACCACGGAAATTTCTGCGTGTGAAACGCGACTAGAAGCCTACTTCAGTCGTTGGAATATTCTTAATAAAAAGGTTACAAATTCGTAGTCGAAAGTTTTAAAATGGTTTTTAAATCTATTTAAAAGCAACAACTGACAAAATTGCGTACAGTCCTAGAACTTTTTCTGTGGGCCTAATTTTCAAGCGCTACCCCTTGCAAGTTGTGGTAAGACTGCGCTGTGGGGTTCAAGTACGTTCTTTTCATAATGAGCAGTCTGTTATTCTGGGGTTGTCAGCGCCCCATCAGTACAATAACAGCTTTAAACGGCACTCAGACAATTCCTGAGACCTTCGAGAGTCCTGTTATGAAGACACCGTCATCACAAGATGACGGCTTTGTAAAACCGATACCACTTGCGAAAGCAGATAAAGTGGCTCCGCCTCCGACTCTGAAACCTAACTATCCTATTTTACGACTGCCCGAGGCCTCGAAGTTTATCATCAACGCCGAGTGGGTTATGGTTAACGAAGGTAAAAAAATCGGCACGCCATGCAATATGTATCTTCGACGAGTTCTTGAGGTTTCGGGTTACCCATCGCAAAGTTTTTTAGCCACCGATTTTGATCTGTACGCGAAAAGAAATATGAAACAGGCCACCATCGTTAATTTTTTGAACGATGGCCAAGGCTCTGAAATAGAGCGGCTTAAAAGACATTTGTGGTCCTACCCAGAAAGAACTCCGTTTATTTTACAATGGAGCCGTGCCGAGGTTATAGGCCATGTAGCCATATTGGAGCGGGTTGATCAAACCCTTATCATCTATCAGGCAAGCCTTAACAAATATTCGGCGCGTAAAGATAAAACCACCGTCAGTGGTTTGCTATTAGGGCGCAATCGTCGCACTTTGACGGTTTATTCGAATTTTTAATCCGATTACCGCCTGCGCTAAATCAATGCGTTGTTGACCAAACCTTGTGAAATCGTTGCAATAGGTTTAGAAATTCTAAAAAAGGATGGTCGATCATGCGTATCTCTTTTAAAAATCTGCAAAAACAATTAGCTTTCTGTTCAATCGCTTTAATCACAATTTTTTCGGTTGGATGCTCGCAGTCAGAATTCAAATCTTTGAATCCAAAAGAAATGACTCGGTTTTTATGGGCCAAACAAAACCAAGCTGAAGCCAATATTAAAATTTTAAATCAATTTGGACAACCCATTGCGGACGCACAAATTTTGATTGGCCAATCCAACGGCACTCCGTTCAAAGATAATTTTTTAACAACGGATAAAAACGGTTTAGTCATTGTCCCAAAACAATGGACCACCACCGAGCACGTGACTGTCGAGGCCGCAGGGTTCATTCGGCAAACATTGTTAAATCAAAAGCCTGGCGATTTGATTATCAAATTGAATCCATCTTATTCCCAACAGCGTCCTGTAGTTAACGGAAAGGTCAGCGGATTACCAGTTTCTAATGGTGATAAATTAATTGATTTTGCTTTAGTTATTCCTGCGATGACTCGTGGTGATTTATTAAATTTTGATTTAAATACGGTTATTAGTCCTTACTCGGACACAATTTCAATTGTCGGACAGGATGCTAAAATTCCGGGGAATGTTTCTTTGCCGACACAAAAAGAAAGCTACTTTTTGCCGATTACACTTTCAAAACCAAATTTCAGATTAACGGCGCCGACATTGGGGCTAAAAAGATTTTTTGCAGTTCGTGGCCAGTTTCCATTTAAAAAAGTAATTGATCAAATGCGCAGTGGAAAAAAGTTTTATGATCTTGTTAATGATTTTTCCATTCAAGGTGGTGGAATGCGCGATATCTCTTTGACGGATGCGACGACCACATTTGATATTCCTGCCAACGAAATTTCATTCACTTCTAAAATCAAAACCCAACCAGCTGTGGCAGCGGCCGATGAAGTCTTGATGGTTGTTGCGGTGAGTGAAGTCGCAAATACTCTGGTTCCAACAGATATTAAAAAATTCACAGGCGAATCTGTTTTGACTATGAATTCAATTGCAAATAATAAGACCTACATTGTGAATGTTCTTAAACGACAAGCTGATTTTGATTCGACGGCATCAGCAACTGCATCAAAGTCTGACCGAATGAGCGCCGGTATCGCTGTACAGAACGAAACTTTAAAGCCGTTATTATTACCACTTATTGAAAATCCAAGCATCAGCACAACGGCCGGTTTCAATATCGTGTTACCGACAATACCAACGCAAAATGGAATTAATGCACTGGCCACTTCGGCTTCTATTTCAGATTTGATCAAGATTACAAACGGGACCGAAACGGTTACTAACGTCAATCGACGTTGGGAAATTTTAGGACTTGGTTGGGATCAAAATATTCAGTTACCAGATTGGCCCCTTGCTGGAAATACAGCAGCCGAAAGACGCGTGGAAGTTAATTATATTGGCAGCACAACCACACAAAACGCTCAGTTAGACGATACTTTGATTGAAGCCGCGACCCATGTGACCCATGCCTCAACAGATTTCTAGTTTTTTTCTAATAACCAGTTTTTTGTTTTTTCAAACAGGCTGCGGCCTGTTTGAAAAACAAGCTGAATCGACAGATAAAATTATTCAGAAAGCATCCAAGCAAAAAATATTTTTTGCCCCTTACAATTTGGTTTGGAAAGCGGCGCACTTATCACTAAAGTATACCATTGCCTCGGAAAATCAGGATTTTGGTGTCATTGAAACAGATTACGTTAAAGCGGTTGATGGTTGGATGCCCCCCGACCGAACTAAACCAGATTACAAAAGTGCTCGGTATAAATTAATCATGACATTTGCTCGGGGAAAAATTGAGGGTAAAGAATCAACCCGAATCACGATTGATAAAAAGATCGAAGTGTTTCGTGATTTTATTTCTGAAAAACAAATTGTTTCCAGTGATGGCTTGGAAGAGCTTTCTTTATTCTACCGCATCGAGCGGGAAATCATTATCGAGCAGGCTTTAAAAAAGGCTGCCGAAAATTCTACAACGGCTAATTAAAGCCATTTATTTTCTTTAACGAATTTTTGCCATTGCTGAATGCGCTGATCACCCATGAACTGAACAGAACTTATTTTTTCTAAAGCCGATGCTGAAAGCTGAACAACTTTTTTATCGGTGTCGAACAGGTGCCGGGCCAGAAACTGACGGTCTTGACTGGTCGCCGTCTTTGCTAATTGCTGCATGATCTGAGAACGAATCCACAAACTTTGTTGGCCACTGTAATTATAAGGCTTAGACATTTCACCAGCCAAAATTCGGCGCACATCAAGTGAATTTTTTTTCGTTAAAGTCTTCACTGCCGCCGAGCGTACAACCAAGGCTTTATCTTGAATCAAAATTTTTGCTTGCTCTATTCCGTAGTCTGCATGAATTGTTTCTAACGCAACTAAGGAAGCATTTCGCATAAACCAATCACTACTTTTAGAAAACTCTTGGATTTTTATAATTTGCTCGGGCTCAGCGATTTCGCCGGCTTTAATTAATGACTGCCAACGCTCGGTCATAGGTCGTGCTGTGTTGTTTGCAGTTTTTAATAAACTTGCAAAGTCTTTTTGTTCTAACTTTGGAATGGATGCAAGCGTCGACACTGAAATGAATAAGCAAAGCACAGCCAACATATTTTTCATTCATTTTCCTTTTTCTGAGTTATCTTTTCAAATTCATTCAAAAGATTTTTATCGTTTTCAGGAACATTGGGTTCAGATTCAGTAGTCCCACCACTGGCTTCAGCAAATAAGGCATCAACCATAGCCTGACCACTTAAATCCTGGGAACTTTCTTTTTTAACAGCGCTTGGTTCCACGGATGGCGGTTCTGCCGAGCCACTTGTTTGAATTTTACTAATCTGCTCTTTAAGTTTTAAATTATCAGCACGCAGCTGACTAAGCTCTGCAATATCATCGGCAATAATTTCATATTCAGCTAACCGCGATTCTAACTCTTTCACTTTGACTGCCATTATGGCATCTGCCTGAATGGCATCCGCAACACCCTCCGCTGAAGAAACTACGGAATTGACTGCTGGTGCTACAGCGGTCGTGGCTATTTTTTTTTCTGACTCGGTCAGCTGCTGCCGCAGGTTATAAATTTCAGACTTCAATTTATCAGTTTCTTCATCAAAATTTGAACCACGCACGGCTGTCGTTTCAGCAGCTGTTGACGATAAGGAATTAATTTTTGATTTCTGCTGTTCTAAGATTTGATTTAATTTTTGTTCGATATGTGTCGAACTCGCGGAATCTGCAGTTTCATTGAACGAATTGTTCGACATAAAAAAAGAGCGGTATACGTAAATAATAATTAAAATGAAAACGACAGCGAAGCCAGCCTGAATAATTTGCGGGTTGTAGTGCGACAAAAAATAAAGAAACTTTTCCATGAAGGTTCAGTGTCTCAAAGTTAACTTGGCACTGGCAAGCTAGACAGCTGCAGCAAGCTGGACTTACAGCCAGAAAAGCCTTACAATTTCATTATGAAAAATCATGACCTTGTTCTTAAAAATGCCACGGCCCTGGTGTTCGACAAAAACCAAAATAAAGTTGTTTCCGTTGAAACAAACATTGGTGTGCAAAACGGAAAAATTTCAGAAATTTCAAACCTTTCTTTAACGGGAGCCGTGACCAAAGATTTAAAAGGCTTAACCATTCTGCCCGGAGTGATTGATTCACAGGTGCATTTTCGTGAACCCGGCTTCACCCACAAAGAAGATTTAGAAAGTGGTACGCGGGCTGCATTACTTGGTGGTGTCACGAGTATTTTCGAAATGCCCAATACAAATCCCGTAACAACAACCCTTGAAACTTTTAATGACAAATTGGCCCGCGCTAAAAACAGGGCCCACTGTCACTATGCTTTTTACATCGGTGGCAGCAGCGAAAATTTTGAAACCCTAAATGTTTTAGAAAAAACCCCGCATTGCTCTGGGGTAAAAATATTTTTAGGAAGTTCTTTTGGACCTTTACTGGTAGATTCAGATTTTTTATTAGAAAATATTTTAAAAAATGGACGTCGTCGTGTCATCATTCACTCTGAAGATGAAGCCCGACTGCTAGCACGCAAACACATTGCTGTGGAAATGGCGAACCCAAAAGCGCACCCCATTTGGCGCGATGAAGAAAGTGCTTTAATATCTACAAAAAAAGCGATTCACTTTGCACGTAAGCATCAGCGCCCTATTCATATTCTGCATGTCTCGTCGTCAGAGGAAATGGCCTTTCTGAAAGACAATAAAGACATTGCTTCGGTGGAAATACTTCCACAGTATTTAACACTTTCATCACCGGAATGTTATGAACGCCTTGGAACTTTGGCGCAGCAAAATCCGCCGATTCGTGATCACCGCCATATGGAGCACCTATGGCACGCTGTCAGATCTGGAATTGTTGATATCATAGGATCTGATCATGCTCCACATTCGCTTGAAGAAAAAAATAAGCCTTATCCGCAATCGCCTTCTGGTGTTCCCGGAGTTCAAACCCTTGTGCCTTTAATGTTAGATCATGTTTCTCGTGGGAATTTTTCATTGGAACGATTTGTAACAATGGTGAGTGAAAATCCAAGAAGACTTTTACAAGTCAAGAATAAAGGCCGTATAGAAGTTGGCTTTGATGCTGATTTCACGGTTGTTGATTTAGAAAAAAAAGTAACGATAAAAAATGAATGGATCGCTTCTAAATGTGGATGGACACCTTACGACGGCATGAAAGTAACCGGTTGGCCAACCCAAGTTTATCTTAAAGGTCACTTAGCTATGAGTGATGATCAAATATTACGCCCGCATACTGGTGAACCTGTTGAATTCGAATCCTAATCCGAAATCAGCGCTGTTGGCTTTATTTTTTGGTGGGTTACTTCCAGTTATTGCTTTTACAATTATCGAAGAAAAATACGGGACATTAGCAGGACTGGTTGCCGGGATGATTTTCGGTTTGGGTGAAATTTTATATGAACTGATAAAATTCAAAAAAGTAAATACCATCACTTGGATTGCTAACGGAATGCTACTTGGATTAGGGACCATTTCACTTTTTTCAAGCGAAGGTTATTGGTTCAAATTACAACCTGCTTTACTTGAGTTTGGTTTTTTTATTTTTTTAACCAGCAGCTGGTTGCTGAAAAAACCATTTATGAAAATAATGTTAGAAAAGCAGAATCCCCAGGCTCCTGATTTTTTGAAAAATTTGATGAGTGGCATGACACTTCGCTTAGGTTTATTTTTTTTAGCACATTCAATTTTAGCGACTTACGCCGCTTTTAAATGGACTTCTGAATCTTGGGCTTTACTTAAAGGCTTAGGGCTGACAATAAGCATGGTATTTTATATGGTTCTTGAAATTATTTGGATGCGACTAACTTTAAAAAACAAAAAGACCTAGCAAATGCTAAGTCTTTTCGTTTTTTAGTTTTTTGAAATAACTAGAAAAACTAATTACAACGTCTCCATGAAAATTGGTACAAGATGCCTGCAGTTATATCTGCAGAATCGACGATCATCATTGTTTGTTGCATCTGCGGATTAGCCATCGCTGTTGCTGCAGCATTGATTCCGAAGATAACTTCTTGACCACACTGTGACCAAACTAAACTTGTTGCAATAAGCTTGTTATTAATAAGGTATTCATTGCTTTGTGGACCTTGGAATCTACGAGTGAATCGTGGACCACGAGCTCCTGCATAAAAATATTCCGCATTAAATTCTGTGTAAGCACCAGAACCAGGAATTGCGTTAAAGCCACGGTAATCAACTCCGATTAAAGCCACTGAATAACCTTGTGGAACTTGAATAGGAACGCGCAGATTACACGCTTTACGATCAATACGACGACCCGTCGTATTTCCTGCCTCTGCAGCGAACTGGTCAAATAAAACAGACATTGTTTTTCCATCTTCAGTAATTGAAACCGATGCCGAACCCGCTGGACATCCGTTACCACCGTATGATGGTTGACCAAGCCTGATTTGCGCTTCTGCGGATAATGCTAAAACTAATGTTGCTAGCGTTACTAAAGTCTTCATTTAAATCCCCCTGGATTAGTTGTTTGTTTTTCTTCATGACCAAAAAGTCACTGACACACAATCAACAAAGCAAATGGGCTGCCAATATGTTCGGAGACAAAAAGACACTGCATCTGCATTTTCTGGTTAATAATTTAGCAAAATAATTTTAAACTGATTTTAAAATGGTATCGGGCTGGCAGGAATCAAAATTTGTCGCAGAATCTGTCACACCGTCTTAAAATTAGACATTCTGGGTCAGTCATATGCACTGAATGGGTTTTAATACGGGCACATTCATCGCAATCCAAAGGTTTCAACAGGAGTTTCAATGAAATCAACGTCGGCGATCAGTCTCATGCTATTTTTAATAAGTGCATTTCAAAGCAGTGCATTCGCAACAGAAACCATGCGCGCAAATATAATCGGCCACTACGGTTCCGGATTTCGAATTGATAAGTCAGCAACAAAAGTAAAAATTGATACCTACCTGGAAGCCTCGGACACTCAGCACGCAAGTTTAGATCTAAGTTTGGATTCAAAATGTCTGAATTTATATAAATCAGTCAAAGCTAGCCTTAAAAATTTAGAATCTGAAATGCTTCGTGAAAATTTATTCACATCTGAAGTGCACAGCCGATTTGAAGGCACCAGATCCGACAATCAAAAGTATATTTGTGTTTTTGAAATCGAATCGCAAGATGCAAAAATTATTTTTAATAAAGTAAAAACAACCACTTTCCAAAGGAAAGAATATTCAAGTTTGGATGAATCCGATTCCCGGACAATTCAATTGATAGATAAGTTAATTTTAGATCCAACAATTCTGAATTACTTTCATGCAAAACACACTTATTTTCCTTTAAAAAGCTTTGTTGAATACATCAAAATATCGGAGACAAAATGAAAAAAATAAACGGAATTAATCTTGGAATATTTACTGCGATCACTTGTCTGAGCGTGCAGGCTTTTTCACAAAAGCTGCATATGACGACAAGTTTACAACCTGTTGACCAAATAATTAAACAGGGTAATTTTGAATCCACTACTTCTTTAACCGAAGTTTACGAAAGTGCGCTGCAAAAAAACTTAGCCTATTCGATCAACGACAGACAGTATCAGCAAGTACTAACCCGGATTGATCAAGCGAAGTCTTATGGTCGTCCTCAGGTCACTGCAAATGCAGGCGTTGCCTATCAAAATTCCTTTGGTCAGTACTCGAGTGGATCCGTGAATGGCTCTGTTGGTATTCGGGCTTCACAAGTTCTTTACAGTAAAGAGCTTAATTTGAATGTAAATATCGCCGAGCTCGATGCACAGATGGCCGAACGACAGCTAGCTTTAGCTCAACAAGAACTTATGTCTGTGGTGGCTCAGTCTTACTTAAATCTTATTTTAAAAGAAGATTTTGTTAAACTATCTGGTGACAAGGTCGATACTTTAAAAAATTTAGCGGCCTACACTCAAGCACGCGTTCAGCAAGGACGTTTAACAAAGGATCAACTTTCTTACGTGCTTGCAGATCAGAAGCGGGCTCAGTTACGTTTAGCCGAGGCAACACAACAGCGTGAATACGCATTACTTAAATTTCAAAATGAATTCGGAATCATCTTTAAAGGAAATTTATCAGCCAGAAATGTGACGATTCCACGGATTGATAATAAATCAACAGCAGAATGGATCCAAGAAGCTGAAAAAAATTCTCTCAAAGTTCAAATCCAACAAGCGGCACTAGAAATTGCAAGTAAAGATATTGCAAAAGCCAGATCACTTTCTGGTCCCGTGGTCACTCTTGAAGCCGGAGCTTCAAAAAGTCGTACTTCTAATAATAACGATTTCAGGAACCAGTTCGATAACGGCAGTTACATTGGCGTGTTCGTGAATATACCACTTTATGATGGTGGTTTACGATCAGCAACTCAGCAAGAATCAGTTTTGAAAAAAGACACAGCAGAACTTGAAAAAGAAAGTACACGCCGACAAGCTCACTTCGATGCCGAATCTGCAATCAATGAATACTCTTTAGCCGTCAACGGAATTAACAACCAAAGAGAAATCATTTCATTAACTGAAGACGTCGTCAAATCAACACAAGCTGCATTTGAAACTGGAAATGCAGACTTTACTTTGCTATTGCTAGAAACAAATAAATTGTTTGATTCAAAATACGAACTTGCACAAATCAATGTAAAAGCACTTACCAGTTATATTGATTTAAAGCTTTCCACAGGAAGTTTAAGAACTGAAGATTTATCTGTGATTAGCAAAACACTGTCGCGAAAATCTCTTAAATAAATCAGTGGTTTAAAAAAGTTTGATTCGTTAACGTATCAATTATTTTTTTCGAAGCAAATCCGTCTCCGTACGGCGATCTGCGTACGGCCATCTTAGAATACTCATTTTTATCAGCCATCAAATTTCCGACTTCAGCCAGAAGTCGGTCTTTGTCTGTGCCAATCAGTTTCGCTGATCCACAGATGATAGACTCGGGCCGCTCTGTGGTGCCCCGGCAAACCAGGATTGGCTTACCAAGGAATGGGGCTTCTTCCTGAACGCCTCCAGAGTCCGTTACGATCAAATCACATTCATTCATCACTGAAATAAAATCAAAATAATTTAATGGCTTTTCCAGAATCAAATTTTTAGGCACTTGATCAAAAACACTTAAGAAGGCAGCCAGAACATTTGGGTTATGGTGCATGGGCCATACAATTTTTACTGATGGATGCTTTTCACAAATTTTTCTTATTCCTTCAAAAATAGATTTCATTTCTGAACCAAAAGATTCTCGTCGATGCAAAGTTACTAAAATTAAGAAATCTTCAGGCAATTTATATTTAGATTTGGGACTTAATATTTGACTGGTCACTAATCGCAAAGCATCGATCCCCGTATTTCCCACCAAAAAAATATTTTCTTTTTTAAACCCTTCCGCTAATAAATTTTTTTCTGAACTTGCTGTTGGGGCAAAATGCCACTTGGTTGCCAGACTTATGACCCGACGATTGAATTCTTCGGGCCAGGGTGATTTTAAATTCAGTGTTCTTAATCCCGCTTCGACGTGCACAACTTCAATGTTGGATTGAAACGCCATCATTGCAGAAACTGCAGCCGTGGTTGTGTCTCCTTGAACAACAAGAAATTTTATTTGCTTAGCTTTTAGCACTGGCTCTAGCTTTGCAAAAAGAGCAGACGAGATTTCATTAAGTGATTGCCCCGGTTTCATGATTTGCAAATTAAAATCTATTTTGATTTTAAAAAAATCAAGTATTGGTAAAGCCATTTCATTATGCTGCCCCGTAAAGCAGGTATAAACAGTGAGTAACCTTTTTTGTGCTTCTAAAATTAAAGGGGCCAGTTTGATACATTCAGGGCGAGTACCAAAAACAAATAATATACTGGGGGTCAACATAATGGGGCTCCGACGGTTATTGTGTTTGCTGTTCATTATTTTTATTACAAATATTACGCCAGCCCAAAGTGCAGAGCTGGGTGCAGTGCTCGGTGAAAAGCTTAATGCAAAATTCGGCGAACCCTTCTATCAAATAAATTCAGAAACTGTTAATTTACCAAAACTTGATGGCTTACAAAGTGATCTTAAACTTTTGTTAGGCGAAAATTTTTCTGACACGTTCCGCGGTGCAGTTGGTTTGTATTCACTGTATCAGTCTGCTCGAGATCCTTCTTATTACGTTCGTTATGGTCCGGTACTTCAGCTGCGCACTGGACTATTTTTTAAAAATTTATATTTTCAATTTGAACACCACGAGTACCTAATCAAAAGTTCTTACACTGAGACTTCTGGAACAGGCTCGAACAGACTGCGGTCAGAAAACAGATATGGAATCATATATTCTCGTTATGATGAACTAAGAAATAGACTTATTCTAGATACTTACTTGGAAAGTTTTTTAATCCCCGAAGTCAGTAACCATGATTTTCTGACGGTGTTTCGCACCACCCTTTTATATAAAACAGAAAACTTGAATCCATTTATAGAAGTTTATCTGAAAGATTCACCCATGAATTTCGGCGGAAAAAGTCAAGATTTGCGATTAGGCCTTCATTTTCAACCAGAAAATTTTATCAGCTTTAAGATCAGCACCAATGTTTTTCCAAACAGCACGACGACGAGTTCGGGATTACTGTTTCAGCTTGATATATTCAAAGAAGGTCTATTATGAGCTGGATCATTTTCTTAATAACTTTTGTTATCAGTGTCTTTATCATGCTGTTTTGTATCGATGACCTTTTTATTGATGCCGTTGCTTTTTTTAAAAACTTAAAACCAACAAGAATAAAACCCAGTGAATTGATATTAATAAATGCGTTAGTTGAAAAAAAAATTGCGATCATGATTGCTAATTGGCATGAGCATGAAATTTTGGCACGCATGATTTTTGGAAATGAAAAAAATATTCAGTACCAGAATTATGATTTTTTTCTGGGCGTGTACCCCAATGATCTAAAAACACTGAAGGTTGCAAAAAAACTGCAAAAACTTTATGAAAATGTTTTTGTTGTAATTAATGCTAAAGAAGGACCTACGACCAAGGGGCAAATGCTAAATCAAATCGTTTACAGCATTCGCATCAAAGAAATTAAAATGAAAACGGCCTATGAAATTTTTATGTTACATGATTCTGAAGACCTTATTCATCCGCTATCATTGAAAATAATAAATAAGCACATGGATGAAAATGATTTTTTACAAATTCCTGTTTTTAGTCTGCCGACTTCGTCATTGGATATGACTCGCTGTACGTATATCGATGAATTTACGGAAAGCCACACGAAAGATATGTTGGTTCGAAGCTACCTTAAAGGTGCGGTTCCATCTGCCGGCGTGGGTACGGCCATGTCACGGCTTTTTGTCGCTGAAATGCTGCACTTACAAGATGGCAATTTGATGAAAGAGGATACTTTAACCGAAGATTATCATTTGGGAATTATGGCTCATCGGTTGGGATACAAAAGCGATTTTATTTGTTGCTATCAAATGATCGGTCGTCTGAAAGATTACATAGCTACCCGAGAATATTTTCCATCAAATGTCGGTACATCTGTACGACAAAAAACCCGTTGGACTTTAGGAATCAGTTTACAAGGTTACCGAAATTTAAAATGGAGCAAAAGCTTTTTTGAAAATTATTTTCTGTGGCGAGACCGCCGCGGTTTAATCAATGCTCCGTTATTAATGCTAAGTTATTTACTGTTTTTGATTTTAGGCAGCTATTTTTTGATTCATGGTCATTGGCCAAGTTTTATTGTTAATTCTTGGTTACTTAAGATTTTATTTCTGATTAATTTTTCTGCTTTGATGGTCAAATTGGCTCAGCGTTTTCGACTGGTGGGTAATCTGAACGGATTTCATTTAACTCCGACAATTCCTATACGTTGGGTGCTAGCTAATTACATTAACTGCCTGGCTGCAATCTGTGCAGTGAACACCTTTCGAAAAAGTCAAAAAACAGGAACCCGTGCTTTATGGGTGAAAACCAGCCACGAATTACCCGTCGATTTTGGTCTGAAAACAAAAAAAATGGAAAGATCTTTATGAAACATATTGGACTGTTGTGTTTGGCTTTTTTTCTGGGTGTTGCTGCTGAATCAAAAGAATGCGTCAGGGTCTACTATGATCACGGTCCAGAGGGCTATTGGATGGGCCGAACTTATGCGGTATTCACCCAAAACCTTCTGGGCCATTTCCCCGAGTTGCAGCAGATCATTGCACCGATCGAAACCTATAAAAAAAATGACATCGAAAGCTGCAGAGCCACTATTTACATAGGTTCTTATTTTAATAACACGATCCCAGCCGCATTTTTTGAGGACTTTCAAAATACGAAAAAAAATGTCGCGTGGCTGGGATACAATGTTTGGAATTTAGCCACTGATAAAATCTGGGGTTTTAAATATCAAGCATTAACTCAGTTAAATAAAACAATCTTAGACTACAAATTAATGCCTACATTTTATAAATGGATCAATTACAAAGGCGAAACTTTTTTCAAATACGGCGGATGGAGCAAAACAAATCCCACCGATTTTCTTGCGGGTTTTGAAATGTCTGCGTTAGTACCACTTGATAGCGTCACTCCCGTAGAAAACCTAGGCACAGAAATTCTTGCCACGGCTATACATAACGGAACAAATGAAATCCTGCCGTATATACTACGTAACCAAAATCACTTCTATGTGGCAGATGTGCCTTTTAGCTTTATGCATGAAGCCGACAGATATTTGGTTTTTGCTGATCTTTTATTTGATATCTTAAACCTGCCGCCAAGACATAACACTAGAAATGCTTTAATACGCATCGAAGATGTACATCCTTTAATGCCCATTGATTTACTTTATCTTTTTACAAATACTTTAGCTGCGAATCAAATACCGATTAATATTTCAATCATTCCATTTTTTTTCGATCCACTTAAGTTTTATGATAGAAAGGACAATCAGGAATTTGTCGGAGCCTCTGAGGTCCCGGAATTTGTCGGCTGGATAAATGCCGTGAAAAAATTAAAGGGGAAATTCATCTGGCACGGCGTAACACATCAGTATGAAAGACAGCGTAACCCCCATGACGGAGTTAGTGGCTCTGATTTTGAATTTTGGGATGCTATTCAAAGTACACCAGTTTCTAAGGACAGTGCACCTTGGGTTTTGAATCGATTGTATGATGGATTTAACGAACTGAATAAAATCAATATTCACCCAAAAATTTGGCTAACTCCGCATTATCAGGCCTCGACTTTGGATTATTATCTTTTTGCCCGTGTCTTTCCTTGGAATATAGGCCGAGTTATTTATTATAATTTCGAATTTAAATCTGAACCTGCGCCGCAAAATCCTGATTATTGGTTTACAGATCTTGATCAACTTAAACAAAAAAAACGAATAGCTGACCTGTCAAAAATTCAAATCCAAACTACAGCTGTTAAGTGGAATGGTCAGGCATTTCCATATGAAATTTATGGCGACATTCATGGACAGAAAATAATTCCAGAAAATTTAGGGAATTCGCAACCTTTTGAAAACGAACACGTACTTATTCCGCGCTCGGTCGAAGAAATGATTGCGGATGCAAAAAGAAATCGCGTTATTCGTGATGTCTGGGCCTCTTGTTTTTATCATCCTTTTCTTTTTGAAGATTACAATTCGGGTGGCCGCGGATCTTACTTTGGAGATCCATCCGAATTAGTCCATTTGGTCACTGAACTGAAAAAATTGGATTACGTCTTTATCGATATCGAAGATTTTGCAGAAAAGAACCAAAATGTATTACGACCCGAACCTATTTACACAAACATGAACCAGGAGACCAACCCATGAAAGCCTTGATTTTTTCTGTCTTTGTATTTTTCACTACGCCGGGGAATGCGGCTTTAAAACTGGACCCTCCGGATGTTTTTATAAAAAAAGCTAGTCTGGACCGCCAGGCTTTGCTGGATGCTGTGCTTTCGTTAGAAACTCAGCTGCCTGAGATGCGAGATCCACGCACATTTGAATCCTATTTTTTTCTATGTGATCAACTGCAAGTGAAAGCCACCGAGTTTGGCTTAGATGACCTTTACCCCGATGCCGTCAAATCTTTGGGAAAAAAAATGTCAGAGTTTGGAATTAAATGGATTAACCTCAGTTTAATAAACCAAGAAAATTTGCAATATTATCTGAAGTGGATGGACACAGAAGGATTATCTAATCTACTTTCGTTTGCCAACTATTACGCAAAAAAAATAACCGAGATGCCGCTTCTGAAACATTTTTCTGAAAATATTGATTATATTATCTTATCGACAGCTCAGCTAACCAAAGATCGCTTTGATATTGAAGTGGGTTTTCGTGATTTATCAACGTCCATCGCAGTTAAGTTCTTGCTGCAAATGAATTTAGATGATTCCGAAAAAGCTTTCTGGGCCAGCAAAATTTATACGACCTACGGACTTAATCTGTATACGGATCAAGTGCAGCAGCAAATTTATGCTTTAACTAATAAAAATAAAGAAACTATCCCTGAGATTTTTAAGTCCCTGGATCTTTGTTTGCAAATAGCTGATAGACTGATTGATGCACCAACAAGTTCTAATTACGACCGCGTCGGTGATCTTTTCATCGAAACCGTTAAAAAATCTTTTGAACTGAATCAAAAATTCGTACTTGAAAAATTAGAATCCCTGGTAAACCGACTTAGTCCAAAATCTTTACAGTCTTTTAGTTTGTATCTGATTTCAACTAACGAAGAACATATTTTAAGAAATTCATCTTTGTTTGTGAAAACGGGTTATTTACTATTAAAAAAATTAGAAAAAGAAGGTTTGCAAACAGATTACACGCAACTACAACTTTTCTTAAGTCGAATAGCGGCTTCTGTTCGTCTAGATGAAGTGAACGCAGAAGGCACATACAGTTTAACAGATAAAAACGGAAACATTTGGAAACTGACATTACTGCGTACAAGCCCTTTGTATTTAATTGCGGCGCTAGCCGATGATAATAAAAATATATTCCGTACCTTTTATTCAGTCCGATACTCTGCTGACGAGGACAAATTTACGGCTTTCAGTGCAGCCAATGAAAGCGAGGGTAATAGCTCTGCAGAAAATAATTCGGTCGTTACTTTCAAAATAGACGCTCAACAAAGAATTTCTTTTAACGATATTTACGGGGCTGATATATTTAAAAACATGATGGGTGCAATGACTGAACCGGCGCCTGTTCAAAATTTTTCAAGAAAATTGACTTCGACTAGGTCGGAAGTTTACGAGGGAGAAGTATATTTTACTCAAAGCGAACAACCAACAAGGGTTAAATTATCGATCGAATCCGATGGAATCACAACCTATGCACGGATGCGCGATCAGTACGGAATATTCTATGATTTCAACCAAGGATTTTTCAACGAAGACCATGAATTTAGCCTGACCACGGGTAAAATTCCCCAGACCTCTTGGGTTCAGCTCAGAGGCTCTTACAATGAAGACGAAATCCATTCGCAAATCATTCTGGGTGGGTACGGATTTATAACAAAACCATTTATTTTAAAAAGGACAAAATAATGAAAAAATATTTTTTTAGTTTCGTTTTGATGATTTCATTGAACGGCTTTGCCAGCAGTCACTTAATTAAAGGTTTTAATCTGATCGAATCAGACCCCTATCTTTACGATGCCAATGAATCTGCAGAAGCAAAAACACCTGCTCAGGTGGCTGTTGATAAAGCCAAATCACTTGGCGCTAATCATATTATTCTTAATTTAAAAGGAATTATGAAAGGACCACGTTCAAACGAAATCACACCAATGACAATGCCTGCCGACCGAGGCCAAGAAAAATTACGGCTTAGCCGTTTGGTTAAATACATTCGGTCCCAGCAAATGACCGTTGGCTTTCGACCCGTATTTTTTGTTGTTGGCCTTAACGGAGAATTTCCATTCAAAGAAAGATTACCTAATGGTTCAATCAAAGTTTGGTGGCATGGAAATATTCAACCCAGTGACCCAAATCGATGGTTTGAGTCCTTTAAAATATTTCTGGATTCCTATTTAACTTTGGCGCAGATTTTAAAAATTGAAGAATTCACAATTGGTGCAGAACTTTATTCAATGACTGTGGGGTTGGAAGATCAATGGTTAGAATATCCCTATGGCTTTCCAGGACGCTGGCTGCAAATACTGCGTTACGTGCGTGCAAAACTTCCGACCAGCCGATTGATGTACGATATTAATTTTACAGATGACAGCAATACCGGCGGAGGTATCACCACCACTGGAGGTGAATTTGAAAGATGGCGTTATCGATTAGTTGATTTGGCAAACCGTCCCGATTCAAAAGAACAAGCAATCTGGCAAGATTACAATTCTTTTTGGAATGAACTTGATGCTGTAGGTGTAGATATTTATCGTTCACTGGCAGAACCCGAACAAGTTTTACCAAAAGATTTTAGGAAATTAGTGGATCTGTTAAAAGTTCGTACAGATTCGTTTGCAACTCAGATGGATAATGCACTTTCACAAATTTCGTTGGTCACGAATTCGAACAAGCCAATTATTTTCAAAGAAGTTGGTTTTCGCTCAGTAGAAAATGGTTTTATTGACCCATTTTCTTATGCCGGAGCTGGTACGGTAAATTTAATCCACCAAGCAGCGCCGATTGAATGTTATTTCGAATCATTTTGGCAGGTCAATTGGCCGTGGTTTAGCGGAATTAACTTTTGGGAAATATCTTTAGACCCTAACAAACAGGGTCCCACAGATGCAGGTTTTTCACCTGCTGGAAAAACACAAACTGAAGATATCATAAAAAAATATTTCAATTAGGATTAAAAATAAAAAAAAGACCTCGTCCTGAGGTCTTTTTTTATTTTTTTTCGTTTGAAGGAAAAAAATTAAATACTTATTTACACCAAGGAGCTTGCGGCATTACCTGGCAGATGATCTGACACATATTTGCATCACCAAATGGACAATCACCACTTGGCGGCTGACCTGGTTGTCCGGGCTCTCCGGGTTGACCTGGGCTAGAAGCTACAGCTCCTACATTAAAATCTAAAGACGTTGCCGAATTACCTGCAGCATCAGTTGCTTTAATCGTTGCAGTTCCTTTAGTTAAACCAGTCACTAAACCTTGTTCAGAAACCGTTGCTACCGCTGGATTTGAAGATTCAAACTTCACAGCGCCTGAAGCATTTTTCATTGCCACTTGCTGAGTTGCTTTTTCAGCGATTGTTGCAGCAGCTGGAACCATCCATACTTTTTTAGATAATAAAGTGTCGACAGCAGCAAAAGCATCAACTCGGCAATTACAAGCCGTTTCAATTTGAACTTTAGTTCCTGTTGTTTGTAACAATGAGCGGATTTCTGCACCTGTTAATGTTGAGTCTTGTGCTCGTAAGAAAGCTACAAGTCCTGCAACCAGCGGAGTTGCCATTGATGTTCCAGAAAGATTCGAATATTTATTTCCTGGTAATGTTGACATGATAGCTTCACCGGGTGCAGCTAAAGATACTTTACCTTTGCCGTAGTTTGACCACTGGGGCTTTGCATCCGAAGAATTTGAAGCAGCCACAGTTATCATATTCGGCGTTCCAGAATTTGCTGGATAAACTTCGGTTGTATCATTATTTTTTCCGTCGTTAGCCGCTGCTGTTACGAAAATAATTCCGGCTTTTTCAGCACGTTCGATCGCTTCGATCAAAGGCTGTGCAGTAGCACGCGGAACACTTGCGCCCCATGATGCAGAAATAACAGAAACTTTTTTCTCGATCGCGTAATCAATAGCTTTGATGGCATTATTTAAATCGCCAGAACCATCAGCGCCCAAAAAGCGTAATGGCATGATAGAAATTTCCGGACTCATTCCAGAAGTTCCACCTTCAACAACACCTGTTGCACCAACAATACCCGCGCAGTGCGTACCATGACCAGGATTTTGCTGAGACGTTAAATCCATAGGGTCAGAATCATTATCGCGGAAATCGTAACCAGCAACCATGTTAGCTGCTAAACTTTGATGAGTGTAATCAACACCCGTGTCGATTACAGCCAATAAAACTTTACGGCTTCCTTTGTTACCTGCGCGAGTCCATGCTTGCTGAGCATTTACTTTTGCTAAGGCATATTGTTCTTTCAAACCAGTTGTATCAACTGGCGCCGAGTAAGCATAAATTTTAAAGTTCGGAACAACGTATTCAACATTCTTGTCAGCATAAAGTGCAGCTAATGTTTTAGCTTCATTTGCTTTTTCAATTGAAACGGTTACCAAGCGACCTGGGCGATGAATGTCTTTCATCTGCAGACCGAAGGCCTCAGTTTGCATAGCTGCAATTTGATTAACTGAAGATATGTTTTTGTACTTTACTAAGTATTGCTTTTGAGATGCGTTTGCTGAAACTGCCACTAATGCTAGCGACAGCAACAAACCAAGTGCGGTTCTTTTCATAAGTTTTCCTCCGTGAAAAACTGTTTGGTGCTTTTAGGTAGTTCCATAATGGAACTTTTAACTTAAAAAAATCCTAACCTGATTAAATAATGTTTAAAAAGAAAATAATTTATTTTACGCACTCAGACTTTGGTTGAGTAGCAACCTTTTTAGACAAATCCTTATGGCACTATGCCATTATTTAATATTCTTATCTTGTCGGTCATTGAAGGTTTAACTGAATTTTTACCAATCTCGTCAACGGGTCATCTTATTTTGACGTCGGCTTTCTTGAAGTTGGAATCGACCGAGTTCTTAAAAGCTTTCGAAATTATTATTCAGTTCGGCGCAATTTTGGCGGTCGTCATTTTATATAAAAATAAACTGCGTTGGGATTTTAATTTTTACAAAAAAGTTTTTTACGCTTTTTTACCAGCTGCAATGATTGGTTTTTTATTGAAAGATCGTCTGTCTGATTTATTGGGAAGTACTCTTGTCGTCGCTTGGGCTCTTATCATTGGTGGAGTCATATTACTTTTCGTTGATTCTTTATTTAAAAAAAATGCGGGCGAAGAGCTAACCAACATGCAGGCTTGGGCTGTCGGCTTTATACAGTGTTTGGCATTGATACCTGGAGTTTCCAGATCTGCCTCGACAATCATTGGATCCCAATTGGCAGGCCTTACTCGTGCAAAAGCGGCCGAATTTTCATTTATTTTAGCGATTCCTACCTTAACAGCAGCAACACTTTATAAATTATGGAAAATTCGAGCCTTGCTGGATGTTACACAAACTTTTGATTTAGGACTTGGTGTTTTACTGTCTTTTATTTTTGCTCTGCTGGCGGTTCGTCTTTTTATTACAGTTTTAAATAAATATGGTCTTAAGTATTTCGGAATTTACCGGATTGTTTTAGGCTTTATTGTCTTGGCTCTTCACTGGAAAGGTTATTTTACATGAAACCCTCAGATTTAAATATTCAAGCCGGAGCCCGCTTCGTATCGGGCGAAATGCAATCGCTGCTGGAAACTGTTACCTTTTTAGTTCCAAATTGGAAGTGGCTGGCGCTGGGCAGCATCTTCGTTGCGCTTTATTTTTTTCAGATCAGTTTAAAATGGATATTAAACAAAATTAAAATCAACCCCACTTACAGCAAAGAAAAAACATTTATGCAGTTTTTCTTACGACTTGAAGTGGAAAAAAGCACCAGCTGGATTTTAACTTTGCTGTTAGGCTGTGTCCTGATTGAATCTTTAGAATTAACGGTCAATTTAGAAAAATATCTGATTTTATTCTTCAAAATTATTTTGGCATTTTATCTTATCCGAATTTGTTACCTGGCGGCCGAAGCCTTTGGTGAACTCTTACATCAATGGGGAAAAAGCGCTAAAACTGTCATTGACGACCAACTAGCTTATTTTGCTAGCCGAACAATAAAGGTTTTCATCGTGGTTATCGGTTGCCTTATTGCCTTACAAAATTTTGGCATCAACGTGACTGCGCTGCTTGCGGGTTTAGGAATCGGTGGTATTGCATTAGCCTTTGCAGCACAAGATACTGTAGCTAATGTTTTTGGAACGATTACGATACTTTTAGATAGCCCTTTTAAAATTGGAGACCGGATTAAATTGGGTGATACAGAAGGTTTTGTTGAAGAACTTGGTTTTCGTTCGACCCGCATTCGAACGTATTACAATTCAGTTATCATTGTTCCCAATCAAGTCGTGGCCAAAGAAAAAATTGATAACCTAACAAACCGTAATGGCTGGATTCGCTTTCGCCAGACAATCGGCTTAACTTACGCAGCAAGCCCTGAACAGATTCAGCAGTTCTGTGATACTTTAAAAAATAATTTATTAGCAGATCCAACTGTCGAGCGTGACCGGATCTCGATTAGCTTTAGTGGCTTTGGAGATTCCAGTTTGAATGTTGTGATTAATTTTCATTTTCATATTGAAGAGTCTGAAGATGACACAATCCGAGCTCAGAAATATTTGCATTTAATTCATCAGATTATTGATCACATGAAACTTGATTTTGCTTACCCGACCAGAACGATGATCATGCAAAACGCGCAGCCCAATCTAAGCTAGGGTCGAAAGCCATCCGCAGTATACTAAGTACTGTGGATCAGTGTCTTCGGATACAATTTGAACTCGCTTTTTTTCTTTTTGATCTTCAACTAAAGAGCACATCAGTTGCAAAGATCCTGTTGGAATCTTTAAAGCAATAATAAAATATCCAGCAATCCAATCTGGTAAAATTTCTTTGAACTGAATGCCACCCTCTGACAAATTCACCGTTTCCATTTCAATCGACTTTGTGGTTGAATTCACCGTGCAAGAGATATTTAAATCATGTCTTTTATGTAACCGTGGCAGTTGCTTTCTTGGTCTAACCACAAAATACTCGGTGTCGGATTCACCCGCCATGGTTTTTTCAGTTTGATGTAAAGCTGGATAATTTTCGGAATTAGATTTTTTTGGCACAAAAAACTGAGGATATTCGCTTTCACTTAACGCAGTCCAAACCGCTGAATCCTGGGTGCACACTTTTGTAAGCCTGATTTCATTCACCGACATCACCTGTACTAATAGTTGAACCTCGTTGACTGTTAAGTCATACAAAGTCCAACCTTTTAGTGCATTATGAAGTCCCCACAACAGATTCATTTTTTCTTAAGTCATCCTTCAATCGTTAGTAACAAGATTTTGCAATAAAGCCTTCGGGAACAACCTTCCCCTTAAGAACATTCGACCAAGCGCCACCCTTGTCGATTACGTTGATGCGGCCGCCTTTTTTTACTTTAAATAAATCTTTTCCGGAAGCAGCTGGCTTATCTTTAATAGCACAGTCTTTGGTTATCAGAATTTGTTTTGCACCACTGCTTGATGCGGCTGCGCCCGATGCTGTTGCAGACGAAGTGTCTTTTCTAAGGCCTGCCGTTTCAGCTCTGATTTTTTCAGATTCTAATTTGATTTTTTCAGTTTCATTTTCAGCGCGATTCGTTTCCATCCTGATTTTAGCTTCTTCAGCGGAAGATTTAATTTTGTCTGTCGATTTCATTAACTGTTCACGTTCTTGTTTAACACGTTCGCTTTCAGATTTCAGCCGAGTTGAATCTGTTTCATACTTCTTAAGTTCTGCTTCTGAAAAAGCCTGCGCCCTTTTTAACTGCAGCACTTCCAAATTAATTTGGGCCGAATCTTTTTGGTAGAGGACTCGGGCTTTTTCGTAATCAGCCCGTCCCTTGGCAGTTTGATTACGTAGGCTTTCTTCGTCCTTTTTCATCGTGGCCAACTTTTTTTGTTCTTCACCTAAAGTTGCTTTTAATTGCTTACTTTGTTCAACAACTTTTTGATTTTCTTCTGCAATTTTCAAAGATATTTTTTCACTGGCCTCGATCTGCGCTTTTAATTTTGCTAATTCAGCATCTGTACGTTTTATTTCAGCTTCGGTACGAGCCTTTTCTTGATTCATCTTTGCATCGGCCACTTTCGCTTCGGCCAAGGCTTTTTGGGTTTGCGCCTGCGTCTTTGCCAAATTTAACTGGGCTTGCTTTTGTAAGTTTTGTGCCTCGGCCATTTCCTTTTGGAATTTCACCACGTCAGCCGCTGCTTTTTCGGCCGTGCGCTGGGCTTCTTCGGAATGAGCTGAAAATTCCCCGGCTGCTTTTTCGGCAAGTTTCTTTTTTTCAATAACTTCATTTCGAGTCATTTCGCTTTTTTGTGCTTTTTCTTTGTTGGCTTTAGTTTTTGCTTCGAAGTCTAAAGTTGATTTTTCGGCTTGGCGCTGAGTTTTTTCTGCTTCGGCTGTTTCTAATTTAGCCTGAGCAATTTCTTTTTCAGCTTGGGCCATTTCTTTTTTAGCATTCTCTTCGGCAAGTTTTGCTTTTTCGGCTGCTTTTTTAGCTTCGCTTTTCGCTTGCTCACGACGTTTACGATCTTCTTCGGCGCGCTTTTTAGAATCCGTTGCCTCGGCACGTGCAGCTTCAGAATCTGCAAGTGCTTCTTCAGCTTCGATCTGTGCATTTTCGACATCGGCTGCTATCACTTTTTGACCGATTAAAGAACCACATAAAATAGAAACCACCAATAAACTTTTAAGCATAGAAATCTCCTGTAATGGGTAAAGTTTAGTATGGTAATCTCAATAAGAGAATCCAATGCAGAGCCTTCTGCACTTTCGTCAAGGCCAGCGTCAGGCCAGCGTAATGGGGAAAAAAACCAAAAAAACAGCCATGAATGTCACTGACTTGTACTTTGACACCTGAACTGCATTTGAGTGGGTTTAAAACTGGCGAAGTCTTTGCTTAAGTATATTGTACCCCCATGGCGGCTAGGGACTCTCCCCCCATACCTGGCCGTCTTTTTTTTTCTTTATTCCCAAAAAATCAATTAAGCTCAAGTTTACATGATGTTTTTACTTTCTTTTTTTTTAATTCTGCCTGCATTGGCGTTAACCGTGGTTGTCGACCCAGGGCACGGCGGCGTTGATGGCGGAGCAAGCCGCGGAAGCTTCGTCGAATCAAAAATTGTTTTTGAAATTGCTGAAAAAATTCAAAAAAACTTTAAAGATCATCCTGAAATTAAAATCTTATTAACTCGGTCCGCAGGAAAAGGAATTTCTTTAGACGACCGCGTGCGTTTTGCTCAGGAAAATAAAGCAGATTTATTTTTAAGTTTGCATGCGAATTCGTCAACTTCGGCACAAGTCAGCGGCCTGGAGTACTATTTTAGTTCTAAAAAGCCGCGCACGGTCTTATTAAAAAGCATACAAAGAAGTGAACAATTAAGTTTGGTCGAATTAATCAAGAAAGATCTTATTGAATTTGGTAAAACGAAACAGAGCTTGGCCTTCAGTCAAACAATTCAACAGCAAGCCGCAAATTTTTTAAATGCAGATGCGGCCGCAAATCAAAAATCCACTAAAAGTAAAATTCGGCGAGCCCCATTTTTTGTCATCGAAAATACAGAAATGCCTGCCGTTTTAGTCGAAGTTGGCTTTATTTCTAATGTGCGTGAAGCTCGAAAATTGATCACCTCAGATTATCAAGATAATTTAGCTCGTGCGTTGAGCGCAGCGATAGAAGACTACTCAAGCCAATAAAGAGTGACAAATACCTGTCAGTTTACAACTATGGTCTTCATGAAAAGATCAGATCAACGCGAAGTTCACCAGTTACGACCAATTAAAATAACACCTCATGTTTTAGATTACGCCGAAGGTTCGGTCTTAGTTGAGTTTGGTAAAACGCGCGTAATGTGCTCTGCCAGTTACGAAGCTAAAACTCCACCGTGGTTGCAAAATACGGGCGCCGGTTGGGTCACGGCAGAATATGGAATGTTACCTCGGTCGACTCACACCCGCATGAAACGTGAAAAAACTCAGACCGGTGGGCGCACGCAAGAAATTTCAAGATTAATTGGTCGCGCGTTAAGATCATGTGTCGACTTAAAAGCGATGGGTGAAAAACAATTACTGATCGATTGCGATGTTATTAATGCGGATGGGGGCACACGAACAGCAGCCGTAACAGGTGGATTTGTGGCGCTGGCCTTAGCTTTAAAAAAACTGCATGCGCTTTCTGAAATCAAAACGATTCCCTTAAAACACTACGTTGCGGCGGTCAGTGTTGGTTTGCAGGAAGAAAACGGAATTAAATCTGCACTTTTAGATTTAAACTATGAAGAAGACAGTGAAATCGGCACCGATATGAATTTTGTGATGACCGATAAAAATGAGTTCATTGAAATTCAAGGCACAGCCGAAGAAGGTACTTTTTCAAGATTACAACTTTCAGATATGATGACATTAGCTGAAAAAGGTTGCGAACAGCTTTTTTTAGAGCAAGCCAAACTGATCGGTACTTTTTTTCCTCTTAAAAGATAGGTCATTAAAAAATGGAAATTTGGATCGCCACTGGAAATAAAGGAAAACTTGAAGAGTACAAATTAACTTTAAGTAAAATTCCTACACTGACTTTATTTTCTCAAAGTGATCTGCCATCGTTCACACCAAAACCTGAAACCGGAACTACTTTTTTAGAAAACGCACGTATCAAAGCTAAATCGGTCAAAGCTCTGAAATCTTCCGCATTTGTATTGGGTGAAGATGCTGGCCTTGAAGTCGAAGGGCTTGGGAATCTTCCGGGTATTCATTCGGCCAGGTATGCAGGCCCCCATGCCAGGGACGCCGAAAATATCGCAAAACTTTTGAAAATGATGCAAATTAGAAATGTTTCTTCTCGGGCGGCACAGTTTAAATGTGTCACTGTTGTTCTAACCCCAGAAAATGAAGAGTTAATTTTTGAAGGCGTATTGCGTGGAAACATCAGTCTAAAACCAACAGGATTAATGGGTTTTGGCTACGACCCTGTATTTATTCCTGATGGTGAAACAAAAACTTTAGCTGAACTTGGGCCGGGTTATAAAATACAAAAATCTCATCGTGCGCTGGCGCTATCAGAATTTTTAAACGAACTTAAAAAAAGAGGTTAATTTTGTCTCTGAAAGATCTAAAAATTTTCGCCAGCAATTCAAATCAAGCTTTGGCCATTGATGTTTGTAAATTGCTGGGGGTTGAACTTGGTCGTTCAACCGTAGGAACATTTGCCGACGGCGAAATTAATGTCGAAATCAAAGAAAGTGTGCGCGGAAAACATGTTTTTGTGATCCACAGCACCTGCCCGCCTGTGAACCAAAACTACATGGAATTATTTATTATGTTAGATGCTTTGAAACGAGCCTCTTCCGCAGACATTACCGCAGTCATTCCTTATTATGGCTACGCAAGGCAAGACCGAAAGGTAGCTCCAAGGGCACCTATTTCGGCTAAATGCATGGCCGATTTATTAACCACGGCTGGGGCTGAACGGGTGGTTTCGGTTGATCTGCATTCTGCGCAAATTCAGGGCTTTTTTAATTGTCCGTTCGATCACTTATTTGCAATTCCAACACTTGCCAGATCGTGGATCGAAAACTTCGGTAAAGGTTCCGAATATGTCACAGTGAGTCCAGACGCCGGCGGAGTCGAACGTGCTCGGGCTTTTGCTAAACGCATTGATTCAACTTTAGCCATTATTGATAAGCGCAGATCTGGACCCAACGAAGCCAAAGCCATGCATTTAATTGGTGATGTTGATGGAAAAACAGCTGTCATCGTTGATGACATGATCGACACGGCTGGGACCCTGACTCAAGGGGTTGACAGCCTACTGAAAAATGGGGCAAAACGAGTGTTCGCAATTGCAACACATCCCGTGCTTTCTGGACCCGCGATTCATCGCATTTTAGAAAGCAGAATCGAAAAGGTTTTTGTGGCTGACACAATTCCTTTAAGTGAAGCAGCTGTTCGTTCCGGAAAAATTCAGGTGGTTACTGTAGCCCCCGTTTTAGCCGAAGCGATCAAGCGAATACACGATCATGACTCTGTCAGTTCGTTATTTGATTAAAAACTAAAACGACAATGGCCTCAAACTCGACATGGTGTCGAGGCTCGCGAGGAAGTAGTCAGGAAGAAAAAAATGAAACAAAGAATTGAATTAACAGTCGAAAAACGTGAATCAGGTCGTGCGAATGCTCGTGGTTTACGTATCAACAAAATGGTTCCAGGTGTAATTTACGGAGCTACTGAAAACGTCACCGTGCAATTGCATGTGAATGACGTTTTAAAATACAATTCTCGTGCCTACGAGAATGCTTTATTGAATATCAAAAGCCCTGATGCAAAATTAAATGGTAAAGTTGCTTTATTTAAAGAAGTTGTCGTTCATCCGTTAACTCGCCGTCCAGAGCACGTCGATTTATTTGCGCTTGATCTTACAAAAATGGTTCGCGTTTCTATTGAAGTACGTATCGAAGGAAAAGCCATCGGTATCGCTGAAGGCGGCTTGCTGAATATCGTTTCTCGTCAGGTCGAGATCGAATGTTTACCAACTGCAATTCCAGATTTTATCGTTGTTGATGTGACGAATTTAGGTGTCGGAGATTCCCTTCACGTTTCTGATATGACAATCCCTGCCGGCGTTAAAATGATTTCTCGTCCGGAAACAACAATCGCAGCGGTTGTTATTCAAGCTGAAGAAGTTGTTGCAGCACCCGTTGTTGAAGCAGCGGCAGCAGCTCCGGCAGCCGGAGCAAAAGCAGCACCGGGCGCAGCTCCAGCAGCCGCAGCCGGTAAAGCAGCGGCTCCAGCGGCTGCAGCTGGTAAAGCAGCTCCAGCAAAACCAGCAGCAAAGAAATAATTGTTCTTTCAGATATAATTGTAAAAAAGGCGACTTAAAAAAAGTCGCCTTTTTTGTTTCTACGAAGATTAAAAAAAAGGTATCAATAACTTTATGTGGCTGATTGCAGGATTAGGCAACCCAGGAAAACAATACCAAATGACCAGGCATAATGTCGGCTTCATGCTGGTAGATTATTGGCTGAAAGCCCTTTCGGGAAATGATCCAGATTACCGCGAAGAGCACAAAGCTTTCACAAAAAAAATGAAACTTGATAGTCAAGAGATCCTGATTGCAAAGCCACAAACTTTTATGAACCGATCAGGTGAATCCGTGCAATCGTTGCTGAATTTTTATAAAATACCGCAAATAAAAATGTTGGTTATTCATGACGATATTGATCAACCCTTTGGTTCCTTGCGCTTCCACAAAAATCGTGGGCACGGTGGACAAAACGGCGTAAGAAATATTACCGATTTGTTGGGAACGATGGATTACGCTCGACTTAAAATTGGCGTGGGTCGCCCGGATCATCCAGATTTCGATATCGGAGATTACGTTTTAAGTGGTTTTTCGAAAGACGAAAATGTTTCTTTAACAAAAATTTTTGAAAAAGCCTGTGATGGCATTGAATGTTTCATTGATAAGGGTTTTGATAGGGCGTCTACAGATTTTAATGGCAGTGTTTTGTAGTATTTTTTTAAATTTATTTTTTAGACGAAGGAGTTTTAAAAATGGCATTACAAGTAGGAATTGTTGGGTTACCCAATGTTGGAAAATCAACTTTATTTAATGCACTGACTTCAGCAAAAGCCGAAGCAGCCAATTATCCATTTTGTACAATTGACC
>JAYUCH010000005.1:0-15654 GCA_043740435.1 Bdellovibrionales bacterium | reverse complement strand
TGTCGATTCGCTTTAACGAAGAAGATGTCCGTGGCATGGGCCGATCCGCACGCGGCGTGAAGGGCGTGACGCTATCTAAAGACGACAGCGTTGTTGATATGATCGTATTAGAAAAAAACACCAAAGACACAATTTTAATGGTCACTTCAAAGGGCTACGGCAAACGTTCAGAGGTCGAGGAATACCGAACGCAAGGTCGTGGCGGCGTAGGCATCATTACTCAAAAAACAACGGACAAGGTTGGTATTGTTATTGGAACTAAAAAAGTTTCTGCCACCCAAGAGTTGATTTTATCAACGGACCAGGGACAGGTTATCAGAATGAAAATTTCTGACATATCGGTCCTGGGGCGAAATACTCAAGGGGTCAGACTAATTAACTTGGACGAAAAACAAGAGTTCGTATCTGGCTTAGCAGTTATTGAAGATGAAGAAAAAGCTGGCGAAGAAATTCATTAATTTGTATTTAGTAAAAAAAAACTTGAGGGTGCTTTTGCTAAGCACCCTGATTTTTGTGGAAACAGCTTGTTCTCCGCAGTCGGAAAAGCTGTACAACGAAGCCTATCAAGAGATTGAAAACGGACACTTTAGAATTGCCATTAGTCTTTTAGAGCAGTCAGCAAAAATTGAAAACAACGACAAGAAAAAAACCAAAGCACTGCTTGAGGCTGCGCGCATATCGCGATTTGAAATTCAAGATTTTGACCGCGCACTTCGTCTTTACCGAGAAATTATTTTAAAGTCGCAAGACTCAAGTCAGCGCATAAGTGCCCAAGAAGCCGTTGCAGAAATAAACTTAGAGAATTTACAGAACTACGGCCAGGCGCTGAGCGAACTTTTAATTTTGGAACAACTTAATTTAAATCCCGAGCAAAAAGAAAAAATTAAGCTACGAATAGCCCAGGCTCAATTTTTAACGGGAAATCCGAACACGGCACTTGAATACATAGAAAGTGCGCTGAAGACGGCAAAAAAAGACAGGAAGTATTTCTTAAAATTAAAAGCTGAAATTTTAATGGCCAGTCGAAAAAAAAACGAAGCTATTGTGGTTTATGAAGAGCTAAGGAAAACAGAAGAGAAATATTTCTCGGATGAAAATTTATATATAGCTACGTCGATTGCTTTTGAAGAAAAAGAGGATTACGTTGCAGCCCTAAATTATTTAGGCAAGTATCGCAGTCAGATTCGAGATTTGGCTTATCTTGAGCTGCGCGAAAAAAGACTTAAAGAGAAAATATCAAATAAGCCGTTATCGAAAGGTCGTCGAAAATAATGAAAAAAAATAAGTACATGGTTTTCGCGGCTATCGGTTTTGAGCTTATCAGTTTGATCTTGTTGTCGTTATGGATGGGTCACTGGCTGGAAACCAAAGGATTTGCTGGCGGTCAGGCCATTTCCGTGGTCATCGCATTTTTTATTTGGTTTGCCAGCCTTATTATCAAGCTTAAGGGTCTAAAGAATGATTAGACTTTCAGCAGCACTGATTTTTGTTTTTACGGTTACTATCGCAACTTTTCTGAGTTTTTATTTTGGCAATGCCGCAGCTGTCAGCTGTCTAGTAGGTGGCTCATTGATGCTGGTGAACTTGTTGGGTCTTAGCTTTGTCTGGGGACGCGTTTTTTCAAAAAAATCTGTTAGCTTAGCGGCTCTAGTGATGATTCTGAAATATATTATATTAGGAATTATTTTGTGGATGTTTTCGAAATCAGCTTGGATTCATCCGCTGGGATTCATTTTAGGACTATCAACTCTTATTTTAGCGATACTTAGCATGACAGCCTACAAAAGTTTTGTTAGAAAAAGCGCCTAGGCTCATTCAACCCCGAGGAACTTATGCATTTTAATTGGACGCAGTTGATACCCGGAGTAGGTCATCACTACACGCATGTTGCGACTTTAATACTGACTACTTTATTAATTATGTTATTGGGTCTTCGGGCCGTTGTTACTTTAGGAAAAGGTCAAGTTTCAATTGTTCCTACTAATAAACTTTCAGTGCGCGGAATGTTCGAAGTTTTTACCGAATACATTGGTGGCTTAGCTAACCAAATTATTGGTCATCACGGCCGCGCATTCGCACCTTATTTTGCGTCTATATTTACTTTTATTTTATTTAATAATTTGATTGGTTTGATTCCAGGAATGACTCCGGCCACTGAAAATTTCAACACCACATTTGCTTTCGGTATTTTTTCTTTTTTAGCGTACAACGTGATCGGGCTTAAAGAAGGCGGCATCGGCTATTTAAAACATTTTTTGGGGCCAGTTATGTGGTTGGCACCTTTGATGTTGATTATTGAAATCATTTCGCATGTTATTCGCCCCCTGACGCTGGGCCTTCGATTGGCCAACGTGATGACAGGCGACCATACCGTTTTATCTGTTTTCTTAGGTCTATTTCCTGTCGGCCCCGCAATTCCATTTTATGCAATGGGACTGTTGGTGTGTACGATTCAGGCGTTCGTATTTACTTTATTATCAATGGTCTACGTAGCTCTTGCAACAGCTGGCGACCACTAAACACAAGGAGAAAAGATGAAAAAGGTATTATTATTCGCAGTAACAACAATGGCTTCAGTTGCTTTTGCACAAGACGCAGCGGCGATCGGAACGGCAAGTGGACTAGTAGCTATCGGCGCAAGCTTAGCAATTGGTTTGGCAGTTTTCGGTGGCACATCAGCCCAAGGTAAAGCGGCAGCAGCAGCTTTAGAAGGTATCGCTCGCAATCCGGCGGCGGCAGATAAGTTATTTACACCACTTATTTTATCTTTAGCCTTAATTGAATCACTAGTAATCTTAGCGTTCCTAGTCGCATTCATTAAGATTCCAGCAGCAAAATTCGGTTTCTAATTTAAAACTGAAACTTGAGAAGTAAAAAAGCCAGCAGAAATGCTGGCTTTTTTTATAGGTATTATAAGTACTTGTTGACCACGCTCATGACAGATTCTTTGATGCGTTTTAAACCCTCTGCACTGATCGATTCGAAACGAACCACAATAACAGGCTGCGTATTCGAAGATCTTGCTAACGCCCAACCATCCGGAAAGCTAATGCGAATTCCATCGATCAGGTTAACTTTGATTCCAGGATCTTTGATTTGTGAAAATTTTTCTTTAACTTTTTCAACAATTAAAACTTTTTTTTCCTCCGTGGTGTCGATGCGAATTTCAGGCGTGTTAAAGGCTTTCGGAAAACCCTCAAGCAGTTGCTGAATATTTTTTCCAGTTTTGGATAAAATTTCACAAAGCCTAAGTCCCGCGTACGGAGCATCATCATAACCATAGTTACGATCTGCGAAAAAAATATGACCGCTCATTTCCCCTCCAAAAGGGGCCTTTTCAATTTTAATTTTCTCTTTCACTAAGCTGTGGCCTGTTTTCCACAAAACGGGCTGGCCACCGTGCTTGGCAATGTCTGCGTACATAAAATCAGAACACTTAACGTCACCAACTATTTTAGCACCCGGATTTGTTGCCAAAATGGAACGGGCATAAATCGTCATAAGCTCGTCGCCATAAATCATTTTACCGGTGTGATCGACTACGCCGATGCGATCTGCATCGCCATCAAAACCAATTCCAGCAATGGCTCCAGTGGAGCGAACTTTTTCAGCTAAGTCTTTTAAATTTTCTTCAACCGTAGGATCTGGGTGGTGATTCGGAAATGTTCCGTCTGGATTTTCAAATAGAATTTCGGGCTCAAGGCCCACGGCTTTGAATAATCTTCTAACAACGACACCGCCAGCTCCGTTTCCGCAATCTAAAACAACATTAACGGGACCAAGATTTCCAAATTCTTTTTGGTAGCGAGCCACGTATTCTGGAAAAATATCGTAATCTTTTATCGAGCCACTACCGGTTATAAAATCTTTTTGTTCCATAATTTTTCGTAATGACTGAATTTCTTCACCGAAGATGGTTGTTTTGCCTAAAGAAATTTTGAAGCCATTGAAAGCGGGCGGATTGTGGCTGCCTGTAATCATAATGGCGCCATCAAGGTCTAATTGAAACGTAGAAAAATAAGACATGGGACTGGTAATAAGCCCAAGCACAACCACATCAGCGCCCGATTCTTTTAAGCCGGCTGTTACTTTTTCCATAATGGGAACAGAAGACAAGCGGGCATCAAATCCCACCGAAAGACGCATATTTTTTTTACCGGATTTTTTAAAGACGTAAGAGGCAAAAGTTTTTCCCAGCTGATAGGCAAAATCTAAATCAAATTGTTCATTGTAAATACCACGGATGTCGTATTCTCGGAAAATCACAGGCTGAAACATTGTTAACCTCGAGTTAGTTTTAAATTCAATCGTATAGCATCTAGCATAGATGCAGGATTTGCCAAGTTTTTATTATAAATATCAAAAGCCGTTCCGTGATCAACACTGGTTCTTAAAAAAGGTAAACCTATTGTGATATGCACACCGGAATCCTGACCATGGATGGCCTTAAAGGGTATTAAACCCTGGTCATGATAAAGACAAACAAAGCACGCATACTTACCCCAATTGGGCTTTAAGAAGGCAGCGTCAGGAACCAGGGGGCCGACCAAATCTTTTGTTAAAGAACTTAAATATTTTTTTTCGAAGCTTCCTAGCAGTCCCTCTTCACCCGCGTGAGGATTTAAACCTAGCACCGCCATTTTTTTGGAACTGCCTATTAGTTTTTTTAGCAAACGTGCGGACACAAACGCCTCAGACAATGTTTTTTTATTTAAAAACCCCGGAATTTTTTCCAGAGGCAAATGATCAGAGGCCAATAAGACGTTAAATTTTTTACCTATAAAAGCCATGTGCATTTTTGTTTTGGGACAAAGCTGTCTAAAGGCCCCAGTATGACCCATAAAAGAAAAGCCAGCTTTTTTAATTAGGGTTTTAGAAACAGGGCCGGTTACTAAACTTGTTAACTGCCTATCTAAACACGCCTGACCGGCATCAAGGATCCATTGGGCCGCAGAGCTTTTCAAGGACAAATCCACCAGAATATTTTTTGGAATCTTTTTCTTTGCCTGTAAAGAATTAACAAAACCAAAAGCAGCATCTTGATCGGTAAAAGTTAGACGCAAAAAATTTTCATCTAAAAGTTTAAAATACTGCGGCTGTTTTTTTGCTTGCTGGTGATCTCTGTACAGAAAAAAAATGGTGTTTCGTTGGGGCCCAAGTTTATGCAAGGATTTACAGATGACCTCGATACCAATACCGCCGGGATCACCTGAAGTTATGGCAACTTTTTTAAAGTGCGGTGTCAAAATTTTTGATGTAAGCATCTTGTTTTTTGGATTCAAACCAATTTTTTAACTGCCGTGAAAAATTTTTTTCGATTAAAGAAGACTTAATGGCTTCTTTGTATTTCAAAAACTGTGGATCCACAGTTGTCTTTTTTGAAAGGAGTTTAAAAATATGGTAACCGTCTTTACTTTTAACCACATCCGTATATTCCCCAGGTGAAATACCAGTAACAGCCCGTTCAATTTCAGAATTAAATTCACCGGTTTTGAATGCGCCCAGGTACCCGTCTTTGTTGCCGGTGCTGTCTTCGCTGTCTCGGTTGGCAACAGTTTCAAAACTTTCGCCTGACTTTATTTTTTCTAAACTATTTTTTGCCCGCACCAGCGCGGCCTCGGCCCCTGTCTTTCGAGGGTCAAAGAAAATCTGGGCAATTTTAAACTCATTCACGTTAGGTAAATATTTTGGATTTTTAATCTGATATTCACCGTAAGCATCTTCGTCCGTGATCCGTAGTTTCGAAACGATTTCGGACTCAAAAAAAGTTTGTCGTTCAAGCTTATTTCGTAAGACTTCTCGGTAGTCTTCCAAGTTAAAACCCTGTTTGTTCAGATAGATTAAAAATTCGGCCCTAGTCATTTGACCTCGCTTGGCCATCTGAAGCATTTCAGTTTCGACCCGCTCTTTACTGACGGAAAGACCCTGTTTTTTGATTTCAGCTGAAATTAGTTTTTCACGAATTAAAAACTGAAGTTGTGCGGTCCGGTTATTTTTAAGTGTTTCAATTTTTTCTCCGAGAAGCAAAGACTCGTCAATAGATCCGGGCTTTGTCAGTCGAGATTGTAATTTTTTAACATCAGATAACAAAATGACTTCTGAATTAACCGACACAAGTACTTTATCGACAACTTCTTTTGCTGCAAACGAAGTTGTTACAAAAAGAGTGGCCAACAAGAACAGAATATTTTTAGTCACTAAGAACCCACCTTATTTTTGTGCTGAACCATCTTGAGTTTCGACGTACAGACTATCAATAGCCTGCACGTTTTTAAAGACTTTATACTTTTTTATTTGCTCATCCAACCAAGCAGAAAATTTTGCCGTTTGGCGTAATCCAATGACATCGTTTTTAACTTGGTCGCGGACCTCGGCAAACGTTTTTTGACGCTGCCCGCGCTTAGCCTCAATGCGAAAGATATGGAAGCCATCCAACAGCTTGATGGGTTGCGAAACTTCCCCCGTGCGAAGTTTAAATAAATGCTCGAAGTCGCTGTTTAAGTCGTGCTCGACCCAGCCGAAACCACCACCAAAAGCCGCATCAGGACTCATGGAAAATTTTTTGACTATTTCGGTAAAGCTTTGTGTTCGTGAAAGTTTTTTAACAATCTCTGCCTGGTTTTCATCGAAAATAAGAATATGCGAAAGCTGTAGAGCTTCTTTCTGTTGATAGCGGTCTTTATTATTATTGTAGTAAGAAAGCAGCTCTTCCTCTTTGGGTGCAGCTAAGCTTTGGTTAATCTGAGCGAAGGCCTTTTTTCTTTTCAAACTGTGTTCGACTTGTTTTCGCCACTGCGAGTAAGGAATAGATTCTTCAGACAACGTTAAGCGAAAGCTTTTATCGTCTGGATAGCCGTTCTGCAGATCTTTAAGTTCTTTTTCTAACTCGCCGGTAGCTAATGACAACCCCTGCTGCTTAAACCACATAAGAATTAATGAGTCGACGACAAAGTCAGAAATTATTTTGTTTTTAAATTTAGTTAAAATAACCGGATCTTTAGCTGACAGAGCGTCTAAATTTTTTAGTTTTGCGGCCAAGGCTTTCGAAAATTCTTGAGTGGTCATGTGATACGGGCCAATTTCAATGACTGTTTTGTTCAGCAGTCGATTCGAAAAAAAATCGCAACCCGTTAGCCCCAAAAGCAAACTAACCATAAAAAAAATAAGCCCCAATTTACTGGGGCTTATTTCAGAGCTAAATTTATGAGTAAGTTTACTCAACCAACTTTGAATTAACATTGATCTGGTATTGTTTCTTTATGCGGTTAAAAAATTCGTCAAATACAGCTTTTCTTTTGTCATCAAAAACAGCCATGCGAATTTCTCGTTTCGTAGCCTCTTCGTAACCACGGCGACCGGTTAATTTTAAAATGTGAAGGCCAAATGGTGTTTCAACCAAATTAGGTGTAATTTCTCCGACTTTTAAAGCGATGGCTGCATCGTAATATGTTGGTACTAAAGTTATTCGTGATTGCCAGCCGACATCTCCGCCTAAATTCTTGGTTGTAGAGTCGTCTGAATAAAGTCGAACAAGTTCTTCGAACGGTCTTTTTGATTTTTTAATTTCTGCTAAAATTTCACTGGCCCGTTTTTTAGCCTCAGCCCGTTGCTCTGCAGAAGCTCCGGGTTTAATTTCAATTAAAATATCTGAAAGTCTGATCTGCGGATTTTTTGCATACCATGTTTTCATCTCGGCTTCAGACACGGAGTTTTCTTGAACTTTCTTTCCCAGCTCTTTTTCTAACAATGCTTTGTACATTTCTTGGTTAAATCGGTCCAACACGATAGGGTCTTTTTCAAAGCCGCGTTTTCGGGCCTCTTGAACTCCGACTTCAAAACGAACCAAATCTTCTAAAAAAGTCTTTTTGGTCGGCGGGTTCACCAACACCTGAGAAGTCACTTCCGCATATTTTTTGTTGAACTCCTCAATTGTGATTTTTTTAGTACCAACCGTTGCAACAATCGCAGTGCCCGTCTGAGCCGTTGCTAGAGTCGAATTTAAAAATAAAAACAAGATCGTAGAAATCAAAGTGCGCGCAGAAAATAACCGTTTCATAACAAGCCAATCCTTTGTTGTATGATAGATAATGAAGCCTTAGCTCAAATGCTACAGTTCCGAACGTGAGGCGCCAAACAAATTGGTCGCATGCTGTCTCGCGGCAAAGAGTTGATTCTGCAAGGCTTTTGCTAAATCCGAAGATCTTACGTTCTGGTCCTTTGTCACTGGATCGCTGGCTTTGATCCATACGACATTTATTTTTGCAAAGGGTTTTGGTAAGAAAGTTTTATTCCAAGCTTTTGGAAAATGCCAGGCTCTGTCGCAACGAACTCCGGCTGCGTAAATCGAAGTTTTTGAAAGTCTTGAAAATTCAAACACTCCGGGCTTAGGCTCATAAATGGGGCCGCGTGGTCCGTCGACTGCAAATGAAGAGTTAGAACCTTTTTTACAAAGCTGAATTAAACCTTTCAGGGCAGCAACACCACCTCGGGTCGATGACCCCCGAGAAACTTTTATGCCCATTAATCGCAAAACGGCAGTCATAATTTCACCGTCTTTACTGGTGGATGTCATCGTTGCAATTTTGTAAGACGAAGCCAGGGAAAGCAGAACCAGTTCGTCCTGGTGAAAGTGTGATAAGATAACAGGCTTTTTATTAGCAAGTTCTTTTTTTAAAAACTCATCTTCAAAAACTTGCAACCGCCACGTCATGGATAGCGTGCGATAAATTATCCACACAAGTAAACCTAAAGTCCAACTACGAATTTTCAATATGAAATTAATGCTGCAAAACCTTTTTAAATTCTGCCGTTAATAATGGGACAATTTCAAAAGCGTCGCCCACTAATCCGTACGTTGCTTTTTGAAAAATCGGAGCATTCGCATCGCTGTTTATGGCAACAATAACTTTGCTACCACTCATGCCTGCTAAATGTTGAATTGCCCCTGACAGACCAACCGCAATGTAAAGTGACGGTGCTACCGTTTTTCCGGTTTGACCGACCTGCATGGAATGACCCACCCAACCGGCATCAACCACAGCCCGAGACGCCCCCACAGTTGCGCCTAGAACATCAGCCAAATCATTCAAAAGTTTAAAGTTAGCAGCTTCTTTAAGCCCGCGCCCGCCCGAAACAATAATATTAGCTTCCGTTAAATCGAGTTTTTCAGAAGTGCCTTTTACAATATTTTTTATTAAAGTTTTTAAATCCGGCTTAGCAAATGCGAGCTCTGTAACAGCAGCGGTTTTAGAGGTATCTGCATTTTCAACGGGTAGTTGATTAGGTCGCATTAAAACAATTCTTACGCTTGAGTTTTCAAAAGTAGCCGTGGCAAAGCACTTCCCCGCATAAAAAGGTTTTTTAACTTTTAAAGTATCTGCAGACAATTGAATTTCAATTCCATCAGAGACAACTCCGGCCCCAATTCGCGCCGCAACACGCGGAAATAAATCTTTACCCGTAGCTGAGGACGAGGCCAAAACGGTTGTTGCGCCTGAAGATTTTATGGCCTCACAAACTGCGGCTGCGAAAACCTCGGGATTATAATTTGTGAAGTCAGTACCAGCGCTGATCAGAACAGAACCAGCACCGTGGTGACCGGCTTCAGCGGCAATTGTGCCGGCAGACTCTGCCAAAATAAGCGCAACAACGTCTTGTCCGGACTTTGAAGCAAATTGCAAAAGCTCTTGCGAACTGCGCTTTATTTTACCGCCACTGGTTTCTGTAAAAACTAAAATTTTTGACATGAAAGAACCTCTTGTTTAAAATTTAGATAACTTTTGAATCATTTCTTAAAGCACTTATCAACTGAGTCACCTGAGAAGCCGCATCACCAACAATCAGCCTAACAGCCGGCTTCTCGGCAGGAAGAGAATACCCCGAATATTTCACTTTTTGTTCCACCGCGCTGATACCAAGGGTTGAAAACTCGATTTCTTTGATAATTTTTTTCTTGGCCTTCATGATTCCCGGAAGACTTGCGTATCTTGGCAGATTTAAGCCTTTGCCAGCAGCCACCAATGCGGGTGCCATCAGCTGCACCACTTCTTTTGTTCCGCCGTCGCTGTCGCGCTCGACATTAAAAAATTCGGCCGTGGTTTCAAATTTAGAAACGACTGTTGTGTGCGGAATATTTAAAAATTCAGCGATCATCTGTGGAACCGAAGACTGCGAATTATCGATAGCCATTTTGCCAGAAAACACAAGATGGGCACCGCCCTCGGCTTGAATCGATTTTGCTAGTGCGTGCGCGGTGGACAATGCGTCTAAGTTGTCCGGCGAATTAATCACGATGGCTTCGTCGGCACCCATGGCTAAAGCCGTTCGCAGCACCTCGACCGCGCGAGTTTTTGGGCCTGATGTTATGGCCCAGACCTGCGCTGAAGGATTTTTTTCTTTGAATTTTACGGCTTCTTCGACGGCGTATTCGTCGTAAGGGTTCATAACCCACTTAATTCCCGAAGTGTCTATGCCACTTTGGTCAGGTAAAATTTTAATTTTTGTTTCTGTGTCTGGAACTTGTTTTAAACAAACAAATACTTTCATAAAAAACCACCTTAGTTTAAGCCATTTAGTTCTAGCCTAAGTGCCTGAAAACAGGAATATATTTTCAACATGACGTGTTGCAAAAATGAGGGGGAAAATGACATTCAGATAAATAGTGGTAAAGTTATTTCTGAAATAATAAAAAAAATTACCAAGGACTTTGCTATGCTTGATTTTTTAAAGTCGACTGTTGGCCGCAAATACATCATGGGACTTACGGGACTGGTTTGGATGGGTTTCGTGTTAGTCCACATGGCCGGCAATATGCTTATTTTTGTAAGCGCGGACATCTACAACAGTTACGGGCACGCGCTGGTTTCCAATAAACTTATTTTATACGGAGCCGAATCCGTTTTAATTCTTTCACTTATCACGCACGTAACGATGGCGATTTTATTAACCCGTCAAAATCGTGCGGCTCGTGGAACTCGGTATGCTGTTGAACCAAACGGATCTAAATCAGTGACGTGGGCTTCTCGCTACATGGCAGTTCAGGGCTCGGCGCTATTGGCATTTATCATTTTACATTTAATAACTTTTAAATATGGAACGTATTATGAAGCAACGGTGAACGGCGTTGTCATGCGTGATTTGCACAAGTTAATTATCGAAGTTTTTAATAAGCCGCAGTATGTAGCGGGTTATTTTATTTCGTTGATGCTGATGTTATTTCATTTAAGTCACGGAGCCGGATCTGTTTTTCAGTCTTTTGGAATTTTAGAAAGAAAAATGCAGGCTGGAATTAAAAAAGCGGCGTGGGCTTATGCTGCTGTTGTTACTTTTGGATTTTTATCTCAACCGATTTATGTTTTTTTATTTGTAAAATAAAACGAGGAAATTATGTCAGTAAAACTAGATAGTAAAACTCCAAGCGGTCCCATCGAATCCAAGTGGGAAAACCACAAATTTGATATGAAGTTAGTAAACCCTGCTAACAAAAGAAAACATTCTGTGATTGTTGTCGGCACGGGTCTGGCTGGGGCTTCTGCCGCAGCTTCATTGGCCGAGCTGGGCTATCGAGTCAAAGCATTTTGCGTGCACGAATCCCCAAGGCGCGCACACTCGGTGGCAGCTCAGGGTGGAATTAACGCGGCAAAAAACTATCAAAATGATGGCGACTCTGTTCAGCGCTTGTTCTACGACACTGTTAAGGGCGGAGATTTCCGTGCACGTGAAGCCAACGTGCACCGACTTGCAGAAGTATCTGTCAATATCATCGATCAAGCTGTCGCCCAGGGCGTTCCACTCGCGCGTGAATATGGCGGGTTGTTAGCCAACCGTTCGTTTGGCGGAGCCCAAGTTTCTAGAACTTTTTATGCGCGCGGGCAAACCGGACAGCAACTGTTGCTAGGTGCTTACTCGTCAATGATGAGACAAGTTGATCTAGGCAACGTGCAATTGAATGTGCGCCGTGAAATGTTGGACTTGGTCGTGATCGACGGCAAAGCTCGCGGAATCGTTGTACGTAATTTATTAACGGGCGAAATCGAATCGCACGAAGCCGACGTTGTTATTGTAGCATCCGGCGGATACTCAAACGTATTTTATTTATCGACCAATGCTATGGCTTGCGCCGTGACGGCTGCGTGGAAAGCGCATAAGCGCGGATCTTACATGGCGAACCCGTGTTATACGCAAATTCATCCGACCTGCATTCCTGTTCATGGTGAAAACCAATCCAAATTAACGCTGATGTCTGAATCGCTTAGAAACGACGGACGCATTTGGGTTTCGGGCAAAAAAAACGATTCGCGCACGGCCAATGAAATTCCAGATGCTGAACGCGATTATTTTCTAGAGCGAATTTATCCAAGTTTTGGTAATTTGGCTCCGCGAGATGTAGCGTCTCGTCAGGCCAAGTACCGTGTTGATCAGGGTTTTGGTGTGCAAGGTGACCACGCTGTTTACTTAGATTTTCGCGATAGCATAAATCGCTTAGGCGAAGACAAAATCTCTGAACGCTATGGTAATTTATTTCAAATGTACGATAAAATAACCGGAGAAAATCCTTACAAAATGCCGATGAAAATTTATCCGGCCCCTCACTACACGATGGGCGGACTGTGGGTCGATTATAATTTAATGAGCACCATCCCCGGTTTGTTTGTTGCCGGTGAAGCTAATTTTTCTGATCATGGTGCCAATCGTCTTGGGGCTTCCGCCTTGATGCAGGGGTTGGCCGACGGATATTTTGTTCTTCCGTATACAGTGGGCGATTATATTGCGAATAACAAAATTAGTGCGGTTACTACGACACACGATGCATTTAAAAACAGTGAAGACCTAGTGAAAACTGAAATTCAGAAATTACTATCCACACGGGGTGCACGCACGGTGGAAAGCTTTCACAAAGAGCTTGGTCGAACCATGTGGGAAAATTGCGGTATGGCTAGAAATAAACAGGGCTTAACCGAATCCATAGCAAAAATTCAAAAACTGCGGGAAGAATTTTCGAATAACGTACTTGTTCCCGGAGAAGCTGTCGGTGTGAACACCGAGTTAGAAAAAGCCGGCCGAGTTGCCGACTTCATCGAACTTGGAGAGCTGATGTGCCGTGACGCTTTAGCGCGGGAAGAATCTTGCGGCGGACATTTCCGCGAAGAGCATCAAATTGACGGCGAAGCCAAGCGTGATGATGAAAAGTTTTGTAACGTTTCTGCTTGGGAATGGAACGGCGAAAAAAAACCGCAGTCCTTGCACACAGAAAATTTAAGTTTTGAAAATGTCAAATTAGCGACTCGGTCTTACAAATAAGAGGACATCATGGAAAATAAAAAAAATATAAATCTTAAATTAAAAGTTTGGCGTCAAAAAAACGCGCAGTCCGAAGGCGCCTTTCAGAATTACGATGCAAAAGAAGTTTCACCCGACGCTTCTTTTTTAGAAATGCTTGATGCCGTTAACGAAGATCTAATCAAAAAAGGCGATCAACCCATTACTTTTGATCATGATTGCCGAGAAGGCATTTGCGGCAGTTGTGGATTTATGATCAACGGAAATGCGCATGGTCCGCAAAAAGGAACAACGGTTTGTCAGTTGCATATGCGTAACTTCAAAGATGGTGAAAACTTAACGATTGAACCTTGGCGCGCCAATGCATTTCCCGTTATTAAAGACTTGATGTGCAGCCGCTCGGCTTTAGATCGGATCATCACGGCAGGCGGATTTATTTCTGTTAACACAGGAAATGCACTTGATGCTAACAGCACACCAATTCCAAAACCTGATGCTGATGAGGCATTCATGTCGGCCGCCTGCATTGGCTGTGGTGCGTGTGTTGCCTCGTGCAAAAATGCATCGGCCGCGTTATTTACCAGTGCAAAAATCACCCACCTGGCCTTATTACCACAGGGTAAAGTCGAGCGCGATCAGCGCGCTTTAGATATGGTGGCACAAATGGATGCTGAAGGCTTTGGTGCCTGCACCAGCACAGGCGCATGTTCAGCGGCCTGTCCAAAAGAAATTTCTTTAATTAATATTGCAAAAATGAACCGAGAATTTTTACGCGCCAGTATCAGCAAAAAAGAAACTGTTGGTGGCGGAGACATGGCTTAGTGAAGGATTTTTTAACGATTTTCTTTGGACTTTGCCTGGCGGTCGGTGGTTTTATGGCCGGCCGCAATTACGGCGAAAAAACTTTTCGTGAAACGGCTGAGTTCAGAGAATTGGTGAAGTCATCCGAGGATTTAAAATTCACTCGGTCGGAACTTGAAACGGCAAAAACAAAATTTCAAAACATTCTGGATTCTTCAGACACAAAAAAACAAGAAGAGCTTCTTGCACAAATTCTTCAAGTCTTTCTAGCAGATCTTGGTTTAAAAGCGGCTAATCAGACTGCTTTTTTAAAGACACCGGATTCAGAACCGACCGTGACTAAACACGGAAGCCTATCCGCAGGAATCAACAAAAAAATATCCGCCGAGATCACAGAAGAAAAAGAACAAGTTAAGGTAGAAAAACAGTTTGATTTAAAAAAGTTAAAATCTTACGAATGGATTTTAACGAACTCAACCAGCGCTGAAGAAGTTCAAAAAAACTTAAAGAATGTCGAAATCAAAAATTTATCATCCTTTTTGCGTTTAGCTAAAGAAGAACCACTTGAGGTTTTCGAACCCGTTTTTGGAACCTATCGTGGCCGTATGTTTGATGTTTTAAAAAACGAATACGGCTCGATGTTAATGGATATTAAAACGATGAAAAAAAATGGAAAAGATTACGTTAAAGGAGATATAAAAATTTTCATGAATGGCGTTGAAAAAAGTGGCCAAGGTTTTGAAAGTGATCACCTGGGCTACAAAGTCGATGGCTCCGACGCCTTTTTAATTAACTTCAATAACGGCAACAAGTACTGGCATGTGTATAAATTAAAAGACACGCAACAGCTGGCTGGCTTCATGTACGATCAAATGGTCAACGGAACCACGAAAACCGTTGGATCTTTCGTACTGAACAGAACAGATCAATTTTAGTTACGTTTTAAATTATCTAAAAAAATATTTTTCTGAGCACGATGTCATCGTTAACCGATAACTAGACCTATATCCGTCTTAATTTGAGACGCCACATCTCGACTTACATCTTAATAAACGCAGAAAAACTGACGACAAGTATTAACTAACGCACAAAGCGACGGGGTTCTTGTATGAAAAAACTGGGTGAATTAATGAAAGATATAGGCTTTAACGCAAATGGAAGTGACGCGGTCAAAGAAGCTTTTGTTAAGAACTTAATGAAGCAAGCCTATGGTGTTAATGTACAAACACCCTCAGAGAAAAAAATCATTTCAGAAAACCCCGGGAAATTTGTCTCTTTGAAAACTTCCGTAAAGTACTCAAGCCCTTTACAAATGGCATTTGATTTCGATGACTCATCACCAAAGACTATCAAGAAGTCTGCGGGCTAAGCCGGCGACAGAAGACCAGTTTCAATTTGGAACCTAGAAAGCGTGTGCTACCTAACAAAGCAGTTGGTACGATTTTCCCATAGGTAAAAGAATCTCACGGAAGGAGAATCTCTATGGGTCTCATTGGAAGAGCTTTACAAATTGGTATTATTTTAACATTCAGCGCACAGGTCTTTGCGGATGCTGTCCCCGGCGAATATGTGGTT
>JAYUCH010000004.1:0-5547 GCA_043740435.1 Bdellovibrionales bacterium | reverse complement strand
ATTCTGCCACCGATGATGATTTTGATGGTATTGAATCAGTCGTGGGACATGAATACTTTCACAACTGGACTGGTAATCGCATAACGTGTCGCAACTGGTTTGAACTTTCGCTTAAAGAAGGACTTACCGTTTTTCGCGATCAAGAATTTTCCTCTGATCTTAATTCTAGACCTGTTCAGCGCATTAAAGATGTTAGCTCTTTAAGATCTCGGCAGTTTGCAGAAGATGCAGGGCCTAATGCCCACCCGGTTCGCCCAAGTTCTTGCATGGCTGTTGATAATTTTTATACGGCTACGATTTATGAAAAAGGTTCAGAAGTTATTCGTATGATGCAAACCCTAACAGGCCGCGATGGATTTCGTAAAGGCATGAACGAGTATTTCAAGCGGCATGATGGACAAGCAGTTACAATAAACGAATTTGCAGACAGTATCAGCGAAGCCAATAAAATGGATTTTACGCAGTTTAAATTGTGGTACTCGCAAGCTGGAACTCCAGAGGTTACAGTCACCGAAAAGTTTGACTCGGATCTTCAGACCTTTCATCTAACTTTAGAACAAAACTGTGATTTGACCCAGACAGAGCAGCAAGAAAATTTACAAAAAAAACCATTTCACATTCCGATTCGCGTGGGTCTAATCGACCAATCTGGCCAAGAATTGAAACTTCAATCGGATGATATTCTTTGGAACACAGACCACAAACCGGTTCTGGATTTAAAAAAGACTCAGCAAACTTTCATCTTCAAGGGTCTCAAAGAAAAACCAATACTTTCGATCAACCGCGAATTTTCCGCACCGATAAAAATTAAGTGGGAAGCCCCTTTAAAAGAGCTTCTCCATCTAATTAAATTTGATACCGATGAATTTAATAAATATGAAATCGGTCAGAAAATTGTTTTGTGGGAAGTTAAGAATCTGATAAAAAAACTAAAATCAGATCAAGCAGCCGTGGTGAATTCAGAAATCATAGATTCACTTGCAGCTGTCCTTGAAGATTCAAAATTAGATCCTGCTTTTAAATCTTTGATGCTAAGTCTTCCGTCGGATTCAACGCTGGCTATGGAAGAGCCAATTTTAGATGCGAATATTTTTGAAAAGGCCAGAAACTTAATTAGAAAAGCGTTCGTGCAAAAATATGGGCCGACCATTAAAAAAATGTATCTGGATCTGCAGAATTCTACGAATCCTGCCGACCGCAGTTTAAAAAACCGACTGCTATCTTATTTGATGCGAACAGAATTTGAAGGGGCCCACGACCTGGGAAATGCACAGTTTCTAAAAGGTAATAACATGACCGATACAATCGCGGCATTGGCTTTGATCAGCGAAACCAAAACGGCACAGCGTGATGCTTGTTTGCAGCAGTTCTTTGATCGATGGTCACAAGATATGGTTGTTTTTAGTAAATGGCTTAGTGTTCAAGCCAGTAGCCCCACCGACGACACTTTTTCCAAAGTTCAGCAAATTTGCAAAAGTAATTTTTTTAATGCAAAGAACCCCAATAGTATTTTTGCTTTGCATGCCGTTTTCAGTAAAAACTATGTTGCGTTCAACACCGAAGACGGAGCACCTTATACGTGGTTTTGCGATCAAATTTTAGAAGTTGATTCTTGGAATCCACAAGTTGCAGCCAGACTTTGTACAGCTTTTAATTTCGTAAAAAAACTTCCCACTCGGCAGAACGAACTGGCTATGAAGGAAATAAATAGAGTGCTGAATTCAATCAGCCTGTCTAAAAACTCAAGAGAATTGTTACAGAAATATATTTAACTTTTAGAATGACACTGAGTTATGAACTCGCTGCGAGTCATGTCTTGTTTTTTAAAAGCGCCGCGCAGATCTGATGTCGTTGTTGTGGTGTGAGTATCTTGCACTCCGCGCGCAATCATACAATAATGTTTTGCATTGATGTAAACAGCCACGTCATCCGTGTTTAATAAATACTGCAGGCAATCTGCGATTTGCTTTGTCAGTCGTTCTTGAACCTGCGGACGCCTTGAAAAATAATCAACAATTCGGTTAATTTTTGAAAGACCGATCACTTTCTTACCCGGAATGTAAGCCACTGTGGCTTGGCCGTGGACCGGCTGAAAATGATGTTCGCAGGTTGACATAACTTCAATATTTCGTACGCAAACCATCTGATCATATTTCATTTTATTTTCGATGGTGGTAATTTTTGGGAATCTTTTCGAGTCTAATCCCTCAAAAATTTCGTTCACATACATTTTTGCAACCCGCTGAGGGGTTTCTTTTAAACTGTCATCAGTCAGGTCTAACCCCAAGGTTTTCATAATTTCACCAAAGTGAAATTTAACTTTATTAATCTTTTCATCAGAACTTAATGTTGATTTTATTGTTGGCGAAGGACGTACATGGGAAAGAATCTCAGCAGTTCTCGTATCGGCGGATTTTAATTTGGGCTTAGACATGATATTCCTTTAGCAAAGCAAATCGATTCAGTGCAGAAAATAATAGAATTTGTGTCATTTGACTAGATCTAAAATATGATACTTTTTTAAACAAACACCGAGGCCACACGTTGAGCTTCTTCTAAAGCCCCCTCTACGCTGTGCGGTTTTACTAACGCCGAATAATCCCCAAAGATTTGAAAACTGGTGCTTTCTTTTTTTATAGCCTCAGGAAACGGAACCAAGTTTTTGAAGTAAGCAGACTGAATCAAAGCCTTATCAGACCAGTTATAAAAAGACTCTGGCGTTATTTTTTTTGCTGAAAGTGGAAACTTTACGTTAGCACTTACCAGTTCTATCATTTTTTCAAAATTAAATGTATCAACAGTCTCGATTTGCAATGTTTTTTCATTCAGCTTTTGCTTGATCTTAATTTCAAATTCGAAAGCAGATACATTATTTTTTAACGTTTTTGTCAGCACATTGACCTGGTTATTTTCAGAACTTATACCAGAATTAGATTTTTTATTTGTAGAAACAGTTACACCTGCTGGAAGTATGTAATGCATTTTTAAAATAGATTCAGGAACTAAAGTTTTTAACCATTCTGGGGCCCATGACATCTCGGGTAATTCAAGCAGACCTTTAATTCGGCTCCACTGACTGGGTGGAATTGTGAGTGCTACTTTTCGAGCACGCATAGTTTTAACGCCAGTGGGGGTTTCAAAACCTAACTTAAAACCACCATCGTATTTTTGAATTTCAAGCAATTTCCATTTCAGTCTTATATTTCGATACGGCATTAAACCGCCGACTCGCTTTGTTAACGCCTGGGCTAAACTTTCTGCCCCGCCCGAAAAATAAAACTGATTTTTTCCTGACGATGTTACTGGCAAGTTGAACTCTTTTAATAATTTTGCAAGCTCTTGATCAGATTGATTAAATAACGAAGCTCCGAAATCAAGCGCCTCGTAGGATTGAATTCGCCCTCCGAAGTCCGAGGAGCCTTCAAAAAGTTTATAATCCATTTTATTTTGTCTTAATTTAAAGGCAAGTTGTAAACCACTGATACCACCACCCACAATGAGGACTTGGTCGTCTGAAAGTTGCCTGTCTTCAAAAATAAATTCGTCCAACGTAGAGCACGATGTCATAGTCGAAAGCATCCCCAGGGTGCTTAATCCAACAAAACTTGATTTCAAAAAATCTCGGCGAGAAGACATTTCCAACCCTCTGATTCACATGCTACACTAACCCCGTGTTACAAACAATAACTGGTGGGCAAAAAGAACTGATTCATATCATTTTTTTTAATCGCTTTCGCTTTAGACTTTATATCGTTTTGTTGGCCTTATTTTCATCTTTGTGTGGATTGTTACTTCCCTATTATCAAAAAGAGTTCTCGACCCGATTAGATTTATTAACATTGATGTACTGTGTGCTGCTTTCGTTAGTTTATTTTGGTTTTAACCAGTGGGCTGGCTACATTGGCCAAAGTGAATCTGTTGTTGCCCAAAGACGACTTGCAGAAAAAATTTATCGCCATAATTTAGAATTAAAACAACTGACTCTACAAGATAAAAGCGTCGGAGAAATTGTTTCGCTTTACACGACAGATATTCCAAGCTTAACGGTTTGGCTTGAGCAATCGATGCCCTATGGTTTTACCACCTTGTTTCCTTTGCTTTTAACGCCCTGGTTTTTATATTATTTTTATAACTTGCCATTTCAACTTAGTTTTTCTTTGGTTTTATTTCTTATTGCCTTGAATGGGTTGATGGCTTATCGGCAGTCTTTATTTTTTTTCAAATTCAAGAAGCTGGCCGCAGATCGCATGGGTTTGGTCAACGAATGGATTCAAAATATTCGTGGTCTAAAAATACTTAACTGGATCGAAGGCTTTGAAAGTAAAATCATAAAAAAACGCCGCGAAGAAACCAACAACAGATTGGCGATGGTCACCAACGGTCAAATCATGAATTCGATATCATCCAGTGTGACGTTCTGGCTGAATCTAATGGTGCTGGTTTTTTTCGTTTGGATAGAACCAAGACCGCTTTCAAAAGTGGAACTGATCGCATTGTTATGGGTCACAACTGTTTTTTTAGCAAGACCACTGCGCCAGCTGCCCTGGTTTTTTACGTTTATTTTTGATGCGTGGACTTCGTTTCGGCGCTTGGCCGATTTTATGGATTTAAAAAATCAAGATGAAATTATTCTTCACCCGTTTGAAAGTTTTTCTGAAAATGTTAAAGTGAAGATTGAAAATTTACGGCTTACTATCAACAATAAACTTTTATTAAATATAAAAGATTTTAAAGTGATGAAGCCTGAAATCATTGCCTTAATAGGCCCGGTGGCTTCGGGAAAAAGTTTATTTCTGAAATCTTTAATACGTGAAACTTCGTTCGTGGCCGATCAATTTTTTACCGCCCCCACTAGTTATGTACCGCAAGAGCACTTCGTCATGAGTGCTAACTTGCGGGATAATGTAAGTTTTGATTATGGATCTACTGCAGAAAATGATTCGGCCATAATGTCTTCTTTAGCAAAAGCTCAGTTTGATTTTCAAATGGACCGAGTAGAAAATGGGTTGGAAACAGTCATCGGCGAGCGCGGACTAAATCTTTCTGGAGGCCAAAAACAGCGAGTCAGTATTGCCCGTCAGTTTCAAAATTTAAAAGATCTGATTTTACTCGATGATCCTCTCAGCGCCGTCGACGTGAGCACCGAAAATTACTTGATCGCAGAATTTGTTGCTTTAAAAAACTTAGGCCATGCCGTCATTTTAACGACTCAGCGTTTTAGTGCCTTGCAGTTTTGTGAACGGATTGTTTATTTAGAAAAAGGACACATCGTCTTTGATGGTCCCTCTGAAAAGTTTTTAAATGACCCGCAATTTCAAGCGTTTGTCAGGGGTACATTTTGAAAAACTTGGCCTTTTCAAAAACCATTTACGATACTTTACTGCAAGCCTACCGACCTTTTATAACAAAAATGGCCTTTGCCATTATACTGGGTTTTTTTGGGCGTTTTTTATTTCTGTCCAACGCCCAGATCCTGGGCCAGTATGTGGATCAAGTAGCTGGAATTGATGCGGCTAATTTAAAGCCTATCGTCGTCAAGTTGTTCAT
>JAYUCH010000003.1:0-5592 GCA_043740435.1 Bdellovibrionales bacterium | reverse complement strand
TAAGTATAAAGGAACTAACGTGAAAAATTCAGGGGCATTTGCTGCTGGAGCATTAGATAACGTTAATGGAACAGAAAAAAGTTATATTTTAAGCGTTTCTTTTCCGATAGCTCTTTAACGCTTTGCTTTTTCTAATTTGTGCTTAAGCCCCTAGTTGAGATCGTCTGATTTAAACGGTAACGTCACTTATGGCTTTTGCTAAATTAAAAGAAGTTTCAAACCGGTTTGCTCAGTCCCTAAAACATCGAAAAGAAATAGATGTTATTCTTGCACAAGTCCCTGAACCCGGATCCTTGATCAAGCATCGAACCGACTGGTTGTTTGATTTGATTGATTGGATTCGCCGCGAAGGATCAAGTAAAAATGATCTGAATTTTACAACCGGTGCACCCCAAGCAGCCCGAGTTCGTTATTTGTTGCAAATTTTAGACAGAAATCAAGAATGGAAATTAAAAGTTTCAGGCACTTTGCGCTCGATCCTGAAAGAATCTAAGGGTCTAGAACTTTTTATCGAGACCGGACTTTTCAGCCAGGATCATTTTTTAGGAGAGCTTGTCGGAAGAATCAATGAAAAGTGGATACCACAGGTACCGCATGACGACCAGTTATCTTATATCTTTAGCCAAAACTTTCACGAGCAAAAAGATTTCGAGTGGATTCATTTATTAGATGATTCGACTTTTTCAAGATTTATAGATTTATTAAATTTTGAAGTTGGTCCGCAGGAAGAAAATTGGAATAGTCTTAAAAAAGATTGTGAACAGGCTTTGTTATTATTATCCGTGCAAGTTCAAGGTCTAGGATTATCAAGTGATGTAAGAAAAAGACTTTCCGATTCACACTTTGAAAATTCGCCTTTTTATCAGTTGCCGGATCTTATAGAAAAATTCATTACTGAACCGGATCTTAAGGCAAAAAAACAACTGAATGAACTTATTCAAAATAAACTAGATGCCTGCCATAGGGCTTTGACTGAAGTGAAAAATGAACTGGGTAAAAACGGTGTTAGCTTACAAATTGTCTATAAAACAGAGCGTCTAAAACATTTAATCAAAAGAATGACTGAAATTCTTTTGCTGTTAAGGCCTGACCCGATAGATACAATTTTACTTTCGCAATTTATTGAAAACTTAATCGCTGAAAATATTAAAAAACGAAGCTTGCTTAGTTTTTTTAATCAAATTTTTGCGCTGATGTCTAGGAAAATTGTAGAACGTCATGCTGAAAGCGGAGAACACTATATCACGCGTAATTCGGCTGAATATTTACGGTCGATAAAAAGCTCTATTGGTGGCGGGCTTATTACGTCGCTAACTATGATCGGAAAAATTTTAATTCATCATTTAAAGATTGAAAACTTTTTTGGTGGAGTCCTTACCAGCTTGAATTATTCGACAAGTTTCCTGGCTATTCATTTCTGCCACTTTACGTTAGGCACTAAACAACCCTCGTCGACGGCTCCGGCGCTAGCTTCCCAGATGAATTTTACTGATAACTCGAAAGCCTTGGAAAACTTAACGGATGAAATTGTTCACACAATACGATCTCAGTTTGCAGCAATTTTTGGAAATATTGTTGGAGTCATCCCGGCGACTTTAATCATTTGCTGGACCTATCAAGCCCTTACAAATTCGGATGTGATGTCTGCGGAAGAGTCGTTACAAATTATAAAAAGCTTTTCGCTGCTCAGTATGACTCCGATTTTTGCAGCCTTTACTGGAATATTACTTTGGGGTTCAAGTCTTGTTTCTGGTTGGATCGAGAACTGGATTACCTTTCATAAAATAGCAGAAGCCTTGGCCGCAAACAGAAGAATTTCTTTTATTATAGGTCCACACCGAGCAAAAAATATTTCACTTTTCTTTAATAAAAATATTTTGGGAATAGCCTCTAGCATTTCTTTAGGCTTCTTGCTGGGTTTGTCTCCGGTGGTTATGCATTTCTTTGGTTTACATTTAGAAGTAAGACATGTGACCTTATCGACAGGTGCATTAACTATTGCGCTTTTCTCGGGACCGATTTCGAACCTAAATAGTTTTGATTCATGGCTGGCCGTAGCCGGAGTTTTATCCATGGGCTTGATCAATGTGACTGTTGCTTTTACGATGGCTTTAGTGCTGGCTATAAAAGCCAGAAATGTTTATGCGCCGAAAAGAAGTCTCATCTATAAATCTGTATTAAGAAAACTCTACAATAGACCTCAGGATTTTATTTGGCCTAACAAAAAATAAATTTTTTGGGTGTTTGTCTGCACAGCCCTTAGTTTTTTTTCCACTACGACCCGCTTTTCATGGAGAATTAAAGCGGAGGTAAAATGCAAACAAAAATAGTCATCAGAGACTTTGAAAATACAGAAAATCTAAACCAGTACCTGCAGACAAAAATAGAACAGACCATAACGCCCTTCCTTAAACAGTATCCGAATTCAGAGGTTCAAGTTAAAGTTGCCGAAGATCGCCACCGATCCTTGAACCGAAGGCCGCACTTTGAATGCACAGTTTTACTTAAAATTAAAAACTCTAAACCGTTGATACAAGTACAACGGTCCAGCGATCATTTTTACACATGCGTGGATGAGGTCTGCGCTACCCTTAAAGACGTGCTTCAACGAAAACACAGACAACTGGCTTCGTTGCAGTCCCGAAGAAAAACACCTTTAAAAGAAATACCGTTTATTGATATCGAAGATACACCGATTTAAGTCATCCAGTTACGTCGGTGTGACCAATCTTATGCCATCTTCGTGGATTGTTATTTGCTTTTTTTTATAAAGACTTCCCAAGACCATTTTATATTTTTTTTTGCTTACAAAAAAAGTCTTATAAATAATTTCAGGTGATGTTTTTTCGTTAAATGGCAAAAACCCGTTCTGTTCAACCAGCATTTTTAGAATCATAGGGGCAATATCAACAGCTGAATCATGACCAGAACGACTTAAGGTTAAATCAATTTTTTTATCTTCTCGGATTTTTGCAATGTAGCCCTTTAATTTTTGCCCGTAAGATAATTTTTGATAGACTTCATTGGCATATAAAATTCCCATGGTTTTATTATCGACAATGGCTTTGTAACCTAACTCTGTTTTTCGGTAAATCCAAAGTTCGACAGACTGCTGAACTTCAAAGTCATCCGAGGTTTTCTCTAAAAACTTTTCGACGTGCATCGAAGCGCAAGGTCGTTCACTTTTATCAAGATAAGTATAAACTAAAACTGAATCCCCCGAAAATAACTCATCGGTTTGCTCTGAAAACGGTAAAAAAATATCTTTGGCTTCCTGCCACTCTAAAAATGCACCCACAGCCGTCGTCGAGATAACTTTCAAAAAATAAAATTCATTCATAATCATGTTATCTTGCCTCATGTTCAACTTAAAACCGCGGAATATATTTTCCAGTCCGAATAGAATTGATCAGCTGTTTAGTTAAATCTTTTGATTTTTGATCCATCTCATCGAATTCGATACCACAACCTGGTGGCATATCTTCTTCAAACTCTTTTCTGACCCACCGGACTATTCCAGTCCCTTTGATTTCTGATCGCTCTTCTTGAAATTCGATATTAAACTCTATTTTTGAATTTAATCCAGGAAGCTTATCTGGATCTAAGCTCATGAAGAAGCCACCATTTCCAATATTTAACATATGTGCTTCTTGCGCCATTTTTAATGTTGAACCATGAAAATTTAACTTTACACTGATGGCTTCTCGAATTTCGCGGGTTTGAAATCGATCTTGCTGATTCACTAAGAATTTTTTGATGCAAGCAAGTAAATCTTTAAAATCAAATGGCTTATAAAAAACGGCCTGCACACCTTTATCGAAAGCTTGCTCGATCGTGATTGCCGTGTAGCCAGTAATGAAAATAATCGGCGGAAAATTGGGGTCTTTTTGTCGAACATTTTCCAACAGTTGCACCCCTGTAAGTATTGGCATTTGTACGTCTGTGATAACCAGGTCAATAATTTCCTTTGCGATAACTTCTAATGCTATTTTGCCGTTGGCTGCCGTGAATATTTGGTAACCACTCAGCTCTAACCGAGTGGCCAGGATATCTAACAGGTCAGATTCATCATCGACGATTAACAACTTAAACTTTTTTTCACTCATGATAATTCCTCGTTGGATTTTTTTACCGATGGCAGTTGAACTGTAAAACAGGTATTTTTTGACTTATCGTCAATAAAAAGAAAACCTTTATGGTCATCAATAATACTTTTAGAAATACTAAGCCCTAAACCAGTTCCTTGGCCAAGGGGTTTAGTCGTGAAAAAAGGATCAAAAACTTTACTAAAAATCAGTGAATCTATTCCTAGGCCGCTATCAATGATTTTGATTTCTGCGAATTCGTTGTTTGAAGTTAATTTTATTTTTATCCATTTTTCTGTAAGTGGAACGACCGCATCTGCAGCGTTATTTAATAAATTCAAAAATACTTGCATCAGCTGAGTGGCACGAGCATTCACTTGAATATCATGATTCAGTTCATCCACATAAATAACAACTGATCTTGATTTAAACTTTTCGATACAAATAGCTAAAGTATCCTCCAGAACCGTCGACAATGCCAAAGTCTGCAAAGGATCTTTGTCACCCTTTCTAGAAAAAACTCGAAGCCCGTTGATAATTTTTGCGATCCGCTGGGCGGTGTCTCGAATTTTGGATCCAGCCCTGTTCACCAGCTGAAGTGTTAAATTTTCATCAAGCACTTCAGCAAGCATCTCAGCATGGGCATGGATAATTGAAAGCGGGTTATTAATCTCATGGGCAATACCTCCGGCCATTTCACCTAAGGCGGACATACTTGCAGAGTAAGTCATCATTTTTTTTTGATCGGATAACTGCCTTTCGATGGATTTAATATGACTCCTGTCATAGAAAAACCAGATCTTACCGCCAGCAATATTATTTTTAGCCAAATTAAAAATTTGAATTTCTATTTCAGTTAGGGCTTCGGTTTGAGTTTTGCTTTGACTATGCATTTGAACGTCGAACTGGTGCTTTACTGCAGGTCTGGCTTTCACCACTTCTAAAAATTCAATAAAAGCTGCAGGATTTGAAAATTTTAAAGCTAATACCGCTGCTAGGTAGTTTTCGAATGACGTACCTAATTCTGGTCGGGGTAAATGCAAAAGCTGAGTGAACTGATCATTATAATAAACGAGTTTTCCATCGACGGATTCAATCAGAACTCCGTCCAACAGATTGTTTAATATATCAGTTTCACTAAAGTTCATTCATCACCAAAAATATTCCGCCATCTAAAATTAATCTTTGGTTTTTAATTTAGAGTCGTGCTCTTTTATGAATGATTTAAGTTCGTCAGCAATGCTTAAAAGTTTATTCCATTGTTCTTTGTAAAGTGTTACCGGAAACCGACCCATACCGTAAACCGATAAGGCGCCTTTTTCACTGACTTTCATCGTCAGCGTGCCACCTGATTTTTTATTTTTAAGGGCTTCGTTTTCGGCTTTTAATCGTTCGATTTCTTCTTTTAACTGGTCTGACATATTTAATCCTCATCTTTCATCTAAAATCGTAAATGAGAAAAAGTTATCCAGCAACTGGAATCATGGCTTTTATCCGCGTAGACGAA
>JAYUCH010000002.1:0-2291 GCA_043740435.1 Bdellovibrionales bacterium | reverse complement strand
TTGCTTTGTTTCCCAACTGGTAGATCCATAATACCTCCAAAAATAATTTTTCGGAGTCTAGCTTAGAAAAATTGGGTTTGAAAGAATGGGGCCGTTAGGCCGCTTACGAATCTACCAGCCGTCGGGTTGCTTTTGATTGACAGTGAAGTCGTCTGTTTATCATCATCTGGGCCAACCAAAAACCACCGAAATCGCAAGAAACAGGTAATTAATTTTTGGGCATATCCCAAGATTCAATATGACATTGATGAGTTCTATTATTTGGAAATGAACAGGAAATATTTTGAGCTTCAATCAATAAAGAACCTGCTGTCCCATCAGAGACTTCGCTGATAAATGATTTTACCCCAGCTCTTTTCAACAAACTCCAAAACTGACCACTGCGGTGGCCAGGAATAAAAAGCCTGTGAGTTGCAGGATCATTGGATTCATTTGAGACCAGACAGTTATTAACACCATACGTAATGGCTTCACAAATAACGCTAAACGCCTGCACTTGAAGTGCGATCGGCTTGATTCCTGAATCTAAAAGGATACTGACCATTTGGTCAGCATCTTTTCCTGTCAGCGACAATGGACTCGCAAAAGATGTAGAACTTAAAAGGGACAAAAGTATAAATTTAAGGCTTATTTTTTTCATATTTGTCATCCTTTGATTAACCTAATCTACGACCCATCTATCATTGTTATTTGATGAATTAAAATAAATAAGGGTCATTGAAAATTATACACTCATATTTAACTGACTTCATTCTTATCAGGCCTTGTTGGCGAGGCTCAATAAAGACCTGGATCAGTGTTGATCTGAGAAGCGCATACATCAAGATTTTTTTTGATTTCTAAATCTTTGTACATGAGTCTATAAAATCATCATATTGCATTTGGCCAAAGTCCTTGCTCATTATTTTTAGACTTTTTCCATTCAAAGTTAAAAGATACCGCTGATAGATTGAATAAGTTTGGATCTCAACTTCTAAATTATTATTTGAGCACCTTGATGAAACAATGCTGTAGGACTGTTGATGAGCTTTGTTGTCAGCAATAAAAGTCGTAACGCCCCCATTAACGTCTATGGGAATCGAATACATAGCAGTTCCATTTTCAGATATCTGTTGATCAATCGTGAATGCGCCTGCATGAAATTTACATTGATATTGTCCTTTTAAATTCGGACATGCTGCAAAAGCTGAAGGCATAAGAAAAAAAATAACTAAACTTGAAAAAAATGAAGTTTTTAACATTTTAAAAATCCTTTCGATATGATTAAAATTCACAAGCGAAAGAATACTCGATTGCCAGAAAACTTTCAACTTTTGCTACCTGGATGGAAAAATTTATCTGTTGAACTTTTATACATGTTTGAATCAGCAGCCCTGAGATGGCTCTGAATGTAGAAGTTGATGGAAAAGCACCTGTGAGTTTTTCAATTTCACCCCCCCCCTCAACAAAAGGATTTTTTATGAAAGTTTTTGCGATGTCATTACTTACGGTCATGGGCTTCACGTTTGGGCAAGTTGGCTTTGCCGCAGAGAAACACAAGACGACAGAAATTTCGATGGAAAAAGCGCAAGAAATCGCTCTTAAAGAGGCGGATGGAAAAATTAAATCAAGTGAATACGAATTCGAAAAAGGTCAAAATGTTTATTCGTTTGATATCGTAACCAGCAATGGAACCATTCACGAAGTTTTAGTCAGCGCCAAAACAGGAAAAATTGTCAGCAGCACCATTGAATCCGCCATCAAAGAAGCTAATGAAGAAAAGGCCGACAAAAAAAAGGAAAAAGATTAAGCAGTCATGACTGATACAATTTTATTCGTTTTTTATACACGAAGCGTAATTGATCTCAAAAATCTTTAAATCAGTTATACCGCCTTTGGCGTCCTCAGAATTATTATAACACTCGTCTAGTCTTTACTTATTCATCGCATAAGATTTATTATTTGCGGAATGTATTGAAACTTTCATCGCGACTTCATAGGTTTGTGCTTCGCTTTGAGGGGGGCGCAAATATGAAATTAACAATTCTAATTCTAGTTTGTGGATGGTCTTTTTTTGCTCACGGTTTTATAACTCCAGAACCAACGAAAACACCGGGGGTTCTTTGCCAACCAGGGGACGCCGACTTTAAAGATTTTGAATATCCAGAAAATATCGCTCGCTGTAATCGGAATATTAGCAACGCTGAAAAGCTTCAAGTCGCACAAGATTATGGAAATATTCCTGCATCCAATTGGGCTAATTACGAATTTGATCATATGATTCCACTTTGTGCTGGTGGAGCGAACGATCC
>JAYUCH010000001.1:0-44970 GCA_043740435.1 Bdellovibrionales bacterium | reverse complement strand
ACGAAGGTTGAACCACTGCGGGAAAAAGTGATTGATTCCGGCCATGTCTACGAACTAGAAGGTTTCTTTGAACCGTGGATTCCGAGTCGTATTGATTATTTTAACGACTATCGATAAAAGCAATCAGTAGAACCTGTTGGAAATAGTTTCCAATTACTCGAATTTAAGTGGAAAAATAGTTTGAATGGCAGTGCCCGAAAAGCTTTTAAACTGTGTGCGCGCAACGACTTCTAACAAGCATGTTTTAAAAGAATTATCTGGTATTTCTGATTTTGAAATTTCAATTTTGCTGGTCTGGCCATTTTTTTCAATTTTAAAGCCTATCAAAACTTGACCGTGAGCCTGTGCATTTTTTTGTAAAGTCTGACCAAAGCATTTAAAAAAATCTGCTTTTTTAGAATTCATTACTGTTTCAATATCAGTTTGGGACAGCGTTGAATCTTGTTTGACCGGGTAGGGATCTTTTAACTTGGTGGCATTACGTTTATCACTGAGCGCAAAGTCCACAGCACTTAATGATTGCCCGTCTTTTCGCACCCAAAAAGATGGGGCTCTGCCAAACTTTTCAATGAAAATATCGCCTGTTTTTATAATAACCACAGGTTCGTTATTATCTAAAAGATCTAATAAAATTTCAGAGTTTTCGCTTAAAAGAAATTGGCCTTCGTTATCAAATTGAATCAATGCATCGGATTGTTTTTCGGTGCGAATGCTGTCTTTAGCGTGCAGCGAAAAATTTGTTTTTAAAATAATAGGCTCTGGCATTTCGTTGTTGTGGACGTACACAGTTCCGCTTTTGTCGCTTAAAAAAGCCAAGTCAGCAGCGGTCACAACTTTACGCCCAGAAGTTTTAGGACCAAACAACGAGATTGTGATAATAATAATCCCTAGGCCAATCAGCGCAGGAACAAGCCAAGGCTTTAATTTCACTGGAATTACTTAGTAGGTTCTGCCGGAGAAGCCGGTGCAGTGGTTGTCGCTGGTGCTGCAGGCGTAGTAGCGTTTGCCGGTGCCGTTTCTGTCGGCGCAGCCTGGGACGCAGGTAATACCCCTGTTTCAACAACTGATTTTTGACTTCGAGCCGACATGATCGAAAGCGTGATGCAAGTTAACGCAAAAATAATTGCGATCACTTTTGTCATTGTTTGCGCCAAAGTCGTTGCGCCAGTTGCGCCTAAAACAGAATTAGAGCTTGCTTGCGATGTGAAAACTCCGCCGCCCTTAGAATCTTGAATCAACACAAGGCCCACTAAGCCTAAACAAGCGATAATGTGAATGATGGCTAGAAATGTAATCATATGAAACTCCTTGGAAGAGAATTTTAAATTTAAGTGAAAGAAAATTAAATTATACGCAGTGGCTTCGATCGTCCAGTGCTAGATCAAGATATTCCTATTTTGTTGCACTGTTTAATGATGACTTAGAAACCCAAGTGAGGGATATCTAACCACATGATTTTTTTGGCTTTTGAAGGTTTAGACGGATCAGGCAAGTCCTCATTAATGGCGCAGCTTGAACAGCATTTAACGTCAATCAACATTGGGTACATAAAAACACGCGAACCGGGCGGCACCGTGATCGGTGATCAGCTTAGAAATATTATTTTAGAAAAATCAAAAAATCCCCCGACAGCACGCACTGAACTTTTACTTTACCAAGCAGGTCGCGCGCAGCACGTCGATCAAATCATAAGACCTGCACTAAAAAATAAAAAATGGGTTTTATGCGACCGCTTCAGTGCCAGTTCCATTGCGTTTCAAGCGGGTGGACGACAAATATCTAAAAATGAAGTTATTTGGCTGAATCAATTCTCAACCAACAATTTAAAACCTGATTTACAAATTCTGCTTGATTTGACCGTCGAGGAATCAAGAAAGCGCAGACTCAGTCGCACTTCTGAAGTTGGCGTTGGCGAAGACCGAATTGAATCTGAAGCTGACGAATTTCATCAACGGGTTCGAACTGGTTTTTTAGAACAAGCCGCCGAATTTCCCAATGACTGGTTAGTTCTGGATGCATCAAAGTCCCCCGAAAAATTATTTGCAGATGTCTTGCAACAATTGAAAAGGCGCCAATGGCTCGGTTAATCGATGAAGTTATAGGACACACTCAAAATAAAGAACGACTTCAAAGTTTACTTTCGCAAAATCGGTGGCCCCACGCTTTTTTATTTGTCGGACCTAACTCGGTCGGAAAAAGTAAGATGGCCTTAAGTTTTGCGCAGGTTTTAGTTTGCCAAACGCGTGCGCAGCCCGCTTGTGGCCATTGTGGTCCGTGCTTAAGGATGGCGCTGCAGCAGTCCGAAAGTTTACTGAAGGTTAGCCCAGACACTTCGATGGCTAAACCAGTTATCAAAGTCGAAGCCATTCGCCAGGTTTTAGATTCGTTGTCATTATCGAGTTTGGGTGGTGCACGCGTGGTTTTGATTGATCAAGCCCACCGGATGAATCCCCAAGCGGCCAACGCCCTTTTAAAAAGTTTGGAAGAGCCTTTTGAAAACGTCTATTTCTTTTTGATCGGACCTGATGTGCAGCAGTTTCTGCCGACGATAAGGTCCCGCTGTCAAATCATGAGTTTTCAAAATTTAGAAATAAATGATTTGAAAAAAATTAAACCAGGTTTACCCGAATGGGCTTACAAGGCCAGCCGCGGTCAGGTCGAAGCGTTGCAGCAATTGACTTCTTTAGCAGGTATAGAGCGCCGAACGGAATCGTATCAGCTGCTGGAAGAATTTATTAATGATAAAGAATTTCTGTTAAAAAACAGCTGGCGTTCTGTTGTAAAAGATAAATCATGGACCCTAGTGACGATTTCATCATGGATCCAAATTCTTTACGCGGCCCTTGCGACCCAAGCGGAAAATAAAGTGGGTTCAGATTTAGTATCTATCGAACATAATCGGTATTTTAATCAGGTTATGGCTGTAAGCGCAGAAAAACTTTTTAAACTTTTTGAGGACTTAATTTCTGCAGAAAAAGATATTTTAGGAAATGCGGATCCAGTTTTAATCTTTGAAAAAATATGGGTGGGTTATGCTCGAGTGGGTTGATATTCATTGTCATTTAGATCGTCTTGAGGGCGGGCCCGAAGCCGCTTTTAAATTGGCTCAATCAGCCGGTGTAAAAAAATTAATTACTATCGGTACTGACCCGGACGATTTACCCATTGTACTTGCACTTGCTAAAAAATTTGCTCCGGATGTTTACTGCACTTTGGGTATTCATCCCCACGAGGGCGTGAAGTACACGGATGAAGTAGGACTTTTCTTGCGTGAAAATGCAACGCACGAATCTGTTGTAGCAATTGGTGAAATAGGTCTTGATTATTATTATGACCAGTCACCCCGCGAAGAGCAAAAATACGCCTTCCGAGAGCAGCTAAAAATTGCCGAGCAGCTGAATTTGCCTGTGGAAATTCATACGCGCGATGCCGAAGAAGATACCATTGCAATTCTAACTGAATTCAAAGACCGAGTCGTGGGCGTGATACATTGTTTCACCGGCACAAGTTGGTTAGCTCAGGAAGCCTTAAATTTAGGTTTTAATATTTCTATCTCCGGAGTCGTTACTTTCAAAAATGCCCAAAGCTTACGGGATACTGTCCGAGACATAGTTCCAATCGAGCGTTTACATGTTGAAACCGATGCTCCGTTTTTAGCGCCAGTGCCTATGCGGGGAAAATCAAACACTTCTGCCTATGTGGTACACACGGCTCAGGTTGTAGCTGATTTAAAGAATGTTTCGCTCGAGGTTTTGTCCGCGCAAACAAAAAAAAATGCGAAGCAGATGTTTAAAAAATTGATCTGGGACTAGTCTACAGATTATGGTGATGCAAATTCTAATTCAAGGGAGAGATTTTTATGGCAAAAGTTAAAGTGGGTATCAATGGGTTTGGACGAATCGGGCGCATTTTTTTTCGTGCAGGTTTTGAAAAACTAGATATCGTTGGAATCAATTCCTTAGACAGCGCTGAAGGCATGGCCCATTTACTTAAATACGATTCTTCGCATGGAATTTTTAAAGCCGAAGTATCCCATGAAGACAATGTTTTGATCGTGAACGGAAAACGTATTCCCGTTTCGCAAAGTAAAGATCCAGCCCAAATACCATGGAAATCTTGGGGTGTAGATTACGTCATGGAATGTACGGGCGTCATGAAAGGCAAAGAAGATTATCAAAAACACATTACTGCAGGAGCTAAAAAAGTGATGGTCTCTTCGCCAGCAGACGGTGTCGATATGACCGTGGTTTACGGAATTAATCACACGCAGTACGATTCAAATAAGCACACGTTTATTTCAAATGCCTCATGCACAACGAATTGTTTAGCACCGCTAGCAAAAGTTTTACACGAATCATTTGGTATTGAAAGCGGCACGATGATGACTGTGCATTCGTACACCGGAGACCAACGAATTTTAGATACAGTCCACAAAGACTTACGTCGCGCGCGAAGTGCCGCGGTGTCATTAATTCCAACCACAACGGGCGCAGCCAAAGCCGTTGGCTTGGTTTTACCTGAGCTTAAAGGAAAAATCGATGGACTTTCGATCCGCGTACCAACTCCGAACGTCAGTTTGGTTGATTTCACTTTTAATTCAAAAAAAGATATGACCGCGGCTTCAATCAATGATGCTTTAAGAGCCGCTGCCAATGGTCCGCTGAAAGGCGTTCTTGCTGTTGAAGAACAAGAATTAGTTAGCGTTGATTTCAATGGAAATCCGCATTCGTCAATCGTCGATGCGAAAACCACGATGGTTGTTGGAAACCGCATGGCAAAAGTTTTATCTTGGTACGATAACGAGTACGGCTTTTCATGTCGCATGGTGGATATGGCTTTATACATGGCTTCAAAATAAAAAAGGAAAAATATGTCAGCAGGGCTTAAAGGAATTAAAACAGTTCGTGATTTCGAGATGGCTGGTCAAACAGTTTTTCTGCGCTTAGATTTAAATGTTCCTCTGAAAGATGGAAAAATCACGGATGAAACCCGAATCACGGCAAGTCTTCCAACGATTAATTACTGTTTGGAAAAAGGCGCCAAGCTGATCATTTGTTCTCATTTAGGTCGTCCGAAATCAGCTGATGATAAACAATTTTCTTTAGAACCCGTGGCAAAAAGATTATCTGAAATTCTGAACAAAGAAATTGTACTTATGGAAGAGCCCAGCTCTGAAGGTGTAAAACATATTTTATATGGCAATATGAAAAACGAAATCATTTGCCTTGAAAACTTACGCTTTGATGCGGGTGAAACTAATAATACTTTAGAATTAGCGCAGAACTGGGCCTCGTATTCAGATATTTATATCAATGATGCTTTCGGCGCCAGCCACCGGGCCCATGCTAGTATTCACGCTATGCCAGAAGTCATGGTGAAAAAAGGAATCGGGTTATTAATCGAAAAAGAAATCAAAATGCTTGATAGCCTAATGGATCATCCGAAGAAACCCTACGTGGCGGTACTTGGTGGTGCAAAAATATCAGATAAAATTCCTGTGATTGAAAAACTGATTGATATTGTTGATGGCTTCGTGATCGGCGGCGCTATGGCTTACACCTTTTTGAAAGCGCAAAATATTAATGTTGGTAAATCACTTGTTGAAACTGATAAAATTAAATACGCCAAAGAAATGATTCAAAGAATTGAAGCCCGCGGTAAAACTTTATTATTACCAGTCGATCATATTGTTAGCACTGAATTCGGAAATTCGGCCAACAAGCGGGTGACTACGGACGCTTCAATAAAAGATACTGAAATGGGTTTAGATATTGGTCCAAAGACAATTAAAAACTTCACAGTACTTTTAGAAAATGCAGCCACCGTTTTTTGGAACGGCCCAATGGGCGTTTTTGAAAACCCGGCATTTTCCGAGGGAACTTTCGCTGTTGCAAAGACTTTGGCTAATTCAAAAGGAATTAAAATTGTTGGTGGCGGTGATTCAGCTGCAGCGGCCGAGGCCTCTGGATTTGCAGACAAGATGACACATATCTCAACGGGTGGTGGCGCCAGTCTAGAATACCTTCAAGGTGAAAAACTTCCGGGTCTGGAAATCTTACGTCCCCGAAAACAAAGCGAAGTCATGCCGTGAAAAAAATATTTGCCGCTAACTGGAAATTAAATAAAGGGCCGTCAGAGGCCACAAAATTTATTGCAGACTTTTTAAAATTAGCAGCCAATGGAATATTTAGCCAAAGTGAAGTGATTCTTTTTCCTTCAGCGATATCACTAGATGCCGTTTCAAAGTCTAGTAACGGCACTAAAATTCAGTTTGGACCACAGAATATTTTTTCTGAAAAATCCGGTGCCTTCACCGGCGAAAATTCAGCTGAAGTTGCAAAAGCTTTAGGTTCGCAATTTTCTTTGGTCGGGCACAGCGAACGGCGCCAACTTTTTGGTGAAATGGACGCAGCTGTTAATTCAAAAATTAAATTATTACAAAATCTAAAAATGACTCCGGTACTTTGCATTGGTGAAACTTTAGTTCAGCGCGAAAGTAATCAAACAGAAAAAATTTGTTTTGATCAGTTAAATTCGGCCTTGACCTCTGTCGACACAAGTCAGCAGTTGATTGTCGCTTACGAACCCGTCTGGGCTATCGGAACCGGCAAAGTCGCAAGCATTGCTCAAGTCGCCGAAATTCACGCAAAGCTTTTTTCAAAGATAAGTTCGATGGGTTTCGTTAATTTTCAGTTGCTTTATGGTGGCAGCGTAAAGGCTGACAATGCCAAGGAACTTTTGCAAGTTCCTTTTGTTAACGGTTTTTTGATTGGTGGAGCCGCACTCGATCCGGACAGTTTTTACAAAATCTGTAATTCCTGAAGCTGAAAACTGAAAGGTTGTTAATCACATGTGTAATTCACAGAAACCTTGTAACTTTTGTCTGAGCGATAATTTAGCGAAACTAAATTGTCTTTTATTGTATAAGTTACAGCAGTGTCCGCAGGACTAATCATGACTTCAGGCGTCTCTGTGGGCACACAATCCAATTGCATCTTTTGTGACAAATCCAGAATGCTTGCAGAAATCGTTTTCAAGTTTGCAGAGTAATCCATTTCACAAATACTGGTTATCGAACCAGCGGTTAAATTTGAAAGCTTCTCGTAAAATGTTCCAAAAGAAGCCGCAGCATATTTATCTTGCGCCGTAAAACAAGCGTCGTTTTTGCTGGGAATAACAATGGCATGAGACTGAATATTTGTATTCGGAGAAAATTTTTTGAATTCAGAAATGTAAAATTCAGGTCTATCTATTTCTTCGATCGGTCCAGAAGCATTATTAATTCGTGTTGGTAACGGAAGCTTTAGACTGTAATCTGTTTCACCGGTGCTGCGCTCGTCCTCGTCAGATATGATGATCGATGAAAATGATGCCCCATCGCGGTAGCAATTTTTATTAGTGACATTGAATCTGTGTTTGTAAGCCTGTGCAATTCCGCGCTCGTCGCCGCTTGTGGGCGCAGTTGTGAATAAATAACTGACTGAGTTGGTTACAACAGTTTGAATATTTTGAGCCGAGTTGTTTAGAACGATACCGTTGGCTCCACCTATCCAGTCATAAGACTTACCTTGGCTGGATAAGCTTGTGGTTGTTAAGCACATCTGCCAATCAATTTTTGAATTTGATAAATAGGTAAAAAATTCTGAAAGCTTACTTGCTAATGCTAATGAGTCTTCTTTCATGGAACCCGAATTATCTATTACTAATAAAAGATCAACTTTTGAAATTTCTGAATTCAAAGTGCCAGTTCGAGTTCGGTAAGTTTTGATGGCTTGTGCAGTTTCAAGCGAAGCGGGTTGTCTGTCTGGAACAACTTTTGGTGTTGTGGATGCTACATCTGAAAATTGCACCTTAGAGCAGTTCTGAAAAAGAAGACCTTGAAGCGTGATAATTAAACCCAAGATCACAAATCGAGATATTCTTTTTTTCATAGTTAACTCCCCCGAGCTAACTTGAATAAGTGCAAAGCCCATTCCTTCTTCATCTTTATTTCAGTCCAACTGAACGAAAAGCTTTTGATCACTGTCTAGTGAGTTTGCTAAAATTCTCATTTTGATAACTGAGCAAATCTGGCTACCGCGTCAAGTCACTGAACATCTCAAACTGATTAAAACGATTTCATTCTCATTCAGGCGCATTTCATTGTTAGAACTTACGGTGCTTTGATTGCACCCCTATAAAGTATTGATAAACTTGAAAGGGTGAACATGATCAACAGTAAAAGTAAAATTCATATCAGACGCTGCCATGTGTGTTCGACGGTTAACGAACAAGTCAAAGACCCCGTTACTAAATGCAATGGCTGCGGCAAACACTTAGTGCCGTTTATGTTTTTTGACGAACGCAGTGAATTTGATCCCAACATTCAGGCTTTGAATCTGAATATGAATATTGATGAAGTTCGACCTAAGTCTGGATCTTTATATGAACATATGAAATCTCAGTATCCACCGCTATGGGGTATAACTGTATACTGGTGACATGAAAGTTACCCTACAAGATATACAAAACGCTGAAAAGACCATCCAAAATATAATCGTCAAAACACCTTGTGCTTTTACTCATTCCACATCTGAAATGATTGGCTGTGATGTTTATTTAAAACTAGAAAATAATCAGCGCACAGGAAGTTTCAAATTGCGAGGCGCTGCAAATAAAATTGCAAGTCTTAGTGAAGCTGAAAAAAAACGGGGAGTCATCGCATGCTCTGCAGGAAATCATGCCCAAGGTGTAGCCCTTAGTTCAAGTCTCAGTGGCGTTAAATCCATTATTGTCATGCCCGAAACGGCATCGCTTTCAAAAATTGAAGCCACCAAACATTATGGTGCTGAAGTTATTTTACATGGTCAAATGTTTGATGAATCCCGTGACCATGCCTACGCATTAGCTAAAGAAAAAGGTTATGTATTTGTTCATCCTTTTGAAGATGAAAAAGTTATCGCTGGCCAAGGCACCATAGGACTTGAAATTTTAGAACAAGTTAAAGATTTGGACTCTGTCGTAATACCGATAGGTGGTGGTGGCCTTATCAGTGGAATTGCAACCACGATAAAATCGATTAATCCAAAAATAAAAATTTTTGGTGCCCAGGTGGACGTTGTTAGCACCATGCAACAGCTTTTCAAGACAAGTTCGTTTAACCCAATACAACAGACGGTTTCAACATTAGCTGATGGTATAGCAATAAAAAATCCAAGCCAAATCATGTACGACACTTTTATAAAAAAATATGTGGATGATATTGTGACTGTCACCGATGCACAGATTGCAGAAGCCATCGTGTTTTTGATTGAAAGAGTTAAAACAATCGCAGAAGGCTCAGGTGCTGTGGCCTTAGCTGCGGCCATGGCTCACAAAAAAAACTTAGCTCTTGGAAAAAAAACATGTTTGCTGATTTGTGGCGGCAACATCGATTTAAATATTATTTCGCAGGTTATTCAACGCGGACAAATAGAACGTGGTCGGTTGTGCGAGTTATCTGTTATTGCACCCGACGTACCAGGAAGTTTAAGCAAACTAACACAGGTTCTGGCAGATCAACGTGCAAATGTGCTGGAAGTGCACCATGACCGAATCCGCGGAGATCTTAATTTAAAAGAAACGCGCATTGAATTTGTTTTAGAAACCACCAGCCATCAACATATTGAAAAAATTCAACAGGCGTTGGTAAAGCTTGGGGCGCGAATTATTTAGTTATAGTCCAGTTCAGTTCAAGCACATCATTTTTCTTTGCAATTGTTTCACTATCCCTTTTTATGGGGGCTCCTGAAACGGTGAAGAATTCCTGGGACAAACTGGGTAGCAGCAGTCGTGGTTTGATCGACACCGTTTCATTTGTTTCCACTTTTAATTTTAGACACACTTTCCCATCAATATTTTGAATCATAAGCGGTACTAGCTGCTGTGACTGCAATAAAAAATCAAGATCATTAAATAGAATTCTTTTTGCATCAGCCGCAATGGAATAATTTTTATCAGCAATATTCAAATCAAGCTGAAATTCAGGACTCAGCTGAAAACCAGCTGCCGTGTTTTTTGGTTTTTTTGTTTGTCCGGTTAAGTTATTCAATAAAAAAGAAATTTGTTCAGTAATCGTTTTTTGTAAGTGCAGGTTGTAAGTTCCTAAAGCATTAGCTTTCGACACCAAAGATTGCGGCGGCAGGGATAGTCGAATTAAATCCAGAACCGGCTGCGACAGCAAATGAGACATTCCATAACTTTCAGCAATGGCCGCTACTAATGCACTTTCAATAATATGAGAAGCTGCACAGATTTTGCTAGCCACCGAGGTTTGCGAGAAATCGGCATGAATGGACCTTTGGTTTTGTTTCTCATCAACCGTTAATTTTAATTTAATACAGTTTTCAGCTGACAGTTTTACGCTGACTTCATTTTGCCCCAAAGCTTTATTGTTAAAGTAGCGTTCTAATAGAATTGAAACCATTTTGAAATATGCCTGTTGATTTTTAGGTAAAGACAAGTCGTTCAAATAGGAATTAAAAATTCTAATTTCTTTGACCAGATTCCACTGATTTTCAAAAAAGTCATTCATAACTATTTTGTGCGGATTCTGATCGACTAAGAAGGGCCATACTGTTTTGTTTTTGATTCCCTTATCATAAAGTGGTGTGGGCGGTATTTTTATATTGATCTGGGCTAATTCTTTTACAAAAACCAAATACAATTTATCGGTTAGCCTGGTGGTAAAAAAAATATTTTGATAATTTAAGCCACCATTTTCAGGATCATTTAAAATAAATAAATCACCAATCTGCGGATTTAAATATTTTTTAATAATTTGCAGAACAACCAGCCGGCTAGTCGTCGACTTAAGACTATGCTTATCTGCCGAGGCTAACAACTTTCCATCTTCGACGACCAAAGAGGCTGATTCAAAAGGGCTGAGTATGGTTTTTAAAAGTTGCTGGGTGCTATGAAAGTTCAATTGTTAAATCCTTTTTCTTAAGGGGAACTTTTTGATTCAGGATAACCTGTTTCATAATTTCTTCAGGCCAGTTAAACCCAGAAAAACTGACAGTCGAATTTTTTTTCAAGTCTTGAAAAAAGTAAGAACTAAAATCCCCAAGCAATCGGGTGGGTTGAGAACTTAATTTATTTAATATCCAAGAGGTGACCGAAAAACGCAGCCAGTCTTTAATGTCTTGTTTTGAAAGACGTAACTGATCTAACATCTGTGCTTTTTGCAAAATCTGAAATTGAGTATTTACTTTTTGCTGAATGGAATCAGAATTCATTTGGGGAAATAAACTAGATATTACTTTGTTGTCGCGAAGCTCTTCAGAAAAAGCATCCAAAATAAGGGTTTTTACAGATCGACCCGCAACAATGGGTCCTGGTTCAAACTGTGGCGCCGCGGTTGAGACCACAAATTGACCGACCGAATTGGTTGTCAATTCACAGTAAGGTGATACCGAAAACTCTTCGGTAGCGGGGTGGTCGTAAAGCATGGTTCCCCACGGACTTTTCCACCTTGTCAGTTCGGTGGTGGTGATCGAATTCCAATTTTCAACATCAAAATAAAAAGCCTGTGTCAAATTTTCGTGTATTAAATATTTTTTTAAAAATGTTTGTGAACTGAAATACAGATCAATATTTTCGAACTCAGAATAGAAACCGTCGTTAATCCAAAAAGACGCTTTCACGTCCGGGCCCACCGAGTCGTTTATGTCGGCTAGAATTTCATCTTTAGTGCCTTCGCTGCCGGCATTCAGTAAAGTGCGGCGAACAGATTCGAAGTCAAAAGGGTTTGAAACCGTAAAAAGTTTAAAATTTTGGTCTTTGAAAAAAGATTTTATTGTTTCCATCTGCGCGGCTGTGAACAAAGATTCGGGTAACTGAAAAACAACTTTATTAATTTCAGAATTAATTTTTTTTAAACGCGCCAATTCCGTTTGCAAAGTTTCGGTTGTGACTTCGGGGGCTACAGCTAATATCAGGGCTGGCGCCGCTAAAGACTGCAGCTGCGTGTTGGCGACGGTGTAAGAATTTTCGAAACCGACAGGAACAACTTGTATCACACTGCCGCCTAAACGAAAAGTTTTCAGGCGGTCTAAATATCTAGTAACAATAAACAAAGATTCAATTTTACATTCAGGACAAGCCGCTACCGTTTGTGAAAGTAAATTTTTAAGAGATGTCTGCGGTAAGTAAACCGACTTTTCGAAAAGGGGTCTGTTTTTTTCAGAGCTTGTTAAGTCAAATACGCCAAGAGTTGCATAAGATTCGCCTAGATACAGAGCAATTGCAGATTGGGTCATAATAGATAAGAACTCGTACTTTCTTTTGTTGTGTTAAGTATGATAGAAAAACACGTGGAAAGGGTCAATCATGAAAGTATCAGCTGAAATTTTAAATTTGGTTCCTTACAAGCCAGGAAAACCCGTTTCCGAAACTCAGCGTGAATATGGCCTTACGGAAGTTTATAAATTAGCCAGTAATGAAAATCCGCTGGGTCCTAGTCCTAAGGCTATTGCGGCCATCCAAAGTTTTTTAAACCAGCAGCACCGTTATCCAGATCCAGTTTGTTATGAATTGATTCAAAAAATTTCTAAAAAATGGAACGTGCCAATTTCTCAGGTTGGAATCGGTAACGGCTCGAACGAAATAATTGATTTATTAATTCGTATTTTCTGCGAGCCCGGTGATTCTATATTAACATCTCAGGCGGCTTTCGTTGCCTATCAAGTTTGTGCACAAGCGGCGCGCGTAAAGGTACGCACCACTCCGCTCAAGTCAGATTTGACCATGGATTTAAAAGCCATTGCGGACGATTTTTTCAGAAATCCATCTGCAAAAATAAAACTTATTTTTATTCCCAATCCAAATAATCCGACGGGAACCGTCGTTGGAGGCGCAGAACTAGAGGAATTTTTAGTGCGCCTAGGTAATCGTGATGATGTTTTACTTATTTTTGACGAAGCTTACACGGAATATGTTCGGGATCCGCAGTACAAAGAAGCCCTTAAGTTTTACAAAAATTATTCGAACGTGATTGTCTTAAAGACATTTTCAAAAGTGTTCGGTTTAGCTGGATTTCGTTTGGGTGCAATGATATGTCCCGAATACGTTTTAGAATTTTACAACCGCGTAAGAAATCCCTTTAATGTTAACGACTTGGCTCAGGTTGCTGGGACGGCTGCGCTGGATGATGATAATTACATTCGTGAATCTCAGCAAATTGTTTGGTCAGGTCTTGATTATTTCTACCAAGAACTTAAAAGACTCGATTTAAAATTTTGGCCTTCTGAGGCGAATTTTGTACTTTTTGATACACGCCGAAATGCTTCAGAGGCTTTTACTAATCTACTGAAAAAAGGCATCATTCTTCGGCCTGTACAAAATTACGGTTTCCAAACCCATTTGCGAATGAGTGTGGGAAAAGAATTTGAAAATAAAAAAGCGATAGCTGCGATCGAAAAAATGCTGACAGAAATTCCGGAAGTTGGGTAATCACGAATGGGATATGTAATAACAATTGATGGCCCAGCCGCTTCGGGTAAATCATCCGTCAGTCGCGAATTAGCTAAATCTTTGAATATTCCTTGGGTGTCGACGGGGGCTTTTTATCGCGGACTGGCATTTGCTGCGATCCGACTTAAGATTGCTTTAACAGACCGTCAGCAACTTTCCGAACTGGCCATGTCGGATACGTGGAAAGTTGAAATGACCACGGAAAAAACGAAGGTTTGGTTTAAGACGGAAGATGTTACAGATTTAATCGGCCAAGAAAATGTAGGCAATGCAGCCAGTACAATCAGCCACTATCCAGAAATCAGACAGTCTCTTTTGGATCACCAGCGAAACTGCGCTTTCGGTGTCAAAGGGCTTATTGCCGAAGGTCGAGACTGCGGAACTGTCGTCTTCCCAGAGGCTGAAGTAAAAATTTATATTACTGCTTCTTCTGAACATAGGGCTGGACGACGCGCCCAGGAATTAGGGATGGATCAAAAAGAACTTATGCAACAACAGCAAGTCCGCGATCAGCAGGATTCGACTCGTAAAGTAGCGCCGCTGCAGGCGCCTAAAGGTGCCCTTGTTTTGGACACAACGGAACTGTCTTTCTACGAAGTCGTCGAAAAAGTTCAGATATTCGTCCGTTCCAAACTGAAAGTCTAGCCTCCGAAAGCCGCCCAGAAACGAAGCCTTTCTGCCTTCAAACTCTGTGATTGACCCAGATCTTAAAACCCCCTAGAACTACCTTTCGACCTTTGCGCTCCTAGAGGGCACATCGGCGGGAGGAAAAAAAGAAAGAACATGAATAAAACGTTAAGCAAAAGCCAAAAAGAAAAACTATCGGTCCTAGCATTGTTGGATGCAGAAGATGCAAAGATCCCAGCAAATCCTGGTTTGAACAATCAAGCTTCAGGTGGAGAGTTCGAAACTCTTTTCGCAGCAGCAACCAAAGAACAAGATTTCCGTGTCGGTGACGTTGTCGCTGGAACCGTTGTCGAAGTTCAGTCTGATTATGTTTTAGTTGATATCAACTACAAATCAGAAGGTTTGATACCAATCAACGAATTCCGTGTTGTTGATGGTGTTCGCCAAGTTAAAGCTGGCGATAAAGTAGAAGTACTTATTGACCGTATTGAAAACGAAAACGGCATGATCGCTTTATCGAAAGACAAAGCAGACATGATGCGTGCGTGGTCAGATATTTCTAAAGCAGCTGAGAACGAAGAAGTCATCGAAGGACTTGTTATCGCGAAAGTCAAAGGCGGCTTAAGTGTTGATATCGGCGTAAAAGCATTTTTACCTGGTTCACAAATTGATTTACGTCCAGTGCGCAACATGGATATTTATCTTGGCAAAAAATATAAATTCAAAGTTATTAAATTTAACAAAAAACGTGGCAACATCGTTTTATCACGCAGAGCTTTATTAGAAGAAGAGCGCGATAGCTTGAAGTCACAAACTGCAGAAACAATGAAAGAAGGCGCAACTGTTACTGGTCTTGTGAAAAACATTACTGATTACGGCGCATTCATTGATTTGGGTGGAATTGACGGATTACTTCATATCACAGACATGAGCTGGGGCCGCGTAAAGCATCCATCAGAAGTCATCAATGTGGGTGATGAAATTCAAGTAAAAATCCTGAAGTATGACACTGAAAAAGAACGCGTTTCTTTGGGTCTTAAACAATTGACTCCTGACCCATGGGAATTAGTAAAAAACAGCTACAAAATCGGTACGAAAGTTAAAGGAAAAGTTGTTTCTTTAGCTGAGTACGGAGCATTTGTAGAACTTGGCGATGGCGTTGAAGGTTTAATTCACGTGTCTGAAATGTCTTGGACTAAACGTGTAAAACACGCGAACCAAGTTGTGCAAGTCGATCAAGAAGTTGAAGTTCAAGTTCTTGAAATCGACGGCGAAAATCGTCGTATCAGCTTGGGCATGAAACAGCTTCAAGCAAATCCTTGGTTAGAAATGAAAGAATCATATTCTCCGGGAACAATTATTGAAGGTGAAGTTAAATCAGTAACTGATTTTGGTATTTTTGTTGGTATCGAAGAAGGTATCGATGGTTTAGTGCACATTTCGGATTTCTCTTGGACAAAACGAGTCAATCATCCTTCAGAGATGTTTGCTAAAGGTCAAAAAGTTCGCGCTGTGGTATTAGGCGTGGATTCTGAAAACGAAAGATTTTCTTTGGGTGTTAAACAACTTGAAAGTGACCCTTGGTCTCAGATTGAAAGCAAATACGGAATCGGCACTCAGCACGATGTTAAAGTAACAAAGACAACCGATTTCGGTGCTTTTGTTGAATTAGCAGCGGACATTGAAGGTCTGATCCACATTTCTGAATTAACAACAGACAAAGTGGCTACAGTTGAGGATTTTATCAAAGCGGGATCTTCTGTAAAAGCGGAAGTTATTACGATTGATAAAGAAGCGCGTAAAATTGGTTTGTCTTCGAAGTTGGTTAAACTTCGTGAACAAAAAGGTGACGTCGAAGATTATGCTAAAAAAGCATCAACAAATGCGAAAACCAGCTTTGGTGATATGTTTGGCGATCAGCTAAAAAATCTTAAAACAGATGGCACTAACTAATTAGCCGTTTATCAGAATTCAGTTTTCTGCATAGCAGAATGACTGGTTCAAAATGAAAAGGGAACCTAATCGGGTTCCCTTTTTTTTTAATCACATCATCGAGGTCTATCCATGAATAATTGGTCTTTTCGTAAAAAATTTGTATTGGGTTTAGTATTACTTTTTGTTGGCTACGGAGTGTTCAAATATTTTACAAAAAAAAATGATGAAACAGAAAGATCTTTTTCAAAAAATGAAATTCTGCATTTAGAGCTTCATGGTGTGATCATGAATGGCAAAAAGTTTTTGGCCAATTTAAAAAGATACAAAAAAGATAATTCCATCAAAGCCATTGTCATAGATATTAATTCTCCGGGCGGGGCCGTGGGTCCATCCCAAGAAATTTTTTTAGAAATTCAACGCGCTAAAAAAGAAACTAAAAAACCCATTATTTGTGTGTCTACGGGTTTGATAGCCAGCGGCGGTTATTATTCGGCTTTAGCGTGTGATCAAATTGTGGTAGCTCCGGGGGCTTTGATTGGCTCGATCGGAGTTATTATGGAATTTGCAAATTTAGAAAAACTTTATGAATGGGCAAAAGTATCAAGATACACCATCACTTCCGGTAAATTTAAAGACTCGGGTTCTGAATACCGAGCCATGCGGGATGACGAACGCGCTTTGTTCCAAGATATGATCAACGAAGTTTACGCACAGTTTCGCGATACCGTAGCCACCGAGCGAAATTTATCAATCGCAGAGGTTAACGCCATTGCCGACGGCCGAGTCATGACAGGTTCGTCAGCCGTCAAACTAAAATTAGCCGATGTTGAAGGTACATTCGAAGATGCTGTGCGATTGGCCGCTCAGAAAGCTGGGCTAGGAGAAGATTATCGTTTATTCCGGCCTAAAAAAGATCGCATGGGATTTTTAGATTATTTAGATTTTGGCGATCAAGATGAAGACGACCTAAATAGTTTAGAGAAAGCAAAAAATTTATTTTCAAAACAAACAGCCACCGGTGAGATGATTAAAACAATTTTAAAAACAAAGTATATGAACCAACCTTTGTTCTTGATGCCTGGCTACTGGGAATAATCAGCGTGAAAAAAAAAGTGACTTCTCAGAACATAACACTTGATCACCAAATCTGGCCGATCGAGCGTGACGTTATGTTTCGACCAGCTCGCATGAAGTATTTAAGAAAATTAATTAAATCCGACGAGTGCGTTTTTTGTATAACTGCGAAAAAAGCAGCCAGCATAAAAACACTTTGCGTTTACAAGTCAAAGCACAGTCAGATCGTACTGAATAAATATCCATACAACAGTGGTCATTTGCTGGTATTACCTCTTTTGCACGAAGGAGTTATTTTTGATTTAAGTGATGATGTTTATGCCGATTTACAAAAGACGTTAAGACTTGCAATGGAAGCTGTGCAAACAATTTATCAGCCTTCGGGTTTTAATGTTGGAATGAATCACGGAGCAACGGCTGGTGCAGGCATTCCAGATCATTTACATTATCACATTGTTCCACGGTGGCATGGTGATCTTAATTTTTTCCCCCTGATTGCGGAAACTAAACTTGTCATAGAAACAGCAGCCCATAGTTACAAACGTTATCAAAATTATTTTAAAAAACTGACTGCGAAAAAAAGTACTTAAAAGGAATCATATGAATCAAATGCAATTGGCTCCCATCTCTCCGACAGTAAAAAAGTTAGCCATTGTGATGATTGGTGTTTGGATGATTCTACAGATTTTTGTAGATAAAATTTTTCAAAATAATTTGAGCACTTTGTTCATTTTGCATCCCGATTTTGTAATTGAAAAATTTTGGTTGTGGCAGTTGGTAACTTATATGTTTTTTCATGCGCTTTCTCCGTTCCATATTCTATTTAATTTGATCATGATGTGGTTTATTGGCTCTGATCTAGAAAAGCATTGGGGCGCTAAATTTTTTACCATTTATTTTTTTACAACGGGAATAGGGGCCGCTGTTTTATATTGCCTATCCGTGGCTGTGTACGCAGCAATAACTGGAGCCCAAGGACCGCTTGTGATTCCCGTCATGGGCGCTTCCGGTGCCATTTTTGGCCTTATGGTCGCTTACGGAATTATTTTTTCCGAGCGGGTCGTTTATATTTTTGGAATATTACCGCTAAAAGCTAAATACTTTGCAGTTGTGGCTGCGGGTATCGAGCTTTCTTCTTTGTTAACCACGGGATTTGCGGGTGGTGAAGTAGCCCATTTAGCCCATTTGGGCGGAGCTTTAGTGGGGTATTTGTTTTTGCTTTTTAACGCCAGATGGAAAATGCAGCAAACAAAATCAAAAATAAAGAAAAAAACGACCAATCTGCGGCTGGTTGTCGACAATGATAAGATTAATCAAAAAGATGACGGGCCGAAATACTGGAATTAAGCTAGATTTTGTGAAGACTTTGGGTTATGGTTCAGCTCATTAATTACACAATTATAAAATACAGAGGTTCTTATGTCGCTTAATAAAGCTCTTGAAGGTTTAAAATTTGATAAACGTCTTTTAGAATTAAACGTCCGCTTGGGTGTTATAAAAAAAGAAGATATAGCTCAGTATGATAAGTCTTTAGTAGATCTTGAAGCCCAGTCCGAGAAATTAGATATTGAAAAAGAAGACAGCGATATCGTTTAGTTTTTGAGTGCAATCCATTCCTCGCGAAGGATTTTAAAAGAACCATTACTGTTGATGACGTAAAGGTTTTTAACGCCTCTGTCTTTATGTCCGTCGGATTCATAATCTTGTACAAACTGAAATAAATATTGATCTTTAAGGCTAAAAATATTTGGCTTAGAGGTCGATATTTTGACAAATTTGTATTTATTTTTTAAACCCTGCTTGTAGGTGTACCAAGTTTTTTTATTAAACTTGGAGTCCGAGAACTGATCTGAATACAAATTTATATATTTTTCTAAGTCTTGTTTTTCCCATAAATCTTTCCAGTTATTAAGCCAATTCAATGCCGCTGTTTTTTTTATTTCGTGTTCTGAGCTTTTAATCCAAGTGATTTGGTTATTAATAATTAAGAAAGTCTTATTCAGTGATATGAAGGGCTCAACTTTTTTAAGAGCCTCATTTCTTAAAACGACACATCCCTTTGAACCCCTATTCAGCGCCACATCATCTGGTATGGAATGAAGCCAAATACCCGAACCCGTTTTATTTTCAAACTGATCAAAAACATTTGGATAATTCGTGGTAAAAGCCATCGCTCCGTACAAATCGAAAGGGATGTTGGGTGGAACTTTTTTTTCCTGAAGCAGATAAATACCTTCCGGAGTTTTTTTATCATCACGCTTGGTCTTATTGCCGTCATTTTTTCCGATATCAATATCAAAGGCATTCGCTTTGGGGTTTACATAAAGATTGCTTGTTTGCACGATATAAAGTTGTCGCTTTGTTTTATCCGCTAAAAAAGCATTCGTGGAAATTAAAGCATCATCAGAAAGTTGCAAAACTTCCGAAGGCCGAAAGCTTTCTTCACTGGTTTTATCATCATTACCTCCACTTTCGCTTTCGGCAAAAGATGAAACAGAACAAAGGGCAAAGAAAAAGATGATAAGTGTTTTCATTCGATTAATCTCTTATCGACAGAAAAAAAAAGAATATGTAGTCAAAACGCCAGCGAAACTGCAGGTATAATTCACATAAAAATTCACAATGAAGTTGCATCTGTTTCATAATGAGATTTTTTTAAAAAAACTCAAGTTTATTTCAGAACTCCAAAGCTATTTTGTAGTAAATAGCAGAAAATATCGTAAAGACTGAGTGGTTAATCGCCGATCAATTAAAACAACACTCGACTGCGTTACCTAGCAACAAAAGAGGAATAATGAACGTAATTATTAAAAAAATAGCTATAGCCCTTTTGTTAACTGCCAATCTAGGTTGTTTAGTTTTAGGTTCGTATTGGGTTTTTATGGCAACCTTGGGTCACGAACCGATGACCACCACCGAGGCTCAGTTGCGACAACCAGCAAGTATTCAAGAAAAATTTGCAGGTGCTCCGATGATTTATACGATGGATAAGTTCATTGTGAATTTATCAGGATTGCCAAAACGCACGATTCGGTTACAAGTCAATTTGGATATGATCGGACCTGAATCTTTTCAAGAGATCATGGATTTAGAAAACAGAGCTAAGGCGCGGGACCGGATCGTTCGCGTCCTTAATGATAAAACATTTGATGATCTTGAATCCATCCAAGGAAAATTATTCTTAAAAGACCGGATCGTTGAAGAAGTAAATAAACTGCTTGGAAAAGGCTTAGTCAAAGATGTTTATTTCACTGATTTTGTAATGAATTAATCTTTTTTACGCATACGATTTAAGACATAAGCAATCACTGCAAAGATCAAAATTGCAAATCCAATCACGGTTGGATTTTTTAAAAAACCCTTTTTCGAAGAGCTTGATTCATCCTCTGTAGCTAACAAATCAGCTGGCATTGCCTGGCCAATTCCCGCACCCAATGTTTCCCCGGCTCCTCGCAGTGGACCCAAGTCGGGTCTGGAAAGTAAATCTTTGCTAGCGATAACTCGAAGTGATTTGACCGTGTTGTTAAAATTAGTGCTATGCTTAGCATAATATTTATTGTGTGCACTGAAAGTTATTAAAATAGCAATTTGATCTTTAATGGTTGCTAAATAACGAGTGTAATAATTTTGCACTTCGCTATTTGTATGAAGCGCATCCAACCACTGCTGATCGTTTACTCGGGTGCCAACAGATTTGTAAACCACGCCGGAAGTCATAGCGCCTGCTTTTCCTTGCGTGGTGATTGGGTTATTCATGTGGTTTTCATAAAGTGGAAAAGAGTCGGTCGGGCCTTTTTCTTTCGCCGTTAAAATAATGACGGCCTCTTTGGCCTCTTGGGGGTCTTCAGAACGACAGACCCACTCGGTTTGTTCAAGTTGGCATTTCCAAGTATCCAACATTTCAAACGAGATATAATTATTTTTGAAAGTTCGACTGAAACCCGACAGAGGCGTCAGTATAATTAACAACAAAGAAATAAAAGATACTTGAATCATGGATGTCCTTACGTAGAGGTGATCTAAATTATTTCAATACCAGTTGTAGTATTATATACATAACTTTGTTAGCGTAGAAAGCGCTAATAAGGGGGCTTTATGTTAAATTTGTCTCAACTACAGACTTTTGTCACGGTGATTGCCGAAGGCAGTATGACGGCCGCCGCAGATAAATTATATTTAACTCAGCCTGCAGTCAGCCAGCAGATGAAAAATTTAGAAGATGAACTGGGAGTCGAGTTGATCACGCGCGGTTCAAAACAAATAAAAATGACGGCCCAGGGTGAGGTTCTTTATGATCACGCAAAAAAAATTCTAAGCCTTGTTCAGCAAACTGAAATTTCAATCAAGTCTGTCGGAGCTCAGCTTCGTGGAGAACTTCGGATTGGCACTTTAAATTCCATTGGTTTGCACTTGATGAGTCCCGTAGTCAGTCGGCTTTTGAAATACAATCCTGATTTTAAAATTAAGGTAGATTATTCAACGGGTGAAACATTGATTCAAAATTATAAAAAAGGTGAATTAGATATTTTGGTTCTGCCAGAAATCGAGAAACATTTCAAAGTCACTTTGCCAGATTCAAAATCACAAATTTTGTTTCAGGAAGAAATGTGGTTGGTAGGTTCTGGTAAAGACGAATTTTACCCATCATCGCTTAAATTAGAAGAAATAAAAAAGATTCCCTATGTGCATTTTTCAAATGAATTTCCAGAATTTGATCTACTTTTAAAAAATAAAGTCGGCGCCATGCAATCCGTTTTTGAATCCTCGAACGTAGGAACCTTAAAGCGGGTCATCGAGGCCGGTCTAGGAATTGGTTTTCTGCCTTCACATTCTATACGGAAGCAAGTGCGTGGCGGTCGTTTAAACCACATTCGTGTGCTTGATTTTGATTATAAAATGGATTTTATGTATTATTTTAAATCAGCTGGACCAACTGCCGAAGCAGCACAGATTCTTTTTCAAGCAATAACCGGCGATCAAGAAAAAAGTTAAGTTCGATCGTTGTAAAAAATTAACATTCATCCACTAACTTGCTTTTGTTAACTGGCAGCGGCTTACTTGTAGAAAAGATTCGTTCAGAATTGGTTTGAAGGGATCATTAAATATTTTTAAAGAGAGAAAATTGATTATGAAAAAAAGCGCTTCAAAAACTTTACTATTAACTTTACTTTTAAACAGTTTTATTGTGATTTTTACTGCTGTTGGATGTTCTTCTAATGTGAAAAAAGCAGACATACCAAATACGGCGAATCCTCAAACAGAGATTACCAAATTAAATGCAGACCTTAATTCGGCCGTCTTAAAAAATGTAGATGTCTTGGCTCAAAAAGATTTTAACCAAGCTGTTAAATGGTACGATGAGGCTCAGTCGGATTTTGAAAGCAAACAAAAACAAGATGAAATTTTAGATGATGTTCGTACAGGGCGCGGTTATTTGGAAAAAGCTTATGCCGATTCTGAAAACCAAGAAGCAAAAGCACCAACATTGTTTCAGGCCAGGCAAGCCGCTTTAACGGCGGGCGCTGGTACGCGTCCAGAACTACGAAGTCAGCTTAAGGATGCAGACGATGATGTTAGTCGTAAAGCCAACAGTCTTGAATCGGCAAGTGCTGACTCGTTAATTAAATTACAAAATAAATATATTGAATTAGAAAAAGAAGCTACTGTCTTATCACAGTTGTCTGTTTCACAAGCCATTTTGAATGGGGCTAAAAAAGACGGAGCCTACGACAAAGCCCCATTAACTTTTAAAAAAGCAGAGCTTTCATTGAAAAATGCAGAAGCCGTGATTGCAACAAACGTAAGAAATCCGACGGGATTCGAGACTTCAGTTCGTCAAGCTAAAGAGGATACAAGTGTGCTTAATGATGTGATGTCGACAATCAAACAGAACGGAAAAACTTTACCGGAAAATGCGGCTTTGAAAATAGTGATGCAAAATCGTCAGATTAAAAATTTAAAAACAAATCTTTCATCATCTGCAAAAGCGGCCAATGAAAGTGTCGAAGCGGAATCGGCTTTACAAGCAAAAAATAAGCAATTAACCACAGCTTTAGATTCGAAAGAAAGCGATTTAAATTCAGCCCAGGCCCGCATCGAAATTCAGCAGGCCATGGAATCTGCACGTAAGCAATTTACCAGTGACGAAGCCGAAGCCTATCAGCAAGGTAACAATTTATTAATTCGCCTTAAAAAAGTTAGCTTTGCCAGCGGCAAATCTGAACTGACTGATTCATCATTGCCACTGTTGGCAAAAGTCTCAGAAGTTGCTAAGCAGTTGAAAGCTTCTGAAATTAAAATTGAAGGTCATACAGATTCTACCGGAGCCGCTGAAGTGAATAAATCTATTTCACAAGCCAGAGCCGCTGCTGTTGCCACCTATTTTAAAACAAATGGATTTGAAAAAATGGATATTCAATCAACTGGTTACGGTTTTGAAAAACCCATCGCAACGAATAAATCCAAAGAAGGTCGTGCGCAAAACCGACGCGTTGATATTATAATTACTCCGGAACAATCAGTAACCAAATAGTTCAGCTAAAACAGGACGCTCTCGGGCCAGCCCATTCGGGACGCAATGATGCGCACGATTTCGCTGGCCGTTTCTTCCAGGGCGCGTTCTGTGACGTTAAATACGGGCCAGCGGCGGTTCTGTTTAAATAAATTTTCAGCATATTCTATTTCTTTTAGAATCTGCTGAACAGATGCATATTCTCCGCCGGTATCTTGTCCAAATTTTTCCAGTCGATTCTTGCGAATTCTTTGTAAGGAATCGATGTCGATAATAAGACCCACAATTTTTCGTTGATCAATTTTAAACAGTTGCTCTGGTAACGGTGATTCGACCACCAGGGGAATATTTGCGACTTTCCAACCTTTATGACTTAAAAAAATAGATAAGGGCGTTTTGCTGGTGCGGCTAATGCCAACTAAAACAATATCAGCTTTATCAAGTTCTTCGAAAGTTTTTCCGTCATCATGCCTAACAGTAAATTCAATGGCTTCGATGCGTTTAAAATACATATCATCGGTCTGTCGTAAAGCCCCGACCTGGCTTGCCGAGGGAACTCCAAAAAAATGATCCAAGGTATTGATAAGCGGTCCCAAAAAATCGATGGCAGGGATTGATTTTTCAATACAAATTTCAGCTGTTCTTTTTCGCAGTAAAGGGCTTGCAAATGTATAGGCCACCATGCCGCGTTTGTTAAAACAGTCTTCAATCACGTTACGGACTTGATCTTCGGTACGAATATTTTTGCAGCGAATGATGTTGATGTCTTTTTCAGAATACTGCACCAAAGCTGCGCGAATCATGGTGACAGCTGTTTCACCCGTACTGTCTGAAAGAATAAAAATAGAATAGGTCCCGTGCTCGGAACTCATTTTTTGGAACTCATTCAAAGGAAATTTTCATAAGAGTTTTTTGTAAACTTTCAAGACGCAGTTTAAGCCAAGGTTCAGCCAATTCTGTGAAAACCAAAATTGAATACTGATGACTGACTGGAATAACAAAGGCATTCATTTTTTTATTTTTGTTTATGAAGCTGTAATTCATTTTTTTCAAAATGCTTAAAGCACCCGTTTTAAAAATAGTATAAAGTTTCATTTCAGGAAAATTCATAAATATTTTCTTATCAATTAAACTTAAAGACTGACCAAAAGCAAATCCTTGAATGGCCGCAAAATTATTTTTTTGCCGCTCGAACAGAAATCCTAATTCAAAAAATGAAGACAATTGCGAAAAGACATTTGTTATATCGACCGGCTGGGACACGCTATGAATATAGCTTAAATTTTCTAAGTAATGGTTTTCCAAATTCAGTTTAAAGCTTTGTTGATTTTCTAATAAAGTTAAATCTTGAGTGTTGGTATCAAATATTTTTTCGAACGTATCAGTCCATTTTTTTATCATCGTTTCATAATACGTGAATCGATTTACTCAACGAACGATATTCGGTTCAAACTGGCCGTAAGACGAGCTGAAATTTTATGAATTAGGGGCTCTGGGGTGCCAAAAAAACGTAATGAATGAATTTTTAAAGAATCACAAACTTCCGCAATTTCTTGGAAAGCCACTTCCGTATTCGTCGGAGTTATTAAAATCCATTTATTAAAAAAATGATTCTCGGTGCCTAGCAACAGGCTTTTTTTATTCGTTGAAAAATTGCTGCGAGTTATTTCAGTTTCTTTTAAAATATTTGCCAAATGGGTCGAAGATTCTTTTTTTTGAAACAGTAAACAGGCCGATAGTAAAAAGCCACTGTGGTAATCTATTTTTTGCCACCATGAGTTTTGACTGTTAGGCAGAATCCAAAGTTCAGCTCCGGAATCAAACGCCGTTTCTGCCGACTGTTTAGCTGCGTTCATTCCGAATAACCTGATCTAATATTCCGTTAACGAACGCGGGTGATTCCTGCGCTCCAAAAATTTTAGCAACTTCGATGGCTTCATTGATGGCAATTTTAGGCTCAATCATTTCAGCTGCGTGAAAAATTTCAAATAGGGCTAAACGAATAAGATTTCGATCAATTCCACCCATGCGATCAATTTTCCAGTGTCGACTGGCGGCTTGAATTTTCTGATCTAAAGATTCTTTATTGGCAATCACGCCCTTTACAATCTGATCCGCATAATTAAGAACGACAATTTCTACTTTCGAGCCATGAATCGAAATTAAATCATCGAATGAAATCTGAGGAGCAAATTCAGTTTGAAATAATATCTGCAGGGCGATCTCGCGGGATTGTCTTCTCATCTTCGTTTTCAACTTTCCTAGAATTATTCTGGATCAGAGGTGTTAAGCTTAACTGTGGACTTGTTGAATCTATTACATCAATCAGTTCGTCACCTTCAAGTTTTTCAACAAATTCTTGAACGTCTTTGAAAGTTCTATAAACGCTGGCAAAGCGTACATAAGCCACATCATCTAAAGTTTTCAATTCGGCCATAACCCTACGACCAATAATCTTCGAAGAAACTTCAGATTCGCCTCGGGTAATAAGCCAAGATGAAATTCGTTCCACAGCGGATTCAAGCTGGGAAAGACTTACTGGTCTTTTTTGACACGAAGCCTGAACTCCGCGCAATAGTTTTTCTTTGTTGTAGGGTTCTCGGCGGCCATCTTTTTTTATAATGAAAGGGTAGCTAAGCATCACAGTTTCAATCGTTGAATAACGTGATTTACAAGATAGGCATTCGCGACGTCTTCGTATGCCCGTGTCTTTTTGGACTCGTGTATCAAGGACTTTATCTTCAGAATGTCCGCAGAAAGGGCACCGCATAGGCATAGCCTAAAAGAGGGCTAGTTCAGGGTCAATCATGCTTGATTGCCAAAACTGAAACTTGCGCGTAGCATAAATCAGAGACAGGAGCCTTAATGAAATACTCGACTTGTTTTGCCTTAACAATTCTAATTTTATTTTCTCAGATCAGTTTTGCAAATGCTCCGAAAGTGGGCAAGAGTGCCGCTGCACGCTACTTTCAAAGATCGGTGGCACAAAATGGATCTGAAGCCGCTCAGCAAAAAATAGCATCCACTGTTGAACCCTTATCTGCCGATGATCATTTTTTAACTTTTGGTTTAAGTAATTACGTCAGTTCCGATGCCTACAAATGGGGGCAAGCCGGAAAAGAAGAAAAAGTTGGAAAATGGGGTCTCGATATGATGTATCGTATCGGACTATATTCCAAAGTGATCGATGAAGGAATTCGCGTCAGCTACAATGAATTTGAAGCCGTTTCTCAGCGGGCTTCCAAATTAAGTTTTATGTACGGTTTAACTTTACCGGATGCGGGTTCACAGTTTCCACTTTATTTTGGTGCCGCAATGGGGCCAGGTGTTTTTTTAAATCAATTGGAAAATGAATCTTCTTTGACTTTGGATTATCAACTTTATTTAGGTCTAAGATTATTCAATGTATTTGAAAATACTGGTTTTTATATTGAAGGTGGTTTGAAAAACCATTTGCAGTTAACCAGTGATGGTCAATTAAATGGCTCGTATATTTCAGCGGGCGGAGTATTTACTTTTTAATGAATGACATCTTACATTTTCATTTAGTTGAATCTATTTCTTTAGCCTTAGATGAAATATTTTTGGATGGAAAATACGCGGACAAGGTCATCGAAAAACTATTTAAAAAGAATAAAAAATGGGGTTCAAAAGATCGTAAATTCATAGCAGAATCTATTTACGAAATTGTTCGGCACAAAAGGCGCCTAGAATTTATTGCCGATTCCGATCGATCAATGGATTTAATCGCAGCTTATTTTATACAAACCCGTGGCGAACTTCCGGATTGGGAAGAATTCGATCACATTAATATTCAGGAATTTAAAAAAAGAAATTCAGCTGATAAGCCCCAAGAGATTGCGAACTCTTTTCCGGATTGGTTACATCAGCTGGGACTTCAAGAATTCGGTGATCAGTGGTCAAAGCTAATGAATGCACTGAATAAACCAGCCGAAGTTTTTTTACGCGTTAATACTTTAAAAGCTATCCCCGAGACTGTTATCAAAGAGTTAGCGGCTGAACAAGTTGATGCCGAAAGTATAAGTTCGAAAGATTTTGATTTTCCCGTCGCTTTAAAATTGAAAAAAAGAAAAAATGTTTTCATAACTCAAGCTTTTCGTAAAGGTTATTTCGAAATGCAAGATGCAGCTTCCCAGCAAGTAGCTGTTCTTTTACAAGTCGAACCTGGCCAGCGAGTGGTTGACACTTGTGCGGGTGCAGGCGGTAAATCTTTGCACTTAGCGGCGCTAATGAAAAATAAAGGTAAAATTATTTCCATGGATATTCACGAATGGAAATTAAAAGAATTAAAAACTCGGGCCGCCCGAGGTGGCGTTGATATTATTGAAACTAAATTGATTGAAGGATCTAAAACAATCAAACGATTAGAGAATTCTTTTGATCGGATTTTGTTAGATGTGCCCTGTTCAGGACTTGGAGTTTTAAGGCGAAATCCAGATACAAAATGGAAATTAACTTTAACCGAAATCGAGCGCCTTCAAAAACTACAACGCGAAATCATTTTTGATTACTCGAAGTTAGCAAAAGCCAACGCAGTCATGGTTTACGCAACCTGCAGTATTTTACACCGAGAAAACGAAGATCAAGTGAAGTGGTTTTTATCCACGGAAGAAGGTCAGAAATGGAATTTGGAAAAAGAAATTCGCATTTGGCCACACACGCATGGTTTTGATGGATTCTTTGGGGCACGGCTTCGCCGTAAGATATAAGCTTCGCCGTAAAAATTAAAAATAAATTTTTAAACCAACCTTCGTACCTGTTCTTTTAATATAAGAATTCACATTCATTAGTGTCGAAGTTTGGCGCTCTTCAAAGTAGTCGCCGAAAAAACGAATTGGACCGTATTCAATAAAAGCTCCGGCATTTAACTCATCGGCCGTGGTATCACCAAAAAAAGATTCAGATGTTGGCAGGTAAAGACGATAGTGCGACTGCACGCCGAAATATTTAGTCATATAAAGTTGCAACGTGACCGCTGGGAAGCTTTGATTTAGGCGGTATTGATTATTATTTTCGGTGCGAGTTCGAAGTCCATAATGAAAAGTAATGTGAGTGCCTTGAAGGGTATTGCCAAAGAGCCGAAAATTAAATATCCCAGTGACATCATTAAATTTTTCCTCGACGTTGTTTTGATACTGCGCCGTGATTCCGACCAGCGTTGCATAAGCATCGAAAGTTCCTTCGATAGATTTTTTTGCATTTTTAATTCCGCCAGAATCCAACGAGTACTGAAAATAGGATCCAGATAAAGCAAACTCATAAGGTGACGGTGTATTGATAGAAAGCCATAGGTCCATTAATGCCCTGCGATCTTTACTGTCCATCCATTCTTTCAAAGTGAAGCGCTGGAGGGCCCGTTGCTCAGAACGTTTTTGCATGTTGTAGCCTTTGTTGTAGTCTTGAGCTAAAACAGTAAAAGAAAAGAGACTAAAAAATATTAAAGGGATTAACTTTCTCATGATATCAGTTTAGCACAATTAAAAAATCACTGAATCCTAGGACAGAAAATAGTCTCAATATAAGAATGACTGTGGCTAAAAAGCTTAAGTGTGCGACTAGTATTGCCATGGAAATTTTTTGAAATTTTTAGGTCGCTTTTCTACAAAAGCATTGCGACCTTCAGTGGCCTCTTCGGTGCCATAAGCTAACCGCGTAGCTTCACCAGCAAAAAGTTGTTGGCCCACTAATCCATCATCGACAGCGTTGAATCCATATTTCAGCATGCGCATAGCTGTCGGTGATTTTTCATTCATTTCTTTGGCCCAGTCTAAGGCTACTTTTTCTAAATCTTTGTGTGGAACGACTTCGTTGACCATACCCATTTGGTAAGCTGTTTCGGCGTTGTAATTACGGCCCAGAAAAAAAATTTCACGGGCTTTTTTTTGTCCGACTTGGCGGGCTAAATAAGCTGATCCATAACCCGAATCAAAGCTGGCCACGTCGGCATCTGTCTGTTTAAAAATAGCATGTTCTTTGGAAGCTAAAGTTAAATCACAAATCACGTGCAAGGAATGGCCTCCGCCGACAGCCCAGCCTGGAACAACAGCCACAACAATTTTAGGCATAAAACGAATTTGTCTTTGGACTTCCAAAATGTGTAAGCGCCCAAGCTTTGCCAGATCAACTTTATTTTGATCACTAAGGCCCGTACCGTTGTTATCAAGACCTTCGTATTTATAACCATCTTTTCCGCGAATGCGTTGATCTCCGCCCGAACAAAATGACCAACCCCCATCTTTTGCTGATGGGCCGTTACCTGTTAATAAAATAACTCCGACGTCAGCAGAAATGCGCGCATGTTCCAAAGCAATTGATAGCTCATCGACAGTTTTTGGGCGAAATGCATTGCGCACTTCAGGTCGGTTGAAGGCAATGCGGACGGTCCCTTGGTTTTTTGCGCGGTGGTAAGTGATATCTGTAAAATCAAAACCATTTACTTCAGACCACTGATGGGAATCAAATATGTCAGAAACTTTTTTATTCATAATGGAAGTTGTAGCATTGACCGATCATCCTGTCCAAGCCAAGATATTTAGATCATATCAAGGAGATCACCATGGTTCATGATCTAAGCCCGTTTATTTTTAAGTTTCCAGACTTTGCTGTGTGGGGTGATAACTTTGGTATTCGCTGGTATGGATTTTCTTACATGTTAGGATTTATCTGTGCATATAAAATAATCTCGTGGCTTGCAGAGCGTCAGCGGGCCGGTTTAAATTATTTGATGGTCGGCGATTTTATCACGTACGCAGCGATCGGAACATTGGTTGGTGGCCGATTGGGATACTGTTTATTTTATGATCCCAGTTTGTTTTTAAGTTTTAGACCGACGATTCCATTTTGGGGGGTCTTAGCCGTCAACGAAGGTGGAATGGCCAGTCATGGTGGCATCATTGGAATCATCATTGCCTCGGTCATGTATGCAAAGAAGCAGGGACTAAATTACGTTTATCTTTTAGATTTAGCTGCGGTGACGGGCCCGCTAGGATCTTTATTTGGTCGAATTGCCAATTTTATTAACGGTGAATTAGTCGGCCGGCCGGCTGATGCCAGCTTTCCATTAGCGGTGAAATTTCCAAACGATATTTTAAATTGGCCTTATAAAGAATTTGATCGGTTAAGTACACTTACACCGGTCGTCGAAAAAATTGGAATTGAACCTTCTAAATGGAATGAACTTTTAGGTCGATTCAATACAGATAAATCTGTGCGCGATCAGGTCGAGAATGCTTTGTACCGAGTTATTCATGAAATTCAAAACGGCAACATTGCCGTAAAAGAAGCTATCGGTTCAGTTCTAGATCCAAGACATCCATCCCAGTTGTATGCAGCAGCTAGCGAAGGTTTATTTACTTTTATAATTTTATTTTTCCTCATGAGAAAATCACACCGACCGGGTTTTATTGCAGGTTGGTTTATAATTATTTACGCGGTCATGCGCATCTTGAACGAACAATTTCGGATGCCTGACGCCCATATCGGATATCAACTTTTTGGTTTAACCCGCGGGCAGTGGCTTAGCATTGTGATGTTAATTGTGGGAATCGTAGCCTTGTTTTATTGGACTCGCACCCAATCACAGATGATCCATGGTTGGAAGCGGGAAGACAGTGTGAAAGTTAGCCGAAGATAAATATTTAGATTAAAACTACAGGTTAAGAATTTCTGCTTTTGTTAAAACTTTTTCTTCGCCTGTCTTAAAATTCTTAATTTTATATTCGACAAATCCGTTTTCCTGATCAAAAAGTAAAATGGCAAATAACGATTCAGTTGTGCTGGCTAATTTACTTATTTTTTCTAATTTCTTTTTTAAATTTCCAGTTTGAAAACTTAAACATTTTTTATTTTTTGCAGCGAAACAACTGGTAATGTGGACGGCTTCAAGTTCAGCTTTTGGGCCAATGGCCGCAAAACAATAAACCGTATCTTGAACTTCAGTGTTCAGCGTGGATTCGCACAAATCAGCTAAACGATCCACTCCTGCAGCCCAGCCAACACCTGCGGTTTTGGGTCCACCCAGCATTTCAACCAAACCATCGTATCTTCCACCCGATAAAACAGCGCCCTGCGCACCAAGTTCAGTCGTGGTAAATTCAAACACAGTGTGACAGTAATAATCTAGACCACGCACTAACTTGGGATTTAATTTATAAGGAATATTAAGAAGCGTAAGTCCTTCTATGACTTTAGCAAAAAAAACTTTTGATTTTTCATTTAAAAAGTTTTCCATTAGGGGCGCATTAGCGATTAATTTTTTATCACCCTCATCTTTGGAATCTAAAATACGCATCGGGTTTTTTTCTAAACGAATCTGCGAATCCGTTGATAACTGAAACCTCAATGGAGTTAAAAAATCAACTAAGGCTTGTCGATATTCCGCACGGGACTCTGAATCTCCTAAAGTATTTATTTCTAAGATGCAGCGGCTAGAAAGATTTAATTTTTTTAAAATATTCCAAGCTAAATCTAAACATTCAACGTCAGCCAGTGGAGTTTCTAAACCCAACACTTCAATTCCGAACTGATAAAATTGACGGTAACGACCTTTCTGCGGTCTTTCGTAACGAAACATCGGGCCGTAATAATAAAGTTTTAATGGAACAAGCTGAGCCAACCCTTCGCTAATAAACGAACGCACCACTCCAGCCGTGCCCTCCGGCCTTAGCGTAATTGAATCACCACCGCGGTCGGTAAACGTATAGGTTTCTTTGCTGACCGCGTCCGAGGTTTCGCCTAACGAGCGGTGAAATACATCAGTAAATTCAAATAACGGAGTTTCAATTTCTTGAAAGCCATAATTTTGTGCTGCCTTATAAGCAATCTGATCGATTGTTCGAAATGTTTTTTTTAATTTAGGTAATAAATCGCGTGTGCCGCGGACGCTTTGATATTTACTCATAGATAAATATCAGCATATCCTAGGCCCTATGAATATGAAATGGATTTTTGCCGCTCTTCTCATTTTTTCTGCTGCCATTGGCGGCGGAGTTTATTTTTTTTCAAAAGGGGGGCACGGAAGCGGCATTGAAGTCGACTGGCGACTTTTAGGCCAGTTGGATTACATATCCAATAAAGCCACTTCAGAGTTAGAAAAAATTAATGGCCAGTTAGTAAAAATTCCGGGCTTTATTGTACCGCTTGAAGACAACAATCATAAAGTCACTGAATTTTTATTAGTTCCTAGTCCGCAAGCTTGCATTCATGTGCCACCACCTCCGCCGAACCAAATGGTTTATGTGAAAATGAAAAAAGGTATTGAAGCCATCGTTGGCGCACCGGTTTGGGTCTATGGAGAATTAAAAATTGCCACCAAAAGATCTCAGTACGGTGAAGTTTCGTATGAAATCAGTGGTGACGACGTTGAACCCTATCAATAACAACAGAGGTGTTTATGTTTTCTCTTTTATTGACGTTTAGTCTTTTATCTTTCGCTGGCCCACACCAACATAAGGCCCATGAGCATGGATCCGGAAAATTATCGATTGCTTTTGACCAGTTAAAAGGAAAATTAATTTTCGAATCACCCAGTGAAAGTATTTACGGATTTGAATACGTAGCCAAATCAAAAGCGGATATAAACCGGCAAACGAAAGCACTTGATACCATCAAAGAATCAATCGCAGAGATGGTGACCTTTGAAAATAAACTTCACTGCCAGTTTCAAAATCAGAAAACTGAAATCCACCAAGAAAAAAACCATTCCTCGGTTGAAGTTAATTTTGATATTCAGTGCGCCTTAGATCCAGTCGGATCAAAAATTGTTTTTAATATTCAAAAGTTTTTTCCTAACCTAAAAGATGTCGATGTGCAGCTTTTAGTTGGCGATGTGCAAAAATCTATCGAGGCTAAAAAAACGGGTACGACAATCGAGATCGTTAAATGACCGAAACGGCTGCTATCAGTTTACAAAACCTAAAATTTTCTTATGGCGAAACTGAAGTTTTAAACATATCTGATTTTCGTGTACTACCCCAAGAATTTGTTTTTTTATATGGCGCCAGTGGTTCTGGTAAATCAACTTTACTTGAACTTCTTGCTGGAGTTTTAAAAACCCAAAACGGAGAGTTGCACAGCTTCGGCGAAGCTTTACACTTGAAATCAAACACCCAGCTCGATCAATTCCGAGCTGAAAATATTGGTTATATTTTTCAAAGTTTTAATTTAATTCCTTATTTATCTGTCACTGAAAATATTCAGCTGCCGCTGATGTTTCTAAACAAAAAAATAGATCAGCAGCGTTTTGATCAATTGATTTCTAGCCTTGAACTGGGTGCGTACGTGAACCGCCGGGTAACTGATTTGTCCGTGGGTCAGCAGCAACGAGTCGCTGTGGCGCGCGCTTTGATGAAAAAACCAAAGCTTATTTTAGCGGATGAACCAACATCGGCTTTAGATTACAATCACCGGGAAAAATTCTTACAATTATTATTTCAAATTTGTTTGGCAGACAAAACAACTGTGGTTTTTGTTAGCCATGACCGCACCATCGAAAAATTATTTCACCGCTCGGTAGCCCTTGAATCCATCAATTCTGTTCGCAGTCATATCGAAAGCATTCTATGAATTGGTTCACCTTAACCTGGAAATCATTAAAAAATCGAAGACTTGCAACAGTTATGACGATCTGTTCAATGGTTGTCAGTTTGGTTTTACTGATGTCGGTCGAACGTATTCGCAGAGCCGCTGAAAGTGGATTCACGCAAAGTGTGTCGGGTGTGGATTTAATTATTGGTGCACGTTCGGGATCACTGCAAGTTGTCTTGTATTCAGTATTTAATTTAGGACAAGCTACGAATAATATATCCATTGAAACCTACAATCAGATTAGATCCAGACCCGAAGTGGATTGGACAATTCCTTACAGTCTAGGTGATGGGCATCGTGGATTTAGAGTCGTTGCCACCAATACAGATTTTTTTAAATTCTACCGATACCGATCTGCGGAAAATATTTCTTTCAGTCAAGGTGCTCAGTTTAACGATTATTTTGATGTGGTCATTGGGTCCGATGTGGCCGACACTTTAAATTATAAACTGGGCTCGATGGTGACGGTGGCCCATGGTTCAACATCGGGTGATGGCATTCAAAAACATGAAGATAAGCAGTTTAAAGTCGTGGGTGTTTTAAAACCTACGGGAACTCAGATTGATCGGGCTTTGTATATTTCGTTAGAGGCCATGGAAGCCATTCATCTAGACTGGCAAAGTGGAAGTGCTCCGTCGAAAGACAATCAAATAGCTAAAGAAAAAATTACTGCTGACATGGTAAAACCTAAAACGATCACTTCATTGTTTCTAAGAACTAAAAACCGTATCGAGACTTTAAAATTACAACGCAGTCTGAATGAATATGAACCCGAACCGTTGATTGCGGTTATTCCCGGAGTGGTTTTATCTGAACTGTGGCAAACGTTATCGAGCATCGAAAAAATTTTGAAAGCCATTTCATTCTTAGTCCTTTTGGTGGGTTTGATGTCGATGCTAATTGCGCTGATGACGTCATTAAACCAACGACGTCGTGAAATGGCCATTTTGCGGGTTTTAGGTGCTTCACTAAACCATATTTTGCGATTTATTATTTTAGAAACTTTTATCATTACTTTTTTAGCAATCGTTTTAGCCTGCGGATTGAAACTTATTTTAGAATCGATTTTAGGCCCGTGGTTACAAGTTAGGTACGGTCTTTATTTGCAAGATCCAATTTTTTCTTATGTTGAAATTATTTATATTTTGATGACTTTATTTTTAGCGCTCTTAATCAGTGTGATTCCTGCAATGACTGCCATGCGATCAGCCTTGAAAGATGGCCTGAGCGTGAAAGTTTAGCCATGGAAGAAAAAAATTATATTACGCCGCAGGGTTTTGATAAACTAAGATCTGAATACACCACGCTGTTAAATGCAGAACGTCCCCAAGTCGTAGCCACGGTGGCATGGGCCGCCAGCAACGGAGATCGCTCAGAAAATGCAGATTATATTTATGGTAAAAGGCGTTTACGTGAAATCGATAAACGGCTTCATTTTTTGCAAAAAAAAATGGAAGCAGCTGAAGTGATTGACCCCAAAACTTTAAAATCGGACCGTATTATTTTCGGGGCCACAGTGACTTTAGAAAATGAAGACGGAAATGAAATCGTTTATCAAATCGTTGGTGCTGACGAAATTGATATCAAAATGGGAAAGATATCGTGGAATTCTCCTGTAGCAAAAGCGCTATTAGGTAAAAGAAATAATGACGAAGTGGTTATTAAAAAGCCGCAGGGTGAAGAGACCGTCACTGTTATTGGATTTGAGTTCAAATAAAACTCATTTAAACTGCCGAAGTTTAATTCACTGACTAAAATAAAATGAACACTTTTTTAACGTCGTCGATAAGGCTTACATCCTAGTTGTTTCAACTTAGGAACTGAATTATTTCGACAACTTAGGTGTTTATTTTCTGTCACATTTTAAATCATTTTAGTGGCTTATTCCTTGAAGCCATTATCTCGTGAAGCGTTCAATTAAAACGGTTGCATCAGGGGTGAGGCAAAATGGGAAAATTCATAAAAAAAATAGTTTTCTTTTTACCACTTTTCGTTCTTTTTTTTACCAATCAAAGTTGCCAAAGTTTAACGAAGAATAATTTTGAAATAAATAAAACAGCTCGGAGTATTCAGGCGCATCAATTATTAAAAACGCAGTACTCAAAATCCGTCGCCAAAGAACTTGAACAAGATTCGAAATTTAATAAATATCTTGAAATCTACATAGCTCAGGAAAATGCAGGTATCGATTCTGAACAGCTCAGTGATAGTCTGCTGAAAGTAAGCCGTGATTACTTATATGATCCGGTTTTTCTACTGGCTGTGGTAAAAACAGAAAGTCAGTTTAACCCCAGCGCGGTGGGCTTAGCCGGCGAAATAGGCTTGATGCAAATAAAGCCTGATACCGCGGAATGGATTTGTCTTAAAAAGAAAATCAAATGGAAAGGGGCTGCAGCCTTAAAAGATCCGGCTTATAATGTGCTAGTTGGCGCTGTGTACTTCGATTATCTTAAAACAAAATTACGCTTTAAAAGTGCGCATTACATCAATGCTTATAACTTAGGAGTTACGAGTTTGCAGCGTCTGCCGGCCAGTAGCCGCGCAAGTCATCCCTATTATGATAGAGTGATTGCGAACTACAACGCAATTTATGATCAATTAAAAAAAATTAGTAAAACAATTTAATTTATCTTGAGTCTGTTTTTCTTCGAAAGTAGCCTTGTTTCAGGCCTTTTCCATCGGAGGAATCCATGTCTCAAGTCGCAACTAAAACAATAGCGTTCATTTTATTTTTTACATCGGTTTTTGCAATTGCAGATTTACCGAAAGAAATTCCGTACAAAGATATTGGTTTTGAATGCCTGACGGATGCAGAAGCCAATAAGTACATCAAAGATTTTAATATTAATACCGCATCTTTCGGTGGGGTTGAACTTTGTCATTCAGAAATCGATACAAAAAAACTTTTCAACGATATTAAAATTGTAGAAAACGGTCAGTTTGCTACGGGCGAAAATAAATTAATTAAAAATTTTGTAGATAGCTCGCAGTATTATAGCTGGCTTAAATCTTCAACTCGGGGTGTAGAGCGTGGTAATGACACCCCCTGGGCAACCGCTTACAACCGCGGTGGATATTTCACCATGCAAGACGGGTGGGCCAGGCTTTCAACTTTAGGGCGCGTGGGAACATTTATTCACGAAGCCCGTCACACAGCAGGGTATTTTCACATTCCTTGCAGTCAGGGTCCGTACCAAGGGGCTAACTTGGCAGCGTGTGACCGAAATTACAATTACGGTGGATCCCACGCGGTTGAAATGGAATATTACGCCCGAGTAAGTGTGCAGGGACTTAATTTTCATCCGGTTTATAAAAAAATGGCGCGTTTGATGGCCATTGCGCGCAGTAACTTTGTTTTTAATACTCCGGTCTTGCAGCTGCACGAAGCGGTGCTTGTTTTAAATCAGTCAGCTAATACGGCGCAATTGTTCGACAACGGACAGTGGTATTCACGGGAAGCACCCAACGTTTCGGGTCGATTGAAGCGTACAAGTTTTGGGGCTGTCATTTTTGACGGCTTACATGCCATGGCTTTAGAAATGTATAAAAATACGGGGTTTTCGGATCTTGTTGAAGATACTTACTCTTATTACAAATTAATCCGCGAAGCTAAAGATATCAAAGACTTCGAGGAATTTGAATCGGGCGTGAAGCGCTACGTGGTTAAAATTAACCAAGATAACCAATTCGCCGCTTTTAACTTTCCTAAAGGTGATTGGGATGTAGGACAACAAGTTCCATTTACAGTATCAAAAACGATGACAGCGATTCCAGGGCAAACAAAATCAGGCCTTTACTTAGTAGGAACCGAGGGTCAAATTTTCAACTACGTTCCGGAAACTCAAACTTTGGTGAATCAGAACTTAACTTGGGATCCGATCAACAAAGAAGTTGTTACCTTTAAAAATCAAAATTTAATTCTAAGACAAGATGGAAAAATTTATGTTCAAGCCGGTAATACTTTGCAGCCTTGGCTTGAAACCACGAATGTCTATTCTGGTTTAGTTACTGTTCCTATTTACGATGCTTTTGACGTCGTGAAGGAATAAGTGATGAAAAAATCGTACTGGTTTTTTTCATTGGTATTAGTTGCAGTTGTATTTTTTATTGAATACGATCTGACCCAGCGTACAAGCCGTTTGAATACGTCCAAGTTATCAGTTTCTAGTTTACAAACCAAATCCGCGAAGAATGTGACAGCCGGCGGAACTGACTTAGTTAGTTCATCTGATAATTCACAAAATAAATCATTCACAAAAAAGTTTACCGAAGTTTCCGATGAGATTTCACAGCTGCAACAAAATCCAAGTGTTGCTGACGAAAAAATTCAGACATTAGCTGCAAGTTTGTCAGCACAGGAAATGAACCAGTTGTCCCAAGTGATGGGTGATAAAAAAAGTTCTGGTGATCAAAGGGCCATGGCTGTAGAAATTTTAGCAAGAAACCGTACAGTTCAAGCCCTTAAAAAATTAGAAAATTTTATTAAAGACCATGACGATACAGTGAACTGGAGCCGCAGCCGTGAATTTGAATCTGTGCTACGGGCGCAAGCCGTCGAAGGTATTGCGGCTTTTCCGCAAAAGGATTTAGCGATTTCATCGCTGACATCGTTAGATCAAAGAGTTAGCGAATCTTTTTTGAAAGATCGAATTAGAAGATCAGTTTCTTATTTAAGAAATCAAGCTTTATCACCAGAAAAACAAGACGATGAAGCTTTAGGTAAATTAGTCGAGTAGTTTTAATTGCTTACTAAATTACTTACCAAAACCAAAAAAACTGCGTTTTGGTTTTTTAGCTACAGGCCCCACTTGCGGACGGCCAGTAGCATCTTTAGTTTGACCACCGCCGATGCTGCTGCTGCCATGGCGTGGCTTTGGCGGGCCACTACGCGAGCGGTTACGATGATGTCCACCACCACCGCCAGACCTGCTGCCACCTTCGATCAAAGCTTTAGCTTTTCCTGAAGACATAATTCGTGCGTTTTCAACTTGTAAGGAATGGTAAGGGTGATTTTTATCAACGGGAATGCTTTGCCCGATTAATTTTTCAATATCGCGAATAAATGCGCGCTCTTCAGAATCACAAAAAGAAATAGCCGAACCTTCGGCTCCGGCGCGGGCTGTTCGCCCGATGCGGTGAACGTAACTTTCTGCAATATTCGGAACTTCATAGTTGATCACGTGACTGATGCCATCGACATCTATACCACGGGCAGCTATGTCCGTGGCAATAAGCACGCGAATTTTTCCTTCTTTAAAAGCATCTAAAGCGCGTTGGCGGGCGTTTTGTGATTTATTTCCGTGAATGGCTTCTGACGGCACTCGGTTTTTTGTTAATAATTCAGAAACGCGGTTAGCTCCGTGTTTGGTGCGGGTAAACACGATCACTCGCTGCATTTTTGGATCGTTCAATACAAATTGCAGTAAATCTTTTTTCTGAGATTTTTCAACAAACATAACCCGCTGATCAATTTTTTCAGCGGTTGAAGAAATCGGTGTTACTTCAACACGCACAGGATCTATTAACATCGAGGAGGCTAATTTTTGAATATCGTTTGGCATCGTTGCCGAGAAAAATAAAGTTTGGCGCTGTTTTGGAATCATGGTCAAAACTTTTTGAATATCACGGATAAAACCCATATCTAACATGCGGTCAGCTTCATCCAACACAAAAACTTTTAAATTTCTGATATTAATATGATTCTGAGAAATTAAATCTAAAAGTCGGCCCGGAGTTGCAACCAGAATATCGACTCCAGAACTAAGGGCTTTAACTTGCGGACCTTGGCCAACACCACCGAAGACGACGGCCATTTTTAAACGCAGATTTTCTCCGTAAGTTTGAAAGCTTTCGAAAATTTGCAAAGCCAATTCACGTGTTGGGGTTAGGACTAAAACCTGAACATTTTTTGGCAAGACCTGATGCTTGGTTGTAGCCAGTCGATTTAAAATCGGAACTGCAAATGCAGCCGTTTTTCCTGTGCCGGTTTGCGCACACCCAAGCAAATCTTTGCCTAATAGCAAGTGCGGAATGGCTTGGCTTTGAATGGGGGTGGGTGTTGTGTAGCCAGATTTTTTAAGTGCTAGCTGAATGGGCTCGATTAAATTTAAGTCTTTAAATTGCATAGAGGCAACTTCTACAGGGTCAATGTACCCATGACAAGGCAAAAAATAGCCCTTGTAAGCCTTATCATGGATTTAAAATATTTTTGTAAATTTGCAAAAGTTTTTCTGCAGAACTGCGTAAGTTCTTTTTCCAATCTAAGACTAAAGAATCATCGGAATTATCACTAATGACTTTGATTGAATTGAACGGAATTTTTTTTTGCTGGGCTAATGCAGCTATTGCATAAGCCTCCATGTCCATTATTTCATAAGTGTGATTTGAACTGAAACCGGCTGCATCAGTTTTTTTTTGAATGGAATCAGCTGTACCGCACACCACTTTTTTTAAACCGGTCAACGGCGTAGATGCGAAAATTTTTGGACTATTTATTTCCAATAAATTATGCCGCTGAACAAATGCTAAGCATTCAACGCATTCACCCTGTTGCAAATGAAAGCTACCAGCAGTGCCAAGATTAACGATCGAAGTGGGATTCGTTTTTTCAAGCGCTTTCATCAAATTGGTCGTGGCCTTAGCTTGGCCGATGCCTGTGTACAAAGGTTGAAAGCCCGCGTTTTCAAAAAGCCCCTGGGATTCTTCTTTTAAAGCCATCACAAGCAGCGTTGTCGTAGGGTCAAAACTTGCCATCTTTCGAATATGCGATGTAGAACTAAAGGATGACAAGTCTAACAGCACAAAGAGTCGCGCGCCAAATCGTCACGATTTGCGAACGTTTACATGCACGTAACATGTTGGCAGCTGCAGATGGAAACATCAGTTACCGTGTTACCGATGATGAAATTTTAATTACGCCATCTGGTATTGCAAAAGCTTTTATGGATCCAGAGCAAATGGCCGTCATCAATATCAACGGTGAAACAATCTCGGGAAAACCATCCAGTGAAAAATTAATGCATTTAGCAGTTTTTAAAAATTGTCCGCGCGCAAAGGCTGTGGTGCATGCCCATCCGCCAACAGCAATTGCTTGGACTGTGGCAAGGCCGCAGTTACTGAAATTACCTAGTGATTGTCTTTCCGAAGTTATTTTAGCCACCGGAGATATTCCATTTGTGCCCTACGCGCGCCCTGGAACTGAAAGCATGGGTCAAGTTTTGTTGCCGTTTTTACCCAAGCATCAAGCTTTGATTTTAAGAAATCACGGAGCGCTTACTTGGGGAGTTGATTTAGAAGAGGCCTACCGCGGTATGGAACGCATTGAACACTCGGCGCAAATTTTGTCTGCTGCCGAAAAATTGGGTGGACTTGTTGCTTTACCAAAAGCTGAAATTGAATATTTGTATGAGCTGCGAAAAAAAATCGGGGATGTTTTGTTATGATTCAGCTACGATCCCTGGCTTTGCAAGCTGATCTGTCGGATAAAAAAATTGAGCTTCGTTTATTAGATCAAACACTTTTACCAGCCACCGAAAAATGGATTGTTATTGAAACAACCCAGCAAATGATCGAAGCCATAAAATCCCTTCGCGTTCGCGGAGCTCCACTGATTGGCGTTGCAGCCAGCTTGATGATTTCTAAATTAGCTGCAGGCGGAATGGAGCCTGCAGAATTACTTGCCCATGCAAAAAATTTATTTGATGCCAGACCCACAGCGGTGAATTTAATGATTTGTGTGGACCGCATGACAAAAAGTATTCGAAATAATTTTTCAATTCAAAATACGGTGAATCTAGCTGTAGAAATTTTTAATGAAGATGTTTTACTTTGTGAAAAAATATCCACCAACGGAGCTGCATTGATCGAAGACGGAGATCAAATATTAACCCATTGTAATACGGGTGGGTTGGCAACGGCCGGTTCGGGCACAGCCCTTGGAGTTATTCGTAAAGCCTTTGAACAAGGAAAAAAGATTCACGTCTATATCGATGAAACAAGACCATTACTTCAAGGCGGAAGACTAACAGCTTGGGAACTTAAAAAATTAAATATTCCCTGCACTTTAATCACGGATAATATGGCCGCGCAGTTAATGAGTCTTAAAAAAATCACGAAAGCCATCGTAGGCTCTGACCGAATTGCCATCAACGGAGATTTTGCAAATAAAATTGGGACTTACAGTGTTGCCGTTAATTGTTTTTATCATCAAATTCCGTTTTACGTGGCCGCACCGTACACAACAGTTGATGTGAATTGCACGGATGGATCGCAGATTCCCATCGAGCAACGAAATCCATCAGAAGTCACCGGAGTTTCAGGCAGTTTCGGAGCGGTAAGCTGGGCACCAACTGGGGTTAATGTTTACAATCCAGCGTTTGATGTGACTCCGGCCAAGTTAGTTTCGAATTGGATTTTAGACACCGCCGTTTTTGATAAAAAAAATATCGAAGCAGGCGTATTGAAAAATAATATTTAAGCAATTTTTAAAGATAGGAGATTTCAATGTTAGGTATAATTGGCGGTTCAGGATTTGAAAAATTCGAGGACTTTGAAACAGTAGAAATTTTAAATCGTGAAACCCCTTTTGGTTTAACGGCCAGCGGTTTTAAAAAAGTGCGCGTGAACGGTAAAGAATTACTTTTTATTTCTCGTCACGGAGAGCACCACGAACATTTACCAAGTGAAATCAATTACCGCGCAAATATTTACGCTTTAAAAAAAATGGGTGCTAAGGCCGTGGTTTCATTCAGTGCGGTGGGTTCACTGCAAAAAGAATTTGTGCCTGGTGATTGCGTGATTCCGTATCAGTATATTGACCGCACCAAATCGATTCGAGCCCATACTTTTCTTGGTGAAGGTTTGATTGGTCATGTCTCGTTGGCAAAACCAATTTGTGAAGTGATGGCTGAAAAAACCAAAGAATTAGTAAAAAATAATTCTTTTAAAACACATTTCGGTCAGACATACATCTGCATCGAAGGACCTTATTTTTCTACCAAGGCCGAATCAGCCAGTTACCGTCAAATGGGGGCTCACATCATTGGTATGTCGAATTTTCCGGAATACGCTTTAGCCCGCGAAGCAGGACTTCCTTACTTACCATGTTGTTTTATTACGGATTACGATTGTTGGGACGATAACATTCCGCACGTGACCGTTGAAGAAGTCATCAAAGTCATGCGTGGAAATAATGCGAAAGCTTTTTCATTGCTGAAAACAATTCTTAATAGCACAGAAATTTATGGCGGAAGCTTGGCTTACAATGGTGGATTGAAAACGGGTTTATTTATGCCCAAGGAAGCCATTCCTGCAGCTAAAAGACCTTGGGTTGATGTACTGATGAGTTAGAACGTATCAATTCTTGTCGCCTCATATTTAGAAACACATTTAATTTGTGAATCTTCAAAAAAATGCTTAACTATTCTCTAATCCAACCGAAATAACCTAGACCAATTTACTTGATTTAGGGGATATAATTTGAAAAAAACGATCCATTTAAAAATATTCAATGCGTTGCTGTTATTATTTTCTGTTTATTTACCAAATGTCAGTTTCGCAACAGCAAATGATAAAAACCAAAATCAAAAATTAGAAAAATACGATGATGACAAAGATGATGAAGGCAAACGTCAGCGCCCTAAGACATACAAATTACCTGTTGCAGCTTTCACAGCCACACAAAAAACATATACTTCGCTTTATAAATTTAGATTTAATGGTTCAGCCTCATACAGTCCGATAGGGCTTAAAATTAAAAAATATTTTTGGCAATTTGCTGATCGTCCTAATAATAATTGCAGCGATCGTGATTTAAACGACTCGAAACATGGTCCAATAATTGAAATTTCTTATAAAAAACCAGGTTCTTATTACGTCACACTGACGGTTTTAGATGAACGTGGCGGCAGAAATTCGATTTCTAAAAAAATCACTGTATCCCCAACTCAAGTGGCTCTGCCACCAGTTATAAAATTGACCATAAAACCAAACAAAACAGGCGTCGCCCCATTTCTGGCCCTTATAGACGGATCACAAACAATATCACCAACTGGTTTAGCAATGAATTATCAACTTAACTTTGGTGATGGTAACTTTATTAATTCAAGCATACCGATGGTGACGCATGAATATAAAAATCCAGGTCAATACACGCTAACATTTAAAGCCATCAATAGCGCTTCGCAAATCAGTTCTATGACAGCGCTAATTACTGTAACTGCGCCTGTGATTCCACCAGATCCTGCAATCACAGCGCCAGCAATGGTAAAAAACGCACCGCAAGCTTTAGCGCAACAAGTGCAATTTATTTATCAAGGTCCGAATGCGGTACAGACTGGTGTTTCACAAGGTGCGATCGTTCGATCTTCGCTTGTGCACGGAAAAGTTAAAGATTCTTTGGGTAATCCGTTATCAGGTGTAAAAATCACGGTGCTTAATAAGGCAAATCTTGGACAAACTTTTTCACAGGCCAGTGGTGAATACAATCTTGTCGTGAATTCAAGTGAAGAAACAATTTTAAATTTTGAGCGCAGTGGATACACATCAAGCCAACGAAAAATTATTATCGATCAACCTGATTACGCAACAGCGCCTGAAGTGATGCTAACAACATTAGATAATAAAATGACTGTGGTTACGATGTCCGCGGCATCACCAAAACAAATTCATACATCAAGCCCAGTTGTTGATAGTGACGGGTTAAGAACAGCAAAAATTTTATTTAAACC